>CAXBNF010000040.1:0-4038 GCA_963977065.1 uncultured Flavobacteriaceae bacterium | reverse complement strand
TGTACGTCCCTGATATAGGTTGACCACTTAAAGTCAATTTATATGAAAGCAAACATCAAATTAATTAGAAAACAAAGACGGTTTTCTGAAGAATTTAAAAAGTCTATTGTCAATGATTTTGAAAGTGGTAAATTTAGTGTTCCACAGTTAGAACGATTGCATAATATTAGTAATCCTCAAATTTATAAATGGATATACAAATATTCTCGGTCTAATGAGCGAGGTCAACGTATAGTAGAGATGAAAGACAGCAGCACACACAAATTAAAAGCCCTTGAGCAACGAATTAAGGAGTTGGAACAAACAGTTGGTAAGAAGCAAATACAGATTGATTATCTTGAAAAGATGATTGATATTGCCAAGACTGAATTAGATATTGACATTAAAAAAAACTCCAACACCCCACAATCGAGTGGTTCCGAAAGAACCAAAAGAAAATAAACTTCTCTATGAATCAGCTTTATAAAACCATAGGCATTAGCAAGCAAGCTGTTAATCAGTATGCAAAGCGCCAAGCTGCTTTTGATAAAAAAGTAGCAGATTTAGTTCTAGAAGCTGATCAGCTAAGAGAAGACCATCCCGGTTGTGGGGTTGAGAAGATGTATGACACCTTGCGTCCTGACTTTATAGGTAGAGACCGCTTTGTAGAGACTTTTATGGAGTTGGGGTATCGCTTAAAACGCAAGAAAAACTTTAGGAGAACTACTTTTTCATCGGATGTATTTTATCCCAACCTGATAAAGGGAATGAAGGTAAATGCACCCTCTGTGATCTGGCAGTCTGATATCACTTATATCCGTGTTGGAGAAAAGTTTTACTATGCGGTATTTATAATAGATGTTTATACCAAGAAAATAGTGGGCTATCAGGTCTCAGACCATATGAGAGCTTCAGCAAATGTAAAAGCTCTTCAAATGGCTTTAAAGAGCAATAAAGCTCCTGATATACATCATTCAGACAGGGGAAGTCAGTATATTTATAGTGAATACACAAGGCTTCTAAAGAGTAAAGGTTGTAAAATAAGTATGGCCAAAACAGCCCAGGACAATGCCTATGCAGAGCGCATAAACAGAACCATAAAGAACGATTATATTGAACACTGGGAACCCAAAAGCTTTGACCAGTTAAAGAGTATGGTGAAAAAAGCAGTCAATCAATACAATACAGTAAGACCACACAATAACATTGGAAAGATAAGTCCAATGGAATTTGAAAACAGATTGTTGATGAAAAGTACTTTTCATCAACAATCAATTACTATTTTTAACAATGAAATTAATGTTTAAAAACGGTCAACTCTAATCAGGGAAGTTCAGTTTTTTTGAATAGCAAATTTTAAAATATTTATGCAATTATTTTACCATTCCGAAGCCCAACACAAAAATCAAGCGCTTGTTTTTGACAAAGAGGAAAGTCGGCATATAGTTAAAGTATTGCGTAAATCAGTAGGTTCTATTTTAAACATAACCAATGGTTTAGGAAAGTTTTTTATTTCGGAAATTGTGGTTGCTAATCCCAACAAATGCAGTGTGCTTCTCACGGAGGTAACTGAACAAGCACCGCTGCCTTACCAACTCCATCTGGCAGTTGCTCCCACCAAACTCAACGACCGTTATGAGTGGTTTTTAGAAAAGGCCACAGAGATTGGCATTACTGAAATCACGCCTGTTTTTTGTAAGCATAGCGAGCGAACAAAAATCAAACCGGAGCGCTATGAAAAAATCCTTCAGAGTGCAATGAAACAATCCCTCAAAGCCTATTTACCAAAACTTAACAAAGCGGTTTCCTTTTCAGAATTTATTGCATTGCAGTCTCAAAATAGCGCTCAAAAATACATCGCTCACTGCGCTGAAGGCGAAAAAAACTCCTTAAAAGCGGTCATAAAACCCAAAGATGATGTGCTTGTTTTAATTGGTCCTGAGGGTGATTTCGCTTTACGCGAAATTGATTTGGCTTTACAACATCATTTTATCCCGGTGAGTTTGGGTGAAAGCAGGCTACGAACAGAAACTGCAGCGATTGTTGCTTGTCACAGTGTGGCTTTTGTCAATGAATAAAAAAATCGGCCCAAAATTCTTTAAAAGAATTCTGAACCGATTTCATCACTATATAGCAATAGATGCTACCTCACAATAAGCTTTTTAGTTTCTGAGCTGTTTTCTGAAATAAACTGTAAAACATAGACACCGGAGGCTAAACCTTGGGTATTGATTTCGGTTTTACCGGAATCAAGGTTTGATTGTTGTACTAACTTTCCGGAGCCCACTTCAATAATATTCAATTGAATCGAACTACCGAATACTTCGGGCACCTCTGCATTTACAAAACCTTTTGTTGCCGGATTGGGATACAATAGTATCGATGCATTTGCAAAAGGAATATCCCCTGTACTCAATACCTCGTCTGTTTCAAAGGCGCCAATATCACGGATTCCAACAATGGCCTCCCCTCTTTGGTCTTCAAAAAGGTCATTGGGATCACCGGCATCAATCACGGGCGAATTCATTCCCATCACGATCGCGTGGGTTTGAGTGGGTCCGCCGTTGTTGGCTAACGGCTCCAGTAATGGAAGCTCACCAATGATATCATTACTCGCTTCCGGAAAAACACCGTCCGCATTGTCAGCAATCAGGTTGTAATCCTCAGACATAAAGACCCCTGAAGTTATTGAAACATCATTCCCCATTGGTGCTTCGTTGTTTGATACGATGGTATTCTTTAAAGAAGTTCCCATTGAAGAGTTGTTTGTCACTCCGCCACCGGACATCATTGCTTCATTAAACGCAATCGTTGATGCATTGATACTCAGGATATCATCGTTATAAATTCCTCCACCATGCATGGCTGCAGTGTTTCCTGAAAGGGTGCTTGTCATTATCGTTGTCGTTCCGGTATTGTTTTGGATTCCGCCACCGTTTGACGCCGTAGCCTGGTTGTTGGAAATGGTTGATGAAATAACTTCAGTGATTCCACCGTTGTTGAAGATTCCACCACCGCCATCGCTTGGGTCAGCACCATTGGCACTATTCCCATCGATAGTGACTTGTACAACAGTCATCAGACTTCCTGTCTGATTCCATAAACCGCCTCCTTCTCTACCGGCCGCGTTGTTTACAATTTGTCCGCCTGTAATGGTTGTAACGGTTTCACCACTAATATGGATACCACCACCATTTCCGGGAGCTGGGGTTCCAGCACCCCCATTCACATCATTGCCAATTAAATCAACATTTTCCAATGTTAAGATACCATCAATGACCTCAATAGCTCCACCGGCTCTGTTAGCCGAATTGCTTTCAAATAAGGAAGCAGTTATATTGATTTCCCCATCAACACTTAAGAGTCCGCCACCGCTAGCTGCTGTTCCGGTTGCCTGGTTGTAGGTAATCGTCGTGTTGTTCAGTATTTGCAGATCTCCACCGTTGTTGAAAATTCCGCCACCGCCATTAGCGGCACCGTCACCGGTTGCCACATTGTTATCGATGACGACATTGTCAACTACCATCAATCCGCTACCGTTCCACAATCCGCCTCCTTCATTACCGGCAATGTTATTGTTAACTGTTCCGCCAATGATGGTTGCGTTCCCCGGACCTGTAATGTGCAGTCCGCCTCCGTTACCGGGGGACATGGCTACGGTGTTGTTATCTAAAGTTACATTCGTTAAATTGATTGTTCCGGGGTTTATGCTTGAATCATCTTCAATACCTCCACCGGCACGTTCAGCGCTGTTTCCTGTGATTGTAACATCAGTCGCTGAAACTGTTCCGCCAAGGACGTTTAGGATTCCTCCACCACTTCCTGAAGAACCTTCTGCGATGTTATTGGTTATGGTTGTTCCATTAATCAGTTCAAGTGTTCCTCCATTATTGTGAACACCTCCTCCGCCATTGGCCGGACCCACTCCACTGGCTACATTTCCATCAATGGTCACATTGTCAACTATCATCAGTCCGCTGCCGTTCCATAATCCACCACCTTCGTTTCCGGCGGTGTTCATATTGACAGTACCACCAACAATAGTAGCATTCCCGGGGC
>CAXBNF010000039.1:0-5044 GCA_963977065.1 uncultured Flavobacteriaceae bacterium | reverse complement strand
AAAACTTTTGGAAGATAAGATTGGAAACCACCAAAGAGCAAATAAACAAAGCGCCCAAAATCAGGTAAATGTGGTAAGCCTCTCTAAAATCTTTTTCTCTCAAGGTGGTATTTGTGAATAACAAATTTAGGGATACTGATTTTCTTTTTCTTAATTTGCGTATAATATTTTTCAATACTCCTATTTGGTTCTCTGTGAAAAAGAGGCTCTTTTAAAACGATATGAATCTACATCAAGCATATATTTCATTGGGCAGCAATCAAGGAGACAGGTATTTCTATTTGCAGGAAGCTGTGCAAGCAATTTTTACTGATATTGGAAGTGTTCAAAAAATCTCACCGGTATATGAAACCACATCCTGGGGCTTTGAAGCAAGTAACTTTTTGAATGCGGTACTACTTGTTCAAACACACCTTTCAGCAGAGCAGCTTTTAAAAAATTTATTAAAAATTGAAAACAAACTTGGTAGAACCCGAACTAAAAAAGGTAGTTATGAATCCCGAATCATAGACCTTGATATTATTTATTTTGATGATGCGGTTATCGCATCCAAAGCCTTGCAGGTGCCTCATCTCAACCTTCATAAAAGAAAATTTGTACTACAACCCCTTTGTGATATTGCTCCAGATTTTGTTCATCCGTCAACAAGGGAGACCAGCCTTCAAATGCTAAGTTCCTGTGAAGACGATACTAAGATTCAGAAAATGCAACGTTGGTTAAAAAATCCCATTTCTGAATATAATTTATCACGATTCAGTTATTTAGCTATAGAAGGAAATATTGGAGCCGGTAAGACCACCTTAGCAGAAACTATCGCACTTGATTTTAATGCAAAACTTGTTTTAGAACGCTTTGCAGACAATCCTTTTTTGCCTAAATTTTATGAAGACAAAAGCCGCTATGCTTTTCCACTTGAAATGTCCTTTCTGGCAGACCGTTATCAACAGGTGCACGATGATTTGAGTCAACTGGATCTCTTTAAAGACTTTGTTGTAGCCGATTATGATATATACAAATCACTCATTTTTGCAAAAGTCACACTTCAGGAAGAAGAATACAAATTGTACCGCAGGTTGTTTGAGTTGATGTATAAAGACATCAAACGACCCGAATTGTATGTGTTCCTTTTTCAGTCAACAGATAAATTGATTGAAAACATCAAGAAAAGGGGCAGGGGATATGAGCAAAACATTGCTCCTGAGTATTTAGAGTCCATCCAAAGGGGCTACCTCGATTTTATCAAGTCACAATCTGAAAGCAAGGTGAGAATCATTGACATCACCGAAATGGATTTTGTAAAAAACCGTAAAGATTACCTTGAGGTTTTACGGCAAATCACTTTGGAGTAAAACCCTTCATCTTCGAAAACAAATCCCAAACGACCACACCGGCGCTTACAGAAATATTCAAAGAATGCTTGGTGCCATATTGTGGTATTTCAATCACGGCGTCTGATGCGTTTACTACTTTTTGATCCACTCCTTTAACTTCATTTCCAAAAATCACAGCATATTTTTGATCTTTTATGGGGATAAACTCATCGAGCATCACCGCATTTTCTGCCTGTTCTATGGAAAGAATGGTGATGTTTTCCCCTTTAAGTTTTTCAATAAGTCCAATTGTGTTTTCCTCATATTCCCAATCAACAGTTTCGGTGGCGCCCAGGGCTGTTTTGTGGATGTCTTTATGGGGAGGTTGTGCAGTGATGCCACATAAATAAATTTTTTCAACCAAAAAAGCATCTGCGGTGCGAAATACTGAGCCAATATTATTTAAACTCCTTATGTTGTCCAAAACAATAATAAGGGGTGTTTTTTTTGCTTCTTTAAACTCTTCTTCGCTTAAACGTGTGAGTTCGCTATTTTTTAGTTTTCTGTTTGACATTTTGCAAAATTAAGGTTTTAAAACGAAAACCTCACTAAGATTGAACTCCCCCACTACCTGAGAGAGGAGAGTAAATTTTGTTGATAAAATACATATAAAAAGGAGGAAGCGGTTTCAAAAACAAAAGGAGTTTTTTTAACTTAGCCTTTTACAGAAAATTTACAAATGGCCAAGAAAGAAACCCCTTTAATGAAGCAATACAATACCATCAAGGCTAAGTATCCTGATGCGTTGTTGTTGTTTAGAGTGGGTGATTTTTATGAAACCTTTGGCGAAGATGCCGTGCGTGCTGCCGGTATTTTAAATATCACGCTCACCTCCAGGAATAATGGCGGTGATCAAACAGAGCTGGCAGGCTTCCCACACCATTCTCTCAATACTTATCTTCCCAAACTGGTCAAGGCGGGTTGCCGTGTCGCCATTTGTGACCAGCTGGAAGATCCAAAACAAACCAAAACCATCGTCAAACGAGGAGTAACTGAGCTGGTAACTCCCGGTGTGGCTTTCAATGACGATATTCTACAATCCAAAAGCAATAACTTTCTTGCGGCGCTTCATTTTGGTAAAAATGCGATTGGGGTTGCTTTCCTGGATATATCGACCGGCGAATTCCTCACTTCAGAAGGAGACGCTGAGTACATCGATAAACTATTACAAAATTTTCAGCCCAGTGAGCTGTTGATTCAAAAACAAAAAAAGAAGCACTTTTTTGAGGAATTTGGAGAAGATTTTCACCTTTTTTATTTGGATGACTGGGTGTTTCAGGATGATTATGCTACAGAAACCCTCAATACCCATTTTAAAACCAAAACCCTGAAAGGCTTTGGTGTGGACCATCTTGAAAATGGCATCATTGCTTCGGGTGTAGTGTTGCATTATTTAAGCGAAACCCAGCACCGCAAGCTCGATCACATCACCCATTTGCAACGCATCGCTGAAGATGCCTATGTCTGGATGGATCGTTTTACCATCCGCAATCTGGAGTTGTATTATTCCAATGCGCAGAACGCGGTTACTTTATTGCAGGTGATTGATAAAACCATTTCGGCAATGGGAGGGCGCTTGCTCAAACGCTGGCTGGCACTCCCGTTAAAGAACAGTGATAAAATTGTAGAACGCCACGAGGTGGTGAGCTTCTTGCTGGACAACCCCTCGTTACTGCAAAAAATTCAGCAACATATCAAGCGCATCGGTGATTTGGAGCGTTTAATTTCCAAAGTAGCCACGGCAAAAGTGAACCCCAGAGAAATCATTCAGTTGAAGAATTCGCTGGAAGCCATTGTTCCCATAAAGTCACTGGCTGAAACTTCAGAAAACGACGCGTTAAAAGTCATTGGAGAACAACTCAATTCCTGTGACAGCTTACGCGAAAAAATCAAAGCCACCCTCAATGAAGAAGCCCCAGTCAATATTCTGAAAGGGAACACCATTGCCAAAGGGTTTTCTGAATCTCTGGATGAATTGCGGGCCATTTCAAAAGGAGGAAAGCAATACCTCGATGGCATGTTGGAGCGCGAAACCAAACGCACCGGAATCACTTCCCTGAAAATCGCTTCAAACAATGTGTTTGGTTATTATATCGAGGTGCGTAACACCCACAAGGATAAAGTCCCTGAAGAATGGATCAGAAAACAAACACTGGTAAATGCCGAGCGTTACATCACAGAGGAACTCAAAGAATATGAAAATAAAATCCTGGGTGCCGAAGAAAAAATAGGGGCCCTGGAGCAGGAATACTTTTCAAAACTAGTGCTTTGGATGACCGATTATATCAAACAAGTGCAACAAAACGCGGCTTGCATTGCCCAGCTGGATTGTTTGTGCTCATTTGCACAACATGCCAAAGAGCAAAACTATACCCGACCCTTGTTAGACGACACTTTTGAAATTGATATCAAGGAAGGTCGGCATCCCGTGATTGAAAACCAGTTACCACCAGATGAACCCTATATTGCCAATGATGTGTTTCTGGACAGGGATGAGCAGCAAATCATTATGATTACCGGACCCAATATGAGTGGTAAATCGGCTATATTGAGGCAAACGGCATTGATTGTATTGCTGGCACAGATTGGTAGTTTTGTTCCTGCAAGAGCAGTTAGAATGGGTTGTGTTGACCGGATTTTCACGAGAGTGGGAGCGAGCGACAACATCTCCATGGGCGAATCGACTTTTATGGTAGAGATGAATGAAACGGCGAGTATTCTCAATAATATTTCAGACCGCAGTCTGGTTTTGCTGGATGAAATTGGGAGGGGAACAAGTACTTATGACGGTATCTCCATTGCCTGGGCGATTAGTGAATTTTTACACGAGCATCCCGGCAGGCCTAAAACCCTGTTTGCAACCCATTATCATGAATTGAACGAAATGGCAGAAACCTTTCACCGTATCAAAAACTACAATGTTTCTGTGAAGGAATTAAAAGACAATGTGCTTTTTCTAAGAAAACTAACCCCGGGTGGTTCTGCTCATAGCTTTGGAATACATGTTGCAAAAATGGCCGGAATGCCAAGACAAGTATTGCATCGTGCCAATAAAATGCTCTCCAAATTGGAGAAATCCCATTCTTCAGAAGCATTAACTGAAAACATCAAACAAGCCGGAAGGGAGGATTTACAACTCAGTTTCTTCAATCTGGACGACCCGTTGCTTGAAGAAATCAGGGAGGAAATCCTTGGTTTAGATATAGATACCTTAACACCGGTGGAGGCTTTGATGAAACTAAATGAAATTAAAAGAATGCTGGTGAGGAAGGATAATTTGAGGTTAAAAAAATAGCAGTATTTTTTACTATACTTTTTTTTGAAAAGCCTTTGGTATTGCTAAAAAAGTTTTAAATTTGCATCCGCTTTGGAGTTGTAAAACTTAATGTTCTAAGATATTATTGACGAGATTCCCGCCTTCGCGGGAATTGGTAATTGCGAAAATAGCTCAGTTGGTAGAGCGCCATCCGCCTGAGGCTGATATGATCACGTTTATAAGTGATAAGATATTTAAAGTTCTGATATAACATACTGATGAGATTCCCGCCTTCGCGGGAATTGGTAAATGCGAAAATAGCTCAGTTGGTAGAGCGCCATCCGCCCGAGGCTGATATGATCGCGTTTATAAGTGATAAGATATTTAAAGTTCTGATATAACATACTGATGAGATTCC
>CAXBNF010000038.1:0-9117 GCA_963977065.1 uncultured Flavobacteriaceae bacterium | reverse complement strand
TGTTTGCTTTCATATAAATTGACTTTAAGTGGTCAACCTATATCAGGGACGTACATATTGGTTAACGGGTAATTATATTGGAGTTTGCCTCGCCATCTGAAACCGCCCTTGAGCGGAGAAGGATGGGTGTTTGGTTGTTCCACAGAGTCACACAGAAGTTTCACGGAGATTCACAGAGGGGGTTGATGATTGGTTGAAGGTTCTCTAATTATACCTTTTAGAACAAAAAACAAAAGACCGCCTCCCCCCTTGAGAGAAAACGGTCTTTTCACTTTTATTTTTAAGTGATTACTTTTTGCCTTTCAATTTTCTGATGCCATACAAGGCGCCTGCGGCAAGTCCCAGACCCAGTAAGCCATCAATGGGTACCGGACTGGTACTATCATCCACATCGTCATCAAAGGTGATTTGTGCCTGTACCGGTTGAAAAGCCAAGGCTGCAAAAAACAGTGTGGCTGTTAAAACTAGTTTTGATATCGGGAATTTTAATTTTTTCATCTTTCAGCAGTTTTTATTTTTTAATGAATTTTGTTGTGAACTGTCCTTTGTTGTGTGTGAGTTTGAGTACATACACGCCCTGTGATAAGGAAGATACATCCAAAGTTAGCTGTCCGTTTGCCTTTACGGTCTGTGTTTGTGTATAGACGGTTTGTCCCAATAGGTTGGTGATGCTTAACTGCACCTCCTCACTGTTTATTCCTTTTGTTGCCAAAGTGATTTCGCTTTGAGCGGGATTGGGGAACAACACAAAGCCGTTTCCAAAGCTTATATCACCGGTGCTCAACAACTCTTCAAACACGATTTCAAAGCGGTCTGTTGCACTGCTTGCTGCGTCATCGGGGTCGATGGTGAAGGCATAAAGGGTATTTTCATTGTTTTCCAATAGGGTATCTGTACCGGTATAGTGGTCTCTTAAAAGGGCGGTGATGTCATTGACTTCCGTGAGGATGGCTTCAAACACATAGTCGGTGGTGCGGTAGGCATTGGTGAATAGCGGAATGCTCTCTCCTTCCTCAGGGAGTGCTCTGCTCTCTATACTCCACAAACGCTCGTCGTTTGAACTCGCCAGGTTTTCGTCCTGATTGTAAAACTTGGGCGCATCCATCGAAGTGATGGCATTGGTGTTGCTTTCGCCAAACTTCAAGCGTAATCCGTCTGAGGGGGTTTCTCCTGCTGCATAAGCGGCGGCTCTGTACAAACGCACATCCATCTGAGAGCTGATGTCAAAAACGGTTGTTTGCGGTGCAACTACATTTTTCTGTGTTTCTTCAAACTGAAGACTTGTTGCGCCGTTTGCCAGTGTAAGTACAAAGGCTGCCTGGCCGGGTTGTAAAAATTTATTACCCGCTGAGCCAACAGTGTTTGTGCCATCACCATCAGATAAATCGATGGTGACATAGGCACCGCGACCGTTTGCACCGCTCAAAGTGGGGTCCCAGATATAGTAGAAATTCGAGTTGATATTGGTAGAGGCTGTAATCACCTCGTTTATATCCACTGCGGCGGGATAAGGATTTCCGAAGAAATTGAAATCATTTGCTACCACACTTAAATCGTTTAAGGTCAAAGGCCCTGTATGAAGCGCTCCGGTGGTGCGCAGGGTGGTGTTTGTGGGAGTCGCCCCGTTGTCTGTTACATTGATACCGCGGTCACCTCTTACCATCAAACGATAAGGGGTTCCTGCGGTGATGGTATTGACATCGGTATTGGTCACGGCTTCCCAGGCTTGTGCTACATTGTTCAATGTAAATAACGAGGGGTTTCCACTGGGAGTGGCATCAAAACCATTGGCTCCTGTTTGCGAACCGGTGATATGGGTTCCAAATCCGGGGTTGCTGTTTTGATTGTCATCCGGGAAAATGATTCCGGTGTTGTTTTGTCCTTCCTGCCAGTTGGCGTTGATACTGCCTGTGGTGCTGACAGCAGATGACAGGAATCTGAACGCACGGCGTGCCGGAATGTAGCGTTGTACTTCCACTTCGCCGGTAATGATGCCGTTAAAGGTATCCAGCTGACCGGTGGTGGTGGCGTTGCTTACGAAGATAAGGTTGCCGTTATTGGTGATATTGCCGTTCACTTGCAAAGCATGAGCAACGGAAAGTGATGCTCCCTGCTGAATCAATAAGTTATTTGCTTGAGTATCGGCTGTGAAAGAGGTTGTCCCATTCATAATCGTTATATTATCGGCAGTAGTAGCGAGACCACTGGGATTGGCCGGAGTCCAAACACCGTCCTGATAAAAATAACCCTCCGGATTGATGACTATGGTATAGTCTTCCACCTCACCAAAAGAAAAAATATCGCAGGGTCCGGGTATGCCTGTATTGCTCAGGGAAACCCGCATCCTAGTGGTCACGGGATTTATACCTGTAGGAACGGTAAACTGACCCGATGCCGGATTTTCTGCACTGGTTTCCAAGGTGAATACTTGCTCACCGGGATCGTCAAAACTTTCATTTAAATTGTAGTCAATCCACACTGAATAAAATGTAAAATAACCGGGGTTATCCGTTGTTGGGGTGATGGTTATGGTATAGGTATCACCCTGTTCCAATGTGGTGCTAATGTTTGTAAAGTCAGTAAACGTGCTTTGCACAGAGTTGTTATTAATAGTGTTTAGTGTGACATTACTGATATGATAAATTGCCAAAGGATTTTCGGAAGCTGAATTACAGTAAGTGATTCCGGTAGTGGTAAAATTTACCGGAGCCGTATAGTCAGTGGGAACGCCTTCCGGACATTTACTGCGAACGCGTACTTCATATTCAGTAAGTATATTTAGACCATTAAGGGAATAGTTAGCAGTAGGAATTTCTTCTATTGTAATCCATTCAGCTACACCTGTTTCACGGTATTGTAAATCATAAAGTTCACCGGCTTGAGCATCCCACAAAACCAATGCTGTTGTACCTGTAATATCATTTACCGAAAGGTTTTCAGGTAATGTTGCAACAGTACATTCCACAAGCAACCCGGTTACAATCAAACTGTAATTCTGGCTTCCGCCGGAAAGGGTTCCTTTGTGGGTTACCGTTATAGTATAACTACCCGAGGCACCGCTTACATCTACCCTTTCAAAAGGGTCTCTAATATTGTCTCCATTATTGGCATTGGTATTCACACCGGTTAAACGCCAAGGAAAATAAGTTGTACCACCTTGAGTCACTCTAATGTCTAAATCGTTTACCAATCTGGGAGTTGTATTGTTTAAATCACCCGAAGCCGTTCCAGCAGGGTCTGTCCAAGAAATACTGGCCATCAAATCATTGATTCCGTCTGAATCAACAGTAATGCTGTACGTTTGACCGGGGCTTAATGTTAACTCATCGACGATTGAACCTGAACCTGCTTCAGAAATTGTTTCAGCTGCTCGTTTTGCATTTAGCAAACCCCATCCAAAAATGGCATCGGGTCCTGTCATCCCTGCATCATCTGCTGTATGCAAAGCCAACCCTTTTAAGGTGGCCGCAAGCATATAATTTCCATTTACATTGTTGGCGTGCTCCTGAAGTAAAAGCAGGGAGCCGGCCACATTGGGAGAAGCCATTGAGGTGCCCGAAATACTAGCATATGCTGAATTACTAGTTTCATAAGTAGAATACACCCCTTGTCCGTTTCCGGTAATATCGGGTTTGATACGGTAGTCGTCTGTGGGTCCCTGACTGCTGAATGAGCTGATATTGACAGCTATCAAATCGCCATTGGCATTTACATTGGCATCTTGTGAACTTGCCACCACCAAATTATTTTTTGAAGTGGAATTCCCAGTTAGTTTATCATATTGTGGAAATGCAGGGTCTAAAGGAGCTCCGTTATAATTTTGTGTTCCGTCATTTCCGGCAGAAACCACCATCAAATAGTAAGGAGCATTGTAATGCAAAACATCCCAGTTTCTTGAATCAGTAATATATGCTCCAAAAGCCCAATCAGGAAAACCGGGATCTGAGGCATCATACCCATAAGAATGATTAGAAATCAACAAACCATTACCGGCAGCTGTTGTTGCTTCAGCGAGGTCGTTGTTCCAGTCATACCCATTTACCCGGGCACGCGGGGCCATCCCTTTTGCATCGGCATCCACACCGGAAGCCATTATTGTACCCGTCACATGGGCTGCATGAAAATTAAGATTCAACGGTCCATCCATGATAGTCACCCTGTTTGTCCCGCCGGGACCATCATATTCCTGATGTGATGCCCTTGCATGACCGCCATCCCATACACCGGCTAACATATTTTGACCATCCAGATTAAAAGCTGTTGAACCACCAATATTCAAATGATCAGTTCGGGTGGAACGTGCTGCGTCCACATTGAAGGTACGGTAGTAAATTAAGGTTCCATCATCAAGTACACGCTGCAATTCAGCAACGCCACCGTCTTCCAGTGTCATTCGCGTCTCGAGTCCGCGTTGCTGTGCCACGGCTTCCGCCTCGGCTTTTTCAAGTTGTGCCTTCTCAGAGAAACGGTTTTCCATTTCCTGTAAAAGCGAAACATTGTAATCTTTAATAATCTTTTGAACTTCTTGCGGACTTTGCGCAATAGCAAACTGCACTGACAGGGCAGCAAATAGCACGGCTATTGCAACCAATTTGGGGGTAAAATTCATAATTAGAATAGGGATTAATTTGAATTTTAAAACAATAAGAGTTTTAAATAATTAGTTTCAATTTTTTTTTTCAAAAATAGTCATTTACCGCAATTAAACAACATATCGTCGATAATATTGTATTTTTTATATTAAATAAACAAAAGACCGCCTCCCCCCTTGAGAGAAAACGGTCTTTTCACTTTTATTTTTAAGTGATTACTTTTTGCCTTTCAATTTTCTGATGCCATACAAGGCGCCTGCGGCAAGTCCCAGACCCAGTAAGCCATCAATGGGTACCGGACTGGTACTATCATCCACATCGTCATCAAAGGTGATTTGTGCCTGTACCGGTTGAAAAGCCAAGGCTGCAAAAAACAGTGTGGCTGTTAAAACTAGTTTTGATATCGGGAATTTTAATTTTTTCATCTTTCAGCAGTTTTTATTTTTTAATGAATTTTGTTGTGAACTGTCCTTTGTTGTGTGTGAGTTTGAGTACATACACGCCCTGTGATAAGGAAGATACATCCAAAGTTAGCTGTCCGTTTGCCTTTACGGTCTGTGTTTGTGTATAGACGGTTTGTCCCAATAGGTTGGTGATGCTTAACTGCACCTCCTCACTGTTTATTCCTTTTGTTGCCAAAGTGATTTCGCTTTGAGCGGGATTGGGGAACAACACAAAGCCGTTTCCAAAGCTTATATCACCGGTGCTCAACAACTCTTCAAACACGATTTCAAAGCGGTCTGTTGCACTGCTTGCTGCGTCATCGGGGTCGATGGTGAAGGCATAAAGGGTATTTTCATTGTTTTCCAATAGGGTATCTGTACCGGTATAGTGGTCTCTTAAAAGGGCGGTGATGTCATTGACTTCCGTGAGGATGGCTTCAAACACATAGTCGGTGGTGCGGTAGGCATTGGTGAATAGCGGAATGCTCTCTCCTTCCTCAGGGAGTGCTCTGCTCTCTATACTCCACAAACGCTCGTCGTTTGAACTCGCCAGGTTTTCGTCCTGATTGTAAAACTTGGGCGCATCCATCGAAGTGATGGCATTGGTGTTGCTTTCGCCAAACTTCAAGCGTAATCCGTCTGAGGGGGTTTCTCCTGCTGCATAAGCGGCGGCTCTGTACAAACGCACATCCATCTGAGAGCTGATGTCAAAAACGGTTGTTTGCGGTGCAACTACATTTTTCTGTGTTTCTTCAAACTGAAGACTTGTTGCGCCGTTTGCCAGTGTAAGTACAAAGGCTGCCTGGCCGGGTTGTAAAAATTTATTACCCGCTGAGCCAACAGTGTTTGTGCCATCACCATCAGATAAATCGATGGTGACATAGGCACCGCGACCGTTTGCACCGCTCAAAGTGGGGTCCCAGATATAGTAGAAATTCGAGTTGATATTGGTAGAGGCTGTAATCACCTCGTTTATATCCACTGCGGCGGGATAAGGATTTCCGAAGAAATTGAAATCATTTGCTACCACACTTAAATCGTTTAAGGTCAAAGGCCCTGTATGAAGCGCTCCGGTGGTGCGCAGGGTGGTGTTTGTGGGAGTCGCCCCGTTGTCTGTTACATTGATACCGCGGTCACCTCTTACCATCAAACGATAAGGGGTTCCTGCGGTGATGGTATTGACATCGGTATTGGTCACGGCTTCCCAGGCTTGTGCTACATTGTTCAATGTAAATAACGAGGGGTTTCCACTGGGAGTGGCATCAAAACCATTGGCTCCTGTTTGCGAACCGGTGATATGGGTTCCAAATCCGGGGTTGCTGTTTTGATTGTCATCCGGGAAAATGATTCCGGTGTTGTTTTGTCCTTCCTGCCAGTTGGCGTTGATACTGCCTGTGGTGCTGACAGCAGATGACAGGAATCTGAACGCACGGCGTGCCGGAATGTAGCGTTGTACTTCCACTTCGCCGGTAATGATGCCGTCAAAGGTATCCAGCTGACCGGTGGTGGTGGCGTTGCTTACGAAGGTGAGGTTGCCGTTTGAAATGATGTTTCCGTTTACAGTGATGCTTTCTTCAACATTAAGAACCGCACCGGGCTCCACAATAAGGTCCAGGAATCCCATTTCCTGGTTGAGTGTTGCCTCACCGTCTTTAACAACAAGGATATCAAATTCATTGGTGATACCACTTGGGTCTTCGGGAGACCAGCTTCCTGCTTCATATACATAATTTTCAGAAAACTCCTCATTGAAAATCACACGAATGTTATCCAATGCCAGTTCGTCACGACTACCGCTTCCGCCTACATCAGCAGTTTCCCATCGCAAAAAGAAGAATTCTCCTTGCGGTATGGGTTCAAAGGGAATGATTTTCGTATTTCTGGGGAACACTTCCCAGACCGGCGAACCGGAAGCGACTTCAGTAGAAGTAAAGTCCAATTCAGGAACTGCTTCATAAAAATTAAAGCCTTCTGAATAACTGAAATTTAAGGAGCTTGACCTCCCTTGATCGTTGTATTGATAGATAAGGTAAGACACATCGATGGAAGTCACTTCTTGTCCGGTTTGGTTTTGCATACGCAACGTGATACTTCCCGGTGCAAAATCACTTCCTGTTGCTTGCCAGCCAAAGGCGTGGTTTCCGGGTGCTACTTCAAAGGCATAAAATCCGCCGGTTCCAACTCCTCCTGAGGAAGTGCCTCTTGCAAAATCTCCGGAAATAGCTTCGTCTCCAAAGGCTGAATCCCCGTCACTCATACCGGTAGTAGCAAAAGTGTTGCTGTTTAATCTTCCAGAAGCCGGGAAAGGCTCAAAGCCTGAACCGTCATACTGCCCTTCATTGGCACCGATGGCGGTGTTGTCAAAATCAAGGACAAATGCGATGTTTGTATCGTCAATTTGCCAACCCAGTATGGGCTGTGGCTGCACTTCGCCACTTAAAGAAACGCTAATAGGGTCTGCACCCCCACCACTGATGGTGATGTCGTCTGTATAAATGTCTATTGCCAAACCTGCTTTTAGACGTACATATATGGTGGTCGCTGTACCATCATAAGCCGGAAAATTTAAGGAATCAAAAAAGTTTGTATCATCTGCGGAGATTTCAAAATCACTCAATGCGGGTAAGACCACATCGACATCAGTACCATCCAGATTGGCTCCGGAGAGTTCAAAGGATTGAGAGGCTGAGGGGCCGTTGAATTCGTTGTAGTTTAAATCAGTTAATGATAGTGGTGTTACTGTTAACAATGGATCAGTACCTATGGGTGAAACTAAGCCAATTAATTGGAAATCATCTAATCTGAAAGTTCCAGAACCAGTTGCCCCACTAAGAAAAATATTAACTGTCAATGTTCCTGTTATGTTAGTAACTGGATTTGAAACATTTAATATACCTATAGAACTTCCAGAAGTTGTAACAATTCCTGAGCCAACAGCAATATCATTTATTGTTATTGACCAATTTTGAGCACCAGTATTACTTCTTCGTACCCAAAAATTAAACTGTTCAATTGAAATTGAATAACCTGAATTAATATCTACTGTCAGAGTTATACTAGGTGTGCCACCTGAATTATTTAAAGATATTGCTTGACCCGAGGCACCTGCAAAACTCGTCCAAGAACCTGTTGAATTTACCCAGCTTGAGCCCGATAGATTTGCATCTAAAATTCCTGGAGCAACTACATAGGGATGAGTATTAATAGAGGCATTTCCGAAATCGTGGAAATAAATAGTCTCTTGAGCTTTTAGCTCAGAACTCACTCCAAGGCAAAGCAATGTAAATAGTAAAGTAAACAAGGGCACTCGTAAACGTGTTTTCATATTATATAAAATAGGGTTCATAGGGTTCATTTTTAAGAATGCAAAGTTAATTGTAAAAATAATTGTTAAAGTTTACCAAAAGGTTATAAAACCGTGAAATTGAGGGGTTTTCGATAAATGGGAGAAATTATCGGTGAGTGGTTCTTGGTGATGGGGTGTCCTCCTACGGTAAACCTACGGAGGATGAAAATTGGGGGATTTGGTTATTGGTGTAATTGTGAATAGTTCTATAAACCATTGAAAAATGAATAGTAAGTGTTTTTAACCACAAAGCTCACAGAGGATTTACATAAAGTACATAAAAAGTTCTCCCCTAGTCTCTTTCTCACCTCTCACACGATAAAACTGTGAACCTGAAACCTGAAACTTGAAAACTGGTTGACTAGTGGACTGGTTGACTGGTTGGCGGGTTGTCGGGGTGGCGGGTTGCTTACTCAGACGCGGGGTTCACGCAGAGGCCGCAAAGTTGAAACGCAAAGAAGTCGCAAAGAAAAGTGTCCCGATTTGCTCTCACCACTCACTGCTCACTGACTCAAACCCTCCCGCGCCATTTCCCCGGCCCTAAAGGGTGTGGCGCTTAAGCTGGATTTTTTTTAAGTGGTCAACCTATATCAGGGCGTACATTACTGTTAGACGAGTGGACTGGTGTACTGGTTTGCGGGTTGGCGGGGTGGCGGGTTGCTTACTCAGACGCGGGGTTCACGCAGAGGCCGCAAAGTTGAAACGCAAAGAAGTCGCAAAGAAAAGTGTCCCGATT
>CAXBNF010000037.1:0-17419 GCA_963977065.1 uncultured Flavobacteriaceae bacterium | reverse complement strand
CGACCTGCTGATTACAAATCAGCTGCTCTAGCCAGCTGAGCTACATCGGCTTTTACTGCTTTTTTGAACATAAAAAAGTCCGCTATTTCTAACGGACTGCAAATGTATATAAATTTTGTTTTTAAAAAAACTTTTTTGAAAAAAAATCTTTACAAGTGTGCTCTTTGTTTTTCTTTTCTTTTTTTGAGTTGTCTTTCTAAAGATTGAACACATTCATCGATTCCTATTTCAAAACGTTTGCATTCCTTTTTAACAATTAAATCTCCTTTAGGAATACTTAATAAAACTTCAACTATTTTATTTTCCGGGCTAGCAGTGTTTTCTAACTTCAGGAAAACATCTGCGAAAATTATTTTATCGTAAAACTGTTCAAGCTTACTTAATTTTTTTTCGATAAAGTTTATCAATTTGATGTCTGCATCAAATCCCGGTGTTTGCACATTTACTTTCATAGGCTGTGATTTTAAAATTTATTTCATTATTTTTTGTTTCTTGGATGTGTCTTGGCATACACCTTTTTTAATTCGGCAATGCTATTGTTTGTATAAACTTGTGTTGAAGCTAAACTTGAGTGACCCAACAATTCTTTGATAGAATTCAAATCTGCTCCTTCATTTAAAAGATGTGTTGCAAAAGAATGTCTTAAAATATGGGGGCTCTTTTTTTCTTTAGTTGATATGTTACTAAAGTAATTATTAATAATTCTGTAAGCAAGTGTTTGATTCAATTTAACTCCATTTTTTGATAAGAAAAGAAAATTTTCTGATTGTGTGTTTTCTATTTCTTCTCTTTTCAATAAATAGGTCTTTAATGTATTCATTGTTGTAAAAATCAAGGGAACGATGCGTTCTTTGTTTCTCTTACCCAAAATCCTAACAACCTTATTTTGAAAATCAAGATCTGTAACCTTCAACCCTATTAATTCTGATTTTCTCATACCAGTCGCATAAAAAAGTTCTACAATTACTTTATTTCTAACACTTTCAAAATCTTCCTGAGTGCTAAAATTATTGATGACTGAAGTTATTTCTTTTTCTGAAAATGGAATCTGAAGTGTTTTGGCAACTTTTAAGGACTTGTGCTTTGCCAGAGGATTTTCAGAAATTTGATTTGTTTTTAAAAGAAATTTAAAATAAGATTTTAGGGAAGCTATTTTTCTGTTGATGGACCTGTTATTTAGTTTCTTATCTACCAAGGTCACAATCCAGGAACGAATCATTGAATAATTAACTAAGTCACCTTCTTCACACTTAAACTCTTCTTCAATGAATGCCAGAAAAGATTCCAAATCATTTTTATAAGCCAAAACAGTATGAGGAGAATATTTTTTTTCTAAAGCCAGGTAGTTTATATAGGCCGACACTTGCATAGTTAAATCGTTGAAAAGTAAATTTACGAAACTTAAAAGAAAAACAACTGATAATTGTCAGCAAAAAAAAATCCCGATAGTTCGGGATTTTAATTAAATATTTTTTGAAATCTAAAAGTTTTCATTATCTCTCAATCTCTGAATGTATTGCGCTTTTTGTATTTGTGCTCTACGTGAAACTGAGGGCTTTGTGAAAGCTTGTCTGTTTCTCAACTGACGCATTGTTTGAGTTCTATCAAACTTTCTTTTAAAACGCTTCAGCGCTCTGTCTATATTTTCTCCGTCTTTTATTGGTATAATTAGCATAAGATGTGCACCTCCTCTCTTTTAGCGCGGCAAATTTAATTAAAAATTTGAATAAAAAAATAATCTTTTAGAAGAAAATTAAGTTGCCGGCTTGTATTCTTTCTTTTCAATTATCATTTTTGCAATAATTTCCCTTAAAATTTCTGAAGTACCTCCTCCAATGGGTCCTAGTCTGCTGTCACGTAAAAGCCTGGCCATTGGGTACTCTTCCATATAACCATATCCGCCTAAAAATTGCAAACATTCATAGATGACCTCATCAGCAATTTTTGTTGAAAGTAGTTTTGACATAGTGGCTTCCTTAACAACATATTCTCCGTTATTCAAACGAGCGGCTACATTGTAGTTAAAGACTTTACACATTTCAACCTGGCTGGCCAGTTCTGCAATTTTGTGTCTTAATGCCTGGAATTTATTAATTGTTTGCCCAAAAGCTTTACGCTCTGCCATATAATCAAGAGCATAATCTATGGCATATTCTGCTCTTGCGTGCGCATTGATTCCCATAATCAATCGCTCTGAAGCAAAATGTTGCATGATATATGCAAATCCTTTGTTTTCTTCTCCCATTAAATTGGATGCCGGTATCTCAACATTATCAAATGCAATTTCAGCGGTGTCTGAAGCACGCCATCCTAGTTTGTCAAGTTTTGTTGCAGAAACTCCGGGAGTATTGCGGTCTATAACAAAAATACTCATTCCTTTATTTCCAAGTTCGGGGTTTGTCTTTGCTGCCACAACTAGATAGTCTGAATAAACACCATTTGTTATAAAAGTTTTTGATCCATTAATTATATAAGAATCTCCTTTTTTGACTGCGGTCGTTTTCATTCCGGCCACATCACTTCCGCCGAAAGGCTCTGTGATACACAAACAGCCAATTTTTTCTCCAAGAATGCTTGGGGTAAGATAATTTTGTTTTATTTCTTCACTGCCTTCAGCATTCAAATGCGTCATTGCAAGATATGCATGAGCCCACATAGCTGCTGAAAAACCACCCGAATTAATTTTTTGCAATTCTTCCAGAAATATAACCGTATAAAACAAGTCAAGTCCCATTCCTCCATATTTTTCAGGGTAATTGAGACCAAAATAACCCATCTCACCAAACTTTTCCCAGATAAAGCGGTCTATGGTTCCGGTTTTTTCCCATTTTTCAATATGTGGAACAACTTCCTTTTGTAAAAACTCCTGAAAGCTTTTGCGAAATAACTCGTGTTCTTCGGTAAAGTATGTGATATTCATAAATTTTTTATTGATGGTATATGCCCAAAAAAGGGGTGACTTGCATTTTTTATTTGAGTGTCAAATATAAGGCAAATCTGTCAATTTTTTGTTCTGGAAAGCCTTTGATGTTTTTAAGTTCATCCATCTCTTTTATTCCCTCACGGAGCAATCTGTAATCCACAATCTCTTTCGCCAGATTAAAACTTATAAATGGTAGCGTTGCCATATCTGAGGCTGAAGCAGTATTAATGTTTATTTTTACCACCTCAGGTTTTTCCTTCACTGTAAATTCTGCTAAAATTCTTTTTACAACACCATACTCCAGACCATAGACATCGTGCAATTGTTCATCAATAAGGAAACCATTGAGACGATTCCTGAAATTGATTATCCGATTTGATAAAACTTCACCAACTCCATTGATTTCCTGAAGTTGTTCTGCAGTGGCCTTATTTAAATCTATTTTTTGAGCATATGATTTTTCGTGTCCGGAATTCCATTTAGTTGATCTGGGTCGGGGATTCGTAACCCAATCCGGAAACTGAAAACGGGGGCTTATTTCGTCCAAAAGTGAGTCTGAAACTTGTGTCACCCGTTTAAAGTCTGCTATGGAATTAATCCATTGGTCTTTTGCTCTAAATTGGTGTAGCCGGTCTATTTCTTCAGGTGACATCCCTAAAGTATATCCTGAATAATCTGTAATGAAATTTGGATTAAATTTTCTGGGTTCCCTTTGTTTTGAATTTGATGCAATTTGTTTTAAAGAGTCTATTTCGGTTTGTAAAGCGAATATTTCAGGCGAATTGATATCCAATAGCGTGTCTTTAGAAAAATCAACTTTGAAATATATGATTTGAAGAATTACAATAGTAGCCATCAAAAGCAAAATCCCATTTCGCTGATTTTTAGAAAACCGGAAATGGGATTTTAACCTGTTCATTACACTGCTTTTTTTATTTTTTCTTATCAGGAGTTTTAAATAACTCTCCGGCTTTTAGTTTAACCATATACTCTCTCAAATCCTGACGCACTTCACCAGACATTAAATAGAGTCCTATTATGTTAGGAAATGCCATAGCAAGAATCATCATATCTGAGAAGTCAAGAACAGCTCCAAGACTTACAGAAGCCCCAATCACTATAAAAATAAGAAATAAAAGTTTGTATGCCATTTCTGTTTTTTTACTTTTTCCAAATAAATAAGTCCAGGCTCTCATACCATAATAAGACCAAGAGATCATTGTTGAAAAGGCAAACAGGAAGATAGCTCCCGTCAATACATAAGGAAACCATGTTAGAACAGTTCCAAAGGCATCTGAGGTGAGTTGAGCTCCTGCCATACCTGCAACTTCGTGTTTACCTGTAAAAATTAATACTAAAGCGGTTAAAGTACAAACTACAACGGTGTCGATAAAGGGTTCTAATAATGAAACAAAACCTTCAGATGGCGGATTGTTTGTTTTTGCAGCACTGTGAGCAATTGCCGCAGACCCAATACCGGCCTCGTTTGAAAAAGCGGCTCTTTGGAAGCCTAAAATTAAAACTCCTATCACACCCCCTTTTAGAGCTGATGGACTGAAAGCACCATCAATAATCGCTGTGAATGCCGGTATTATATTTTCAATGTTTACGCCAATAACGATAATACAGGCAATTATATAAATACTTGCCATAAAAGGAACCACTTTTGATGTTACTTTTGCAATACTTCTTATTCCGCCTATAATTACTGCTGCAACCAAAATCATAATAATCACACCAAAGATGGCACCATATTCTGCTAAAGCAGGAAATTGACCGCTTACCGCTTCAAATGATTGGTTTGCCTGAAACATATTTCCGCCGCCAAAAGAGGCACCAACACAAAGCACGGCAAAAACTGCTGCCAAAACTTTACCTAATTTCTTTTTATTTTGTTTTTCAAGTCCTTTTCTTAAATAACTCATAGGACCACCAAAAACGCGACCATCAGCAGCTATTTCACGGTATTTTACACCCAATGTACATTCTACAAATTTTGATGACATACCTAAAAGACCTGCAAGAATCATCCAAAAGGTTGCTCCGGCCCCTCCCAAAGAAATTGCCACAGCAACTCCGGCTATATTACCCAACCCCACTGTTCCTGATACTGCAGTAGTTAAGGCCTGAAAGTGTGTAACCTGACCGGGCGCATTGGGGTCGTCATATTTACCACGCGCTAAATCAATAGCGTGTTTGAAACCTCTTATGTTAATGAAGCCCATTCTTATTGTAAAAAATAAAGCTCCAATCACTAACCAAATAACGATGAAAGGAATGGGCTTTTGTTGTTTATCTCCATTTAAATGAAGAATCGCCACTTTTTCGTCATATACTACAGAAGCAAAATTATGTGCTCCTGCTTCAATAATATCAGTCCCTTTTGTTGAATCATAGATTGTGTTTCCCTCTTTGGTTAAGTGCTTTAAACTTCCATTCGCCAAAGCAACCACTTCAAGGTCTTCACCATCTTTATCAATAATAGCAATAGGGTCTCCCTCTTTTACTTTGGCTCCATCTTCTTTTAACCATTTTTTAATTTTGAATACTCCTTCAATACCGGGTTCCCATCTGGGGGCAGGTATTAACTTTTCATCTGCATAAACAACCGGGTCATATATTCCAATGGCAGAAAAAGGATCCCAAAATAAAACACTTCCAATACTTGAAACTATGGGTGCAAACGTTCCGTTAAATTTTTCTGTAATCGCTTCAGCGGGGACTGTAAATTCTTTATTGACAGAATTGCCTGCTGCATCTGTAACTGTAATGGTATAAGGAACTCCTTCAACAAGGTTTACAGCTTTATTTGAATGTAACGGGGTGTCTTGATTACTCCATTTGTATTGGTATGGAGGGACACCGCCCTCAACACTCACCTCAATAACACCATCATTGATGATACTTGAAGGATTTGTTATTCGTTCTTTTACAGTGAGATCTTGAGAAAATACAACGCTTGAAAAAAGCATTAATAGTGAGACAATATATCTTGTATTCATATAGAAAAGTAGTTGGTTGATAATTTTAATTTCAAAAACAGCAAGCAAGATGCTAAAAAAATACCCGAATTCAAATTTTTTTTAGAATTAAAATCAATTTTAAGTGTTCCGATAATTTACAAATCAAAAACAGAACTTCGTTTTGTATAGATTAGGTCTTTTAATTTTATCCAAAAAGCAAGCGTAAGGTAAATCGCAAATCCCATTCCCAAAGTTGCAAAAGAAACATAGATAAAAAACAAGCGAACATTTTTTGCACGCATACCCAGTTTATCTGCAACACGAGAAGATACAGCAAAGCCATACTTCTCAAAAAAATGACGGATTTTATATATGAAATTTAGCATATCGCTGTAAAAATACTAATTCTTCTGTAATAATCGATTGCCCACCGCACACTGCAAACACTTCTTTTTATCACAATAATTGATTTTTAGTTCAATTAAAGCCTGTGATTGCAAGGCACTTTCTGCTACAAGCTTTAAGTCATTGTATTTTGAAACAATTGTATTTTCTTCCTTTTTAATGCTGCTCATTAATGTAATTAAAGTTTCAGAATTTTCCTTACCGATGTGTTTGTTGTAACAAAAAAGTAATGGGACAATTGTATTGATGATCAGCAAATCAATGAACGCTTTTGTAAGACGTTTTTTACGAGGTGGAGAAACCGAACTAAAATGAAAATGGGTATCCCAAAAATTGGATGCACTTACATCAAATAGAGCATAAATTTCCTCTTTGGTTTTCACCGAAATGATTTTTGAAAACAATTGCTCATTCGCTGAATAAACCGCAGCTAATTGCGCCAGCCTAATGGTGGGAAAATTCACCGGTCGCAACCTGAAAAACTGCACAGGGGCCACCTGACTATTTTCTAATTTGAATTTGTTTTTCAGAAAATTATATTCTTTTTTTAAGTTGTTTACATAAGAATCCTCACTTTCAATTTCCAGTAAATCGGCCTGACCAAAAAGAAGAGCTTCCAATTGTATGGGCTTATCCTGAATTTTTCTTAGCACAGAAAAATCAAAGGACTGTGCCATCGAAAGAAAAGCTTCAGCATTGTTTTTTAATCCAAAATTCTTGGCAAGCATTTGAAAAAAGACAGCTTCCCAATCGTTTTTTGATGCTTTTAATAGTTCAAGGATAACATTTGATTTGTTTTCTAACCGTTCAAAATAGAGCCGTTCCATCCAGTTTTCTATAAGAAAGTCATCCACTTCAGGGAAATCTTCTTCACAGGCAATCCAATGTTTTTTGTTTGAAAAAAGTGTGTTGTATTTCGCTAAAGCGAAATTATCTACTCTATGTTTTAAAACAAGAGTGGGAATGACTGAGTTGTCTTTTCTATACACTTCCACATCATGCTCCCAAACCACATGAAGAATCACATTGTCATAAGCTTTATCAATTTCATGATGATGCGCATACCAGTCTGAAGATTTTAAATGAATTTCCACATTTCCTACCCAAAGTTGGTTCCCTATTTTAATCTGCGCATTGAAAAAATCAGGTCCCGAATTAAAATTATGGGTTCCTTGATGCACAATTTCAATGGGCTCCTCTTCATCAGATTTAAGAGTTACTTTTGAAAACTTTTGAAACTTCCAGATATGATGTAGAAAATCCTCTTGCATCTTATAAAATTACTAATTTTTACAAAAAAAAATATTAGAGGTATAACTTGTTAAATTTAAACAAAACCTACACCTGAATAATTTTTGATCATTAATTTTACTAAAAAAAGCAATTCTATGTTTTTAATCATACTCTTGTTAACCTTTTCAAACCCTCCTTCAATGACACTATTTGATTTTGATTCAAAAGAAGCTATAAACAAATGGAATATAGTAAATGATGGCGTGATGGGTGGAATCTCAAAAAGCACTTTAGAATTCAATAAAGATGGGCACGCTTTTTTTAGTGGAACTGTGTTACTGGAAAACAATGGAGGCTTTTGCTCGATTAGACATCGTTTTGCAAAAAAGGATGTAAACCCTTATCAAAAAATACTACTGCGTGTTAAAGGTGATGGAAAAAACTATCAGTTCAGAGTAAAAACAAATGCAACAGATTTTTATTCCTATATATATACCTTTAAAACAAATGGTGAATGGGAAACTGTTGAAATACCCTTTTCAGAAATGTCACCCTCGTTTAGGGGTAGAAAAGTCAATCTGCCAAATTATCAAGGTGATGAAATTGAAGAAATTGCGTTTTTAATTGGAAATGGCAAAAGGGAATCTTTTTCGCTTGAGATAGATAAAATTGAAGTTCAATAAAACGGGGTTTTTGAACTTAATCAATGTACCCCATCTTCTTCATCCACTCATCGTTGTACATTTTACCTACATAACGGCTACCGTGGTCGTGAAAAAGGACGACTACTACATCATCTTTAGTAAAGTGTTCTTTTAGTTGCAAGAGGCCTTTCATAGCGGCTCCGGCAGAGTTGCCTAAAAAGAAGCCCTCTTTTTTTGCAAGTAGCTGGGTGTAAACAGCCGCATCTTTGTCTGTTACTTTGGTAAACCCATCAATGATGCTAAAATCAACATTTTTTGGGAGGATGTCTTCGCCAATACCTTCGGTGACATAAGGATAGATTTCGTTTTCATCAAAAATTCCGGTTTCGTGGTATTTTTTAAACACGCTTCCATAGGTATCAATGCCCCATACTTTTATGTTGGGGTTTTGTTCTTTTAAATATTTTCCCACTCCTGAAATGGTGCCACCGGTTCCCACACCTACAACAAAATGAGTTACTTTACCATCGGTTTGTTTCCAGATTTCAGGTCCGGTTGATTCATAATGGGCTTTGGTATTTGAAAGGTTGTCATATTGATTGACATACCAACTGTTTGGTGTTTCTTTTGCCAATCTGGCTGAAGTAGAATAATAAGAACGGGGATCATCCGGTGCAACGTCTGTGGGGCAAACTACTACCTCGCTGCCTACTGCACGCAGTATATCCATTTTCTCTTTGGATTGTTTATCACTGATTACACAAACCATTTTGTATCCTTTAACAATGGCTGCCAATGCAAGTCCCATTCCGGTATTGCCTGAGGTGCCTTCGATAATGGTTCCACCGGGTTTTAATCTGCCATCGGCTTCTGCATCTTCAATCATTTTGACCGCCATACGGTCTTTTACCGAGTTGCCGGGATTGAAAGTTTCATATTTAGCCAACACCAGTGCGGGAATTTCTTCGGCCAGTTTGTTGATTTTTACCATTGGGGTATTTCCAATGGTTCCAAGTATATTTTCAGCGTACTCCATAGTTAGTTTTTGCGATTGCAAAGTTACATATTTCGATAAGAATAGTCGATTGGAATTTATTACTTTTGAAAAAAAATTACTATGATCTTTCCTTGGCATCAATATCTAATGGCGGTTCTTTTTATTATCGCCGGTGTGAATCACTTTAGAAAACCAAAAATGTATGAACGCATCATGCCTCCATACATTCCTGCTCATAAAAATATGGTGGTGTTGAGTGGTCTGGCTGAAATGATTTTAGGGATGATGCTGCTCATTCCTGAAAACCAAACCATCGCCGCTTGGGGTATCATTTTAATGTTACTCATTTTCTTTACGGTACATATACATATGCTTCAAGATGAACGCGCTTCTATGAAATTACCCAAATGGGTGTTGATTATGAGGATTCCTTTGCAGTTTGGATTGATTTGGTGGGCTTTTCAATATACTTAATAGTCAACCACAATGGAGAAAATTGATTTAAATCTACCCGATTCAGATGTAATTTACTTTCCAAAGTTTTATGACTCTGTGACTGCTTCAAAAATGTTTGAAACGCTACTGAAAGAGACCTTTTGGCAACAGGATGACATAAAAGTTTTCGGAAAAACCTACAAACAACCACGACTTACAGCGCTGTATGCAGAAAATGAAAAGCCCTATTCGTATTCAAATATCACGATGTTTCCAAAACCGTTTACACCGTTACTAAAAGAAATTAAAGCAGACATAGAATCAGTTTCAGGTTTATCATTTACAACAGTACTTTTAAATTTATACCGGGACGGCAGTGACTCAAACGGCTGGCATAGTGATGATGAAAAAGAATTGGGAACAAACCCGGCGATTGCCTCTTTGAGTTTGGGTGAAGTGCGTTGGTTTCATTTAAAGCACAAAAATGATAAACATCTAAAAACTAAAATCGAACTCGCTCACGGAAGTTTACTCTTAATGCAAGGCAGCACACAGCATTTTTGGAAACATCAATTAGCGAAAACTGCGCGCGAAGTAGGACCACGTATCAATTTGACGTTTCGGTTAATAAAATGATAAACTTTTTTATGTTGAAAGGGTAAGTTTTATTTTAGCTCCTGCTATGAAGAAAGAATTAACCATCATTGAAATCGACCGCGTCATAGAAATGGCATGGGAAGACAGAACGCCTTTTGAAGCCATCACTTTCCAGTTTGGCTTGAGCGAACAGGATGTGATTGCGCTTATGCGAAAAGAAATAAAACCGTCCAGCTTCAAGATGTGGCGGGAACGTGTTCAGGGAAGGGCTACCAAACATCAAAAGCTGAGAAAGGATGCGGCCAAACGATTTAAATGCAGTCGTCAAAAACAAATTTCGGGTAATAAAATTTCGAAGCGTTAACCAAAGATTTCATTGAGAATTTTTGCCAATCGCAAGCCGCCTTTTTGAAGCTGAATTTTTACGGTCGAAAAATGGTCATACATATAACGGTAGTCCAATTTTTCGCCTGTGGTTGCACTTTCATACACTTTTTTAGTTAACTCGCGCTCACTTTCCACCCACTCCAGTAAAGTACCTTCCTGAATTTTTTGTTTTTCTTCTTCAGTAATTCTTGGTAAATTGTATGTCAATTCAGTATAAGTCATTTGGTAACTGTCTATCATATTTGAATCCCAAACGCGATGCAAGTTTGTGCCTTCATTAAACCATCTCACTTGAAAGTCATTACCCCCTTTATCATCTTCAAGTCCTAAGTGTAGCGGTTGATGTAAATCGCCAATTAAATGAATAAGCATTTTTAAATAAAATGATTTGTCATCCTTGGAGGAGTCTTCGGCTTTTAGAACTTCAATACTATACTCAATTCCTTTTATGATATCACCATCTTCATTAGGTGAAATTTCTAAATAGTTTTTATCAAAAGGGATATTCACATAATGCCAGGGCCTGTATGAATCATATCTTCTATCACTTTTTATTTCGTCAGCATAAGTAGATGCCACAGCAAGCGACATTCCGTTTAGGAGTTGATCTATTTCCATCTTGGCTTTTTCAGTAAGATGAATTGACGCAACTTCACCCACTACCCTATGACCAGTTTGCCCCCAATCCTCAATGGTATTAGAATAGGAAAGATTATAAATGCAAATAACGGCGATGATAAAAATATTTTTCATATTGCTTTTCTTAAGTTGTAAAGATAAAAAAGTAGATGTTTATGAATGGTTATTATTTTAATTACTAAATTGGTCATTCAATGTGCTAAATATTACTTAAATAGCGCATTCATGCCCAATTTTTCTTTGAAAATATCTATATTAAGGGTTCAAAATTTTAATATTAAAGAACCAAAAGTAGTATGAACACATTATTAAAAAAAGTAAAGAATATTCAAGGCGAGGCTTGTGTAACAATTATTTGCAGTACACACAGAACTCATCCTGAAAATGAAGGAGATCCATTGCGCCTTAAAAACCTAGTAAAAAATGCTGAAAAGCGTCTATACAATGATTATGAAAAACGTTTTGTTTGGCCCATAATGGAAAAGCTCAATGAAGTTGTTGATTCTATAGATCACAGGGAGAATCTTGAAAGTTTATTGATTTTTGTAAACCCTGAAATGATAGAATATACAAGACTTGCAATCAATGTGACTGACAGGGTTGTGATTGATGACACCTTTGCAACACGTGATCTTGTAAGAGCTGAGCACGAGCAAGAGGCTTATTATACTTTGGTTTTAAGCCGGAATAACGCAAGACTCATCGAAGGGATGAATGACAAAGCTGTTGTTGAAGTTAAAGGAAACTTTCCTTACCAAAATGAAACACTATACAATACCGATAAACTGGAAAGAAACACAGCGGGCTCTGATGAAAAATTGATTGAAGAGTTTTTTAACCGAATTGATAAGGAAGTTCAAACCGCAATCAAAAACCATCCCCTTCCTGTAATGATTATTACAGATGAAAGGAATTACACTCATTACATGAAAGTAGCTGACCGAAAAGAAATGTATATGGGCTATCTCAATAAAAACCGAGGTAATGAAAATGCAAAAATTCACCATATTATAGATGATGTATGGCCAGCTGTACGCGAAATTAATAGAAAACGCAATGCAGAAAGAGTTGAAGAGCTTGGGCGTGCTGTTGGTTCAGGAAATTTCCTAAGTGATATCAATGAAATTTGGAAAGCAATCCGTGAAGGTCGTGGTCAAACACTTTTTGTAAAGAAAGGCTATTTTCAACCGGGCCTCATTGCCGGAGATGAAATCATGCTGGTTGACAAGTTTGAAAGAAATCAAAAAGGCATTTGTGATGATGTTGTAGATGAGATGATTGAGCACAATTTATCTTTTGGAGGTGATACGGTATTTCTATCTGGTGATGAGTTGAAGAAATTTCAAAATGTAGCTTTAATCACACGCTATTAAAGCATTAGTATATATATAAACGACAGCTATCTGTCGGTTTTTTTTTGTGTATATTTTTATATTGATTTATGACTTTCCAGTTTCAGTCATAGTTTCATATCCCATCTCTTTCCAAACTTGAATACCTCCTGACATTTCGTAAATTATTTTAAAACCCATTTCTTTTAATACTTCTGCAGCTTTAGCGCTTCTTACACCAGATTTGCAGTATAAATAAACAGGTTTATTTTTATCGAGTTTTTCTGCTTGAGCTTTAAAATCTTCATTTGTAATACAAATATTTTGAGATTTTTTTAAACTCCCTTCCTTAAACTCCTCTGGTGTTCTTACATCAATTAATTGAATGGATTCAAATTCAATTGCTTCAAGCATTTGATCTGCTGTAATTTTTTGAATTTGCATATCCTTATCATTTTGGCAAGAGACCATCACAAAAAACACAAATAAAAACCTAAAAAATAGTGATTTTGCCATAGTCGTTTAATTATTCAATTGGGCCATCCCATTCAGTGATACCGCCAATTAAGTTAAAGGTATTTTTAATTCCAAGGGACTGAAGAACAGCACACGCTTGCGCACTTCTTCCTCCTGAGCGACAATAAACATAGTATTTTTTTGTAGGATCCAGTTGCTGTGCTTTTTCCATAAAAAGAGCGGGGTCAAGAATGTTCAACTGCCTGGAACCGGGAATCATACCTTCTTGGCATTCCTCATCAGTTCTCACATCAAGTATTACTGCATTGACATCTTCTACAATTTTTTCTTGCCACTGTGTTGCGTTTATTTCTTGCATTGTCTAAAATTTTAAAATTTAATGGATTTGATTTTTATTAACGCAAAAAAACCGAAAACCTTATAGTTTTCGGTTAAAAAATGAATATGCTTAAACGAGATAAATAAGAGACCCTAATTATGACTTTACCTTAATTGTACATCCAATAGCTCTGGTTGTCTTTACAGGAACTACTTTTTTGTTAACTATTGCCTCAATGGCATTTTCTAAAAATTTGTCCTTAACTGCGGCAGCATCTTTAAAATTATCATCAATTGCACCAATGTATCTTACAATGTTACCTTGACTTGTTTTTTCCAAAAGGTACACCTGAGGTGTTCTAGTAGCTCCATATTGAGGAAATATTTCTTGTTTTTCGTCAAAAACATATGCAAAAGGGAAGTTTTTTGCTTTGGCGCGTTCTTGCATTTTTTCAAAACTGTCCCCGGGTGAGATTTCGGGATCATTAGGATTAATAGCAATAACAGGAAATCCCTTTTTGTTGTATTTATTGTGTAAGTCTATCATTCTATCTTCATAAGCAACCACATAAGGGCAGGTATTACAACTAAAAATAACAATATATCCATTCACGTCTTTATAATCTGAAAGTGATATTATTTTACCGTCCACATTTTTAAGTTTAAAATCTGTGGCTAGATCTCCAACTTCATAACCTTTATTATCATTGGATTTTGTGAAACTTAATAATCCAGCACTTATAACAACAAGTGCTAGTATAGTCATAAAAAAGTTGTTTTGATTTTTCATCTATATATATTTATTTGTTTTTAATTTGTCAGATGGAATGCCCATATAATCATTTTTGGATTGGTTTACGATTTTGTAAATGGGCATTTCATAATAGTTTATTTAATTCTGTTTCTAATTCTTCATAGGTAAATGTACGTTCATAAAAATTTCTTTCATTCTTATTATAAATGATTGTTGCAGGTATTGCGCCGCTCCATTCTTCTGATACTAAGGGAATCCAACTGTTGCTATCTACATCATCGAGCAAAACAATTTTGGATTTTAAATTGTGTTTTTCAATAAAAGGAATTACATGACTTTCTAATTTTTCGGAAAAATCAAGACTTACTAAGATTACTTCAACATTCTTATTTTTATAATTCTCTTTAATTTCTTCAAAATAGGGTAGCTCTTTAATACAGGGCTTGCACCAGGTTGCCCAGAAATTTACGATATAAGTTTTTTCATCATTAAAATCTAACAAATATTTAAATCCGTCATAATCATAAATTGGAATGCTTTGCTCCTCCTCTACAATTTCTTGATTTTTAGTTTCAGAACTATTTTTACAGGAAACTGAAAAAAATAGTGTAATTAAAATCAACAAGTATGAACTGTTTGCTAATTTCATTTTAAAATTTGAAAGTTAAATGTAATAATTTTAAAGACTGTATCAATAATATTAACAGCTCTTTAGCATTCTTATTCAGTAAACAAGTGTGCTAAATTAGTGTTAATGTTTTTTTGTTGGGTATAAAATTCATATATTTGTACATACAATTATTGTAGTTACATTTATGAATATTGAAGAAGCAATAAAATCAACAGTTCCCCTAAACCCTCATACAAAGACGGTATTAAATATTATGTACACCAGCCGAATTGTAGAGGAAAAAGTAGCTGAGATGTTAAAGCCTTATGGCCTCTCTATGCAACAATATAATGTTTTACGAATTCTTAGAGGTCAAAAAGGAGTTCCGGCAAACCTATCCACAATTCAAGAGCGAATGATTAACAAAATGAGTAATACCACTCGGCTTGTAGATAAACTAATCGAAAAGGGTTTTGCTGAAAGAAATATTTGTGAAAGCAACAGAAGAAAGGTTGAAATTAGTATAACTCACAATGGCTTGAGTTTATTAGAAGAAATTGATCCATTAACCTTAACAAATAATAATGAAATTCTTAAAGACTTTTCAATGAATGAATTAATTACATTAAATACCCTATTAGACAAACTTAAATAATATTTTTTTAACTTAACATTTGTATATACAATTAAAATTCAAGATTATGAAAACAAACATTTTTAAAGGCATTGGAGCCTCAGTATTAATTTTATCAACAGTAGCATTTACAAAACCTATGGAAAAAGAAATGACAGTAAAAGAAAGCGCAATTAACTGGAAAGGAAAGAAAATCACCGGTTCACATTATGGATCAATAAACCTGAAAGAAGGCTCAATGACTCTTGAAGGAGAACAAATTGTTAGTGGAAAATTTGTTATAGATATGACATCAATCGTTGTCGAAGATTTGAAAGGTGATAGCAAAGGAAAACTTGAAGGACATTTAAAATCTGACGACTTTTTTGGTGTTGCTAATCACCCCACCTCTACCCTTGTTATCAAAAGCGGAAACAAAACAGCTGAGGGGTATTACATCAATGGTGACATCACCATCAAAGGCACCACAGAGCCCATCGCTTTTTTACTCAAAATGGATGGAAACACTGCCACAGCAAGTCTTAAAATTGATAGAACTAAATTCAATGTAAGATATGGCTCAGGAAGCTTTTTTGATAATTTAGGCGATAATACAATTTATGATGATTTTGAACTTGATGTGACATTGAATTTCTAAAACTCGTATATTGAAAAATCTAAAGACCTATTTTTTTAAAAATGGGTCTTTTTTATTATATTGGTTTTATTAACAAAAATCTATCATTATGGGAAAAGGAGATAAAAAAACACGAAGAGGTAAAATAATTTTAGGAACTTTTGGAAAACTAAGACCTAAAAGAAAAAAATTCAACATTAGACCTAAGAAGGTCGGAGATAGTACTCCTAAAAAATAAAAAAAGCCGGATTTCTCCGGCTCTTTGTTAATTTTTTATAAAAATATTAAGCAGTTACTTCCTTCTCTATACTTGACAAATAACGTTCTGCATCCAGAGCCGCCATACAGCCAGTACCTGCTGCGGTTACTGCTTGTCTGTACTCTTTGTCCTGCACATCACCTGAAGCAAAAACTCCGGGTTTATTTGTTTTGGTAGATTTCCCTTTGGTAATGATATAACCCATATCATCCATATCAATTTGTCCTTTGAAAATATCTGTATTGGGTTTATGACCAATGGCAATAAACAAACCGGTAATTTCAATCTCTTCTTTTTCTCCGGTTTCATTATTTATCATTCTTAGACCTTCTACTACTTGATCTCCCAACACCTCGTCAACTTCTGTGTTATATCGCAAATCAATATTAGGAGTTGATGTAACTCTATGTTGCATCGCTTTTGAGGCTCTCATGGAGTCACCTCTTACAAGCATCGTTACTTTTTTACAAATATTTGCCAGATAGGTTGCTTCTTCTGCAGCTGTATCGCCACCTCCAACAATAGCTACCTCCTGTCCTTTATAGAAAAAGCCATCACAAACAGCACAAGCAGAAACTCCTCCACCTCTTAATTTTTGCTCACTGGGTAAACCTAAGTATTTTGCAGTAGCTCCTGTAGAAATAATAACAGTTTCTGCTTCAATTTGTTTTGAATTATCAACAGTAGCTTTATGAATACCTCCCAATTCATTACTTAATTCAACAGCAGTAATCATTCCTATTCTAACTTGAGTTCCAAAGCGCTCTGCTTGTTGCTGTAAATGAACCATCATTGTGGGGCCATCAACTCCATCAGGATAACCTGGGAAATTATCTACTTCAGTAGTCGTTGTAAGTTGCCCTCCGGGTTCCATACCAGTATAAATAACAGGGTGCATATCTGCTCTTGCTGCATAAATAGCTGCCGTATAACCGGCAGGTCCAGACCCAATGATAAGACATTTTATTCTTTCAATATTCTCTGACATATTATAAATTTTTAAGAAATTTTCTGTTTACAAAAATACATACTTTTAGACAAGTAGTTCTTGAAAACTTATTAATATTTATAAAACAAAATAGTATGAAAATAAAAACCCCCGAAGCTTTCACTTCAGGGGTTTTCTTTAATTATGAGTAATTAAAAATTACTTCTTAATCAATCGTTTTACAGTTGTTGCATCTGCACTGCTGATGT
>CAXBNF010000036.1:0-17976 GCA_963977065.1 uncultured Flavobacteriaceae bacterium | reverse complement strand
GAGTACAATACATATGTCACAAACTCCTGCATTCTATAAAATTAAAAAATCCCCTTAATGTAAGGGGATTTTTTTGTAGCGTGAGGGGGACTTGAACCCCCGTCCGCCTCTGGCGGATATGAATCCTCCGTTTATTCTTTATATAGTGGGATTATTTTTTCCTTTATAAATTTTCTTCCAACCCCAGACTTAAGCCATTTTTCTTTTTTCATAGCTTCATTTTTATTTTTAAAGAACTCAGTATAAACAACAATCCAGGGTCTGTATTTAACAGTAAAGCCTTTATTTGAAAATGTGTTATGAGAATAGAACCGTTGTATTAATGAAGAGGAATATCCAATATATATTTTATTGAATTTTAAAGAGTACAATACATATGTCACAAACTCCTGCATTCTATAAAATTAAAAAATCCCCTGAATCAAAGGGGATTTTGTGTAGCGTGAGGGGGACTTGAACCCCCGGCCTCCGGGTTATGAATCCGACGCTCTAACCAGCTGAGCTACCACGCCATGCATTCCCGCGTAGGCGGGAATCTCGTTATATATCTTAAAACGTATTCAATAAAGAACGTTACTCAAACATCATTTTCTTATTTGAACCCCCGTCCGCCTCTGGCGGATATGAATCCGACGCTCTAACCAGCTGAGCTACCACGCCATTCATTCCCGCGTAGGCGGGAATCTCATTATATATCTTAAAACGTATTCAATAAAGAACGTTACTCAAACATTATTTTCTTATTTGATTCCCCGTCCGCCTCTGGCGGATATGAATCCGACGCTCCCTGCCTACCTGTCGGTACGGCAGGCAGGTAACCAGCTGAGCTACCACGCCATTCATTCCCGCGTAGGCGGGAATCTCGTTATATATCTTAAAACGTATTAAATAAAGAACGTTACTCAAACATTATTTTGTTATTTGATTCCCCGTCCGCCTCTGGCGGATATGAATCCGACGCTCTAACCAGCTGAGCTACCACGCCATCTATTCCCGCGCAGGCGGGAATCTCAAACCCCATTTTTGAGAGCGCAAATATAAAAACAATTTACACCCCCACAAAGCTTTATTTTGATAAAATAATTTTTAAAATCTTTTCTATTTTCAATTTAATATCTATATTGTGCGTCAACTAACTTTTAAGAACATGGAAGCCAAAGAAAAATTTGAGATGGAGTTTCCTATACAGGTGTCCCCGGCTCTACTCTATCAATATATATCAACTCCTTCAGGATTGTCTGAATGGTATGCAGAAAATGTGAATTCACGTGGTGAAATCTTTACCTTCATTTGGAATGGCTCTGAAGAAAAAGCAAAACTGATGGGTAAAAAAAATGAAGAGCGCATCAAGTTTAAATGGCTGGAAGATGAAGACCAGGATACCTTCTTTGAAATGCGTATTCAAGTGGACGAAATCACAAAAGATGTTTCACTAATGATTACCGATTTCTCAACGGAAGATGAACTTGAAGAGAATAAAATGCTTTGGGACAATCTGGTTTCAGAACTAAAACACATTTTAGGTTCTACTTAAACTATCCAAAAATAAACCTTGTATCTTTGCCTCGTTTTATAATACGAGGCTTTTTTTATGATTAATTTAAACGGAAAAATACTTACTGAAGAAGATGCTAAAATTTCGCCTTTCAATCGTGGCCTTTTTTATGGTGATGCGGTTTTTGAAACCCTGCGCATTTCAACAGGAAGGATTCTTTTTTGGGAAGACCATTATTTGCGGTTAATGGCATCGATGCGCATTATGCGAATGGATATACCCATGAATTTCACTATGGAATATCTTGAGGAACAAATATTAAGCACTATAAATGCTGCACATCCAGGTGCACAAGCAACCAAAGCCCGACTTACCGTCTATCGCAATGAAGGTGGTTTATATACACCCACAAACCCCTCAGTTTCTTTTTTAATTACCTCAGCAACCCTGGAAACTCCTTTTTATCTGCACAATTCAAAGCCTTATGAAATCGAGTTGTTTAAGGATTACTATCTCAACTCAGGTTTGCTTTCTACAATAAAATCAAACAACAAATTGCTTCACGTTCTTGGTGGTATTTTCGCATCGGAAAATCACTACGACAACTGTTTGTTGCTCAATGAGAACAAGATGGTAGTGGAGGCCCTTAACGGAAATTTATTTTTAGTTTTTGGAAATACAATTAAAACACCACCCATTTCTGATGGTTGCTTACGAGGAATTTTAAGAAAGCAAATTCTTGATATGGCAAAACAATTGCCTGATTATAGGTTTGAAGAAACCACGATTTCGCCATTTGAACTTCAAAAGGCAGATGAACTTTTTATTACCAATGTCATCACAGGGATTCAGCCCATATCAAAATACCGAAAAAAGGAGTATGACACCCAAGTTTCAAAGGATTTGGTAACAAAGTTAAACGTGAAGATTCGATTGGGTTAGTTGAAGTTTGGGTTTTCAGGTGCGTTTGACCAGAGTATATAATCGCCACCAAACTCACGCATTTTTTCTTTCCAAAACGAGGCATTGTCTTTGGAAAAAATTTCTTGTTCATAATTATTTTTAACGACAACCCAACTATTTAGGGCAAGTTCATCTTCCAATTGGTTCGCATCCCATCCTGAATATCCAAGAAAAAAACGAATGTCTTTTTCCTGAATCATTTTATTTTCAATGAGGTCGCTCACTGTTTCAAAATCTCCACCCCAGTAAATCCCATTGGCAATTTCAATACTATTTGGAATTAAGTCTGGAACTTTATGAATAAAATACATATTATCCTGCTCTACGGGTCCACCATTATAGACAACAATTTGAGAATTGATAGATGGAATAAGATCATTGATGGTATATTCTAATGGTTTGTTTAAAATAAAACCAATAAAACCGCTTTCATTTTCTTCTGCGATTAAAACCACAGATCTGTTAAATGAAACATCGCCAATAATAGAGGGTTCAGCAACAAGTAAATATCCTTTAGTTGGTTTTAATGATGTCATATTTCGATGATAAGTAGATTAAAACTAGTTAATTTTTAAATGAAATAAAAACAAAAAGTCAAAATCTTGTAAATAAAAAAAAGCTCTATTAAAAAATAGAGCTTTGAAATAAGTTTTAAGCGGTAACTTAATTTACTGATTTTTGAAGATCAGCTCCTGCTTTGAACTTAACCACTTTTTTAGCAGCAATTTTAATTGTTTTACCTGTTTGAGGATTTCTTCCTTCTCTTGCAGCTCTTTTAGAAACTGACCAAGAACCAAAACCTACTAAAGAGACTCTGTTTCCTTTTTTAAGAGATTTTTGAACATTTCCTAAGAAAGATTCTAATGCTTTTTTTGCAGCTGCTTTTGTGATTCCGGCATCGGCTGCCATTCCATCGATTAAATCTGATTTGTTCATAAAATTTGTTTTTAAATTAAATTGTTGGTTAAACGTAAATTATTTCGCTCTACAAATTTAATCGGATTATCGGTTCACGCAAGCAATCACGCGGTAAATCGGGGTTTTTGTTAATAACTTATGCTCTTTGTTAATAAACTTAGGTGTTTTTTTGCTTTTTTGATGAGGTCAACAATAGTAAGACTTTAGCGCATAGTTGCTCCATTTTCAATTTTAAATCCATTTAAAAGAGAAACTATAGCCATTCTTTTTTTGCCCGGAAGCTGTATTTCTTTCACATAAATGTATCCATCTTTAACAGCTACTTTTAATTCTTTTTTTGTGCTTATTATAACACCAGTTTGCTCAGTGTGACTTGTAATTTCTGGAAGGGTGGAATAGATTTTAACGGTCATTTCCTCAGTTCCATTTACAAAGTAGGACCAGGCAGAGGGGTAAGGGCTCAATCCTCTAACCAAATTGTGAATTTCTTCAACAGACTTATTCCAGTCAATTTTTGTATTTTCAGTATGGAGTTTGTAAGCAGTTTTTAAAGGTTCACTGTTTTGTTGCTTTTGAGTTTGTACTTTTCCCAAAGCTATTAAGTTGACCGTTTTTAGGACGAGCTCACTACCTGTGACCATTAATTTATCGTGGAGACTCCCGGCGTTGTCTGAGGGTGAGATGGGTACTTCCATTTGTTCTATGATTTCACCGGTATCAATTTTATCATCTATAAAGAAGGTGGTTACGCCCGTTTTGGACTCTCCATTTATTATCGCCCAGTTGATGGGAGCAGCTCCTCTGTACTGTGGCAATAAAGAAGCGTGTAAATTAAAAGTTCCAAGCTTTGGCAAACTCCATACTGATTGTGGCAACATTCTGAAAGCGACAACAATTTGCAAATCGGGTTTGAGTGCTTTTAATTCCTCAAAGAATTCTTCACTTTTTAAATTGGTGGGCTGTAGTATTTTTAAATTTCGCGTAAGCGCATATTCCTTTACAGCAGATTGGTTTAAATGTCTTCCTCTACCTGCGGGTTTGTCTGGTGCGGTTATGACCCCCACAACATTTCTGTTGTTTTCAACAAGGGTTTTAAGGGTAGTAACAGCAAAGTGGGGTGTTCCAAAAAAGACGATTCTTAAGTCTTGCATTAAATTAAATTGTATTTATTATTTAGGTTCAATTTGATTTTATTAGCGTCAAGTAATTGTTGAAGTACAAAAATCACTTTGGCTTCTGCAAAGGTAAGCCTTTCACAAATTTCTCTTGAAGTAAAGGTGTTTTCTTCTAAAAGAACTAAGATTTCCCTGGAAATAAGTGTGAGTTCCTTTTTTGAGGGCAGGCTTTGTTGATTTGCACACACGCTGCAAATTCCACAAGGGGTGTCAGAATAATCACCAAAATAGTGGAGCAGTTGGATACTTTTACATACGGTATTATTTTCAATATAAGCCAATACAGCATTCACCTGTTTTTTCTTATTTGAATTGAGTCGTTCTACCGTTTTTGCAATTCTGTTGATGGTTCTGTCGTCCTCTCTAGGCTCAATAAATGTAAGTGATGTGTCTGTTGTGGCGAGATTTAGTGAAATCACTTCATCTTTTTCAAATTGCTTTAGGGTTTCAATTATTTCTTTTGTGCTTTGCCCGCTTTTTGAAGCGATGAGTTCGAGGTCAATGGCGGTTTGTTTTTCAAAAACACCTGTATAAATTCTTAAAATTGTTTTACCAATAATGGCGTTTTTCAAGTTGGAATCCAGATAAGCAATCACCTGTTTTGAAGGGATTAGAAACTGCACTTCCGTTTTTCTTCCAAACTCAAAAGAAAGTTTGATAATACTTAGTCTGTCCAGCGTCTGGATGGCATTGTATGTCTTCATTGTGTGAAGCTCATACTGCAGACAAAACTTTTCAAAATTAAAGGAATGAGTTGTAAACTCACCTTCACCATATGCGATATAAAAATGATTGCACAACCTTTTATAGATGTGTTTTAAAAATTCAGTTGTGGGTAAGGTGCTTATAAACTGTCTTTTTACCTGCGCTTTATCAGCTTCATTATAGAGCAAAATCGTTTTAGAATAGGCACTATCCCTTCCGGCACGACCGGCTTCCTGAAAATAACTTTCTAAGCTCTCGGGTAAATCCAAATGAATGACTGTGCGTACATTGGCTTTGTCAATTCCCATTCCAAAAGCACTGGTAGCAACCATAACAGGCGTGGTTCCATTAAGCCAGTTTTGCAGCTTTGTTTTTTTATCTTCAGCCGAGATTCCTCCGTGAAAAAAGGCTGTGTGAATCCTCTTGAGATTAAGGTATTTACTTATTTCTTCAGTGCTTTTTCTGTTTCGGGTGTAGATTATTGCCGATTCATTTTCTTTTAAAAGGTGTTCAAGTCGGTAGTATTTGTCTTCTTCTTTCCAAACTTGATAGGACAAATTTTCTCTAAAAAACGATTTTTGAAAAACGACAGGATTGTTGAGTTTCAATTCGTTGATTGTGTCTGTTAAAACTTCGGGGGTAGCTGTGGCAGTAAGAGCTATGACAGGAGCTTCCGGTTTTATTGATCTTAAAATAGAGATATTCTTATAGGCGGGTCTAAAGTCATTTCCCCATTGAGAAATACAATGTGCCTCATCAACAGCTATGAGATTGACAAGCATTTTTTCTATACGATGTTGCACGAGTTCCTGTTGAAGCCGCTCTGGCGAAAGGTAAAGGAATTTGTAATTTCCGTAGATGCAGTTGTCAAGCAAACGGTCTAAATCAGCATATGAAATACTTCCTGTGAGTGCCATACTTTTAATTCCCATTCTGGTAAGTGCATTCACCTGGTCGTTCATCAAAGCAATTAATGGAGAAACAACAATACAAACTCCCTCTTCAACTAGCGCCGGTATTTGAAAACAGACAGATTTTCCTCCTCCCGTGGGAAGCAATGCAACCGTATCTTTTTTATCAAGAACACTTTGAATAATTTCTTCCTGTAAGGGTCTGAAATTTGTAAAACCCCAATATTGTTGAAGAATGTCAAGGGGTTTTGTCATTTTAAGAGTTTATAGTATCGATAATGAATGTGACGCGTTCTTCAATGCTGCCTATGGGTACGAGAATGGGTTTATAGTTGTAGCTTTTATAGGCACTTTCTAAATAGTAATGAATTTTTTTTGCTTCTTCAAAGCTTTCATAACGCTCGTTGTCTGAGGTGTAAATTTCTTCCCAGGGAGGTAATATAAAAATCATATCATACCTATGCTTATTGCACACGAGTTGCATTTCTTCGGGATACTTTTCATCCACATAGTGCAGGTAGGCAACCACATCGTGAAGACCCCTGTCATAGAATAGAAAATTATCTGTTAAGGCTGTTGCAGAATGATATTGCTTAACTCTCCCTTCAATAAGTAGTTCACTAAATAGGAGTGGTTTTTCTAAAAACAATTGTTCATAGCCCTCTTTTCTGGCTTGAAGTATTACTTCTCTTGAAATTTCGTGCAAGCAGGGGTGTCCTTGAGATTCCAGTTCTTTGATTAAAGATGATTTCCCTGTTCCGGGGGCTCCGGTAATGACGATTCGGTTTGGTTTCAATGCAACTATTTTTTATATTACAAAATACGGAAAAAGAATTGAATTTGAAATGGTATCTTTGCATTGAAAAAAGTTAGCAGAAAAGATTTGCATTTATGAATCTAGATAAAAAAACGGAGGAATTTTACAAAAACCTAAAAGAGAAATTAAACAATGATACCCTTTGGCCCTCAGAGTATCTTTATAAATTTATAATTCCATCAGATGAGGTTAAAGTGGCTCAGATTGAAGTTATTTTTGAGGAGATGAATGCAAAAATTCAGACCAAATCCTCTTCAAAGGGAAACTTTACGAGTGTTTCTATTTTAGTGAGAATGAAAAATCCAGACGCTGTCATTGAAAAATACCTCCAAGTTTCAACTATTGAGGGAATAATTTCGCTTTAGCTTAACTATAAAGAAACATTTTTTTACTATTTTGCGCGGAGCAAAAAAACTACACTTCAAATTAAACACTTATTATTTTGTTAGATCAATTAGAATACAACACAGAACGACCCAAACTTATCATTCCTGAATATGGACGTCACATCCAGAAAATGGTCGATCACGCTATTACACTTGAAAACCGTGAAGAACGCAATAAGGTTGCAAAAAGTATTATTGCCGTTATGGGAAATTTAAATCCCCATTTGCGTGATGTACCAGACTTTCAACCGATGCTTTGGGATCAATTATTTATAATCAGTGATTTTAAGCTCGATGTAGATTCGCCATTTCCAATTCCTGAAAAGGAAGTTTTAATGCAACGTCCAGACCCACTAGGTTATCCTCAAAACCACCCTAAATACCGTTTTTATGGGAACAACATCAAACGAATGATTGATGTAGCCAATGAGTGGGAGGAAGGTGAAAAAAAAGAAGCACTTATTTTGACCATTGCAAATCATATGAAGAAATCATACCTCAATTGGAATAAGGATACCGTTGAAGATGATGTGATTTTTGGACATTTGTTTGAACTTTCAGGAGGGAAAATCAATTTAAAAGAAAGTGATGAGGATTTGTCGAATGCATCAGATTTGATGAAAAGTAAAAAGAAATTTTCCAACGGAGGCACTTCTAAAAAGAATTTTAAAAGTAACAACAGACCCCGAAAGCGTTATTAAGAACAGAATTTTTTATGGGACTATTTAAAATTGAAGGCGGACACAAATTAAAAGGTGAAATACATCCGCAAGGCGCAAAAAATGAAGCACTTCAAATACTCTGTGCCGTATTATTAACTCCCGAAAAAGTAGAAATTAAAAACATTCCAGACATCATTGATGTCAACAAGCTCATTGCTGTTTTAGGTAATCTGGGGGTCAAAATTGAAAAGCTTGCAAAAGGACACTTTTCTTTTCAGGCAGATGCCATAAATCTTGACTATCTGGAGTCTGAGTTATTTAAAAAGGAGGGAAGCTCCTTAAGAGGATCTATTATGATTGTAGGTCCATTACTGGCTCGTTTTGGTAAAGGGTATATTCCACGTCCCGGTGGTGATAAAATTGGTCGCCGAAGACTCGATACCCATTTTGAGGGATTTATCAACCTGGGGGCAAAATTTCGCTACAATCGAGAAGAGCGTTTTTATGGTGTGGAAGCCCCAAACGGATTAACGGGAACTTATATGTTACTCGATCAGGCATCTGTTACCGGAACGGCAAACATTGTGATGGCAGCCGTCTTAGCAAAAGGAACCACTACCATTTACAATGCCGCATGTGAACCCTATTTACAACAGTTGTGTAAAATGCTCAACAATATGGGGGCAAACATCACAGGTGTGGGTTCAAATTTGTTGGTCATTGAGGGTGTGAAATCTCTTGGAGGTTGTACTCACACGGTATTGCCCGATATGATTGAAATTGGCAGCTGGATTGGCCTTGCAGCCATGACACGAAGTGAAATCACCATTAAGAATGTGAGTTGGGCAAATTTAGGGATCATCCCTGATACATTCAGAAAACTGGGAATAACCCTAGAAAAGCGTGGAGATGATATTTACATTCCCGAGCAAGACCATTATGAAATCCAAAGTTACATTGACGGTTCAATTCTAACGATTGCCGATGCACCCTGGCCCGGATTTACACCCGATTTATTAAGTATTGTTTTGGTGGTTTGTACACAGGCCAGAGGAAGTGTTTTGATTCATCAAAAGATGTTTGAAAGCCGTTTGTTCTTTGTGGATAAATTGATTGATATGGGTGCAAAAATTATTCTATGTGACCCGCACAGGGCGACTGTTATTGGACACGATTTTCAATCGATGTTAAAGGCTACTACAATGGTTTCACCAGATATAAGAGCCGGTATATCCTTGTTGATTGCTGCGCTTTCTGCTACCGGAACCAGTATTATTCACAATATTGAGCAAATTGACCGCGGCTATGAACACATCGTTGAGCGTCTCCAGGCAATAGGCGCAAAAATTTCCAGAGAGGATTAAATCTTTTTATTTTAAGAGTAGGGTAATTTGTTATTGACTTGTTTCAATAGTAAATAACTCAAACTTTTAATTATGAAAAAAACAGCCTTTTTGCCCCTAGTTGCACTCTTTAGTTTTCTACTTCTTCTTTCCTGTTCAACAGATGATGGAATTGTAATTGATGATGTGCAAGAAACAATCACCAATGACTCTCAGCTTTTCAATTTATTAAACCGAATTCCTGAAAGCTCTAACACGCCCAATTCTATTTCCTGTATTGATTTTCAGTATCCCATTACTTTTTTGATTTTTGACAGCAACAATCAACAAACAGGGTCTCAAACTGTGAATAATGACGTGGAACTACTGTTGTTTATTACCAATATTGAACCCAATACAACCATAAGTATTGAGTTCCCCATTTCTGTAATTCTTCAAAACGGAAGTGTTGTTCAGGTAAACAACAATCAGGAACTACAAAATCTTATTTTAGAGTGTGATTTAAGTGGAGGAGATGTGCCAACAAATTTCAGTGAAATTTTAACCGAAGGTGTTTGGTATGTATCTTATTATTTTGATGATACCGATGAGACTTCAGATTTTGCCGGTTATGAATTTGATTTTGCCACAGACAATACAGCAACTGCCACAGTGAATAACTCAACCACAAACGGTACCTGGAATATTACTACAGGCAGTACTCCGGATTTAGTTTTGTTCTTTGGTGAATCTGACCCCTTAGATGAATTGGATGACGATTGGGATATCATTGAGGCTACAAACGAAATCATTAGATTAAAAGACGTGAGTGGAGGAGATGGTAGTACAGACTTGCTAACTTTTACCCGCACGCCAACCACAGGAGGTGGAGGTGGAAGTAATTCTGCCAACTTTATAGAAAATTTAATAACAGACGTTTGGTACGTAAATCTTCTCGAAGACGATGGCGTAAATGAAACCTGTTATTTTGCCTCTTATCAATTTACCTTTGATTCCAATCAAAATGTTGTTGCCACAAGCAGTACAAACACCGTAAATGGTGTATGGGTAGTGACAAGCAGCAGCAGCGGACTGGATCTGGATCTTCAATTTGAAATCACGGGAGATGACGACCCTTTTGATGAGTTAAACGACGACTGGGATGTCACTTCATTTTCAAATGCGCTTATTGAATTGATGGATATAAGTGGAGGAGATGGAAGTACAGATCTCTTGAACTTTGGCAGAAATCCCTATACTGATTGTTCAGGAGCCAATCCCCAGGACTTGATTACTATAATGGTTAACGGTCCATGGTTTGTAGCCTCTTATCTTGACGATGGTAATAACCAGACTTCAGATTATACCGGTTATGAAGTCACATTTAACAATGGTGGAACAGCTGTTGCAACAAATGGCACAAGCACATTTAACGGAAGCTGGAGTGTTGTAAACAGCAGTAACGGTCTGGATGTAATCCTTGAGTTTGGTGAAAATCCACCCTTTGATGAATTCAATGACGACTGGGATGTTTCTGATTTTTCTAACACAGTTATTGAACTGGTTGACGTGAGTGGAGATGGAACGACAGACAACCTCGTTTTTCAAAAATTATAATTAACCTGAATTATGCTAAGATGAAATGCCAACTGCTTTTTGCAGTTGGCATTTTTTATTTATTGATTTTAGTTGCCTGCCAATTCACTACCTGCCAACGTCCCTTGCGTTTTAAAAATGTACCGCTGTTGAGGTAGTATTGTACTTCAACGCCTGTGGTTCCTTTCATTTTAAATGCCACAATAGCCATATCGTCATAGAGATTGATTTGGATTTCTTCGGCGGTATAGATGGTTTTAGGTGTATCTGAAACCTCCGTTTCGTTCTCAAATCCAGCCATTATTTGGGCTTTTCCAAAACGTGTCCCGTTTGAACTGGTATAGATGAGGTCTTCTGCCCAAAAGTTCTCGTGAGTGTCCTTGTCATTATTTGAAGCACCTTCCATAAAGTTGTGGAGCATTTTAGTTAACTGTTCCCGATCTTCAGTATTCTGACTTAAAGCAGATTGTAAAGTGAAAAGTGAGCTTATAATGAGTATAAGAAAAAACTTGTTCATTGAAATTGAATTTTTATTAAATAGTTATTTGATAGGTATTGGTTTTTCAGAGCATCGAAATAATAAAATAATACAATAAAACGATGAGTAGTACAATCAACCCGGCTGCCAAAAACCGCAGTGACTTTTGCACATATCTGAACTTGACATCGGCAATTTTTGAAATGATAAATATTTGATGCCCCAGTTGATGAAATAACCTGTCTTCATCTTTACTGATTTCAAAAAAGGTTTTTGAATATTCATCTATATCTCCAAATTTTGAAATCACATCTCTAAAAAAGAAAATGTTTTTATCAAACCTCGCTTCAAATCTGGGAATAAAACACCTTACACTATAATAAATAGAGAGCACGATACATAGAAACCAAAGACCTAAAAGTATGTAAATAAAAATATCATTGGGGAATTTTTCCAATAACAAAGACACACTTTGGTAAATAAAGTTTAATAGAATACCATAAAACGAAAGGATAAGTCCGGCCTTTAATTCTGAAGCCTTAATTAAATATGCGACATAATTGATGCTTCCCCAGTAATGATCTACAAGATCATCGGTGTGTTTGTTTTTGATGTGAACTTCTTCAAGTTGCTTAGGCGGTTTACTTTTCTTTTCCATAGGGTCAAACATTTAATTTATGAGTAAATTTAATCAATTACCTCGTAAATTGTTGTCGCTACCTCTTTGTTTTTCAAAGTTATTGTTCCTATTTCTTTGCAGTGGAAAGCCTCTTTAACTTTTAGATAGCATTTTTCACAAATAACAATCTGATTGGGTTTTGCAGCATCCTGCATTCGGGCAGCGGTATTTACCGTATCTCCAATAACCGTATAATCCAAACGTTTTAAACTGGCAGAACCAATGTTTCCTGAAATCATTTCCCCACTTTTAATGCCAATGGACACCTTGGGTTTAAAGTCTTTTAGTGATTCGGGTTTTGATAAACTGTTAATTTTATTGCGGATAGCCAAAGCCGCATCAATGGCACGGTCTAAATGATAATCACCTCTAAAAACAGCCATCACAGCATCACCAATGAATTTGTCAATGAATCCTTGCTGTTCAATAATTTCTTTAACCATCACGTCAAAATAGTTGTTGATCATTTTCACTACAGTATCGGGAGGAGCGGTTTCACTTATTTTAGTAAAGCCACAAACATCAATAAACATCACCGTGCCTTCAATGGTTTCATTGGCCATAATGGTAGTTTCATAATCCCGGCTACCCATAAAATTGAGGACATTTTCGTCCACATACATTTTTAAGATGTTATTTTCTTTAATGGCCTGCAATGTTTGTTTAATTTGATTGGCGTGTTTGATGGTTTTTTCTATAGTGATGTTTAAGTCTTCAAAATTAATGGGTTTGGTAATAAAGTCAAAAGCACCTCTGTTCATGGCGGTCCTTATGTTTTCCATATCGCCATATGCAGAGACCATTACAGACTTTAATAAGGGTTTTGTTTCGGAAAGTTTTGACAAAAGGGTAAGGCCGTCCATTTCGGGCATGTTGATGTCGCTAAGTACAATATCTACTTCAAGTTCTTCCTTGAGTCTGCTTAAGGCATCCACGCCGTTGATAGCGAAGAAAAATTCGTATTCTTTTTCACGAATTTGTTTTCTGAACTTTTGTTTTATAAGAGTTTCGAGATCTGTTTCATCGTCAACTACAAGTATTTTTGTCATAATGCAGTATTTTTTAGTTTTTCTTTTAAAAGAGTAAAATCCAAGGGTTTGGTTAAAAAATCATCGGCACCTAATCTTTTAGCGGTATTGAAATTTTCGGCATCACCATAGGCGGTTATCATCATCACCACAGGTGGTGGCTTGAGATAGGTGGTTTTTATTTTTTCTAATAAATCGAGTCCGCTCATCCCCGGCATGTTAATGTCTGATAATATCAAGACAGCCTCATGCTCGTTATTGTCTAAGTATTGTAAGGCTTCTTCGCCTGAAAATGCAAAAGCAAAATTGATGGTGCCAGTTTTTATTTCTTTTCTGAATCGTTGTTGAAACAATGTTTTTACATCGTGTTCATCGTCTACTACTAATATCTTCATATCGCGGATTTTAAATGGATTACTCTGATTGCACGGATTATATTTGTTGTTATTTTCACAATACTAATCTTTTAAAGGTTAAACTTTTGCTTCCAAAATTTATTAATAGTGCTACTTCAAGTTGATAGGCTTTTAGATAATTGAGCGTTTGAGAAACACTTGCGTCGTTCAATTCTATTACAGCTTTTAATTCGACTAAAACCTTTTCTTCAACCACAAAATCGGCTCTTCTTTTTCCAATGGGATTGGGTAGGTTTTTATAATATATGTTTTGTTCAATTTCTCTCTTAAATGAAAGTTTAGCCTCACTCATTTCATGTGCCAAGGCTCTCTGATAAATAACTTCTGGAAATCCGTTACCAAGAAATTTATGAACTTCAAATGAAGCACCTATAATTTTCTCTGTAATATCCTTATACTTTAATTCTGCCATAGTTAATTCAGTGAAATCATTTAATCATTTTAATCATTGATCGGTAGACGAATAATAAATTCTGTTCCCACATTCTGTTCTGTTTCTACTTTTAACGCGCCACCATGACCTTTAGTCACGATATCATAACTCATACTCAATCCCAATCCGGTGCCTTTGCCGGTGGGTTTGGTAGTGAAAAATGGTTGAAAGATTTTGTCCACAACTTCTTGTGGCATTCCGTTACCATTGTCCTTTATTCTTATTTCTAAATTTTTTCCAACCGTTTTGGTGGCAATGGAAACCGTTGGTTCATAATTTATGTCCTCTGAAGCTTTAGCGATAGAGGATTTCTCATTAACAGCATAAAAAGCATTGGTTAAGAGATTGAGAACCACTCTCCCTAAATCTTGAGGAATCACATTTACTTTCTTTAGACCATCTTCAAAATTGGTTATTAATTTCGAATTAAAAGCTTTGTCTTTTGCTCGCAGTCCATGATAGCTTAAGCGTAAATATTCATCACAAAGGGCGTTGATATCTGTGGGCTCTTTGGTCCCGCTATTGCTGCGGCTGTGTTGCAGCATCCCTTTTACGATGCTATCGGCACGCTTGCCGTGATGGTTGATTTTTTCGAGGTTTTGTTTGATGTTTGCAGCTATGGTCTTTGCTTCGTCAAGGTCACCTTTTTCCAGTTCTTCATTCATTTCATCGATTAACTCATTATTGACTTCTGAGAAATTATTGACAAAGTTCAACGGATTTTGAATTTCGTGAGCGATGCCGGCTGTGAGCTCTCCCAGACTTGCCATTTTCTCTGATTGGACGAGTTGGGCTTGGGTGGTCTTCAAATCAGCAAGGGTATCTTCCAACACTTTGTTTGCCTTTTGCTTTTGCCTGTTGTTGCGATAGAGCAATAAGGCAATCAATAAAAAGATTACCAAAACGGCCAGCAGGGCAACAGTTCTAATCCTGTTTTTTGTGAGCTCGTTCTCCTTTTCGAGTTCCTGTAATCGAATTTTTTGATCAAATTCAATATTTTGAAATTGCAAAAGCCTGGTTATGTATGCGCCATTAATGCTGTCTAAAAGAGTTTTTCCCCGATTCAAGTATTCATAAGCTTGCTCATTTTGCTTCTGTAAGTTATATATGGATGCAAGCCGAACATAAGCATCGCCTTCACTACGCTTATCATTTGTCAATTGAGACGTCTTTAAAGCTTTTTCTGTATAAAGAAGGGCAGAATCAAGTTGGCTTGTTTGTAAGAATAGGCGGCCTAGCAAAAGTTGTGAACCAGTTAATGACCCAAGTTTAGTTTCTTCCACAGAAAGCGACATAGCAGTTTTAGCGGAAGCCTTTGCCGAATCCAATTTTTGCGCTTTTTCGTAATATTGAGATATAAAAATATGAAGTGTTCCCTTATTGCCTTGATAAGGAGAATCCTCGTAGTGGTACAGTGTTTTTTTTAAATAGTAAGAAGCAGAATCGAGTTGATTGCGCTGTAAATATACCCACCCAATATCACGGTTGCTCAGACTTAAAATCTTTTTGTTTTTAAGCTTCTCACCGATGCGCAATGCCTTATACAATTGAGTTAGGACTTCGTCATATGATCGGGTGCGTTGATAGAGTGTCCCTAGTTCGTAATGAATCATCCCAACAATGGACTGCCTGGCATCATCGGGGCTTTTTGAAAAGGAGAAATTGTGGTAGCCCCAACCATTCTCTGAACTCGAGGGTTCTTCGGCAATTTTTAGTGCTCTCATATATGATTCGTAGGATGCCGGCAAATTTTCTAACATCCGATTGCAGTAAGCAATCTGCTGATAGGCATCTGCTTCCCATAGTTTTAAATTCAGCTTTTTCGCGAACTCCAACTGTTCTTGATGATAATTCAGTCCGATGCCAGGATCTGAATCTTGAAAATAAAACCCAAGTTGTCTATTGATTTCCAAACGAATGGTATCGTTTGCTGCATTTTTTAATGTAGTTTGCAGGCTATCGATGTAAACCTGGTCATACTGTGCAAACGACACTGTTGGCATGATGAGCAAAAGGAAAATTATTAATCTATTCTTCATAGTGGTTTGATTATGTTTTTGGTAATTGAATAGTAAATGTAGCTCCTTTATCTGCAATGCTCTTCACACTCAGCTCACCCCCGTGCGCTTTCACTATATCATAACTCAAGCTCAAACCCAATCCGGTTCCTTGCCCGGTGGGTTTGGTGGTGAAGAAGGGTTGGAAGATTTTATCTGCAACATGTTGTGGTATTCCGTTGCCATTGTCTTTAACTTTGATTTCCAAATATTTTCCAACCGTTTTGGTGGCAATGGAAACCGTTGGTTCATAATTTTTATCCTCTGAAGCTTTAGCGAAAGAGGACTTTTCATTTACGGCGTAAAATGCGTTTGTTAAGAGATTGAGAACCACTCTCCCTAAATCCTGTGGGATTACATTTACTTTCTTAAGACCGTCTTCAAAATTGGTAATTAATGTGGCATTAAAAGATTTGTCTTTGGCTCTGAGGCCGTGGTAGCTCAATCGTAAATATTCATCACAAAGCGCATTGATATCGGTGGGTTCTTTAGTACCACTATTACTGCGACTGTGTTGCAACATCCCTTTTACAATAGCATCCGCACGTTTGCCGTGGTGGTTGATCTTTTCGAGGTTTTGTTTGATATCTGCTGAAATAGCCTTGGCTTCGTCAATATCGCCTTTGTCTAATTCGTCGTTCATTTCATCAATCAATTCATTACTCACTTCGCTAAAGTTATTGACGAAGTTTAAGGGATTCTGAATCTCGTGTGCGATGCCTGCAGTGAGCTCTCCAAGACTTGCCATTTTCTCAGATTGGATGAGTTGAGATTGGGTAGATTTTAAATCTTCGAGAGAATGTACAAGCTCTTCGGATTTTTTCTTTAATGCGCTAGTTCGCTCTTCCACCGTTTGCTCCAACTTCTCCTTTTCTGCTCTTAAGTGGCGTTCTCTATATTTACTAAAAATGCGTAAGGCTAGTAAAAAAAGTAAAGTATATCCTAAATAAGCCCACCACGATTGCCACCAAGGTGGATTTATAGTAAACGTATATTCAAATGGCTCACTCCAAACGCCGCTTTCGCCAATGGCGCTGATTTGGAAAATGTAAGTACCATGTGGTAAGTTACGGTAGTCTGCTTTGGCTTCCCTTGTAGGATTGCTCCAATTGTCATTGAGTCCCAGCATACGGTGACTGTATCGTATTTTATGCGGAGCAGCCCAGTCTATAGCAGCGAAATGAAAGGTGAGGTGGTTTTTATGGTAGGGCAACTCTAAATTGAGCGGGTAGTTCTCAAATTTTTGCACGCTTTTAAATGCTATTTCATTACCCAGGCTATCTGAAATATTGCGGTAGTCTAGAAACTGCTCATTGATATCTAATTGTTTTAATAATGGTTGTGGTATTTGAGCAGATGGATTAAACTTGTTTAAATCCAACATAGTTAAACCCTTACCGCTTCCCCACCAGGCACGGTTTTTACTATCGATAAACGCAGAATTATGATAAAAATCTAATCCTTTAAGGCCATCTTGTGTGCCAAAAACTTGTATTGCAAACACTTCTCCTCCTTCGGGGGAAGCAGGGAGCGGGCTAATTTGCGTAAGCCCTTTTACTGTAGTTATGTATAAATTCCTGTTGTTATCTTCTAAAATAGACCTGACTCTATTATTACTCAAGCCGGCCGCCTCGGTAAAATGAACGAATGATTCACCATTATATTTAGATACGCCTCCGCCTTGAGTGCCAAACCAAAGGTTTCCGCTTTTATCTTCTAAAATAGACCAAACGCTATTATTATTTAAGCCTTCTTTTTCGGTAAAATGAACGAATGATTCACCATCATATCTCGATACGCCCCCGCCATCAGTGCCGAACCAAAGGTTTCCGCTTTTATCTTCTAAAATAGACCTGACACTATTATTACTCAAGCCGGCTGCCTCGGTAAAATGAACGAATGATTCACCATTATATTTAGATACGCCTCCGCCTT
>CAXBNF010000035.1:0-19224 GCA_963977065.1 uncultured Flavobacteriaceae bacterium | reverse complement strand
CGCCCGCTGCACTATAAGTGCTTGGGTCGGCGCTCTTAATGATTTCTATCGATGGGGTCTGATTCGCCGTAATGGTCTCATCGTCTTCATCTTCTATCGGATTGTCATTCGGATCGGTACCGCTGGCGGTGGCTGTGTTCAATACGCTGCCTTTGTCAACGTCGTCCTGAGTAATGGTGTAGGTCGTGGTGAACACTTCTACCTGACCAGGTAACAATTCAGCTATCGTCGTAGTGAAGCCGGTTAAGGGGTCATTCACTGCTACATCAGTCAAGGTCACGTTTCCGGTGTTGGTAACCGTTAACGTATAGGTGATCACATCGCCCGCTGCACTATAAGTGCTTGGGTCGGCGCTCTTAATGATTTCTATCGATGGAGACTGAGGTAATTCAGTAAATGTACAATCAGGACAATCAGGGTCATAATTTGGATCACCCGGATCTAGTGGATTTGGATCTTCAGATTCATCTTCAACATCATCGCCGTTAGGATCCTGACCAGTTGCCAATGCTATATTGTAAACTCCTCCTGCGTCAATATCAGCTTGAGTAATTGAATAAAAATAGGTAGCTGTGCCTGTTTGGCCTGGAGCTAAATCACTTGGAGTGATAGCTAAGTTTGTAACGCCAATAGTTGCATCATTAATTACAATATTAGTAACTAATAAATTCCCCGTATTTTCGACAGTGAAAGTATATTCAATTTGATCTCCAACATTCACTATGTTGTCATTGTTAGTATCAACATAGGCACCGGATTTTAATAACTCTATTTCCGGATCACCGCAGAAAAATTCTATTGTAAATTCAAATACACAACTATTCGGGGCACCTCCAGCAGGAAGCGCATAATATGTTGTAATATTTTGATTTACAGGGAAACTTGTTATGGGAGAACCTCCCGGGAATTGATCATAAAATATTGATCCTGAAGGAAATGAGTCACTTATGACAGATACAGGAACACTTGAATCTTGAGAGCATAATGTAAAAGCTGTTTCAATTGAAGTTTGCTGACAATTTTGAGCTACAAAATCACCGGGTAACACATCAATTAATACAGGAGCTGAAATAGTTTGCCCAAAACAAGTTCCATCTTCATAACCTTGAATAAACTCCTGACTATTTAATGGAACTCCTGTAATACCTCCGACTCCGGTAACTGTTCCATTTACAGGAATATTTGTGATACATCCAGGATTCAGTAACAACAAACAATCTTCAGTTGCTTTTAATTTAAATTTTAACGTACCTAAAACATCATCTGTATTTACAGGAAGTGGTAAAGTTCCAAGATCCCATATTAGTGTACCGTTAGGTCCCATATTTGGATCAAAAGAAATCAAATTTGGTGATGGTGCAGGAGCAAAGAATATAGAAGAAGTTGCACTTCCAGGCACATAACTTGAAGCAAAAGGTATTGGTATTTTGACTTGATAATTATCTATAGGCTCTGTCCCTAAGTTAAGTAAATCAACTTCAAATTCCATTTCTTGTCCCGGCTCAACCTCAAGTGGTAATGAAGCAGGAACACCATTAATATTTGTGGCTGAAATTATAGCCTCTGTTTCAGGAACATAGGCATCAACCGACATTGTAATATTAAAAATCACATAAGTGTCTTGTGTAGTTCCGTATCTAAACTTAGTTGATGTTTGATTATTTCCAATTATAGTGTTTCCGGGGTTATTAACATCAAACATGCTCACATCCATCCCTGTATTATTTAACAAATTGGGATTTCTAGTGTTACCTCCAGTAAATATAGAAGAATTGAAAAAATTATTTGAAGAATTACCGCCGTGGTTTAATGTTTCCCAAGCATTATCTGCTGCATTTCTGATTTGAAAAAAGTCTCCGGAAATGCCTCGGTCACCTTCACCGGCCATCATACCTAACTTCATATTAATAGGGCCGGCAAGTGCTGTATTAAAACCTGATACAGGAATTTCAAAATCTGCAGTGATACTTCCTGCAACATAAGAATGACCGTCAAAAACAGTTACGTCTCTATAGTTCATAAGGTCATTTTCATAAACCACAACAAGTCCCCATCCTCCGTAATAACCGGTACCACCACCATTACCTTCTACAAGTGCAATGTCTGCAACAAAGTATTCACCTAAACCATTTTGCTGAACATAACTAGTTACGTCTGCATATCCCGAATACATAAACCCATCTGAATTTGTTGGGTAGTAAATATCACTTGGATTTGCTGTAATTTCAGTATAATTAGCTGAATTTGGCCCTTTAAATTTTACTTTTCTTTTATCAAAAGTCTTAGTAATAGTTGTAGTACTTGTTGTTGTACCATTTACATTTACCTCAGCGAAAGAATTGTCTAAATACGTACTAGAATTACTATTACTAGATGTAGGTCTTCTTAATTCAGAAATAGTAATTGTTACTGTACCGTCTATTATTTCATAAGGAGTATTTAGGACAGCGATACCGGTAGATCCTGAGGTAGAATAATTCACAGGAACATTTACAAATCCACCTCCATTGACAGAAAGTTGCACTCTATTAGTTCCGGTATTATTTGTAAAGTCAAACCTATAAGTATTTCCATTTCCTGTAAACGTAAATCTGGAATAGCGATTATTCGAACCTCCTTCTCGAGAGACACTTAACGCAAAATTTGAAAAATCAATATTATCAGTATGACCAACAGTTTGATTATTATTAACTGGAATAGGATTACCAGGTATGTCTTTAGTTACATCAAAAATATTTGGGCTTGAAGCTCCATCTGAAGCTCTTCCTGTCCAGTATAAGCCGGCATAAACGATACTTGAACAATTTGGGTCTGCTCCATTTTCAGTAGAAAAAGTTAAATTAGCAGAGGATGAATTAAAAGTATCAGACACATTATCGATATCTACATACTCCATATCTGCAGCATTGGTACCGTTATCAGAGTAATTTACCAATGTAAGGTTTGTATTTCCAATCATGGAAAAATCACCCTTTACATTGAAAACTGCAGGTGTTGTTCTTGGCTCAAAGTCAACTCTAACTTGCCCAAAAGTTAGTAGTGAGTTTCCTAAAACTAGAGAAATCAATAATAAAAAGGAAAAGTATTTATTATTAATTTTAAGTTTATTGTAATTATTTCTCATCTTATGTCGGTTTTATTTTGGAAGTGTAATTATGATTGTTTTTCAACACTATATATAATTACATAATTTTTTAATGAACTTATTAAAGCGTTTGAAATTTGATTTTGATTACAGTCAACTCTACAAACTATTTGAATGTACTTGAGTTTTGTAAATCCAGAAAGATTATCTAGATTAATTTTTGAAAACAAGTCACTTTGATTTTCAATATTTATAACGACTAATTCTACATTGTCAAATGCAACATTTCTGGAAATAGGTTTTGAAAGTGAGTTTAAATCTAAATAAGCTCTCACAGGTTTTTCTCCTCGAACTTTTAAAACACCCCCATTCAAGAAAATAGAGGGCTTTAATTCAGTTATCAATGGAATAATATTTTCTGGCTTAACATAATTTGGTAATACAGATCTAAGAGTAGTATTTTGCGATAGTTGTTCAATACTATATATTTCAATACCTTCTTTGTCTTGAGCATTTAAAAATGTAGATGAAAGAATTAAAAAAAAGACTAAAATAACAAGTCTGCCTAGTTTGAAATTAGAATTTTTCTTGAAAAACTCATAGTTATTAAAAGTAGTTAAGATCATATTTATTATTTTTCTTGTTTAACATTGACCCTTTAGAAACTGCTTGTTTAAAAATGTCACATTTTGAACTACACAGTTTTTGGGATGTCAAATATACGCAGGAAAATATGTTAAGGATTTACCAAAAAGCAACTATTAGACAAAATGACAAATTGTATCGTTAAACAACATAAAATATTAAATTTTAAATAGTTTTTATGTAGGAAAAACAATCTTATTTATACGCATATATACGTATTTTCAGTACTTAACCAACTTTTAAATTGTCAGAAATATAGAATATTAAATATTCCTTTTTCGATTTGAAATCACTAAAAACTAAGTCTATCTTTGCCAAAATTTTTTGAATGAATTTTATAAAAGAAATATTGAGAAGAAGAACATTTGGGATCATTTCTCACCCTGATGCCGGTAAAACTACTTTAACTGAAAAGCTACTCCTTTTTGGTGGAGCCATTCAGGAAGCCGGTGCTGTAAAATCAAATAAAGTAAAAAAAGGAGCAACCAGTGACTTTATGGAAATAGAACGCCAAAGAGGAATTTCTGTAGCTACATCCGTTCTTGCCTTTGAATATCAAGACATAAAAATAAACATCTTGGACACTCCCGGTCACAAGGACTTTGCTGAAGACACCTTTAGAACTCTTACAGCTGTGGATAGTGTTATTGTTGTAATCGATGTCGCAAAAGGTGTTGAAGAGCAGACTGAAAAGCTAGTTGAAGTTTGCAGAATGCGCAACATCCCGATGATTGTTTTTATAAATAAAATGGACAGAGAAGGTAAAGATGCATTTGAACTTCTTGATGAAATAGAGCAAAAAATTGGATTAACAGTCACGCCGCTTAGCTTCCCGATTGGTATGGGATATGATTTTAAAGGCATCTACAATATTTGGGAAAAAAACGTAAACTTATTTACCGGTGACCCAAAAAAAGATATTGAAGATACCATTGAGATTTCTAATTTAAAATCAGGCGAACTGGATCAATTAATTGGAGAAAAACCTGCTAAAAGATTAAGAGAGGAGCTTGAACTTATTGAAGGAGTATATCCTGAATTTGAAAAAGAGTCCTATTTAAATGGAACCTTACAGCCTGTATTTTTTGGTTCGGCATTAAACAATTTTGGTGTGCGTGAACTACTTGATTGTTTTATAGAAATTGCTCCAACTCCAAAGCCTAAAGAAAGCGATTCTAGACTCGTAAAACCAGATGAAAAAGAGTTTAGTGGATTTGTCTTTAAGATTCACGCAAACATGGATCCAAAGCACAGAGATCGCTTAGCATTTGTCAAAATAGTATCAGGAATATTTGAACGTAATAAGTCTTATCTTCATGTGAGAAATAACAAGAAAATGAAATTCTCCAGTCCCAATGCTTTTTTTGCTGAAAAGAAAGAAATTGTGGATCTTTCCTACCCCGGTGATATTGTGGGGCTTCATGACACCGGAAGCTTTAAAATAGGTGACACTTTAACTGAAGGCGAATTGATTCAATATAAAGGTATCCCAAGTTTTTCGCCAGAATTTTTTAGGTATATTAACAATGCAGACCCTTTGAAAACCAAACAACTGGAAAAAGGAATAGACCAGTTAATGGATGAAGGTGTTGCTCAATTGTTTACGCTTGAAATGAATGGACGAAAAGTGATTGGAACTGTGGGCGCACTTCAGTTTGAAGTCATTCAGTACCGTCTAGAACACGAGTATGGCGCCAAGTGTAGTTATGAAAATCTTAATGTTTACAAGGCTTGCTGGGTAGATCCTGAAGATTCTAAAAGTGAAGAATATAAAGAATTTCTAAGGGTAAAGAATAAATTTCTTGCCAAAGACAAAAGAGGTCAATTAGTATTTTTTGCAGACTCACAGTTTACACTCCAAATGACACAACAAAAATATCCTAAAGTAAAATTACATTTTGTGAGTGAATTTGAAAGAGCCGAGAAAGCAAAAAAATAATTAACAACAGGTATTTTAAATAAAAAATCCAGCAATAATAGCTGGATTTTTTTTATGCCTCACCCGTGGGACCAAAATTCAATGGAATGGGTGGTTGTTCAAAATCTTTGATTTCACCGTGGGTATTTTCAAAGCGTTTGATGTTTTCATTTAAGGCTTTTAAAAAACGTTTAGCATGTTGAGGGGTCAAAATAATTCTGGATTTTACCTTGCTTTTAGGTGTACCAGGCATTATTCTTACAAAATCAACTACAAACTCAGATACTGAGTGATTGATGATTGCAAGATTACTGTAAATTCCTTGTGCTACAGTTTCATCAAGTTCAATGTTTATTTGACCTTGTTTTGGTTTGTTTTGATTATCTGCCATGGGTAAAAATGGTATTGATGAAAAAACAGATTCCCGCTTTCGCGGGAATTTGCTAATTATAATTTACTTCTTGTTTTTCTTCTGTCATCTCTCTGAGCTCTTCTTTTGAACCCACTAAAATGTGATCATACTCTCTAAGACCCGTTCCTGCTGGGATTTTATGTCCAACAATTACGTTCTCTTTTAGCCCTTCAAGGTAGTCAATTTTACCACTCACAGCGGCTTCATTTAATACCTTAGTGGTTTCCTGGAAGGATGCTGCAGAGATAAAGGATTTGGTTTGAAGTGATGCTCTTGTAATACCTTGCAGTATAGGTGTTGCTGTAGCTGCTACAGCATCTCTCGCAACAACAAGATTTTTATCAGAGCGCTTCAAGCTTGAATTCTCATCACGCAAATCTCTAGCTGTAATTATCTGTCCTGCCTTCATGGTTTCACTATCTCCGGCGTCTTCTACTACCTTCATCCCAAATATTTTATCATTTTCGATGATGAAGTCAAGCTTATGAGCCAATTGGTCTTCAAGAAAAATAGTATCGCCCGGGTCGTTGATTCTCACCTTACGCATCATTTGTCTAACAATAACTTCAAAATGTTTATCGTTAATCTTAACACCTTGAAGACGATATACTTCTTGAACTTCATTGACCAAATACTGCTGAACTGCAGAAGGTCCTTTGATTCGTAATATATCTTCCGGTGTTACAGATCCATCAGAAAGAGGCATTCCTGCCTTTACATAATCATTTTCTTGAACAAGAATTTGGTTTGTTAATTTAACAAGGTATTTCTTTACCTCACCAAGTTTTGATTCAATGACTATTTCTCTGTTACCTCTTTTAATTTTTCCGAAAGAAACCACTCCATCTATCTCACTCACTACAGCTGGATTTGATGGATTACGCGCTTCAAACAATTCTGTCAATCTTGGGAGACCCCCTGTGATGTCACCCGCTTTGGCAGAACGACGAGGAATTTTTACCAGTACTTTACCCGTCTTAATCTTCTCCCCATCATCAACCATAATATGAGCTCCAACAGGTAAATTATAAGAACGTAATGTATTTCCTTTATTGTCTTGAATAAGTAATGTTGGAATCAATTTTTTATTTCTAGATTCTGAAATTACTTTTTCCTGGAATCCTGTTTGCTCATCAATTTCAACCTGATAAGATACACCCTGCTCTATGTCTTCGTAAGCAATTTTCCCGGTAAATTCAGAAATAATTACACCGTTGTATGGATCCCACTTACAAATCACATCGCCTTTAGAAACTTTATCACCACTCTTTATTGCTATATGAGAACCATAAGGAATGTTATTTGTACTTAAAGTTATCCCCGTCTTTTTATCAACAATTTTTAATTCTGAAGTTCTGGAAATAACAATATCTACAGCTTGTCCCTCAGAGTTTTCACCTTTTACAGTGGTTAACTCGTCAATTTCGGCGATACCGTCAAATTTTGCTAATAATTTATTTTCTTCTGAAACCCCTCCGGCAACTCCACCTACGTGGAATGTTCTAAGTGTTAATTGTGTTCCAGGCTCTCCAATAGATTGAGCAGCAATTACACCCACAGCTTCACCTTTCTGTACCATTTTTCCGGTAGCGAGGTTTCTTCCATAACACAATGTGCAAATTCCCTTTTCTGCTTCACAAGTAAGAGCTGATCGTACTTCAACAGTTTCTAAAGCAGACTCATTTATTTTGTCTGCACTATCTTCATCAATTAGGTCACCAGATTTTGCATATACTTCTCTTGTTATTGGGTCAATTACATCATTGAGTGCAATACGCCCCACAATTCTCTCAGAAAGTGATTCAACAACTTCATCATTTTTCTTCAATGCAGCTACTTCTACACCTCTCAAGGTACCACAGTCGTGATCTTGAATAATAACATCTTGAGAAACATCTACAAGTCTTCTGGTTAAATACCCGGCATCTGCCGTTTTTAATGCTGTATCGGCAAGTCCTTTACGAGCACCGTGTGTTGATATAAAGTATTCAAGAATTGAAAGTCCTTCCTTAAAGTTTGAAAGAATTGGGTTTTCAATAATTTCTCCTCCACCTGCAGTTGATTTTTTTGGTTTTGCCATCAAACCACGCATCCCGGTTAACTGACGAATTTGCTCTTTTGAACCACGAGCACCAGAATCAAGCATCATATATACTGAGTTGAAACCTTGCTTGTCTTCCCTGATACGCTTCATTGATAGTTCAGTTAAAGCGGCGTTTGTTGAAGTCCAGATATCAATTACCTGATTGTACCTTTCGTTGTTTGTAATAAGACCCATGTTATAGTTCATGATGATACCATCAACTTGATCATTGGCCTCTTGAATCATTGTATGTTTTTCAGGTGGTATGATTATATCACCTAAACTGAAGGACAGACCACCCCTAAAGGCGTAATCATAGCCCATGTCTTTGATATCATCTAAGAATGCTGATGTTGTTGGAACATCTGTTATTTTTAGAATTTTTCCAATGATATCTCTTAATGACTTTTTAGTTAAAACTTCATTAAAAAAGCCGGCTTTTTCAGGTACTGCTTTGTTAAACAATACTCTACCAACAGTTGTTTCTAAAATTTGATTGACTAATTCTCCTTTATCGTTAAAATCTTTTGTTCTTACTTTGATACCGGCGTTAAGCTCTACTCTTTTTTCATTGTAAGCAATAATCACTTCCTCATCTGAATAGAAAGTTAAGCCTTCACCAACAACTTTATGTTCAGGTGTTGAAATGCGGTGTTTTGTCATATAATACAATCCTAAAACCATATCCTGTGATGGAACCGTAATTGGAGATCCATTGGCAGGGTTTAAGATATTGTGAGACGCAAGCATTAACAATTGTGCTTCCAAAATTGCTTCTGGACCCAACGGTAAATGTACCGCCATCTGGTCACCATCAAAATCGGCATTGAATGCAGTACACGCTAATGGGTGTAATTGAATTGCTTTCCCTTCAATCAATTTTGGCTGGAAAGCCTGTATACCCAATCTGTGAAGGGTTGGAGCACGGTTTAGTAATACCGGATGTCCTTTCAATACATTTTCAAGGATATCCCATACTACCGGTTCTTTTTTATCTATAATTTTCTTTGCAGATTTTACTGTTTTTACGATACCTCTTTCAATTAGTTTTCTGATAACGAAAGGCTTGTAAAGTTCAGCAGCCATATTTTTAGGCAATCCACATTCAAACATTTTCAATTCGGGTCCAACTACTATTACTGAACGCGCTGAATAATCCACACGTTTACCAAGTAAGTTTTGACGGAAACGTCCTTGCTTTCCTTTCAATGAATCTGAAAGTGATTTCAAAGGTCTGTTAGCATCAGTTTTTACTGCTGAAGATTTTCTTGTATTGTCAAACAAAGAATCTACAGATTCCTGAAGCATACGCTTTTCGTTACGTAAAATTACTTCAGGGGCTTTTATTTCAACAAGTCTCTTAAGACGGTTGTTTCTGATAATTACCCTTCTGTACAAATCATTTAAATCTGAAGTTGCAAAGCGACCACCATCTAGTGGCACAAGGGGTCTTAATTCCGGCGGAATTACTGGGATTACTTTCATAATCATCCACTCGGCTTTATTTTCGCGATTAAAATTTGATTCTCTTAAAGCTTCAACAACCTGAAGACGTTTTAGTGCTTCTGTCTTTCTTTGTTTTGAAGTCTCATTGTTTGCTTTATGTCTTAAGTCATAAGAAAGAGCATCCAAATCGATGCGTTGTAACAAATCAATCAAACACTCTGCTCCCATTTTTGCAATGAACTTGTTTGGGTCAGAGTCTTCTAGATAAAGGTTTTCCTGGGGAAGGGTATCTAAAATGTTTAAATATTCTTCTTCAGTTAAGAAATCCATTTTTTGAAGTGGTTCTCCCTCTTCATTTTTTGCGATACCCGGTTGAATAACTACATATCGTTCATAGTAAATAATCATATCCAGTTTCTTAGATGGTAATCCAAGAAGGTATCCAATTTTGTTTGGTAAAGAACGGAAATACCAGATATGAGCCACAGGAACAACCAGGTTGATATGACCCACTCGGTCTCTACGCACTTTTTTCTCTGTTACTTCAACACCACATCGGTCACAAACAATCCCTTTGTAGCGTATTCTTTTATATTTTCCACAGGCACACTCATAGTCTTTAACGGGACCAAAAATACGCTCACAAAACAAACCATCTCGTTCCGGTTTGTGCGTGCGGTAATTGATAGTTTCAGGCTTTAATACCTCACCTCTTGACGCTCCCAGAATAGATTCCGGTGAGGCCAAACCAATAGAAATTTTATTGAATTTCTGTGCTGTGTTATTATCTTTATTTCTTGCCATAATGCTGAAAAAAAATTCTATTTAAGTTATTTTGGAGTTTTTATACTCCCTAAGGTCGAAAATAACGACATTAAGTTTCCCCCTAATAAATTAGGAGGGAGCTCTATTATTCTTCTAAACGAATATCCAGACCAAGACCTTTCAATTCGTGCATCAATACATTAAATGATTCCGGAAGGCCTGGTTCAGGCATCGTTTCACCTTTAACAATTGCTTCATAGGTTTTTGCTCTACCTACTACATCATCAGACTTCACGGTGAGAATTTCTCTAAGTGTTGCTGATGCTCCATAAGCTTCAAGTGCCCAAACTTCCATTTCTCCAAAACGCTGACCACCAAATTGTGCTTTACCACCAAGTGGTTGCTGAGTGATTAACGAGTATGGTCCAATAGAACGTGCGTGCATTTTATCATCAATCAAGTGACCCAGTTTCAACATGTAGATGACCCCAACAGTTGCCGGTTGATCAAATCGATCTCCTGTTCCACCGTCATAAAGGTAAGTATGTCCAAATCTTGGGATTCCTGCTTCATCTGTCAATTCATTGATTTGGTCTAGTGTTGCTCCGTCAAAAATTGGAGTAGCAAATTTTCTACCTAATTTTTGTCCTGCCCAACCTAAAACTGTTTCATAAATCTGACCAATGTTCATACGAGAAGGTACACCCAGTGGATTCAACACGATATCAACCGGAGTTCCATCTTCTAGGAATGGCATGTCCTCTTCTCTTACGATTCTGGCAACAATACCTTTGTTTCCGTGACGACCTGCCATTTTATCACCCACTTTTAGTTTACGCTTTTTAGCGATGTAAACCTTAGCCAGTTTTAAAATTCCTGCAGGAAGTTCATCTCCAACAGAGATAGTAAACTTCTCACGTCTCAGGTTACCCTGAAGGTCATTTTCTTTGATTTTATAGTTGTGCAACAAATCTGCTACAAGACGATTTGTATCATCATCTGTAGTCCAGGTTCCTTGTGTCAAATGTGTATAGTCATATACAGCATTTAACATTTTTAGAGTGAATTTTTTTCCTTTAGGGAAAATTTCCTCACCCAAATCATTCATCACACCCTGAGCGGTTTTACCACCTACGATTGCAAACAGTTTTTCGACAAGCACATCTTTCAATTCATTGAATTTTACTTCATACTGAATCTCTAGTTCTGCTATGTCTTCTTTGTCTTTTGCTCTTTTTCGCTTGTCTTTTATCGCTCTGGCGAAAAGTTTTTTATCAATCACAACTCCGTTAAGTGATGGGGACGCTTTTAAGGAAGCATCTTTCACATCACCGGCTTTGTCACCAAATATCGCACGAAGTAATTTTTCTTCAGGCGTTGGGTCGCTTTCACCTTTTGGAGTAATTTTTCCGATAAGGATATCACCCGGCTTAACTTCTGCGCCAATGCGAATCATACCATTTTCATCAAGGTCTTTTGTAGCCTCTTCTGAAACGTTTGGTATGTCGTTTGTCAATTCTTCATTACCCAGTTTGGTATCTCTAACTTCAAGAGAATACTCATCGATATGAATGGATGTAAACACATCATCTCTTACAACTTTTTCAGAAATTACGATAGCATCTTCAAAGTTGTAACCTTTCCAGGGCATAAATGCCACTTTCAAGTTTCTTCCCAGAGCAAGCTCTCCGTTTTCGGTTGCATATCCCTGACATAAAACTTGACCTTTTACTACACGATCTCCTTTTTTTACAATGGGCTTTAAGTTAATGTTTGTTCCTTGGTTTGTCTTACGGAATTTAACTAAACTATAGGTAGTAACAGCGCTATCAAATCTTACCAGATTTTCTTCTTCTGTGCGGTCATATTTAATGCTTATTTCATTGGCATCTACATATTCTACAACTCCATCTCCTTCTGCATTGATCAATACTCTTGAGTCACTGGCAACTTGTCTTTCAAGGCCTGTCCCAACAATAGGAGCTTGAGGCGTTAAAAGAGGTACTGCCTGACGCATCATGTTTGATCCCATCAAAGCACGGTTTGCATCATCATGTTCCAAGAAGGGAATAAGCGATGCTGAAATTGATGAAATTTGGTTTGGTGCAACATCAATGTAGTTCACCACATTGGGATCAACAACCGGGAAGTCACCTTCCATTCTAGCAATAACTTTATCTTTGGTGATGTTACCATCATCATCAATTGGTATATTTGCCTGAGCAATCAGCTGGCCCTCCTCTTCCTCGGCAGAAAGGTAAATTGGTTTTGATTTAAAATCAATTTTTCCGTTTTCTACTTTTCTGTAAGGTGTTTCAAGAAATCCTAAATTATTCACTTTAGAAAACACACTCATAGAAGAAATCAAACCAATGTTGGGTCCTTCTGGTGTTTCGATAGGACATAATCTTCCGTAGTGTGTATAGTGAACGTCACGCACCTCAAAACCGGCACGTTCTCTTGACAAACCACCTGGCCCTAATGCTGAGAATCTACGTTTGTGCGTGATTTCTGCAATGGGGTTTGTCTGGTCCATAAATTGAGACAACTGGTTGGTTCCAAAGAATGAGTTAATGACCGAAGACAAGGTCTTGGCATTAATCAAATCAATAGGAGTAAACACCTCATTGTCTCTCACATTCATTCGCTCTCTGATGGTTCTTGCCATTCTGGCAAGTCCAACACCAAATTGCTGTGAAAGTTGTTCACCAACAGTTCTCACTCGTCTATTTGACAAGTGATCTATATCATCAATTTCTGCTTTTGAGTTGATTAACTCAATAAGGTATTTAATGATTGTAATGATATCGTCTTTGGTTAATACCTGCTTGTCCATAGCGAGGTCTAAACCAAGCTTTTTGTTCATTCTGTAACGACCTACTTCTCCTAAGTTGTAACGCTGGTCACTGAAGAATAATTTGTGGATAATGCCACGTGCAGTTTCTTCATCGGGTGGTTCTGCATTACGAAGTTGACGGTAAATATGTTCAACTGCTTCTTTTTCAGAGTTTGTTGGATCTTTTTGAAGTGTGTTGTGAATAATTGCATAATCTGCAGATTGATTGTCTTCTTTATGAAGTAAAATCGTTTTACTTCCAGAATCCAATATCTCCTCGATGTGTTCTTTTTCAAGAACTGTATCACGGTCTAAAATAATTTCATTTCTTTCGATTGAAACTACTTCTCCAGTATCCTCATCAACAAAATCCTCGTGCCATGTTTTTAAAACACGTGCAGCTAGTTTTCTGCCTAAATATTTTTTTAATCCGGTTTTTGAAGCTTTCACCTCTTCTGCAAGGTCAAAGATTTCAAGAATATCTTTATCTCTTTCAAAACCAATTGCTCTGAAAAGTGTTGTTACCGGTAATTTTTTCTTTCTATCGATATAGGCATACATAACGCTGTTGATATCGGTAGCAAATTCAATCCAAGAACCCTTGAATGGAATTACTCTTGCAGAATATAATTTTGTTCCATTTGCGTGGAAAGATTGACCGAAGAATACTCCGGGAGATCTGTGCAATTGAGAAACAACAACACGTTCTGCACCATTGATACAAAAAGTACCGCTGGGTGTCATATAAGGAATTGTACCCAGATACACATCTTGGACGATGGTTTCAAAGTCTTCGTGTTCAGGGTCTGTACAATATAATTTGAGTCTTGCCTTTAAAGGTACACTGTATGTAAGACCTCTTTCGATACATTCTTGAATGGAGTATCTTGGGGGATCTACAAAGTAGTCTAAAAATTCTAATACAAATTGGTTACGGGTATCAGTGATGGGGAAGTTTTCCATGAAGGTTTTATAAAGTCCTTCATTACCTCTTTCGTCTGACTTAGTTTCCAGCTGGAAAAAATCCTGAAAGGATTTTATTTGAATATCCAGAAAATCGGGGTAGTCTGGTGTATTCTTCACAGAGGAAAAATTCAATCTTTCAGTTTGCGTTGCTGACATTAATGGAATGAATTTTAATTAAAATAAAATGAAACTGGCGTAAAATCTAAACGAAACTATTTTTTACGCAAAATGGTTTAGGGCTGTTGGAGCATATTTGAATACACCCCAACAGTCTAAACCTTAGGTACTTACCCCGAGAAATCGGGGCGAATATTACTTAAGCTCTACTTCAGCTCCGGCTTCTTCTAAAGAAGCTTTTAAGCTATCAGCTTCGTCTTTTGAAACAGCTTCTTTGATTGTGTTTGGTGCACCATCAACCATTTCTTTTGCTTCTTTAAGACCAAGGCCTGTAAGTTCTTTTACAAGTTTAACTACTGCAAGTTTAGAAGCTCCTGCTGCTTTAAGGACTACGTCAAATTCAGTCTTTTCTTCAGCAGCTTCTGCTGCAGCACCTCCACCAGCAGCAACAGCTACAGCTGCAGCAGCAGGCTCGATACCATACTCATCTTTTAAAATAGTAGCTAACTCATTAACTTCTTTTACAGTTAAGTTAACTAATTGTTCTGCGAAATCTTTTAAATCTGCCATTTTCTATCGTTTTAATAATTTAATTTTAATATTTAATAATTGAATATTCGTTGTTTGAAAATCTACTATCCTTCTCTTTCAGATAGTGTTTTAATAATTCCTGCAAGTTTTCCTCCACCTGATTTAAGTGCTGAAACAACATTTTTAGCAGGAGATTGAAGTAACCCTATCACTTCACCTATCATCTCATCACGAGATTTGATACTTACTAAGTCATCTAATAGGTTATCGCCAATGTAAACCGCTTCCTCAATAAAAGCCCCTTTTAAAACAGGCTTTTCCGATTTTTTACGGAATTCTTTGATTACTTTGGCAGGTGCGTTACCTGTTTCAGAAAACATTAGAGAGGTATTTCCTTTCAAAATAGATTTTAAATCTCCAAAGTCTCTTTCTGAAGTTTCCATTGCTTTTGCAAGCAATGTATTTTTAACAACCGTTAGTTTGATACCGGCTTTGAAACAAGCACGTCTCAGGTTTGAGGTCGTGAGTGCATCTAATCCTGAAATATCTGTCAAATAGATATTTGAATTTTCTGCTAACTGGGTAGTTAAAACGTCTATAGCTTTTGCTTTTTCTTCTCTTGTCATAATTTAAAGTATTTGACTACTCAGTAAATCGTTTAGCATCGATCTGAACTCCGGGACTCATTGTACTTGATAAGTGGATACTTTTGATGTAAACACCTTTAGTCACAGAGGGCTTTAACTTTACCAATGTTGTTAATAATTCTTTTGCGTTTCCTGTTAGTTTTTCTGCATCAAAAGATGCTTTTCCAATACTAGCGTGAACAATTCCGTACTTATCAACTTTAAAGTCAATCTTACCGGATTTGATATCAGAAACAGCTTTAGCGATATCCATAGTTACTGTACCTGTTTTTGGGTTTGGCATAAGACCTCTTGGTCCTAATACACGTCCTAATGGACCTAATTTACCCATTACACTAGGCATTGTTACTATCACATCAACATCTGTCCATCCTCCTTTAATTTTATCGAGGTACTCATCCAAGCCCACAAAATCAGCGCCTGCTTCTTTTGCTTCAGCTTCTTTATCTGGAGTTACTAGTGCAAGAACTTTAACGTCTTTACCGGTTCCGTGAGGAAGGGTAACTACACCTCTTACCATTTGATTTGCTTTACGTGGGTCCACATTTAGACGCACAGCTAAATCTACAGAGGCATCAAAGTTTACAGTAGTAATCTCTTTTACTAAAGCAGATGCTTCAGCAAGTGAGTAGGCTTTATTGGCCTCTACTTTTGCTTGAGCGTCCTTTTGCTTTTTTGTTAATTTTGCCATTATTTTTTTGTAATTATCAGGTTAAAAAGGTGCGTTTCCTCTAACTTTAACACCCATTGATCTTGCCGTACCGGCAACCATTTTCATGGCAGATTCAATTGTGAAAGCATTAAGGTCTTGCATTTTGTCTTCTGCAATTGTTTTAATTTGATCCCAAGATATAGTTGCTACTTTTCTGATATGTGGCTCACCAGATCCTTTTTTGATCTTAGCGGCTTCCATAACCTGAACTGCAGCTGGAGGAGTTTTTACAACAAAATCAAAAGATTTGTCTTTGTAAACAGTAATTGCCACAGGCAATACTTTTCCTTGTTTATCTTGAGTTCTAGCATTAAATTGTTTGCAGAACTCCATAATATTCACACCGGCAGCACCCAATGCTGGACCAACCGGAGGAGAAGGGTTTGCAGCGCCTCCTCTAACTTGAAGTTTTACAACTTTACTAATTTCTTTTGCCATTTCTTAATTTTTAATTTTGGTAATCACTTCAGTGGAAGCAAAAGCTCATACCTGATATATATAGCGTAACAGTTTTTTAAACTTTTTCTACTTGCATATAGCTTAACTCAAGGGGTGTTTTTCTTCCGAATATTTTCACCATTACCTCGAGTTTTCTCTTTTCTTCATTTACTTTTTCTACGGTCCCATTAAAACCATTAAAAGGTCCATCAATAACTTTTACAGTTTCTCCAATGGTAAATGGAATGTTTACATTCTCATCATTAATTGATAATTCATCAACTTTACCAAGCATTCTATTCACCTCAGATTGTCTGAGCGGCACAGGATCTCCTCCTTTTGTCTCTCCTAGAAAACCAATCACACCGTTAACAGACTTGATGATGTGAGCTATTTCTCCTGCGAGATTTGCCTGAACCATTATATAACCTGGAAAATAAACTCTTTCTTTATTAATTTTTTTACCGTTTCTTATTTGAATAACCTTTTCTGTGGGCACCAATATTTGGTCAATAGAATCCTCCAAGTTCAATCGTGTGACTTCACTTTCAATATAGGATTTTATTTTATTCTCCTGTCCGCTAACTGCGCGAACAACATACCATTTTTTAGTGCTTTTTGTCTCCGTCATGTTTATGTATTTAGGATTTTATCCAAATAAAATACTGAGCAATAATGTCGCTAAAAATTGTATCTACTCCCCAAATCGCAAGCGAAAGGATAATCGAAAACACAGCAACTAAAACTGTTAATCGTTGTGCTTCAGACCAGGAAGTCCAGGTGACATGATTTTTTAATTCGTTGAACGATTCTTGAATATAATTTAGCATTCTTTCTCGTTATTTATTTAATTAATATTGCACGGGTTGAGAGACTTCCTTCGACTTCGCTCAGGATAAACTTCTCGTCTCATGCTTATTTTTAAAATTCAAATTATTAGTTTTAATATAATTTAAATTATTTTTTGCACGGGTTGAGAGACTCGAACTCCCGACACCTGGTTTTGGAGACCAGTGCTCTACCAACTGAGCTAAACCCGTTTCTCAAAGTTTTGCCCTTCCTAAAACTGATTTGGGATTAGCCCTGCCTGCCGTCAGGCAGGTAAACCCGTTGATAAATACTTAAAGGCACCCGCGTATAGCGGATACCTTTAAGACTATCATTTTAAACTTTAATTAGTCTAATATCTCAGTTACCTGACCAGCACCAACTGTTCTACCACCTTCGCGAATTGCAAAACGTAAACCTACATTCATTGCAATTGGTTGAATTAATTCAACAGTGATTGTTAAGTTATCACCGGGCATTACCATTTCAACTCCATCAGGAAGTGAAATATTACCGGTAACGTCAGTTGTACGAACATAAAACTGTGGACGGTAGTTGTTGTGGAAAGGAGTGTGACGACCACCTTCTTCTTTCTTCAATACATAAACCTCAGCTTTGAATTTTTTATGTGGAGTTACTGAACCCGGCTTAACAATTACCATTCCTCTTGAGATTTGAGTTTTTTCAATACCTCTTAAAAGAATACCAACATTATCACCTGCTTCACCTCTGTCTAAAATTTTACGGAACATTTCAACACCAGTTATAGTAGATGTTAATTTTTGAGCTCCCATACCAATGATTTCTACTGGGTCTCCAGTATTTGCAACACCGGTTTCTATTCTTCCGGTTGCAACTGTACCACGACCTGTAATAGAGAATACATCTTCAATAGGCATCAAGAAAGGCTTATCAACATCACGTGTTGGCATTTCAATCCAACTATCAACAGCCTCCATTAAATCAAGAACTGTTTGTGACCATTTTGCGTCACCTTCTAAAGCTCCAAGGGCAGAACCTGCAACAATAGGACCATTGTCTCCATCATACTCATAGAAAGACAATAAGTCTCTAATTTCCATTTCTACCAATTCAAGTAGCTCTTCATCATCAACAAGGTCAACCTTATTCATGAATACTACAATTCTTGGAATTCCTACCTGACGTCCAAGAAGGATGTGCTCACGAGTTTGAGGCATTGGACCATCTGTTGCAGCAACCACAAGAATTGCACCGTCCATTTGCGCAGCACCAGTTACCATGTTTTTCACATAATCGGCGTGACCTGGACAGTCAACGTGTGCATAGTGACGATTAGCTGTAGAGTATTCTACGTGAGAAGTATTAATTGTGATACCTCTTTCTTTTTCTTCTGGTGCATTATCAATCTGGTCGAAAGATCTTGCTTCAGAAAATCCAGCGTCTGCTAAAACTTTTGTAATAGCTGCTGTTAAAGTTGTTTTACCGTGATCTACGTGTCCAATTGTACCTATATTTAAATGCGGTTTGGAACGATCGAATTTTTCCTTTGCCATGTTTAATAATTTTTAATCTTAGTTATATATTAGTGTTCAATGTATTTACAACTTTGAGCCAACGACGGGAATTGAACCCGTGACCTCTTCCTTACCAAGGAAACGCTCTACCCCTGAGCTACGTCGGCAGGAATGGGTTCCAAGTTTCAGGTTTCAGGCTTCAGGTTTAAATTAAAACAAACATTAACCTGAAATCTTAAACTTTTTTTGAGCGGGAGACCGGGTTCGAACCGGCGACATTCAGCTTGGAAGGCTGACGC
>CAXBNF010000034.1:0-22780 GCA_963977065.1 uncultured Flavobacteriaceae bacterium | reverse complement strand
CGGGAAGATGACAGAGAAAAGGAATTTAGAGCACATTTTACATTGAAGAGATAAATAATATACCCATGAACTTGAAACAAAACACCTACATTTTATTTTTAGCATTGATATTTCAGTTTTCAAATGCTCAAGACGGAGTGCCCATATATTCAGATTATTTTGCTGACAACCTCTATTTATTGCACCCATCAATGGCAGGAGCTGCAAATTCGGGTCAATTAAGACTTACGGCAAGACAGCAATGGTTTGACCAGGACAATGCACCAAACTTGCAAACCTTGGCAGGAAATGTGCGTCTTGGAGAACAATCCGGAGTTGGGGCTATTGTTTTTAATGATAAAAATGGATTCCATTCACAAGTGGGAGGCTATTTAACTTATGCTCATCATTTGAATTTTTCAAGAAGTGATGTCGACTTAAATCAGCTTTCTTTTGGATTAACAGCCGGTATTGTCCAATCGCGTTTGGATGAGACAAACTTTGACTTAAGTGATTTTGATCCTGTGATTGCAGGTATTTTGCAGAGCACATCTTATTTTAATATAGATTTGGGTGCATCCTATAATTTTATGGATGTTTCAATGCATTTTACAATAAAGAATCTAATTTTTCAAAACAGAAATTTATTTAGTGAAGAGTTTGAATCTAATAATCAGCGGCGATTTTTATTTGCAGGTTCTTATACATTTGGTGGTAAATTTTATTCAGAATGGACTTATGAGCCTTCTTTTTTACTTCAATTTTTTGAAAGGACTAATGAATCTGCCATTGATGTAAACTTTAAAGTATACCGTAAAATGGACTTCGGCAGACTGTGGGGCGGGATTTCTTATAGAAGAAGTTTTGATGGAGCCGAATTTCAGTCTGGAGCTAGTGTCTCTTCACAAAAACTTCAGTTTATCTCTCCGGTAATAGGAGTTAATTATGATAAATTTATGTTTGCTTATACCTATTCCCAACAAATAGGTGAAGTGCGCTTTACCAATGGAGGATTCCATCAAATCACTTTAGGGTTTAATTTTATGGACCGTGGAAATGCCTATGATTGTAATTGTCCTGCAATAAATTAAACTGATTTATATGCTGTCAAACATGGTATGATTTGATTTTTTACTGGATCTCCTCATTAGTTATTTAATCAAAAATTAATTAAATACCCATCAAACATTTTTAAAAGGATAAGTAAGAAATTGAAATTGTATTTTCATAATCTTTTAAAAGGGCATTTAATGCCGTGTTTTTTGAATTTGTAAAAAATTTACAAATTGGCTTTTTGATTATATCGTTTAATAAATTGTTACTTTCCAATACAGCTTTTGTTTGAAGAGCGACTGCTCTTCCGGAATCTATAATCACGACATTTTCTGGGAGTAATTTTTTAATTTGAGGGATTAAGTATGGATAGTGGCTACATCCAAGAACCAAATAATCAATATTTGCCTCAATCATTGGTTCCAGAAATTTTTGTAATAGTTTTAAAGTCTCCGGGTTGTTAACCAAATTATTTTCGACAATGGGAACCAAACCTTCACCTATCACCTCGATAACATTAATTTGATTTGCATAAAGCTCAGATGTTTTAGTAAATAATGAACTTTGCAATGTGCCTTTAGTCGCAAGAATTCCAATTTGTTTTGTTTTTGTTTTAAGAGCTGCGGGCTTAATAGCAGGCTCAATTCCTATAAAAGGGATATTATATGTTTTACGCAAATAATCAATTGCATTGGTAGTGGCAGTATTACAGGCAACTACAATAATCTTTGAACCTAAATCGATTAGCTTTTCAGTATTCTTAACACTTAATAATTGGATTTCATTTTGGGTCTTGTGACCATAAGGTGCGTTTTTACTGTCTGCAAGATAGATGGTGTCTTCATTAGGTAGAAGGGAATGTATTTCTTTCCATATGGAAGTTCCTCCTACTCCTGAATCAAAAATACCTATGGGTTGCTTATTCATTGTATAAAAATAAAAACTGCTCGTCAATAAACGAGCAGTTTTACTATTTATTTAAAAAAGAATATTTAGTTAGATGCCTAATTCTCTTTTTACAGCTGCTAATAAATCTTCACCTTCAGCAACGATTAATCCACTTCCCGGTGTAGCATCCATAACATATTGGATGCCTTTTTCTTTAGCAACTTTTTCAATGGCTTTTTTTGCTTTATCAAATAGCGGTGAGAATAAGTCACCTTCTTTTTTTTGCAAATCTGTGCTTGCGTTTTGTCTGTATTCACCTATTTTGCGTTCAGCAGATTGCAACTCTTCTGCACGTTTTCTGTTTTCATCCTCTGTCTTAGTATTGGCTTCAGACTCATACAGGGTATATTTCGACTGCAACTCTCTTAGCATAGAACTAATCTCTGCCTCATAAGTTTTTCTTACGCGCTCTAACTCATTTTGAGCTGCTTTAGTCTCTGGCATGGCTTCAATTAAGGCTTGTGTGTCAATATGAGCCATTTTTTGTGCATTTACAAAACTAGTAGCTCCTAAAATAAGTGTTATGGCTACTAATAAAGATTTCATTTTTTTCATCGTGGTGTAATTAAGTGTTTAGAAATTGTTTTAAATGATTGTTGTTAATTTGTTCCTCCTCCGTCTTCCTCTTCTTCGGGTATTTGAGGGGGTTGATTGTTGTTTCTGGCATTTCTGATGGAATCTTGTCTTTGTTTTCTTTCTTCAAGAAGTTGATTTCTTCTGGCTTCTTGCTCTGCCATTCTTGCTGTTCTTATTGAGTCCTGGACTCTTCGTCTTTCTGCTTGTATTTCCTCTCGGGACGGTGTGTCTGGATTGACAACATTTTTTCCATTACTTTCTGGTTCTGTTCCGGTTTCCCCATCCCCTTCATTATTTCGGTTTTGAGCATTTTGGCGCCTTGCATCAAATTCAGCTTGCTTGGCAGCTCTAACAGAGTCTCTTATCCTTTTTCTTTCTTCAAGCAGTGCTTCTCTTTGAGCTTTTCTATCTTCAAGTGCTTGTTCTCTTTCATTAAGACTCTTGTCTTGCTCATCTGATACGGCATCACGGGCCTCAATATCCCTTTTATCTTGTCTACTCTCTGCTTGGGTTCTTCTTGCTGCTCGGTTTATGATTCTTATCACTTGATCACTAATATCATTTCGCTCAGCTGCATAGAGCATAACAACATCTGCTGATTTATCAAAAATGAAATCATACTGCCTATTTCCGGCAATTTCCTGCACAGCAGTGAAAACCTGATCTTGAATGGGCTGAACGAGTTGACGTTTTTGTATCATCAAATCGCCATTGGGACCGAAGCGGTTTTGCTGGTATTCAAAAAGCTGATCTTCCTTAATTTTGATATCCTCTTGACGCTCCTCAACAAGTTCCTTGGTCAATAAAACACGCTCATTACTAAGGTTGAGTTTAAGGTTGTCAATTTCTTTTTGTTGATCTTCAATGTCTTTTCTCCATCGTTGTACTCTTCCATCAAGTTGTGTTAAAGCTTCTTGGTATTCCGGAACATTTTCAAGAATATATTCCATATCAATGTAGCCAATTGTCACGCCTCTTTGCGAGTAGACTTCAATGCTTGCTGAAGCGAAAAGAATAAAAAAACTGAGTAAAAATAGTTTGTTTTTCATAATCTTGGTTGTTTTAAGAAAATATCGTGCCAAATTTAAAATTGCTGCCCAATAATAAAATGTGTTTCCCAGCCATTTGGTTGAAAAGTTCCGGGTATGGGATCAAATCCATATCCAAAATCAATTCCTAACAGTCCAAAGGCGGGCATAAATATACGAATTCCTAGGCCGGCAGAACGGTTAATTTGAAACGGGTTATAATTTTTAAAGCTGTCATAAGTAGCCCCCCCTTCCACAAATGTCAGCGCATAAATTGATGCCATTTGTTTTAATGTGATGGGGTATCTTAATTCTAACGAAAACTTATTAAAAATAGTATTTCCGTCTTGCGAAGATAAGGATTGGTTTGGATAACCTCTCAAAGATATGATTTCTCTTCCATCAAGGCTAAATGCTCCAAGGCCATCACCACCCATAAAAAATCGCTCAAAAGGGGGTACTCCGCGGTCCAGATTATAGGCACCTAAAAACCCGAATTCAGCCTGCGGTCTCAACACAAGTTTGTCAACAATTGTTGTGTACCAAGTTCCCTTAAATTTAATTTTATAATATTCAAGCCAGTTAAACTTTTTTTGATCAATTAAACTTTGATTTGGTGTGCCATCCGGATTTTGAAATTCAGGGTCACTGCCAAGTGTACTGTACTTCACATCGTTGAAAAGTGAATAGGGAGGGGTTACTTTAGCAGTTATACTAAAGGAAGAACCTCCAACAGGGAAAATGGGATTGTTAAAGGTATTATCTCTTGTTAAACCAATGGTATAGGCAAGGTTGTTTGAAAACCCATCACCAAAAGTAAATAAACCGGTATTGTAATTTTTAAGATTGTAATGCTGAAAGCTCAACGCATGGGATAAGACAAAGTGATCGTCTGGCCATTGAAGTCTTTTGGCTAAGCCCACAGAGCCTCCGGTAATTAAAAAACGTCTGTCACGATCTGCTTCTCTTGCTTGAAAGTCATACAAAAACTGAATGGTATGGGAAAAAGAAAAACTAAACTGAACGGGTTTTTTACCTCCCAGCCAGGGTTCAACCAGTGAAAGACTATAGGTTTGGTAGAAGCTACTCGCCTGTGCCCTTAGAGATAATTTTTGGCCATCTCCCATGGGCAAGGGTCTGTAGGCTTTACCGTTAAAAATATTTCGTAAAGAGAAGTTGTTAAATGAAAGCCCGAGTGTGCCCACAAAACCTCCTCCGCCAAAACCACCTTGAAGTTCAATTTGACTGGCACCGCTTTCTTCAACACTAAATTCCATGTCGAGCGTGCCTGAATTAGGGTCTGCGTTTAAGAAGTTTGGACTAATGCTTTCCGGGTCAAAGAATCCCATCTGGCCAAGTTCTCTGATGGTTCTAATAACATCTCTCTTGCTGTATTTTTGACCGGGTCTTACACGCAATTCTCTATAAATGACATGGTCATTTGTTTTGTTGTTTCCAACAACGGTTACATTATTAAAATAGGCTTCTCTACCTTCAAATATTCTTATTTCAAAATCAATGGTATCGTTTTGGACATTAACTTCAACAGGATTGATGCGAGAGAATAAGTAACCGTTATTTTGATAAGCATTTGTTAAATCATCAGCGTCTGGGTCTGAGTCGTCTGCAATTCTTTTGTCTAGCAGAATTCCATTATATATATCACCTTTTTTAATTCCAAGGAAGTTTCTGAGTTCCTGATCAGTATATACACTGTTTCCTATGAATCGAATGTCCCCAAAATAATGTTGTTTGCCTTCTTCTATATTAAGGAATAACTCCAGTCTTTTATCATTAACAACAACAAGTGAATCTGAAGTGATTCGCGCATCACGATAACCGTTTTCTTTATATTTATTAATGAGAGAAACATGATCTTCCAGAAATGCGTCTTTTGAGTATTTTGATCGTTTAAAAAGGCGTATTGGGTTTTTTTGTTTCGTGTTTTTCATTGCACGTCGCAGCTTTTTATCACTGAGCGCTTCATTCCCTTGTATATGAATTTTAGAAATTTTTACTTTATTGCCTCTATCAATATCAATGTTTAAATTTTGTCCAACTTCAGTTCCTGTTGAATCTATTTCAGGTGTTGTTTTTAAAGAGACATCAGCAAAGTAAAAACCATCTTTTTTATATTTATTTGTTATGAAATTTTTGGTGGTTGTTAATAGGTTCTTAGTTATTTTAGTTCCGGAATTAAGCTTCAATTCTTTTTGTAATTCTTTAGCTTTTCCTTTTCTGATTCCAGTTATGGTAGCCTCGTTTAAAGTGGGGAGTTCTGTAATGTTTATTTCAAGGTCTGCAGTATTTCCATCTATATTTGTTACATAAATATTTACATCACTGAATAGATTTTCGTCCCAAAGTTTTTTAATTACATTACTTATTCGTTCACCGGGAATAAATATTTCTTCTCCTTTTTTAAGTCCGGAAAATGCAATAACAGTGAGCTCATTAAAGCTTTGAGACCCTGTAACTGTTATTTCGCCAATAGTGTATCTTTTGCCAGTGTCTAATTGGTTTTGTTGAGAAAAGGCCACAAGTGGCACTAAAACCAGACATAAAAATATTGTATGTAATTTTAATCTTGCTTGGTTTAAGATTAAATTAGTTAAGTTGATCACTTGTTTTTCCAAATCTTCTTTCTCTGTTTTGATAATTTATGATTGCTTCAAAAAGATGTTCTTTATTAAAATCAGGCCAGAGAACTTCAGTAAAATAAAGTTCTGCATATGCAATTTGCCACAATAAAAAATTACTGATGCGTTGTTCTCCACTAGTCCTTATCAGCAAATCCACATCAGGTAAATTTCGCGTGTAAAGATGCTCATTTATAACCGTTTCGTCAATGTTTTCTATAGAAATTATATTATTTTTAACTTTAGTACTAATTTCCTTGATAATATTAGTTATCTCCTCTCTGGAACCATAGCTCAAGGCTAGTGTGAGCACCATTTTATCGTTTTCTTTTGTCTTTTCAATGACTTCATGAAGTTCTTTATAAACCTTTGAAGGCAATGATTCTATATTGCCAATTGCATAGAGCCTTATTTTGTTTTTTTGTAATGTATTGATTTCTTTTTTTAGGGAAGAAACCAGAAGATTCATAAGGGTTTTTACTTCCATTTTTGGCCGGTTCCAGTTTTCTGTAGAAAAAGCATAGAGTGTGAGAAATTTTATGCCCAAATCACCACAACCCTCAACCACTTCTTTAACGGCATTAGCACCCTTTTCATGACCTGCAGTGCGAAAGAGACCTTTTAATTTAGCCCAACGACCATTTCCATCCATAATCACTGCAATGTGATTGGGTAATCTGGAGGGTATTATTTGATCTTTTAAACTCATATTTTAAAAAGTGCAAAAGCAGGGCTTTCTACCAAACATCACAGTTAAATTGATTCCGGTGAAAACATACCAGTCATTCCCGTTTAGATTTCCAAATTTTAAGTTTGGATCATTGGCTTTTTCACCTGTGGGGTTGCTGCCGTCAAGATTGTCAGTAAAGGTATATCTGGCTCCTATTTCAGCACCAAAAACCATATGTCTTCCAATAGTCATTTTGTAACCAACAACCATTGGGATTGCAAATGCCCAGTCATTTCCATATTTTTGGATTTGGTTATTTCGCCCCAAAAATAAGCTTTCATAATTAAAATAAGTAATTCCTGTGTATAAATATGGTGCGTTTTGAGGTTTCATTGCGTGGGTGTTGAATTCCCAAAAGGTAAATTCGATTCCCAAGGAGGCTTCTAAGACTCTATTTTTAAAAGACAAGTCTCTTTGTTGTCTGCGAGTCTCTTTTGAGTCGGCATCATCAGCGTTTAAACGAGCATAGGTGGCAGAAAACCTAAAAGAATGCCGTGGAGTTCTATTCCACCTAAACAAGCCACCAATTGCTATATCATTTGGACTAATATAATTTGTCGGTCCAACATCACCAATATAGTTTGCGCCACCAAGTAGCCCACCTATTTCATAAGTCTGGGATTGTGCAATTTGAAAGGATGTAACTGCTAGTAAAGCGGTAATCAAATACTTCATAAAACCTAAAAAGTTTGCAAATATAACAATTAAGTTTGGGCTGCAATAACTATTGCAGAATAGTCTCATTTGATAAACAAACTTTGTTGAAAAATATTGCCTAGTTGCGCTTGTCTTCTCCCCATAATAACTTTTTTCGAAGTGTTTTAATAAAACTTTCTTCTTGAAGTTGTATCATTTTTATGGTGAATGGAGATTTTTTAATAATTATAACAGACTCATTCTCAAAACTGGCTATTCTTGAGTCTAGTGAGACCAAGTAATTGTCTTCCCTTCCCGAAACTTTTAATTTTATTTCAGTAGAATCTGGGACAACGATGGGCCTTGCGTTGAGATTGTGTGGAGCGATGGGAGTTAAAATTAAACTGGAGGAACTCGGTTCAAGAATGGGTCCGCCACAGCTTAAAGAATATCCTGTTGATCCAGTTGGAGTTGATATGATCAAGCCGTCAGACCAATAGGAGGTGAGGAACTCATTGTTAAGATAAGTATCCACTTTTATCATAGAGGTAGTGTTTTTTCTAATAACACTTATTTCATTCAATGCAAAATTGAGGGTGTGAATATCTTGGTTTTTGGGAGATACATCAATGCTTAATAAACTGCGTTCTGAAATGTTGTAATTTCCTTCAAGAATTTTTTGAACACTGGAGCTGATTTCTTCTTTTTGAATGCTGGCTAAAAACCCAAGTCGCCCGGTATTGATTCCGGCAAGAGGGATGTTTAAGTCTTTTATATAAGTGATGGATTTTAAGATTGTACCATCACCACCAATACTAAAAAATAAATCAAAACTTGAATCTAGTTCTTTGAAAGTAGGAAATTGAAACTGAGTTGATTCAATATTCTGGTTGTCAATAATAAGCTTATAAAAATTTTCTTCTATGTAAATAGAGACTTCACCTTTTCTTAATACATCAAATAACAACTCTATGGAGACGCTAGAATCTTCATGATAAAATTGTCCAAAAATTCCAACTTTTAAAGGCTTCATTGTATTTTTTTTAATGTACGGTTGAAATTCATTTCTTAATGAGTCATTTAAATTAAAATCAGCTATTCACTCATAACAATTAACCAATAACAACTATATATTAAGGTATTTGTCCAGATAATCTGAACGCTCTTTTAAATTATCTGTCCATTTATCTTCTTCGTGGCTGGAAACAATTTCATAACCATAACGTCTAAAGGTTTGAGCAATTGCGCTTATTTCAGTAAACCCAACTTTTAAAGTCGTTTGCGTTTTCTCACCACTTACTTCAGAAACAAATACCCCTAAAACTTTTGTGTTATTAGACTCCACAATTTGGCAAATCTCACTAAAGGAAAACTCCCTTGACCCTTTTTCCACAACCATAATAGCACCGGCTTCATTTAAAAAAGGCGTGTTGTTGAACAAGCTCATAATATCTGCAAGTTCAAAGTAACCTAAATACATATTTGTATCGCTTAAAACAGGCATGATGTTGCTGGCGTGTTTAGCAAAAGCCTCAATAATATCCAGCCAGTTTGTATTTTCCCTAACATAAAAAGGTTCTATGGCATAGGTATAATCTGATAGGTTTTTTTGAATATCAAAACAATGGGCATCAGTTTCAGAAACACAACCCAAAAAGATACCATCTCTTGTTACAGGTATGTGAGAATAAGTTAATTGATTAAAAGCTGCCTTTACATCAACTAAAGGTGTGTTGATGTCAAAAGGATCAATATCATGTATGATGTATAAACTTGTTTCCAAAACTTAAAAATATTTATGCAAAATAATTAAAATAGTACTGAGGTGGTTATCCAACTTTGTATTTTTACACTTCAAAAATACAATTTATGACAAAGCTAAGCGTAAATATTAACAAAATTGCAACGTTGCGAAATGCCAGAGGCGGTAATATACCCAATTTAGTTGAAGCAGCACGGCGAATACAAGAGTTTGGAGCGCAAGGCATTACTATACACCCGCGACCTGATGAACGTCACATCACACGTCAAGATGCCTTTGATTTAAAATCGGTAGTATTTACTGAATACAATATTGAAGGCAATCCCTTCAGACCTTTTTTGGATATGGTGTTGGAAATAAAACCCACCCAGGTAACTTTAGTTCCCGATGGCGATGATGTGCTCACTTCAAATGCCGGCTGGAATACCATACAGCACAAAGACTATTTAATTGATATCATTGCTGAACTTAAAGAAAACAGCATTCGTACCTCCATTTTTGTGGACCCTGACCCTAAAATGATTGAAGGCGCCAAAGCCACGGGCACAGATAGAATCGAACTATATACTGAATCATTTGCTCACCAATATCAACTTGGAAATGAAAACGGAATAAAACCCTATACTGAATGTGCTGTACTTGCTAACCAATTGGGACTTGGTATCAACGCCGGGCATGATTTGTCATTGGACAACATCTCTTTTTTTAAACAAAATATCCCGGGCTTGTTGGAAGTTTCCATTGGGCATGCATTAATTTCAGAAGCATTGTATCTCGGTCTTGAAAATGTGGTGGGAATGTATTTGCATAAGTTGAAACTTTAAATTACCTTATTGATATTGTGTAAAATTAAATGAATATGAAGATTCTCCACTCAAACATAGAAGGCACAGGTACTCCATTTTTAATTCTTCACGGTTTTCTGGGGATGGGCGACAACTGGAAAACCCTGGGAAGCCGCTTTGCCGAAAATGGCTTTGAAGTCCATATGATTGACCAGCGCAACCACGGCCGCAGTTTTCACGCTGATGAATTTAATTATGATGTAATGGCTGAAGATTTAAAAGATTATTGTGATCAAAAAAATCTCAAAAATTTCATTTTACTCGGGCATTCTATGGGAGGAAAAACCGCTATGTTGTTTGCTGCCAAATATCCAGAATGTGTCTCAAAACTGCTCATTGCAGACATTGCTCCAAAACACTATCCACAACACCATCAGGATATTTTAAAAGGTTTGAGTTCGTTGAATTTTAAGGCGATGGACTCCAGAGGTGATGCTGACGACCAATTGAAAGCAACTATTTCAAACAAAGGAATCAGACAATTTCTGCTTAAAAACCTCTACAGAATTGGTCAGGATGACTTTGCTTTGCGCATAAATCTTCCTGTACTAGTTGAAAACATCGAAGAAGTAGGGAAAGCGCTCCCGGAAAATGCAAACTACAACGGTGAAGTCTTATTTATGAGAGGTGAGCAATCGGGGTACATAGAAGATATCGATATGCTACAAATTCATCAACATTTTCCTAAAGCAAAATTGGTAACCATCCCAAGCGCTGGTCACTGGTTGCACGCTGAGAATCCGGAAGTGTTTTATAAAGAAACGGTACGGTTTTTGTTAAATTTAGGTTAAGATTTGCTAAATAATTAATTCTAAAACAACCTATTATGAAAAATTTTACTTTGTCTTACCTTTTTATTGTCTTTATTTCTTCTTCTTTTTTTCTTGGCTGTTCAAGTGATGATGATGAGCAAACCCCTGAAGCAATTGAATATGAATCTGTCTTAATTGGAAATCAAGAGTGGATGCTTGAAAACCTTGATGTGGAAACTTACCGTAACGGTGATACAATTCCGCGTTTACAAGAAGGTCAAATTTGGGAAGAGCTGACTACAGGTGCTTGGACTTTAGTTACCTATGATGGTTTTGACGGTCTGGGCTATGGCAAGTTATATAATTGGTATGCCGTGAATGACCCCAGAGGTTTAGCGCCTGAAGGATGGAGAATCCCAACTAATGAAGACTGGACTGAGCTTAGTGATTTTCTTGGAGGAGAATCCGTAGCAGGGGGCAAACTAAAATCTACCGGAACTATTGAAGCCGGTGATGGGTTGTGGCATCAGCCAAATGAAGGAGCGACAAATGAAAGTGGTTTTTCGGGTTTACCGTCACCTATCAAGGGTGGAGGAGGCATTACTCCTCCGGGTTATGAAGCAAAATGGTGGAGTTCTGATGAATACGATTCAGAAATAGGATCAATTGTTTGGACTAACTATGGAGCAGAAACTTTGGTCCATTGGGGTCGATTAAAGTCTGCCGGATTATCTGTTCGTTGCATCAGGGAAACAGATGTTGAATAAACAGTTTCAATAATTTTAAAATAGTAGTTGATTTTAATTTTTTATCCTCTTTTTAATTTATACAGTATAATTTTATTACCTTTAAAAATAAGATTTACTAAATTATTCTAATTATGAAGCTAATTTTTCAATTATTATTAACGGCTATTGTGGTTTTGGTTTTGGCTGAAGTATTACCCGGGGTGAGTGTTGAATCCTTTGTAACATCCTTGATTGTTGCAGTGGTATTGGCGCTTTTAAATATGACAGTAAAACCTCTTTTGGTATTTTTAACGCTTCCGGCAACCTTAATTACTTTTGGATTGTTCATGCTAGTTATCAACGCAGTGATTATCCTTCTTATTGATTGGCTAATCTCCGGTTTTGGTGTAGATGGTTTCTGGTGGGCACTCTTATTCAGTTTGTTATTGACCATTGCACAATCAGTCCTTTTTAGGTTAACTGAAAAGAAATAAAAATTACTATAACCCAAAGGGTTAAAGCTTTTGCGGTATCCATAAATTATCGTATTTTTGCACCCGTTTTTAAATGAGAATTGCACACTGCTTTCTCAGCTAAAAACGGGTTATTCTTTTAAACACACACTACATGAACATTACAAAACAAGACATAGACAGTCTAAATGCCATCTTAAAAGTTGATATTTCAAAAGATGATTACGCTCCCCGCGTGGAAAAAATTCTAACAGATTATAGAAAAAACGCCAATATCCCCGGTTTTAGAAAAGGACATGTGCCTATGGGTATGATCAAAAAGCAATATGGCAAAGCCGTACTGCTTGATGAGGTAAATAAATTGATTCAGGAATCATTGCACAAATACCTCACAGAGGAAAAACTGGACGTTTTGGGCAACCCGCTTCCTAAAAATGAAATGGATATCGACTGGGATTCTGATGATTTTGCCTTTGAATTTGAACTTGGATTGGCACCAAAATTTGAAATTGACCTTCAAAAGAAAGCTATCACAGACTATAAAATTGTTGCAGACAAAGAGTTTGTTGACAATCAGATTAAAACCATCAGAAAGCAATATGGTAAACTCATTTCTAAAAATGAAATTGCTAAAGGTGATGAAGTCACAGGAACGTTCAAAAATGAAGAAAAAGGGATTGACAACAAAGCCACATTTTCTTTAGATAAAATAAAAGGGAAAAAGCAATTAGATCAACTTATTGGTGCTAAAGTGGGTGACACCCTAACTCTAAAAACCAAAGGTCTTTTTGAAGATGATCACGACAACCAAACCTTTTTAAAAGTCTCTCACGATGATGCCCACGGTTTGGATATTGAAGTAACTTTGACTATTGAAGAAGTCAATGCTCGCGAAGAAGCTGAAATGAATCAGGAACTTTTTGACAAGCTTTTTGGAAAAGATGTTGTGAAGTCTGAAGACGAAGTAAGAGCTAAAATTAAGGAAGATGCCGAAAATCAATTTCAACAACAAGCAGATCAAGTACTGTTAAACAATGTTGTTGAAAGTTTAATTGAAAACACAAAATTTGATCTTCCGGGTGAATTTCTTACTCGTTGGATTCAAAAAAGCGGCGAACAGGAATTAACAGAAGAAGAAGCCAAAGCAGAGTATGAGCGTTCAGAAAAGGGATTGCGCTATCAACTCATTGAAGGAAAATTAATGGCAGACAATAATTTGCATGCAAACTTTGATGAATTGAAAGACTACACCAAAGCAATGGTCGCCTCACAAATGATGCAGTATGGACAAATGAGTCCTGCTGAGGAGGAAATGGATAACATCGCAGCAAGAATCCTTTCAAATCAGGATGAAGCAAAACGCCTTGCCGAACAATTAAACCAACAAAAAATGTTGAAATTCTTTAAGGAAAAAGCCAAACTTAAGACTAAAGAAATTTCTTATGATAAATTTGTGAAGGAAGCGTATCAGTAAATCAACGATAAATTGGTTATATTTAGGCGTTGAATGAACACATTTGACGCCTTTTTTTAACTTAAAACAGTACAGTAAATTATATGGATTACGGAAAAGAATTTGAAAAGTATGCTACCAAACACCACGGAGTGAGTAGCACTTATTACAACAAGATTGTAAGCAGCATGACACCTTATATCATTGAGGAACGTCAATTAAATGTAGCTCAAATGGATGTGTTTTCTAGATTGATGATGGATAGAATCATCTTTATGGGTACACAAGTGAACGATCAGGTTGCAAATATCATTCAGGCACAATTGCTCTTTTTAGAAAGTACAGATGCTTCAAAAGATATTCAGATTTATATCAATTCACCGGGTGGAGGTGTCTATGCCGGTTTGGGAATCTATGACACTATGCAATTCATAAAACCCGATGTGGCCACCATTTGTACAGGTATGGCTGCTTCTATGGGTGCGGTACTGTTATGTGCAGGCCAAAAAGGGAAACGCAGCGCCTTGCCACACTCAAGAATTATGATTCACCAACCCATGGGAGGTGCTCAAGGGCAGGCAAGTGATATTGAAATTACAGCACGTGAAATCATGACCTTAAAAGAGGAATTATATCAAATCATTGCAAAACACTCTGGTCAAACCTATGATAAAGTCTATGAAGACAGTGATCGAGATTACTGGATGAAAGCAGAAAAAGCGCTCGAGTATGGTATGATTGACGAAATATTAACAAGAGAGAAGAAATAATTCAAAGTTTAGAGTTTAAGGTTCAAGGTTGTTTTGAACATTGAATCTTGAACATGGAACCTGAAACCATATATTATGGCAAAAGAAAATTTAGAATGTTCCTTTTGTGGACGTAAAAAAGCCGAAACCAATCTTTTGATTGCCGGTTTGGACGCACACATTTGTGACAGATGTATAGAGCAGGCTCATGGAATTGTAATGGAAGAAGCAACACATTCCTCCAAATCACAATTGTCCGGTGAGTTGATGTTGAAAAAACCAAAAGCCATCAATGATTTCTTAAATGAATACATCATTGGACAAGAACATACCAAGAAAGTAATGTCTGTTGCTGTCTACAACCATTACAAACGATTGTTGCAACCAGACTCAAATGATGATATTGAAATTCAAAAGAGTAACATCATAATCGTGGGTCAAACCGGAACCGGTAAAACCCTCATTGCTAAAACTATTGCTAAAATGCTCAACGTGCCGCTGGCCATTGTCGATGCTACAGTACTTACAGAAGCCGGCTATGTGGGTGAAGATGTTGAAAGTATTTTAACACGTTTGCTTCAGGCAGCAGATTATGACTTAGACAAAGCACAAAATGGCATTGTTTTTATTGACGAAATCGATAAAATTGCCAGAAAGAGTGATAACCCATCAATCACCCGTGATGTTTCCGGGGAAGGTGTGCAACAAGCTTTACTAAAACTTTTGGAAGGAACCACTGTAAATGTACCACCAAAAGGAGGTAGAAAACATCCCGATCAAAAGTTTATCGAGGTCAATACTGAAAATATCTTATTTATTGCGGGTGGCGCTTTTGACGGAATTGAAAAGAAAATCAAACAACGACTCAATCTTCAGGCGGTTGGTTTCAGCGCTTCAAAATCTGATGATGAAATTGAAAGAGACAATCTTTTGCAATACATCATACCCAAAGATTTAAAAGATTTTGGGTTAATCCCTGAGATTATTGGACGACTACCGGTTTTAACACATATGAACCCTCTGGATAAGAAAACACTAAGAGCCATATTAACCGAACCCAAAAACGCCATCATCAAACAATATGAAAAACTGTTTGAGATGGACAATATTAAATTCACCATAGAGGATGAAGCCCTCGATTTTATTGTTGACAAGGCGATAGAATACAAACTGGGCGCCCGTGGCTTGCGTTCACTCTGTGAGTCTGTATTAACAGACGCTATGTTTGAAATGCCCGGTACAGATGATGAAGCTCTGGAAGTGACAAGAGAATATGCCGAGAAAAAACTCAACAACTCTGCCATTAAAAAATTAAAAGCGGTTTCTTAAACAAGGATAACCCCTTTTAAGATTTTTGAAAAGTTTCAAAAGCCTTTACCAAATAATCAAATTTTAAAAAAAGTACAAAAAAACCCTTAAGAATTTTCTTAAGGGTGATTTTTTTTGATCTTAGGGTTATGTAGTATTTTTATGGTGTAGCAATAATGGTTCGTGGTTTTTTTAAAATTTGTTGCTTCACAATTTCTTTATTTTCTTTAAGAGTAAATGTTACCTCTTCATTCTGTTTTAATTTGGTTTCTTTCGCTACACTACAAGAAAATACAGTGGAGCTGAAAAGGACTACTAAAACAATATAGACTAAATTTTTCATGCGATGCTTATCTTATTTGGTGGCACAAACTTAAGTCGTAAGAATTCTCCTAACAAAACTATTAGTTGAAGTTCACAGAAATTCGTTAAAGTGTTCAATTTTACAAAAAGAGCTGTAATTATAGAAAAGTCAATATGTTAGGAGTGTTTTTTGTCGAAAAATTAAGTGTTTAATCGATAGCTGTTTTTCAACTTACTTATTTAAATGGATCAATTCCTCGAGAAAATCTCTGGAATTTGATAATCGGGGTACTTTGTGTTGCCCTCCAAGTTTGCCTTCTTTTTTGAGCCAGTCATAAAACAGGTTTTTTCGGGCTACATTGATTTTAAGTAAGTTTAGAGTGGTATTGTTAAAGCGTTTTGCTTCATAATCACTATTTACGTTTTGAAGCGCGATGTCAAGTTGAACGGTAAAGTCATCAACAGACTGTGGAGGTGTTTTAAATTCAATCATCCACTCGTGGGCTCCTTTATCTCTGCCTTTCATAAAAATGGGTGCTACTGTGTAGTCCACAATTTCAGATTGTGTTGCTTTTGTAACTTTTCTAAGGGCTTCCTCGGCGTTTTCGATAATGAGTTCTTCACCAAATACATTGATGTGGTGTTTCGTTCTTCCGGTTACTTTGATGCGATATGGAGAAACGGAAGTGAATTTTACGGTATCGCCAATTTTATAGCGCCATAAACCGGCATTGGTTGTAATCACAATCGCATAATTCTTTCCGATTTCAACTTCGTTCAATGGTATTATTTTTTCAGATTTTGAACCATAAGTATCCATAGGGATAAACTCATAAAATATTCCATAATCAAGCATCAATAGTAATTCTTTGACACTATTTTGATCTTGAATGGCAAAAAATCCCTCTGAAGCATTGTAGATTTCGTAGTATCGAAAGCTATCTTTTGGTAATATTTTATTGTATTGTTCAATATAGGGGTCAAAACTCACTCCGCCGTGAAAATAAACTTCCAGATTCGGCCAGATATCAAAAAGAGTATCTTCTCCGGTGGTTTCCAATACCTGATTGAGTAACACCAACATCCATGAAGGAACACCTGCAAGGCTCGTTACATTTTCCTGAACAGTTTCATTAACAATGGCTTGCATTTTTGTTTCCCAATCGGCCATCAGGGAAACCTCGTTACTTGGTGTGCTGCTAAATTCTGCCCAGAAAGGCATATTGGCAATCAATATGGCCGATAAATCACCATAAACAGTTCCATTGTCTTTGTATAACTCTTTACTTCCGCCAAGGCGTAATCCTTTACCAACAAACAATTGTGATTCAGGATTGTTATTTAAATACATACACAATAAATCCTTGCTGGCCGCATAGTGACAGTCTTCAAGTGACTCAACACTCACGGGAATAAACTTACTTTTTCCTGCAGTTGTACCACTTGATTTTGCAAACCATTTAATGGGTGTGGGCCAAAAAATGTTGTTTTCTCCCAAGCGGGAACGCTCAATTGTAGCTTCTACATCCTCATAAGTTGAAATGGGAACACGCTCACAAAATGTTTTGTAATTACTGATTGTTGAAAAATCATATTTAGTGCCAATTTCAGTATTTTTTGCGGTTTTGATGAGGTTGTTTAATAACTCCATTTGAACTTCATTGGGATACTTGAGAAACAATTCAATTTGATGAAATCGTTTCTTTAAAAACCATGATGCAATGGAATTGACAATTGGGATTGGCATAAAAAAAGTATCTTTAGTGCGATATACTACTTTGTAAATTTAAACTTAATTTTTTGTAATGCAATACCACGGCGTCTTAACCAAAATGCAAACCGAGTTCACTAACCCCATTCAGTACTACTTAGTCTTTGAGAATGACTTTCTTAACCTCAATCAGGTGTTGGGAAAAAAAATAAAAATTCAATTTGCGGGCTACCAATGTTTATCTTGTGGATTGGATAAAAAAATCTTCAGGCAGGGGTTTTGTTATGATTGTTTTTACAGCACCCCGGCTGCAGGCGACTGGATTATGAACCCTGAGCTGAGCAAAGCACATCTCGATATAGAAGACCGTGATTTAGCTTATGAAAAGAAGGTACAGTTGCAACCCCATATTGTCTATTTGGCAAATTCGAGCAATGTAAAAGTGGGTGTCACCCGAAAAAGCCAAATCCCCACACGATGGATTGATCAAGGGGCGCACGAAGCTATTGAAATTGTGGAAGTACCCAATCGCTACCTAGCCGGAATTACCGAAATCGCACTCAAAGAACACGTTTCAGACAAAACCAACTGGCGAAAAATGCTCACAAACAATGTATTGGACCTGGATCTGGTAGCCATAAGAGATTCCTTAAAAAAATACATCCCTGAAGAAGCAAAGGAGTATTATATCCCCACAAATACGGAAACCAACATCCATTTCCCGGTGTTGCAATACCCAACAAAGTTAACCACCTTAAACCTGGAGAAAACTCCGCAATATGAAGGAGTTTTACAAGGCATCAAAGGACAGTATTTGCTTTTTGAAAACGATGTGGTGTTTAATGTGAGGAATAGTGAGGGGGTTGTGGTGGATATTAGTATAGGTTAATAGTAAAAATTCCAAAATTCAATCCCGATAGTCCCGATAGCTATCGGGATCGGGACCAAACTCCAACTTGCTGTGAGGTTTTTTTAAACCTTGATATTCTTTGCGTGATATTTTTAAAGAACTTGAAGTTACTATATAAATACAGTGCTTAAAACAAAAACAGTCTTACGTCATAAGTCTTGGAGTCTTATGTCGATTAGTCAATCAACCGCTTCTCAATATAATTAGAATTCATCACGCCCAGTGCACCCATATAACTCATTTTAAAAGTAACTACATCACCCACTTTGTATTCTTTTTGGGTGTCTGTGACATTCAATACCAACATATCTGAACTGGCACCAATAAATGTCAGGTCGGTATCGATGGGAAATAAATAATCAATTTTAGAAATATCCAGGAGACCAATATCCAGTATGGCTCTTTTTTGGAGCGTTCCAAATTCGCTTTCGTCAATTTCAAAAACTTCACCTGATGGATTGGCTTCCATTTCGCCATAAGGAATGGCTGGTTTTTCAGTGATTTCAATTATCTCTGAATGAAGCAGAAAAACGTCATCCTGCATGCCTTCAATGGTTTCGTTATCAAATAAATCAACACCAAAGAACAAAGTTTCCCCAATTCTAAAATGGTTGACACCCTTTGGCACCAGCCCTTTCATTAATAAAGGAACCATTACAGAGGACCCACCTGAAACTCCAATGATTTTCTTTCCAAACTTGGCTTCAATCAACTGCTCATAGAGGCTTAATTGTATCAACTTGTCTTTGCTGGGCATTACACCGCTCAGGCAGTTGAGGTTGGAACCAATACCCACCACCTCAATATTGGGAAGTTCAAATACTTTTTGATAAAAATCAATGAGGTCTTCGCCCATAATTCCTTCACGGAGGTCTCCCAGTTCAATCATAATAATTACCCGGTGGATTTTTTCCTGTTTGACCGCTTCTTTGGAGAGCCATTTGATGGTACTGAATTCGGTATTAAAACTCACATCGGCAAATTTTACAATGTCGGGGATGATTTTTTTTGCAGGGGGTTTGATGTAAATGGTTTCTTTGTTTGGCGCAAGGGATTTGATGGTTTTTAAATTCCCAAGTCGGGCATCACACACTTGTTCGGGGCCCAGGGTGAGAAGGTAGTCTAGGTATTTCTCGTTTCCGCAAAGCATTTTTAAAACGGGAGCCCATTCAATGTTATTTTCGCCAAATAACTTTTGAAGAAACCGGTAGTTTTGTTTTAAAGATGATTTACTTAATGTGACAAATGCCATAATTTATTTATTGTGACCCAGGGGTCTATTTTTTTACAATCAAATACAAAAATAGGGAAATTAAAACGCCTATAAGAATCGGGTCAAACCCAAAGGGTATTTGAATTTCTAAAAAGGTAAGCAACAAGGTTGAGAACCCACCGAAAAGCATCGCTAAAAGTGCCGCAAGCGGTTTTTTCTTTTTTGACCAGAGCATCCCCAAAACAGGAACCAACAATCCAGAAACCATAAAGGCATAAGAAAGTAGCATCAGGTCAAGCACGCTGGTCATATAACTCGCGATGAGTACTGCGCTAAAACCAATGATAAAAGTAATCACTTGGGATATGAAAATTGCCCTGGGATTATCTTCTTTCAGCCCCAGGATGTCTGTTACAAAATTTCCTGAAGAAGCCAGCAAACAGCTATCGGCCGTGGACATAATTGCAGAAAAATAAGCGGCCATCATCAAGCCCATGAGTCCGGCGGGGAGGATGTTTTTGAGCAAGAGCGGTAAACCAATTTCAGGGTCCATCGTCGCGACCTGAGCAAAACCATCGGCGATAAAGAGGCCTTGTTCTGCACCCACGCGCGCCAGTAGCCCAAGGGCAATTCCCATAAAAGCCATCACAGGCCATTCAAACAATCCGGCGATATACCAAGCTTTTTTAGCTGTTTTTTCATCTTTACAAGCATAGATGCGTTGGTATAAAGTCATCCCCACAAACCAGATGGGGACGATGGTGATAAACCAATTGGCAAACTGTACCCAGCTAAGGTTGGTCAATGAAAAGAATTCTGCCGGTAACACAGCTTGTATTGCATCCCAGCCTCCCAGTTTAAAGTAAGCAATGGGAATGCCAACAAAGAGGAGTCCAATCATCAAAATCGCCCACTGGAAAGTGTCTGTATAAATAACTGCTTTGATGCCGCCAAAAACGGTATAGACTACGGCCACAGCCCCCATAATATAAAGGGCGTGTAGTAAATCCAATTCGGGAAATGTACCCACGGCAAGTTTGGCTCCGGCTAAGAGTTGGGAGGAGGTAAACCCAAGATACCCAATAAATGAAATAATACCGGCTACAAGCGCAACAGTAATACCATAGTTTTCCTTAAGCAATTGTGGAAATGTCAAAAAGCGGTGTTTGTGTCCTTTGTGAATGACTTTAGGAATAAGTAAAACGGCACTTAACCAGGCGCCAATCAAACCGGTAAAAAGCATCCATGAGCCTGAAAGTCCCATAACAAAACCCAATCCGCCCAGTCCAATTGAAAATCCGCCACCCACATCAGTTGCAACAACAGAGAGCCCCACATGAAGGCTTTTCATATTTCTTCCGCCTACATAATAGTCGTTGGTACTTTTGTTCTTACGATAGAAATAGAAACCAATTCCCAGAACGAGAATCAGGTAGATGGTAAATACAAGAATGTCTAAAAAAGGCATAACCTATTTTTTTAGCCGCTTTGCGCTTCATAGCTTCTAGCGACGAAGCCGCATTTCAAGGTATTTGTTTGTAAATCCGAGCTTTTCGTAAAGTCTTTTTGCGGGATTATCAGGTTCGACGTGAAGTGCGATATCACCTTCAGCCAGGGCGATGGCTTTTTCCATTAATGCTTTACCGATGCCTTTACCACGTGTTTTTTCGTGCACAGCGATATAGACCAATATATTTTCAGGAATAAAACCAGCCATGCCGGTTTTATTTATAATAGTGACACCCAGAAGCTCTTCTTTCTCATAAATTGCTAGCGCAAATCCTCCTTGAGAAGTGAGTGATTCCATTGTGGCAAATTCCAAACAATTGAGAATATGTTCTTTTGGGTCGCCATATTCTCCAAGATGATTGTGTAAAAAATCGACAATCTCTTGCTTTTCATTTGCATCGGGTTTAATATTATTGTTATAAATCTTAAACGAGTGCATAATGAGTTGTTTTTAGTTATCTTCTTTGTCTCTCAATCCTTGGATGTATGAGGCTTTTTGAATTTCTTTTCTTCTTTTTACAGATTTCTTTGTAAAATGTTGATTTTCACGAAGTTTCTGAAGCACTTTTGTGTTTCTGAATTTGTTTTTCATGCGCTTTAAAGCGCGTTCAATGTTTTCTCCGTCTTGTACTTTAATTTTTAACATATAAAATTATTAATTCTTAAAAGGCCTTACTCTTCAGAACTATTCTGAAAGGAACCGTTTTTCAATAAAACTGATAGGCAATTATCATCAAGCCCGATTGGCTCTAAAAAGTAGCAGCTATTTTGGAGGTGCAAATTTACAAAAATAAATCAGAATAACATAGGGCACCTGTTGAGCATTTAAAAAAGAGTGACAATACACGAATAGTTTAAACAAAACAAATTGTTTTTAGAATTAAACCAAGGTATATTCGCTGAGCTTAAGTTCCTCGCCAAATTTAAGTCCAAATCTTTTTCTTAATAAATGGGTGCATAGGTATAATAACGGAGTGTCAAGTGCTGCGACAAGTACCTTAAAAAGAAATCCGCTAAGTAAGAGTCCGCCAAACAACCCCCAGTCTAATTTACCAAAGACCGATAAAAGTGCCAGCACAGTAAAGGTGTCCACAAACTGAGAGGTAAAAGTTGAAAAATTATTACGTAACCAAAGCTTTTTTCCTTTGGTTATTTTTTTCCAGAAATGAAACAACTGTATGTCTATATATTGGGCCAAAAGGTAAGCCATCATCGAGGCAAAAACAGCAATGCCCGTTGCACCAAAAACTTTATTAAACAAGCTGTCATCAATGGGTGACCATTCGGTTGCGGGAACATAATCTGCAGCCAATACAATTAAAAGTGAAAAAAAGGAAGCAAAAATACCGGCAGTAACAATCTGATTTGCCTTCTTTTTTCCATAGACTTCTGAAATAATATCGGTTATAAGAAACGTAATGGGATAGGGTAGAATGCCTACTGAAATTTCAAAAGTATAGATACCAAAAAAATCC
>CAXBNF010000033.1:0-22880 GCA_963977065.1 uncultured Flavobacteriaceae bacterium | reverse complement strand
TTGTCTTTAATAAAGTCTTGGTTTACCAATGTATTGTCTTTAAAGAATCGGTTTAGTTTTCCTTTGGCAATGTTATCAAGCATTGCTTCGGGCTTGCCTTCTTGACGCAATTGGTCTTTAGCAATCTCGATTTCTTTATCAATGATTTCCTGGTCAACACCTTCTTCATTTAGCGCAACAGGATTCATTGCAGCGGCTTGCATAGAAACGTTTTTAGCAACTTCTTCTGCGTTGTTGCCGCCTTGAGAAAGACCTGTTAAAACAGCAATCTTATTTCCAGCGTGGATATAAAAACCAACAAATGGAGCCTCCATGGTTCTGTAATCACCTATCTCGATTTTTTCACCAATCACCCCTGTTTGCTCGATTAATTTATCAGCAACAGTAATGCCCTTGTACTCTTTTGCAAGCAATTCTTCTTTCGTTGAAGTGCTTAGAGCAAGGTCTGCAAGGTCTGTAGCTAGGTTTACAAACGATTCATTTTTTGCAACAAAGTCAGTTTCGCAATTCAAGGATACAATCACACCTCTGGTGTTGTCATTGTTCACCTTTGCAATAACGGCTCCTTCAGTTGATTCACGATCTGCACGGTTGGCAGCCACTTTTTGTCCTTTTTTTCTAAGCAATTCAATTGCTTTGTCAAAATCGCCATCAGCTTCAACCAAAGCTTTTTTACAATCCATCATACCGGCTCCGGTAGCTTGTCTTAATTTATTTACTTCTGCGGCTGTGATATTTGCCATAGTTTTATGTTTTTAAATCCCCGTCCCCAAATTGACTTGGGGAGGGATCTTGTTAATCAATATAATTTTAATGTATAGTAATTTTAAGAACGAGATTCTCTTTTACAAGGGAATTGTTATTCCTCTTCGCCTGTTGCATCTTCTGCAACTTCAGCAGCTTTTTCTTTCTTAGCTTTAGGTTCTTTTTTAGCTTTCTTAGGAGCCTCATCTTCTGAAGAATCATCATCTTCTACCTTCGCTTTTTTCTTAGTTTTTTTAGCTGGATTAGACGATTCTTGATCTTCATCTGCAGCGTCTTTCTCTGCTTTTTCAGCTTTTCTTTCAGAAAGGGCTTCGGTGATAGAAGCACTAACATAACCTAAGATTTTTTCAATTGATTTTGAAGCATCATCATTAGAAGGAATTGCAAAATCGATGTCTCTGGGATCAGAGTTGGTATCAACCATTGCAAAAATAGGAATGTTTAATTTTTGAGCTTCCTTTACAGCGATGTGCTCGCGCAAAGTATCAACAATGAAAAGTGCAGCGGGTAAACGACTCATGTCAGCAATTGAACCTAAGTTTTTCTCAAGTTTTTCTCTTTGACGAGTCACTTGTAAACGCTCTTTTTTAGAGAGTGTTTCAAAAGTACCGTCTTGTTTCATCCTGTCGATAGCAGCCATTTTTTTAACTGCTTTTCTGATGGTAACAAAGTTGGTAAGCATACCGCCGGGCCATCTTTCTGTGATGTATGGCTGGTTTGCATTTTTAGCATTTTCAGCTACAATGTCTTTTGCTTGTTTTTTTGTTGCTACGAAAAGGATTTTTCGTCCGCTACCTGCTATTTTCTTAAGAGCTTCAGCAGCTTCTTCAAGTTTTGCAGCAGTTTTGTATAGGTTGATGATGTGAATTCCGTTACGCTCCATATAGATGTAAGGAGCCATGTTTGGATTCCATTTTCTGGTGAGGTGACCAAAATGTACACCTGCATCAAGTAATTCTTTTACTTCGATTTTTTTTGCCATTTTTTAATAGTTTACGTTCTGTAATTTAGCAATGAACAAGTAGCTTAATAAGGTCTTGCGCATTTAGATGCTAAACTAATTTTTTCCGCCCATGACGGAAAGAACAGCGTTTATAATAATTTTAGAACTTGTTCATCAAGATTGTTAGAGTCTTGACGAGATTCCGTAACAAGTGCGGAATTAACGTTTAGAGAACTGGAATTTCTTACGCGCTTTCTTCTGTCCGAATTTCTTGCGCTCTACCATTCTTGGGTCTCTCGTTAATAAACCTTCCGGTTTTAGAGTTGCACGATTTTCTTCATCAACTTCACACATTGCTCTTGATAAAGCAAGGCGAATTGCTTCCGCCTGACCTGTGATACCACCTCCAAATACATTTATTTTAATATCAAAGTTTTCTGCATTGTTGGTCATTGCCAATGGCTGCATTACTTTATACTTTAAAGTATCTGTCGAGAAGTAGTTGTCAAAGGTTCTTTTGTTTACGGTGATAGTTCCTTTTCCGGGAGACAAGTACACACGTGCCACAGCAGTTTTTCTTCTGCCAATTTTGTGAATCACTTCCATTACTTACTTTCGTTAAAGTTAATAGTTCTTGGCTTTTGCGCTTCGTGATCATGAGATGCACCTGCATAAACCTTTAAATTTCTAAAAAGTTCTGCTCCTAATTTATTTTTAGGTAACATTCCTTTTACCGATTTTTCAATCAATCGCTCCGGATTCTTAGCGAAAAGTTCTTTAGCAGTCAAACTTCTTTGTCCTCCTGGGTAGCCGGTGTGACGGATGTATTCTTTTGCATCCCACTTTTTCCCGCTTAAGTTGATTTTTTCTGCGTTGGTAATAACAACGTTATCGCCACAATCAACGTGAGGAGTGAAGTTTGGCTTGTGCTTTCCTCTTAAAAGTTTTGCAACTTCTGAAGAAAGACGACCTAAAGTCTGACCCTCAGCATCAACATGCAACCACTCTTTTTTAACAGTGGCCTTGTTTGCAGATACTGTTTTGTAACTTAATGTGTCCAAACTAATTTCTTTTTAAACCTGTCTCTCAACAGGCGTGTTAAACATTCCTAATGAATTCTACTTATGAGAATTGGGGTGCAAATGTACAACTATAAATTTGATTTGCAAATGGGGTAAAATGAATTTTTTTGTAATTGATGTTTTTTATTTAATGTGCCTCCAACCAATTGTTTCCTTCTCCCAAATCAACATCCAAAGGCACTTCGAGTTTAATGGCGTTTTCCATTTCGGTTTTGATGAGGGTTTTGACCTTTTCAAGTTCGGGTTTGTAGGCGTCAAAGACCAATTCGTCATGCACCTGAAGCAACATTTTGGTTTTGTAGTTTCCTTCAACCAGTTTGTTGTAAATGTTGATCATCGCTATTTTGATGATGTCTGCAGCACTTCCCTGAATGGGGGCGTTCACGGCATTGCGTTCGGCAGCACCGCGCACAACGGCATTTTGTGAATTGATGTCTTTTAGATAGCGTCGTCTGCCTAAAACAGTTTGTACATAGCCATTTTCACGGGCAAAATCGACCTGTTCGGCCATATAGCTTTTTAGTTTGGGATAGGTTTCATAATAGGTGTCTATTAGCTCCTTGGCTTCGGTGCGGTTCAGGTCGGTTTGATTGCTTAGACCAAAGGCCGAAACCCCATAAATAATCCCAAAATTCACCGTTTTGGCGTTGCCACGCTGCTCGCGGGTGACTTCTTCCAAAGGCACATTAAACACCTTGGAAGCGGTGGAAGCGTGAATGTCTTCGCCGTTTTTAAAAGCTTCCATCATTTTGGGTTCCTTGCTTAACGCAGCGATGATGCGCAATTCTATCTGCGAATAATCGGCAGCCAGTAAAGTGTATTCTTCATTTCTGGGAACGAAAGCTTTTCTCACTTCGCGACCACGCTCGGTGCGTATCGGGATGTTTTGCAGGTTGGGGTTGTTACTGCTCAATCGACCGGTGGCGGCAACGGTTTGCATATAATCGGTATGCACACGGCCGGTGACCTTACTTACCTGATTGGGCAAGGCATCCACATAAGTGCTCTTCAATTTGCTCAAACCACGGTATTCCAGTACATCCCTGATGATTTTATGGTCTTTTGCCAAAACGGAAAGTACATCCTCTGCAGTGGAATATTGACCGGTTTTGGTCTTTTTTGGTTTTTTGACGAGTTGCATTTTTTCGAAAAGGATTTCACCTAGTTGTTTTGGTGAAGCAATATTAAAGGTTTCGCCGGCTTCCTTGTAGATTTCTTTTTCCAAATGAAAAATGTCTTCATCCAGCTTTCGCGAAAGCGAGTTTAAAAATTCAGTATCCAGCTTGATGCCTTCCAATTCCATATTCGCCAACACAGAAACCAACGGGATTTCAATCTCATCAAATAATTTTTGGGTATTTGCCTCGCCCAGTTCTTTTTCAAAATGTGCTTTGAGTTGGAGTGTGATGTCTGCGTCTTCAACGGCATATTCAGTTTGCTGTTCTATGGGCACATCACGCATCGACTGCTGGTTTTTGCCTTTTTTTCCAATCAATTCGGTTATGGAAACCGGGGTGTAGTTCAGATAGGTCTCTGCCAACACATCCATATTGTGGCGCATATCAGGATTGATGAGATAATGCGCGAGCATGGTGTCAAACAGTTTGCCTTTTATGGTGATGTTGTATTTAGCCAGTACTTTAATATCATATTTTAAATTCTGACCCACTTTTTCAATGGTTTCAGCTTCAAAAAAGGGGCGTAAATGTTCGATGATTTCCTGTGCCTCATCTCTATTTTCCGGAAAGGGTAGGTAAAATCCTTTTCCGATTTCCCAGGAAAATGCAATACCCACAAGCTCGGCTTCCAAAGGGTCAAGCGAAGTTGTTTCCGTATCAAAACAGACCGAGTTTTGTTTCATCAGATTTTGAAGAAACAGTTTGGTGCCCATTCCCGGTTGCACGGTCTGATAAAAATGATCTGTGTCCTTAATGGTTTTGCGGGAGGAGGTCATGGTGATGTTTTCTGTAGTGCCGCTCTCTGTATCAAAAAGAGAGAACTGGCCCGCTCCGGCAGCCTTTCCTTTTGGACTGTCTGATGATGAAGCCGTTTTTTTAGTTTCTTCAGCAGGTGTGTTTGAGCTTTCCGTGCTAAACAATTGTAAAAACTGATCCTTAAGCCTTCTGAATTCCAGTTCTTCAAAAATTTCCTGTACTTTTTCGCCGTCTGGCATGGAGAGTTCGTAGTCTTTGGCATCAAAGGTGACATCACAATCGATTAAGATTTTTGCAAGTTCTTTGGAAAGTAAACCTAACTCTTTGTTTTCTTCTACTTTTTCTTTCATTTTCCCTTTGAGCTTGTCTGTATTGGCCAAAAGGTTTTCCATGGTTTCAAACTCGGCAAGGAACTTTTTAGCCGTTTTTTCACCCACCCCGGGAAGTCCGGGAATGTTGTCTGATGCGTCCCCCATCATTCCCAAAAAGTCAATGACCTGTTCAGGGCGCTTGACACCGAATTTTTTCTGAACCTCGGGAATTCCCCAGATTTCAATACCATTCCCCATTCGGGCAGGGCGGTACATAAAGATGTTTTCGGAAACGAGTTGGGCAAAATCTTTATCGGGCGTGACCATATAGACTTTATAACCTTCTTTTTCGGCTTGTTTAGCAAGGGTGCCAATCACGTCATCGGCTTCACAGCCGGGAAGGACAACTACGGGAATGTGCATCGCCTTGAGGATATCCTGAATATAAGGAATGGCAATCATAATGGGCTCGGGTGTAGCATCACGGTTGGCTTTGTACTCGCTGTAAAGTTCGTTGCGCACATCGCTACCTCCTTTGTCAAAACAAACTGCCAGATGATCAGGCTTTTCCCTTCTGATCACGTCTAGCAACGAATTCATAAATCCCATAATTGCCGAGGTATCTAGTCCTTTGGAATTGATGCGTGGGTTTTTGATAAATGCATAATATCCTCTGAAAATAAGCGCATAAGCATCCAGCAGGAAGAGTCGTTTTTGTTCGGCCATGGGTGATTGAATTTTAGCTTATAAAACTACAAAACTTAGGGGTTGTTAGAAAATAAGATGTACAATTTTTACAAAATATTTTTTTCTTTATCAAGGCAAAATTTTTAAGCATCCGCCTCAGGCGGATGCTTAAAAATTTTAACGCAGAGAAAGAGGAAAAGATAAAGTAAAAACGTATAGGTTATTTTTTAACAACCCCTATCGCGGGCAATTAAAATGGAAATTGTATTTTTCAGACTTAATAGCGGGTTGAAAAATAAACTAAAGTTTGGGTTAATAACTTTGCGACTCTGCGTCTTTGCGAGAAATAAATAATTTAGATTAACTAATAACGAGATTTCCGCCTAAGCGGAAATAGGAAATGAAAAAATATTCAATTGCAATCCACGGCGGAGCAGGCACCCTGATCAAAGGAGCCATGACTCCCGAAAAAGAAACAGCTTACAGAAACGCTTTACAACAGGCGTTGAACAAAGGCTATTCATTACTTGAAAACGGCGCTTCAGCAATTGATGCTGTGGAACAAGCGGTAATCGGTCTTGAAAACACCCCCCTTTTCAATGCTGGGAAAGGCAGTGTATTTACCAACGCCGGCACCCACGAAATGGACGCCTCCATTATGGAAGGCAAGGAATTAAAAGCAGGTGCTGTTTCCTTAATTACCGGCATAAAAAACCCCATTTCTCTGGCAAAGCAAGTCATGTTAAAAAGCGAACACGTTTTTCTCGCAGGCGAAGGTGCGATGCGTTTTGCGAAAGAAAACGGTTTTGGTATTGAAAACCCGGATTATTTTTATGATCAATTTCGTTATGAGCAATGGCAAAAAATTAAGGATAGCGATTCCTTTCAACTGGATCATAGTGATAAAAAAGATTCTAAATTCGGGACCGTGGGAGCCGTAGCCTGCGACCAAAACGGAAATCTTGCCGCTGCCACCTCTACCGGCGGAATGACCAATAAAAAATGGGGCAGAGTGGGCGATAGCCCGATGATAGGTGCCGGAAATTATGCCAACAACAACACCTGCGCCGTGAGTTGCACAGGTAGCGGCGAGTTTTTCATTAGAGGCGTTGTCGCTTATGATGTTTCCTGCTTAATGGAATACAAAGGATACACTTTAGAACAGGCCGTAGAGGAAGTAATCAATAACCGTATCCTAAAAATTGGCGGCGATGGCGGACTCATAGCCGTTGATGCAAAAGGGAATGTGGCTTTGCCATTTAATACCGAAGGCATGTATCGTGGTTTTAAGACTTTTAGTGGGGAGGATGTGGTGGCTATTTATAAATAATTATTTTACCTAATAACTTTTTTTAATGAGAACACTTTCGATACTTTTTTTTTCAATGCTTTTGCTAGCTTGTAATGAAAAAGGACAAATAAATTCGTTTAATCAAAATGAAAAATTAAGCACAAAAACTCAAGATTCTTTGGCTTTTGAGCTTTGTTCTTTGTTTGGTTTTGACCAAGGCATCCGTGACAGGGAAATAATTATGGATTTACATCAAGACCTTGGAGCAAAAATAGATTTAATGAATTTTGAAAAGTTCGTAACAATTGTTGAAAAATATGGATATCCTAATGAACAATTATTAGGGGAGAGAAACTGGGTGCATCAATGTGTTTCAAGCTCTGGTAAGGCTATAATGCTGCACAATCCATCTAAAATAATTTATAGCACAAAATATTTTGACCTTTTCTTAAATGAAGTAAATAATGGGAATATGGACAGAGCGTTTTTAGCAACAGTGTTGGATAAATATTATTGGTCAAAAAGCCGGGGGCAAAAGGTGATGTATGGTTCTCAGTTTGGAGTTCCTTGTATTGAAACTAAAGAGGAAACAAACCAACTCAGAAAAGAAATAGGATTAGACCCTCTTAATGATAATGAGTTTAAAGTTTGTGAATAAATAATTTAGATTAATTGTCAAGGTTTATTGACAAAGAACACTAGCAATTAAGGCTGTTAACATTCATTCTGCTTTTAAAAATCTAAAAAAGTTCCCCCTCCTTGGGAGGGGGCTAGGGGGAGGACTCTACAACAAACTCTTCACCGCCGGTAAAACCTTTACTGTTCTGTGTTCAATATCATAACAGTCCCCGGCTGAAAGCACGTGGGTAATCAGGTTTGTCATCGTCAATGGGGTACTGTCTTTGAGAATAGCGATGTTGTTGTGGGTCAATTGCCCCGGGTCAAATACAATGACCATTCCAGAGCCAATTACCTCTACTTGATTACCATTTTTGATAATAAGCCCGGTATCCTCGGCAAGTCCGATACCAATGCGTTCCGGAAAAAGGGCAACGGCTTCAGAAAGCCTTCCAAAACGACCACGTTGAATGAAATGGGTGTCAATAATCAATTCAGGGATGAGGTTGAGTCCGCGTCTCATTTTTGTAGCTCCTTTAATAAAAGATTCTTTACTGCTGCCGCCGGCAATCATCTCTTTGGACATGCACATGGCTCCGGCACTGGTGCCGGCCACTACAAAATCCTCATTGTGATAACGGTGTATGAGAATTTTGTGAAACTCAGTATTTCTAATATGTTTGGTAATCTTGGATTGATTGCCGCCGGAAAACAGAATGCAGTCACAATTCTTCAGCAACTCAAGAGTTGATGGAGCGTCAGCGTCTTCTTTTGAGTCAATATACAGTGGCGTCACATCGTCACAACCCAATTTTTCAAAAGCTTCTATATAATTGGCTCCCACTTCTTTGGGGATTCCCGATGCTGTTGTAATAACCAATATGGTTGCATTTTTATCGCCGCTTTCATTCACCACCTGAGCCAGAATACCTTCGCTGATAAAATCGAGACTAAAACGGTCTTCGTTGTGAAAACCTTTGTCTTCATTACCTCCTATGGGGATAAGAGTTCCTTTGATCATAAAAATATATTTAATAGTTTGCAAAAATAGTTTATATTTAAACAGTTTCAAACAGATTTGATTTGTTTACATCAATTTTCACATTTTAAAATGAACAACCCTATATGAGAATAAGAGAAATAAATGCGATGCGCGGGCCAAATTACTGGTCAGTCAGACGCCATAAGTTGATAGTTATGGTACTTGACCTGGAAGAAATGGAAGAAAAACCCACTAATAAAGTTCCCGGATTTAAGGAGCGATTGGAAAAAATGTTCCCTACTATGTATGAGCATCGTTGCTCTGTTGGGACTGCCGGCGGATTTTTTCAGCGCGTAGATGAAGGCACCTGGATGGGGCATGTCATTGAACACATCGCATTGGAAATTCAAACCCTCGCGGGAATGGATGTGGGGTTTGGAAGAACACGACGGTACGGTGAAGAGGGCGTTTACAATGTGGTTTTTGCCTATATGGAAGAAAAAGTGGGTCGCTTTGCAGCGAAAGCTTCTGTAAGAATATGTGAAGCATTGATATCAGGTGAGGATTATGATCTGGAAGCAGATATACAAGAAATGCGTGAAATTAGAGAAGCAGAACGCCTGGGGCCCAGTACAGGTTCAATTGTAGAAGAAGCTGCCAGCCGTGGTATTCCGTGGATACGTTTGAATAAATATTCGCTTTGCCAATTGGGTTATGGTGCCAATCAAAAGAAAATACAAGCCACAGTGACCAGTCAGACCAGCAGTATTGGGGTTGAGCTAGCCTGTGATAAAGAGGATACGAAGTTCCTTTTGGAACAAGCTGAGGTTTTAGTGCCCAAAGGTGAAATCATTCGCACTGAGGCAGGACTCAAAGAAGCCGTTGACTACATTGGCTACCCTTTGGTTACAAAACCCATAGACGGAAATCATGGAAGAGGCATCACGGTTGACATCAACAGTTGGGAAGAGGCTTTGGAAGGCTTTAGAGCGGCTAAGGAAGTTTCCCGTTCTGTTATTGTAGAACGTTTTATAACGGGTGAAGATTACCGCATTTTAGTGATCAATAATCGCCTGGTCGCTGCCGCGAAAAGAACTCCGGCACACGTAATAGGCGACGGAAAATCAACCCTTCAGCAACTCATCGATAAAGTAAACAGCGACCCGCGTCGTGGTTATGGACACGAAAAAGTATTGACACAAATTACTGTCAATGATTTGACCAAAAGCATTATCGCTTCTTATGGATATACACTGGATACAGTTCCCAAAGAAGGCGAGCAAGTCATTCTAAAAGACACTGCAAATCTAAGTACAGGAGGTACCTCAGAAGATGTTACAGATATTGTTCACCCTGCCAATGTGTTTATGGCAGAACGTATTTCAAAAATCATCGACCTCGATATTTGCGGAATTGATGTGATGACCACAGATATCAGTAAACCACTGGAAGAAACCGGAGGCGCTGTTCTGGAAGTGAATGCAGGTCCGGGTTTCAGAATGCACTTGGCACCCTCAGAAGGGCTTCCGCGAAATGTGGCCGCAGATGTCGTCGATATGTTGTTCCCTCCCGGAACCTCATCAAGAATCCCCATTGTTGCTGTAACAGGAACAAACGGAAAAACCACCACCACACGACTCATTGCCCACCTGGCAAAAATGAAAGGCTATAAGGTGGGTTATACCACAAGTGACGGTGTTTATATACAAAACCGAATGCTGATGAAAGGTGACTGTACCGGTCCCACCAGCGCCGAATTTGTATTGAAAGACCCCACAGTCAATTTTGCTGTTTTGGAATGCGCCAGAGGCGGCTTGTTAAGAGCCGGACTTGGGTTTCATAACTGCGATATTGGGATTGTGACCAATGTGGCTGCAGACCATTTAGGATTAAAAGGAATTCATACCATAGAACAACTTGCCAAAGTAAAAGGGGTCATTCCTGAAACTGTAGTTAAGGACGGCTATGCCATTTTAAATGCTGATGATGAGTTGGTATATGCCATGCGTAAAAATGTTGAGTGCAACGTGGCACTATTTTCTATGGATGAAAACAACCCACATATTAAATCTATGGCTCGAGTGGGAGGCATCTCTGCTGTTTATGAGAATGGGTTTATCACTATTTGCAGAGGAGAATGGAAAATTAGAGTCATCAAGGCAGTAAATGTACCATTGACTTTTGGCGGTAAGGCAACCTTTATGATACAAAATGTATTGCCGGCGGTGCTCACTGCTTACATAAAAGGATTTAGTATTGATGATATTAAAGTCTCTTTAGAAACTTTTATACCCTCACCAGGACAGACTCCGGGAAGGTTAAACCTGTTCAATTTTGAAAATTTCCAGGTCCTTCTTGACTATGCACACAACCCCGCAGGATTAAGAGCACTGCAGGATATGATTCAGAAAATGGATGCAAGTGAGAAAATTGGAATTATTGCCGGCGTAGGTGACCGAAGAGATGAAGACACCAAAGAATTGGGTGCTGTTGCTGCAGAAATGTTTGACGAAATCATTATCAGACAAGACAAACATTTAAGGGGAAGAACCGAAAATGAAATCATTCAAATGCTGGACGAAGGCATCAAAAAAGCGGGTTTAAACAAAAAAACCACCATTATTCCCTCTGAAAAAGAAGCCATCACACATGCCATCAAAAATGCTAAAAAAGGCTCTCTGATTGTCATTTGCAGTGATGTGATTCCTGAAGCACTGGATTTGGTGACTAAATTCAAAGAAGAAGAATCCAATCGTTTGTTTAAATTTTCAACAGACGAAATCCCAAACAGATAATCCTTTTTTTAAGAATCTAATTCCTGCTAAACTGCTTGTTTAGCAGGAATTTTTTGTTTTCTCAAACCAAACAAAAGAATGTAACCATAACATGCAATCAACAAGAGTATCGCCCATTTAAATCCAAATACATCGGTTAAATAGCCGTAAGCCGGAGGGATTATTGCTCCACCCACGATCGCCATACACAATAAGCCTGAAGCCTGAGGTTTCAGATCACCTAATCCCTCTATGGTTAATGTAAAAATTGTGGGGAACATAATCGAGTTAAACAATCCCACTGCTAATATGGAAAACATGGCAACTACTCCATAGGTATTCATAGAAATAAACAGCATAGTCATCGCCAGAATAGCAAAAACGGCAAGCACCCTTGAGGGTTTAAAAATCCGGGTGAGATAAGCACCAATAAAACGACCCACCATTGCACCGCTCCAGTAAATCACTACAAAGGCACCTACGATGGCCTTTGGGTCTTTACCCTCCAATGGACTGTTCAAAATGCGTTGCGCAAGAGAATTTAAGGTATTGTTTTCCAATATGACAGCAGCCATATTCATATCGAGAAAATAATTTACCAGATAACTGCCAATAGCTACTTCGGCACCTACATAAAGAAATATGCCCAAAACGCCTAGCAATACGGTTTTGTTTCTCAGCAGTTTGCTATACCCATCCTTGGGCGCTTTTTTAAGGATTTTCGGTAGTTTGATAAACACAAAAAACAGTGCAAGAAGGGCTATTGCCGAAGCGAGAAACAGAAATGGTTTTTGAACAGCAGCTGCTTCTGCAAGTAAGTAGGTACTTTGTTCACTTTCGCTTAAAAGCGAAATTTCCTTGGAAGATTTTATACTGTCACTCAATAAAAACATAGCTCCAATAACAGGTGCTATCGCGGTGCCCAGCGAATTAAAAGCTTGTGAAAGATTGAGCCTGCTGGATGCTCCGGGCTCACTTCCCAATACGGAAACATACGGATTTGCCGCTACTTGCAGTATGGTGATTCCGGCGGCGAGGGTGAAATAACCCAGTAAAAAAACAGGGAACAACCGTTCTGAAGCAGCCGGATAAAAAAGCAGGCAACCTATTGCCATGGTGCCAAGCCCCAGCACTACTCCTTTTTGATAACCGATGCGTGAAAGCAAAAATCCGGCCGGCACTGAAAACACAAAATAGGCAATAAAAAACGCAAATTGTACCAGCCCCGCTTCAAAATAACTAAGTTCAAACACCTCCCGCAATCGCGGAATCAAACTGTCCACCAATACGGTAATAAAACCCCAAAGAAAAAATAAAATCGTAATAATGGCAAAAGCAGAACGGTAGTTGGGTTTCTGATTCATAGGGTTATGATTTCAAATAATATTCAGGGACGTGTTTTTTGTTTTCCTCATTTTGATAGACCGTGTAAACAAAGCCATCGTGAATGCCATACGCACCGGTTTCTCCTTGTTTGTTGACCGCAATATACCCCACCTGAAAGTCTTTGATGCGGTCGCCATTTTTCTTAACGATGCGGTTGACAGCTTCTTCACAGGCTTCTTGTGGGCTTTTCCCCTGCCGCATCAGTTCGACAATCAAGAAGCTTCCCACCGTTTTTAAAACCTCTTCACCCAAACCCGTTGCTGTGGCAGCGCCCACTTCGTTATCGACAAACAATCCGGAACCAATAATGGGTGAATCACCCACGCGCCCCGCCATTTTATAGGCGAGTCCGCTGGTGGTGCAACCTCCGGAGATGTCCCCGTTTTCATCAATGGCCAGCATCCCGATGGTGTCGTGATTTTCAATATTGATGATAGGTTTGTATTCTGAGGTTATTTTCCATTCTTCCCAGGCCTTTTTTGAATTTTCGGTAAGCAGATTCACTTTTTCAAAACCATTTTCTAAAGCAAATTGTTCTGCACCTTTACCTGCAAGTAACACGTGAGGGGTTTCTTCCATCACCTTTCGCGCTACGGAAATGGGGTGTAAAATGTTTTGAAGATAGACCACCGCTCCATAATCTCCCGCGGGGTTCATAATACACGCATCCAGCGTCACATTGCCGTCTCTGTCCGGCAATCCGCCTATACCAACCGATTGTCCGTCGGCGTTGGCTTCTTCCACCATACAGCCCTGTTCAACGGCATCCAGCGAACTGCCACCGTTTTGCATGACCTCCCAAGCCTTGGCGGTAGCTTTTTTTACATCCCAGGTGGCGATAACGATAGGAAAACTTCCCGGAACTGCTGTTTTTTCAATTGTGGTTTGTTTTTCCTCTGTTGTGTTTCCACAAGCCAATGCCGCCACCCCGGCAGTTAATCCTATACCGCCGATGGCAGTGTTTTGAATGAATGTTCTTCTTTTCATATTTAAAATCTACGAAATAGTTTAATGTTAATTTCAGTTAGAATTGAGGGCTAATTTATTTCTTTTACTCCCGCTGATCTCGCTGATATGCGCAGAGTTTTATCTACTCTTTTCTGCGTAAATCAGCGTTTTCTGGGGCTACTAATTTCCCCACAATTGTTGTTATTTTTAATTTTATGTCAATTTTAGTTTTTATTTCAATTCAATTTCGTCAGCAAACAACCATGCTTTGCCTTGAAAGGGTGCGCCCAAATGCCATTCAGGTAAATCACCGAAATTTTTGGCGGTGATTCTCAAATACTGAACGGTTTTCCCGCTCAGGTCAAAGGCGAAAGTTTTAATTTCGGTTTGGTCGTTTGGTGTTTCTGCATCAATTTTAATGGTCTCATGTAATGTAAAGTCTGTTCCGTTTTCTGAGAGGTATAGATTCACTTCCATAGGATAAAAAATCCAGCTGCGTTGGTCCACTAAAAAGTTGATGCTGGCAGTATTCAACGGTTTTTTACTTCCCCTGTTGAGTGTGGCGATGAGGTCTGTGTCCTGATAGCCCTGCCATGCTCCTGTCCTGAAATCGCGGGTGCCGCGTAAGCCATCAATAAGGGCATCATTGCCTCCTCCATTGTATTGATTGGCATAATCGGTACCCAGGGTGATACTCAAATCGGGGTCCATTTTGTAAAATCGGGTGGTTATTTCGGCGCTTTTGGTTCCGTTTTTTTCGCTGTACACAACCAGATTGCTGTCTTCGGTTATGGAAATGGGGTTTTTATAGCGTTCAAATTCATTTTCGTTTACACGAAAGTAAATTGTGGCCTCTTTTTCGGCGCACCCCAAAACCACTTCGGTCGATTCTTTAAAAGCCACTTCACCCTGAGCAATAAATGGGGAAGGAATGATGAGGTGCTCCTTGATTTCAGTTACCGGAATGTCTTCGTCTTTGGTTCCCCAATCAGTCGGTTTATGAGTCATTGTAAAGACCATCGTGCCGCCATTTATAATGTCTTGATGATTAATAAATGACTTGTTCTGGGTTTTTCCGTTTAATTTTACTGACGAAATATAGAGATTTTCAGGGCTGTTGTTTTCAGCGACAACAGTAAAGGTTTTTCCGTTTTCGAGATTGATGGTGGCTTTGTCAAACAAGGGCGCACCGATGATGTATTGATTACTTCCCGGAGTGACGGGATAAAAGCCCAGCGAACTGAAAATATACCAGGCACTCATTTGCCCGCAATCTTCATTGCCGGAAATCCCGTCTGGGTCATTGAAATATTGCTCGGTGAGTATTTGCCTGATGCGTTCCTGGGTTTTATGGGGTTTGTTGACAAAATTATAAAGATAAGCCATATGGTGACTGGGCTCGTTGCCGTGTGCATATTGCCCTATGAGCCCGGTGATGTCCACCTGATGCCTGCCGGATGTTTCCGTTTCAGCGGTAAAGAGTTTGTCGAGATAGTTTTCAAGAGACTGTTTTCCACCCATCAAATTCATCAAGCCTGAGAAATCCTGTGGCGTGTATAAGCTGTATTGCCAGGCATTGGCTTCGGTATAATTGGAGTTGACTTCATAAGGGTCAAAGGGTGAAAACCAGGTGTTGCGAAAACGGGCACGCATAAATTGTGTTTCGGGGTCAAAAATGTTTTTGTAGTATTGGGCGCGCTCGGTAAAAAGTTTGTAATCTTCGGTTTTGCCGAGTGCTTTTGCCATTTGGGCAATGGTCCAGTCGTCATAGGCATATTCTAAAGTTTTTGAGACAGATTCGCTTTCTTCTTCCATAGGAATAAAGCCGTGTTTTTTATAGGCTTCAAGACCCAGTTTGTCTTGCATGGCGCTGTGTTTCATCGCTTCAAAGGCTTTTTGAGCATCAAAACCATCAACCCCTTTCAGGTAAGCATCTGCAATAACGGGAACAGCATGGTAGCCAATCATACAATGGGTGTAATTTCCTGCCAGATCCCAAATGGGCATGATACCCCCTTCGTCATATTTTTCGAGAAACGTATTGATGAAGTCATTGGTGCGTTCCTGTTCGATAATGGTGTACAGCGGATGCACGGCGCGGTAAGTGTCCCATAAGGAGAATACGGTGTAATAATCAAAATCGATAGTTTGATGTATTTCAAGGTCCATCCCACGGTAACGGCCATCGACATCCTGATAGCTATTTGGGGCAATCATAGCGTGGTACATCGCCGTGTAAAAAATGACTTTATTGTCGTGACTGGGTGTTTCAATAACTATTTTCTCCAATTGTTTTTCCCAGATTTCTTCGGCTTCTGTTTGAATGTTTTCAAAAGATTTGCCTTCTATTTCAGCCATTCGGTTTTTTCTCGCACCTTCTTCATCAACCGGTGAAATGGCGATATCCAGTTCAATAATGGAACCTGTGGTTTCGTCAAATTCAAATGCGGCAATCACTTTTTTTCCCGTGGTATTGTCCTCGTGAAAGGTAACCTTTGTATAGGGTTTTGAAAACCGGGCGTCAAAAAACAGACGCTGGTCTTCTGCCCAGGCTTTGGAATGGCGATAGCCGGAGATTTCGGTATCTGAAAGTAAGTTGAGTTTGGAATCCAAAACCTCGTCTCGATGCTCTAAATCAATGAGCAAAATTTGTTTTTGTCCTTCAGGGAACGTGTAACGGTGTTTGCCGCTTCGATATGAAACAGTGAGTTCGACTTTTACATTGATGGAGTCTAAAATCACTGAATAATAACCTACAGAAGCTGTTTCATTTTCGTGAGAAAAGGGTTTTCTGTAGCCCTTTTTTCCATCAAAGCCGTTGTTAAAGATAATTTCGCCGGCAGGCATCACTAAAATATCCCCATAATCTGATACTCCGGTGCCGCTGAGGTGGGTATGCGAAAAACCGTAGATATATTCATCGCTGTAATGGTAGCCGCTGCATCCTTCCCAACTGCCATCCACGCGAGTATCGGGGCTGAGTTGCATCATTCCAAAAGGCAAGGTCGCGCCGGGAAATGTATGCCCGGTACCATCGGTACCAATAAATGGGTTGACGTAAGAAACAAGTGAGGTGTCTTTTTTTGCAATGGAAATTTCGACCGGCTTTTCACAACTAATTAGTAGAACTGAAAAAATAAAAATGAATAGTTTATGAGGATGCATTAAAAATTGATTAGTAAATTTAGCCAACCAAGATACTAAAAATGCGTTTGAAGGAATTATTTTATTTGAATGTTTTTTATATATAGTACATCAAATTTGATATCTGACATAGCAATGAATCATTTTAATTTTTCTTGAGTAGAATTAATATGCAAATGAGTGCTAATGGGAGTGGTACCCAAAAAAAATGTTTTAACTCAGAGAGGTGTCCGGAATTGCTGCCAACTACAAACATTGTTATTGAAGCTATTATGCAGATGATTAGGAGGATTGTAAAAAGTGTTTTCATTTGTTTTTATTTTTTTAGGGGTTTATAGTTTTATACTTTTTAGTAAAGTAAGAAATTCTTCAGCTGATTTTAAGCCTACATGTTCAAACAAACCCTGAATCATTATCATTTCATTTTCATTAGAAAGTATTAAAAATCGATATTCTCCCACAGCAGATTGTGTGCTGAACACAATATTTCCACTTCCAATTTTTGCGGTGACTCCATAATTATTTGATACATCTTCTATTTTTTGATTACTGAGAACCACACCCGGTATATTTTCATACCCTCCCAATATACCATCAATAGCTCCATCCACATTTACATTTGTTTCATAACTTGAATAGTTTAATCCAATTATTGCCCGGTCTCTCGGCATACTAAAATTGTAATATTTTGCATCTACAATTAAAGGCTGGGTGGCTTTCAGATTTTGTGTAAATATATCATCGTAAACAAATTCATAGTTGCTTTCATAATTCAATTGATGTTCTCCCAGTTGTAATGTTTTCAATTTATTTTTTGATGGGTCTTCTTTTTTTTCTGAATCTAAAGTGGAGTCATTTGTAACTATAGTAGAGGAATTGCTATCTGTGATTTTTCCATCTTTACAAGATGTGAAAGTGAACACTAGTAGAATTGATAGAAATGTTAGGACTGTATTTTTCATGATTTTTATATTGATATTCTTTCAAATTTAGTTGAACAATTTTTCACAGTAATACCACTTTTGAGTGATTTTTTTCTTTAGATTTTGTATTATCATTACAAAATATGTTGTGAGAAAAAGTTTTTATAGATATTTACTTAATTTTAATAGCAGACTCTTTGAAACTCATTTATTTATCTTTTTTATTTTTTATAGTTTCTTGCTTTTCAATTCAATCTCAAGAGATTGAAAGGTTAAAGAAAGAATTAACTACAATAAAGACAGACACCACAAAGGTTTGGCATTATCGAGATCTGGCGTATTATTACCAGTCAAAAAATTTAGACTCTGCTATTTATTTTGGTTATGAGGGTTATTATTTAGCGAAAGCAATAAATTTTAAAAGTGGGCAGATTGGATCTTTATACCAAGTAGCACTTGCATATGACTTTAAAGATAAGCTCGATAGTGCTATTGTTATTTATGACAAAGCGATAGAAATTGCAAAAAGCAGTCGTGATACCACGAATTTAGCTAAATTATTGAACGCGAAAGGAACTTCACATTATTTTTCTGGCAATTATTTGGAAGCTCTTACTTACTTTAACAACGGTTTAGACTATTCAGAAAGGATTAATTATCAGGAAGGATTTGCACATTCTTTAAATAATATTGCTGTGATTTACCGAATGCAAAGAAGGTATGAAATGGCATTAGAGGTTTATGAAAAATCACTAGATATTAAAATAAAACAAAAAGACACTACAGGAATTATAAATAGTTATTATAATATGGGGTTGTCTTATTCCCACCTAAACCAATACTCTGAGAGCCTTCAATACTTACTCAAAGCAAAAAATTTATCTGAATACCACTCAGATTCAAAGTTAGCAATCGCTAATATTGATGTTGGTATTGGGATAGCATATTACAATCTTGAAAATTTTTCTGAGGCAATAGATTATTTGAATAAAGGTTTTCAATCCACTGAGGGTGAAAGTTATGATAAGATAATTGCAAAAGCTTATTTGGGGGCCATTTATGTTAAAAATGGAAACATCGCTGAAGGTTTAATTTATATTGAGGAGGCTTATAATCAATCGGTATTGTCTGGAAGGAGAGATTTACATCGCAGTGTTTTAAGGGAACGAGCAATTGCTTATGAAAAAGCAAATAATAATTCAAAAGCCAGTGAAAGCTGGAAAGCATATGCGATTATTTCAGATAGTATTAATTATGAAGCACGTCAATGGGCCATTGAAGAGCTGCAGGCAAGATTTGAGTTAAAAGACAAAGAAACCACCATTTCATTGCAACAATTAAAGCTTGAGAAAGAAACCAATCAAAAAAGATGGTACCTTATTTTTGGAATTTTTATTGCAGTTGCATTAGTCATAATCAGTCTTTTTTTACAAAAAATTCTTATTCAACGTAAACAGCTCTTTTTTCAAATTTCTGAAAAAGTAGAAGCATTAAACTTAAATAAGCTTTTACTCAGAGAAATGCATCATCGCACAAAAAACAACTTACAATTAATAAACAGCATCCTAAATCTTCAAAGTCGAAATGTTGACAATCCTGAGGTACAAAAATCACTTGAGTCAAGCAGAGACAGTGTGAGTGCTATTGGGTTGCTACACAATCAACTTTATAACTCAAGGGAATTTAATTTGGTTGATTTTAAGGCTTATGTTAATGATTTATGCGCTTATTTTACGAAGGCGTTTTCATTACAAGAGCGAAATATATCACTTGCTTGTAGTTGTGATGATTTTAAAATCGATATTGACAAAGCCATCCCATTGGGTCTTATTTTAAATGAAACCATAACAAATGCCATTAAACACGCTTTTGTTGATTCTAAACAGGGAGATATTCATCTAACTATAAAAAACCAAAACCAAAAAATATGTCTGGAAGTTCAAGATAATGGGATTGGTTTCAACACAAATTCACTTCCTTCCGGCAATAAAGGTACCGGTACGAAATTAATTGCTATTTTTTCCAAAAAATTCAAAGCTGAGGTAAGTTACTTGAATACAAAACCGGGAACACTATTTAAGTTTTGCTTTCAACTTTAGTTTATCAAAATCATTTTCACAATCATTTTGAATTGAATATCACTCTTTTGAGTGAAAACAAGCTTTCTTTTATATGTCATATTTGTTTTATGAATTCTATTTAAAAATTGGACACATTTTTTTAAATGGCATACCAATTAGCACTACAGGATAATTATTTTTTAGCACAGACATTCTAATCTTTATCGTGGTTTTAATTTTTATTTAATAAAATAAACATCAAATGAAAAAAACACTAATTTTCCTTTACACCACTGTTTTTTTAGTGTATGCACTGGTTCTCTTTCCGGTTTGTGTTCTAGTTTATGAAACAGCTTCATTTAGCTATCGCGAAATTGTAGCGATGTTTGTTATTCCTTTTTTTGCCGGAATCATCCTAGCATATCCTTTTAACCAATGGGCGCAAAAAGTACATCCAAGTGACAAGCTGTTTTTGTTTAATGCACCTATTTTATCACCCCTCCTTTTTTTCTGGGTTTTTTTAGTCTTCGGAAATATGAATCATTACAATCGATATCTTGTACTTTTAAAACAAGATGAGCCTCAATTAATTATCGATAATCAATCGTTAGCCTCCAATGCTTATGGTTTTGGAAAATTTGAAAATATTGAATTAAAACCTGAACTTCAAAATGCTTTTGTATATGACCGCCCCAATAACAGCAGTCTTTCATACTCTTATAACCGAAGCAGGAAGGTGCGTTATGTGGTTTCTCCCATTCAATTTAGAAATCAACCCGAGAGATCAGTTCAATATTGGCTTGCCAATAGTTTTTATGATTTAGAAACGGTAAATTATGAAATTTCTGAAAAGGAAGGGTCTCAACTTATTGCTTATATTATCCGAAGAGCCAAAGACAATGAATATTATGAAAAAGCATTAGCTGAGGGATTAAAAACAAAAAGCGTAACGGTGACCACTACGCCTTATTTTTTGGATTATGTGTTTGATTTTGAAACCCACAAACAAGAGAATCAAAAAAACTTTTTTATGTATTATGGTTTCTATTTCCTTTTGATGGTTTTTGTATGGGTTGTTTCACTAAAGTATGTAAAACGGGGATTGGGTTATAAAAAGTAGCTTACTCAATCTCAAATAGTAAAATCAACTCTGGCTGAGGTTTTAAACTTTCATCAAGCCATTGCCAAACTTCATAATCGGGTCCTTTTTCTATGCGTTGCGCTTGAATTTTATCAAGGCTCAAGTTTTTTAGTCTTTCCGGGATAAAGAAGACGCCCACTTTTTCAGTAAAAGTTAAATAGTCACTCTGTGTATCGCTACCATCGCTGAGTTTTGTTAGTTTGAATGGCAATGGTTCGCCATCAATTGCAATCTTTGTTGGTTTGAAGTAGTCACTTGATGTATCGCCACTATCGGCAAATTCATTTTTGGGTTTGGTACCTCTTAAAATTATATCATCACCGTCTTGAAAACGTGAAAGACTTTTAGAATTTTCACTCACTAATACCATGGTGTGAGTAGCTTTTGGTTTTAGTGTTTGTTTTGCACCTTTTCCATTTATAACAACAAATTTAGATAGCTGTGTTTTTAAACCTGCACTGGCTGGTTTTTTAGCAAATGGGTTTTTAAGCTCGTTATATTTTATAAGAGATTGATGTGATTTATTAAGGGAGTTTTTTGATGTTTCTTTTTCAAAAAGAACTTTTAAATTTTGCACAGGTCTTTCTTGGGCTTTTACATTGATTGAAATTGCACAAAAAAATGTGAGGGCTATTAAGAATCTTCTTGTTTTCATAATAAAGTGTTTTTAATTTCATCAAAAATGGTTTAAAAAACGGAGTTCATTTTAACCCTAAAGAGTGATTTTGACAAACAATTAAATATCACTCTTTAGAGTGAATGAATACTTTTCATCTTTTTATAGGTTTGTCTTGTTTAGCATTAGCAATGCATCTTGGCACTTAGATAAGGTCTTACTGCAAGCTAAAAACTCAGTTTATTAATAACTATTTTAAAACCAATTTTTATGATGAAACGATTAAAACACATCTGCTCAGCTTTAGTACTTGCTTTTGGCTTAGTTATTTCTGCACAAGAAGCAATTGTTGTTTCTGGAGGAGACGCCACCGGAAGTGGAGGAACAGTAGCTTATAGTATTGGGCAAGTGTTGTACAACACCAACTCGGGGTCTTCAATTTCTATTGCAGAAGGCTTACAACAGCCTTTTGAAATATCTACCATACTTAGTGTTGAGGATATTGTAGGTCTCAAACTTGATTTAATGGCATTTCCAAATCCTGCCAACCGTTTTTTGACCTTAAAATTAAATGCTCCTGCGGCATTTGATGTTACTACTTTAAGATATCAACTCTTTGATATAAGAGGAAGTCTTATTCTAAATGAAAGAATACGAGAAGCTGAAACCACTATTTCTTTAGATCGACTTGCAAACGCTGTCTATGTTTTAAAAGTAGTTGACAACAGCAAAGAAATTAAAACCTTTAAAATCATTAAAAATCAATAGTTATGAAAAAATTAATTACAATTTGTGCAGCCTTACTAATGACTGCAAGCGTGTTTGCTCAAGCGCCCGAAAAAATGAGCTATCAAGCAGTAGTACGTGACGGCGGCAATATTTTAATTACCTCTACTGCCCTAGGAATGCAAGTAAGTGTTTTGCAAGGTACTTCAAATGGAACACCGGTATATGTAGAAACGCAAACACCCACTACAAACGCAAATGGATTGGTAAGTCTAGAAATTGGAGCAGGAACCGTTGTAAGTGGAACATTTGCCACCATCGATTGGGCAGACGGGCCTTATTTTATTAAAACAGAAACAGATCCTACAGGTGGAACAAACTATACTATTTCAGGAGTTTCTGAATTATTAAGTGTTCCTTATGCTTTATTTTCAGCTAATGGGACACCTGGCCCTCAAGGTCCACAAGGTCCTGTGGGTCCAGTTGGAGCACCGGGTCCACAGGGGCCAATAGGTTTGACCGGTCCTGCGGGTCCAGTTGGAGCACCGG
>CAXBNF010000032.1:0-25286 GCA_963977065.1 uncultured Flavobacteriaceae bacterium | reverse complement strand
CTGACCGTTTCCAATCAAAAAAAATACGCTGTCAATTCAATATATCAATGAACTTGTCTTATTTTATAAAGACGTATTTTTCTTCTTTTTTCTCCAAAAAAATTGCGCCGTAAAGCGCTTCTTGTTTAAGAGAGTGCAAAGATACTATCATTTTTTACTCCCACAAGCATAATTTATATTTTTTTTTGAAAAAAATCTAAACGCAACTCGCTTCTAAAAATGCTTATGAACTTTACCACTTCAATGAGTAATTTACTACCTCTCAAAGCGGCTGCAAATATATAACTGTTTTACATTTTGACAAGGTTTTTATTGAAATATTTTTAAATAAATTTATAAGTAACTGTAATGCCTCTATTTATAAAATATATTTAGTTGATATTTAACTTCTTTTTATAAAAAAATAATCGTTTCAAAAACATATAATCTTTGTTTTAGCATATAAAAAACGCTCTTCACAAAATTCATTTCATAAATAATGTAATTAACTGTTCAGCGATTATCACAAAATATAAGCACAAATAATAAGGGAGCTGTATTGTTTTGCACATAAAGAGGTAGTATATTTGTGCCCTAAAATTTTATACCTATATATATGATTCAGATTACTTTGCCTGACGGTACTAAAAAATCCTTTGAAAGGGGGAGCACTCCAATGGATGTAGCTAAAAGTATCAGCGAGGGTTTAGCGCGTAATGTTATTTCGGCATCTTACAATAATGAGATTGTTGAAACAACAACTGAATTGACTCAAGATGGCAGCCTGGTTTTATATACCTGGAACGACAAGGAAGGAAAAAAAGCTTTCTGGCATTCATCTGCACATGTTTTAGCTCAAGCTCTTGAAGACTTGTATCCCGGAATCAAATTAACGATTGGTCCTGCTATTGATAATGGCTTTTATTATGATGTTGATTTTGGAGACCACTCATTTTCTGATAAAGAATTGAAAGCGGTTGAAGATAAAATGCTAGCCTTAGCAAGAGAAAAGTTTGAATTCTCTATGCGTGATGCCTCAAAAGAAGAAGCATTGAATTACTATAAAAAACAAGGAAACGAATATAAAGTCGAATTGATTGAAAATCTTGAGGACGGAACTATCACCTTTTGTGACCACGCTGATTTTACTGATTTATGCCGAGGTGGGCATATTCCAAATACGGGCATTATTAAAGCAGTAAAACTATTAAATGTAGCAGGGGCCTACTGGAGAGGTGATGAGAAGAATAAGCAATTGACACGTATTTATGGTGTTTCATTTCCAAAACAAAAAGACCTTACTGAATACTTACACCTACTGGAGGAGGCTAAAAAAAGAGACCATAGAAAACTAGGTAAAGAGCTGGAGCTTTTTACTTTTTCAAAAAAGGTGGGTCAGGGGCTTCCTTTGTGGTTGCCAAAAGGAGCCGCTTTGCGCGAAAGACTTGAAAACTTCCTGAAAGCTGCTCAAAAGAAAGCAGGATATGAAATGGTGGTAACACCACACATTGGCCAAAAAGAATTGTATGTCACTTCAGGCCATTATGCCAAATATGGCGAAGACAGTTTTCAACCCATCCTTACGCCAAATGAAGGAGAAGAATTTTTACTCAAACCTATGAATTGTCCGCATCACTGCGAAATATACAATTCAAAACCCTGGTCTTATAAAGATCTTCCTAAACGATTTGCTGAATTTGGAACTGTTTACCGCTATGAACAAAGTGGTGAGTTGCACGGTTTAACAAGGGTGCGAGGGTTTACTCAAGATGACGCACATATATTTTGCACAAACGATCAATTGGACGATGAATTCAAAAAGGTGATTGATTTGGTACTATATGTTTTTGGGTCTTTAGGTTTTGAAAACTTTACTGCACAAGTTTCAATAAGAGATAAAGAAAAAGCTGAAAAATATATTGGCTCAGATGAAAATTGGGAAAAAGCAGAACAAGCCATCATCAATGCGGCCAATGAAAAAGGCCTTGACTATGTGATTGAAAAAGGAGAGGCTGCTTTTTATGGTCCAAAACTCGATTTTATGGTTAAGGACGCCCTGGGAAGAAGCTGGCAATTAGGAACTATTCAGGTGGATTATAATTTGCCGGAGCGTTTTGATCTCACATACAAAGGTGGTGACAATGAATCTCACAGACCTGTAATGATTCACAGAGCTCCTTTTGGAAGTATGGAGCGTTTTATTGCCATTTTACTGGAGCACACCGGAGGAAACTTTCCACTTTGGTTGATGCCTGAACAGGTTAGCATTCTTTCTTTAAGTGAGAAATTTGAGAAATACAGTAAAAAAGTTTTAAATTTGCTGGAAAATGACGAAATTCGCGCCCTCGCTGACAACAGGAGTGAGACAATTGGAAAGAAAATACGAGATGCTGAAACCGGCAAAGTCCCGTATATGCTAATTGTAGGTGAGCAAGAAGCTCTAGATAACACGGTTTCTGTGCGAAAGCATGGAGAGGGTGATTTAGGCATAATGACCCTACCAGAGTTCATAGAATTGATAAAAAAAGACATAAATAGTAATATATTAGAGTTTAACGTTTAACTAAAAAATTTAAGTTATAGCAATTAGAAGAAAAAGAAGTAGAGGTGCTGCTCGTGTAATTAAAGAAGACCAGCATAACATTAATCGAAGAATTCGAGCTGAGGAAGTGCGCCTTGTGGGCGACAATGTAGAGGTGGGCGTTTATCCCACTAAGAAAGCTTTAGAAATGGCCGAAGAACAAGGCCTAGATCTTGTTGAGATTTCACCCAATGCAAACCCTCCAGTTTGTAAAATCATGGAATATTCAAAATTCATGTATGAGCAAAAGAAAAGGGAGAAAGCACTTAAAGCAAAAGCCTCTAAAGTTGTTATAAAAGAGTTGAGATTTGGTCCACAGACCGATGACCACGATTATGAATTTAAAAAGCGTAATGCTGAAAAATTCCTAAAAGACGGAGCCAAAGTAAAAGCCTTTGTGTTTTTTAAAGGTCGTTCTATCATATTTAAAGATCAAGGTGAAATACTTTTATTGCGTTTAGCGCAAGATCTTGAAGACCTTGCAAAAGTGGAACAATTACCTAAACTTGAAGGGAAAAGAATGATTATGTTTCTTGCTCCCAAAAAAAGTAAATAATTTTCTTTTTAAACAAAAAGTTTAAAATAAAAAAGAACAAGACATTTAGTTGAGTTCAATGAAAGAGAGTCTGAATAAATCAGAAAAAATTGCGGAATAATTAAATAAAAACTAGGAAAAATGCCTAAAATGAAAACAAATTCCAGTGCAAAAAAGCGTTTCAAGCTCACCGGCACCGGAAAAATCAAAAGAAAGCACGCGTTTAAAAGCCACATCTTAACAAAGAAGTCAAAAAAACGCAAGCTTAAACTAACTCACGACACACTTGTTCACAAGTCTGACGAGAGCAACGTAAAGTTAATGCTTCGTTTGAAGTAAAAACTTTCGGTTAAACCATTAATTAACCCTGGAGATGGGCTACAAAAAAGACACAAGGTCTGAGTAAGTAATTAAAGTGGCGATAGTCGCCCGCCTGCTACAAAAAACAAATTTTATTATGCCAAGATCAGTAAATTCAGTCGCTTCCAGAGCCCGAAGAAAAAAGGTAATGAAGCAAGCCAAAGGATACTTTGGAAGACGTAAAAATGTATGGACCGTTGCAAAAAATGCAGTTGAAAAAGCATTAGTATATGCTTACAGAGACCGCAGAGCAAAAAAGAGAAACTTTCGTGCTCTTTGGATTACCCGTATTAATGCAGGTGCCAGACAACACGGAATGTCATACTCTCAGTTTATGGGGAAAGTAAAAGCCAATAATATCGAGTTAAACCGTAAGGTGCTAGCCGATTTAGCGATGAACCACCCAGAAGCGTTTGCAGCAATCGTAAATAAAGTAAAATAAGGGCTTTTGCCTAATTCAATAACCTTATTATTTCGCATAAAAAAAGTCTTCCATTTAGGAAGACTTTTTTGTTTTTAATTCATTTTAAATATATCTAATTGAGAAGACCTCCTATTTCATTCATAAAAGACAAGTCAAAGTTTTGAGAATTAACTTTGTTCATCATTTTCACAATTTGAGAAGGATTCATATCCTCACCAATTACTCTGAAAAGTCCAAACCCTTTTTCTGAATCTGATGCAAAAATGATGATTTCATCAATAGCCTCTACATCGCCTGTAAACAGTAATGAGGCACCCATATCATTTGAACCATATTTCATCAAAGTCTCATAGGTGTCAGTACTCAAAATAGAGTTTACCCGCTGCTTTTCAACTTCATAGAATTCTTTGTTTTCATCTTTCAATTGAAGTGCTATCATATTTACCTTCTTGATGCTTTTCACGGTTTCCAACTGTTCTTCACTTAAGCTGTTATCTTCTGTTAAAAGTAAACTGGAAGGCAGATCAATCGTGATAAAGTTGTTGTCATTTTGCTTTTCTACAATGTATTTTTGAAGAGAGGCATTGTTTCCACAAGCACTAAATAAAAACATACTTAGCACCAAGGATATTGATATATAAATTGCTGTTTTCATATTATTTTAGTTTTTGTTTTTATCAATATTTTTAAGCTGCTCACTTCCGGGAACATTTAAATCTGCTGTGAGTTGTGAAATTTGTCTTAGGTCAATATTTCCGGTGATGCTCATAACAACAGCTTTGCTATCTTTACTATTGGCGTCTTCCAGGAACATAAATAATTCAGTTACAAAATTATCATTCTTACCTTCCTTTACGTAAAACTTGATATTTTTCCCATCATCGCTCACGCGCATCAATTCAGAAAGTGCTGTTGATGATTTTAAATAAGAATCTACTGTTTTTTTCATTTCTGCAGCAGTTCCGGAATTTGATGTGGTAAATATTTTTATGTTTTCAAGATTTTCAACCATGTTCAAGTACTCTTTTGCTTTGGGGTCGTTTGAACTTAAATCGATTTTACTCATCAATTTAAACATACTTTTTGTGACAATCATTGAAGTGACATCTTGTTGATCTTCAAATTTATCAAAAACACCTTGGCTAAACAGAGTCTGTGAAACAAGTGCTATGACTGTTATTGCTATTATTTTTTTCATCGTTTTTGGGTTTTAATTAGTACTTATTTATTTAAATATTTTGTTTGTTGACTTTTCAAATTCCTGAATAACTGCAAGGTTTTGGGCGCTACTATTGAATTGATAAGAAATAAAATTCAAAGCTTCTTTTGTCTTTTCAAAAGCAAGTTCAGCTTCTATTTGTTCTGCTGTGCTTATTTTATTTGAATTGTTATTTATAAAAAAAGTGACTGCTAAAGCGACTACCAGAAGTGCCGCAACTGCCACCCATTTTCTCATATACTTATAAAAGGGTTGCTTATTGGTTTCTGAAATTTCAGGTGTAACACTGGTTTTTTCAGATTTCGCTGAAGCGAAAAATGCAAACATGTCCTGATATACTTCTAAATGTGGTGCCACTTTGCCACTTTTAAAATACTCCTGAAGCATTTTTTCTTCAGCTAAACTGGTAGTGCCTTCCAAATAAGCATCCAGTAATTGTTCAATTTTTTGTAAGTCCATAATTGTACTTTTTAATTAATTCTTCTCTAACCATTTTGCGGGCTCTTGACAGATTCACACGAATGGCGGTTTCATTCATTTCCATTACGGCAGCGATTTCGCTGTATTCATACTCCTCTACATCCCTCAGTTGTAAAATAATGCGCTGTTGTTCCGGCAATTGTTTCATAATTTCAAAAACCATGCCCACTCCGTCTTTTGCTTCTACCTGGTCTTCAGTTCGGGAATCATTGCTTTTATAGTTTTGATGCACGATGGTTAAGTTTGAGGCCTGTTTTGACTTGAGTCTGTCCAAACAATAGTTTTTTGTCATCGTCATTGCATAAGCTTCCGGTTTGTTGTATTTTTTTATCAGTTCTTTACCATTCCACAATTTCAAAAATACTTCCTGTACTGCATCCTCTGCTTCATCGTGAGATATCAAAATACGTTTTGCCAGCCTGTACAACTTATCTTTCAACGGCATTACAATATGTAAGAATTCTTCTTTTTGCATCGGGTTAGGTTGGTGCTTTGCAATATTGCTTACAACTTGAAGACGAATATCCTCAATTTTTGTTACAAAAAAATTGCTTTTTGCAATAATGTAGTTATTTTTAGTGTTTTAAAGCATACCCTTAAAAAGTGTCCCAATGAAAAAGATTAAAATTATAGTACTGTTTCTTGCATTGGCTGTTAGTTTTCAATCCTGTTTTGAGGATTTTGATGATAACATTCAAAACATCACCGCTCTTGACATACAAAACTTTATTTATAGCGCAATGAATATTTGGTACCTCTACAAACCCGATGTACCAGATTTGGCCAATGACCGTTTTGGTACTCAAAATGAACTCAATGAGTTTTTGGAAACTTTCACAACTCCAGAGGGTTTATTTAATGCACTCAATGCGCCTCAAGATCGATTTAGTTTTATTGTTGACGATTATAGGGTTTTAGAGGCAGCTCTTGCCGGAATCTCTCTCAGCAATGGTATGGAATACGGACTTGTTTTTTATCCGGGAAGTGAAACCAATGTTTTTGGGTTTGTTAGATATGTGCTACCCAATAGTGATGCAGCTCAAAAAGGGGTCGAACGCGGAATGATTTTCAACACCATTGACGGCTCACAAATTACCAATCAAAACTTTAATTTATTAAGAGAACTTTCATCATATGAAATAGGGCTGGCAACTTTTGACGGAACAAATGTCACTCCAACAGGGCAAACCATCGCTTTAAACAAAAGTGAGCTCCTTGAAAACCCCATTCATATCGCTAGCACATTTACTATCGAAGGTCAAAATATTGGATACCTGATGTACAATGGATTTACGGGAGATTTTGATGAACAGTTAAACAATGTGTTTGGAAACTTTCAGGGCGAGAATCTTTCAGAATTAATTTTAGATTTGAGGTATAACAGTGGAGGGTCTGTTAGATCTGCCATAGATTTATCTAGTATGATTACAGGACAATTTACAGGTCAAGTTTTTTCGACTGAAGTATGGAACCCAGAATTACAATCTATTTTTGAAAATAACGACCCGGAGGGTTTGATTAACAGGTTTACTAATACCATTCGTACCGGTGCCGCGATAAACAGCTTAAACCTCAACAGGGTTTATATATTAACTTCACCCAGCACAGCCTCTGCCAGTGAGCTGGTAATCAATGGCCTTGATCCATACATTGAAGTAGTTCTCGTGGGAGGTACAACCACTGGTAAATTTCAGGCATCAACAACGTTTTATGATGGCCCACCACCCAATTTTAGAAGGTCTGATGCCAACCCTTCTCACTTTTATGCAATTCAGCCCTTGATTTTCACTTCTGCGAATGCAAATGGGGTAACAGGTTTTGTAGATGGTATCCCACCAACAATTGAGTTTCCTGAAGATTTAACAAATCTTGGAGTATTGGGAGATATAACAGAGCCTTTACTAGAGGCAGCTCTTGATGAAATTTTTGGCAGAAGTCCAAAGAGTAATGTTCAACTTGAGTTCAAAGATGCCGGAAACAGTAAAATGCATTTACCAACTTATAATAGAATGTATGTTGATGAATTAAAGAAACCTGTTGATGAATTATTTTAAATCTGAAGCTTCAACTGTTATCTGGTCTCTCATAAAAGCCTGGCAAATATGATTCATTGAGGAAACGGTTTGCCTAATAACATTAGTAATAGTTGAAACCTGAATCCCTTTTTTTGACAATCCCTTTACATTTTGGTATAGAAATGTAATCATCTCATTATAAAATGACTCATTACTTTCAAGCATTTGATTTAAGGTGGGAGCATTCGTGGTGTCAACGTCAATATACCGGTGAATCTCATCAATTTTATTATTGACAAATGCTCTTAGTTTTTCTAAAATCTCAAGAGCAAGGGGGTCTTCACTGTCAATAATAAATTTAATATTATGTGCAACATCCTTGATGTCTTTTGCACCGTAAACCAACGACCGCAGTGCAATCATATTTGAAGTGAGTTGTTCAGATTCCAGAACACTTAAATTTTTCTCTTGAAGTTGAAGATAGAAAGTCGTGAGCTCATCTTCCAGACGTTTAATTTTATCATATTTTTCATTGATATTTACTGCTGTTTGAAAAATAGATTTCCATCCTGATCCTTTTTTGTTGCCATTTGTAACAGCAAAACAGTGTTGAATAAAATCTTGAACATTTAAATAAACCTGAGCCAATTCATCCTTAATAGCTTTTAAGGCAACTTCAGGAAACTCTGTGGTAATGTTTTTAATGTATAAGGTTTCACCGGATGGTTCTGCATTTTTAAATCTTTTTTTGAGAAATTTTTGAAATGGACCTAAAAAAGGTAAGAAAAGCAATATACCGGCAAGATTCAGCAAAGTATTTAGCAAGACCAATTCCATCAAGGGGTCAGTCATTTTTAATAAATCATAAACTGAATCTACGACTTGTTCAAGAAAAATAAATATTGATATACCGGCAATAGAGTTAAAAATCACATTGGCCAAAGCCAACCGTTTTTTATCGGCCGTTCCTGCTAAAGAGCCCAATAATAAGGTAGAGGTTGTACCAATATTAGCCCCAATAATCATAGCAAACGATTGATAAACATCAATAAGTCCGGCATTCAATGCACTTAAAATGATTACTATCATTGCAGAACTAGACTGAACCAGAGCGGTAACAATCAAACCCAATAACAAAAACGCCCAAAGTCCAAATTGGGAGAAAAAATTCATATCAATTTGGTCTGCAACCGCATCAAGAGCGTCCTTCATAAAGTCTAACCCGAGAAAAAGTAGTCCGAACCCAATGAGGAATACCCCGAGATTTTTCAAAAAAGGCCTGCTTTCCAAAAAGAGATAGGATAATATTCCCAAAGCAAGAAGTGGAAAAGAAAAATCGGCAATGTTCATCTTAAAACCCAGTGCTGCGACAATCCATGCAGTAAACGTAGTTCCTAAATTTGCTCCCAAGACAACACCCAATGCGTTTTTCAAACTCAACATGCCGGCTCCCAAAAATGCCAGCACCAATAAAGTTACCATCGAGCTGCTTTGTAAAATCGCAGTTACAAATGTTCCGGTAAGAATTCCCTTCCAACTTTTGTTTGTAAAACGTTTGACGATTTTTTGAAAAGATTTTCCGGCAAGCCCTTTAATACCTTCTTCCAAATGACGCATTCCGAAAAGGAAAACTCCCAATCCGGCTAAAAACATCCAAAAATCAAAAGGCACTTCTTGCATAGATCAAATCAAAAATTAAACATTCTTAATTGGCAACTCTGTATTTAATGAATTTAAAAAGTTCGCCGGTCCAAAGAACCGTTGATGAAAGTACTATAAGGGTTAAGAATTCAGAAACTGATATAAACTCAAATGAGAAAATGTGTTGAAAAAAGGGTACTTCAATGATAATTATCTGGACAATTACTGATATTACTATTGCAATGTTAATGTATTTATTAGAGAAAAAACCAATTTCAAAAATAGATTTTTTTAGTGAACGCATATTGTATAAATTAAACAACTGAGAAAATGCCATCACTATAAAAACCGCTGTTCTCGCTTTTTCGAGACTCACATCAATAAACCAGAAATAAACCAAAAGAGACAATACTGTCATTATTCCGGCCATCATAAACAAAAAAGGCAAAATACTTTTGTTGAGTATTTTCTCATTTTGTCTCACCGGTTTTTCTTTCAATAAATCCTTGTGTCCCCTTTCTGCGGCCAGGGGTTTATCACAAAGACCATCTGTAATGAGGTTCAACCACAGAATTTGAGTGGCCGTCAATGCCATAGGCAATCCCATGGCCACCAGCGAGATTAGTGTCGTTATTTCGGCAAAATTTGTGGTTACCAGAAAGAAACTGGTTTTTCTGGCATTAGAAAAAACAATTCTACCCTCTTCAATGGCATTCACAATGGTTGCAAAATTATCATCAGCCAGTACCACCTGTGAAGCTTCCCGTGCCACATCTGTTCCCATGATGCCCATTGCCACTCCTATATCAGCTTTTTTTAGAGCAGGGGCGTCATTTACCCCATCCCCGGTCATAGCTACTAATTCTCCCATTGCTTGTAATCGTTCAGCTATACGCAGCTTGGTCTTGGGTGTCAAACGAGCAAATACCGAAACACTGCTTATAACAGCATCAAATTCCCTTTCATCCAGTAAGAGTAATTGCTGTTCATTCAAAGCTGCCAATTCATCCCCATTTGATTCCTCCAAAATGCCCACTTTTTTTGCGATAGCTACAGCAGTATTTATGTGATCGCCGGTTGCCATTATTATGCGTATGCCGGCATTCTTGCATTGTAATACTGCTTCCTTGGTATTGGGTCTTGGTGGATCAATCATTCCGGTTAAACCGGAAAAAACAAGTTCTTTTATGAGGTCCTCTTCTATTTTTTCTACTGCATCTGGCAACTTTTTATAGGCGAGACCAATCACCCTCATAGCCTCATTTGACCATGAATCCATCATATCTCTGATTTCATTTCTTGTTGAGTTCCCAAGAGCAATCTCACCGGTATTTGTAGAAACAAAAGTTGAGTTTTCAAGAATACTTTCCGGTGCTCCAATCACAAAGAGAAATTTTTCTCCAGAAATTTCAATCAATGAAGCACGCATCTTTAATTTTGAATTGAATGGCAGGTCATCCAATTTTCTAAGTTTTTCTGAAGCTGAAAATTTCACACCGGCTTTTGCAGCCAGAACAAGAAGTGCTCCTTCTGTGGGGTCACCTGCCAGTTCATAAACATCATTAATCTTATTGTGTTTGATGGATGCGTTATTGGAAAAGGCAGCGATTTTAAGTAATTGTGTTAAGGCTGGCTCCGTATTGGGCTCTATTATTTTTTTATGCCTGTTAAAATTTCCCGCGGGTAACCATCCCTCCCCACTTACATCTATTGGTTCATCACCATAATGAAAGACTTTCTTGACAGTGAGTTTGTTTTGGGTGAGCGTTCCTGTTTTATCTGTAATAATTGTGGTAACAGCCCCCAGCGTTTCCACAGAGGTGATATCCCTAATAATGGCATTGCGTTTTGACATTCTGTAAGAGCCAATGGCCAAAACCACTGAAAGTACCACAGGCAAACCTTCAGGAATTACAGACACCAAGGCCGCAATGGAAACCAGCAATAATTCATTCAACTCATAATTGCCGGAAATATATCCAACTGTGAAAAGGACTACAGCACTCAAAACTGCCAATAGTGCCATTTGTCGCCCGAGCTTATTGGTTTTCTTCTGAAAATTGGTTTGTGCGCGTTTTATTTTAGAGAGTGTTTCAGCGATTTCACCCAAAGCGGTATCGAGACCCGTCCCACAAACAACCGCCTTTGCATAACCCCCGCTAACAAAGGTGCTTTTAAACAGCATATTTTTTTGATCTGCCAGTGGAGTACTTTCGGGAAGTGTTTCATTATTTTTTGACTCCGGAACAGATTCCCCCGTAAGGGACGCCTCTGTTACCTGGAGGTTTTTGGATTCAATTATTCTTGCATCGGCAGGAATGCTTTCTCCCTCTTCCAGGATAATGATATCTCCGGGAACAAGCTCTCGAGAAGGGATGACTGATTCTTTTCCCTCTCTCACTACCCTTGCTTTTTGTACAATCATTTTTTTTAAAGCAGAGACAGCCTGTTCAGCTTTCATTTCCTGAACAAAACCAAGAGCCGCGTTAATCACAACAACAGCCAGGATTACATACATATCAATCACGTGACCGGCAACATATGAAATAACCGCCGCTAGTATTAAAATAGCGACTAGCAAACTTTTAAATTGTTTGAGAAGGATTTTTAACCAAGATATTTTTTCGGCTTCAGGAATTTCATTCCAACCGTGTATTTCACGTTGCTTTTTTATTTTATCAGAATCAAGACCATTTTCTGATACCCCATAATATTGAAGCACAGAAACGACAGGCATCGCATAAAACCAAATCTTCTGTTTGTTTGTAATTTTATTGGCCATAATCCATTGATAAAAAATGAAGTTAAATACCAAAATTAAATGTAAATTGTCACAATCTAAATGAGATTAATCATCCTTTAATGGAAGTTAAAAGAATAGCAGACCAATTTTACACCGCTTTCGCCAAAGGCGATGCCGCAGCTATGACTTCTTTCTATGCAGATACTATTGAATTTGAAGATCCCGTCTTTGGTAAATTAAAAGGTGAAAAAGCCAAAATGATGTGGCATATGCTCATTGAACGTAGCAAAGGAAATTTGAAAATTAGTCATAAGGTTCTGGAAGCCACTGAAAACAAAGTCAAAGTGTACTGGACAGCTGTTTACCCTTTTTCAAAAACAGGAAGGATTGTCACAAACCAAATCACAGCATCGATGGTTATCGAAAATGGAAAAATCATCCAACACACAGATTACTTTAATCTCTGGATGTGGACCCGACAGGCACTGGGATGGAAAGGTTTCCTTTTTGGCTGGACCCCTGCGCTACAATCAAAGATAAGAAAACAATCAAAAGCGCTTCTCGATTCTTATCCCACAAAAAAATAAGAGGCTGTCATAAAATGACAACCTCTCATTGTAATTATTTATTTAATAGCAGTTCAAACACCTTGCATCTCGTGAACGCCTTCATTGATTTCCTCAATAACTTTGGCGTTGAAAGCGGGTAAATCGTTTGGATTCCTGCTGGTCACAAGACCCTGATCTACGACCACCTCGCTGTCTTCCCATAAGGCTCCGGCATTTTTCATATCATCTTTGATAGAATGGTATGAAGTCATTTTTCTACCTTCAACCACATTTGCGCTAACTAATACCCAGGGAGCATGACAAATCGCTGCTACCGGCTTTCCTTGTTTGAAAAAATCCCTAACAAACTGCAATGCGTTGTCATCAGTTCTTAATATATCTGGGTTAATTACACCACCCGGAATGACAAGACCGTTATAATCTTTAGCGCTTATTTCATCAAGTGTATAATTTACATCCACTTCGCCAGACCAGTTTCCGTCAGACCATCCTTTGATTTTTCCTTTTTCCAAACTAACGATATCTACTTGAAATCCTTCTTTTTCCATCGCTTCTTTAGGTGAATTTAACTCACTTTTTTCATATCCGTTTGTTGCTAATATGGCTACTTTCTTTTTCATAATCTTTCTGTTTTAAAATATTAAACTTCATTTACTCAAAGCTAACCAATAGAGACAAGAAGCCTTGCCAATGCTATTGTAAATCTTTATTAAAAACAGTTAATGTTCAGACTTTAAAGTGGAATGATATTTTTTTCAGGAACATGAAATTTGATAAATTCTATTAGGTTTTGGTATCATTTACCATTTTTAAATCTTGAACATGATCAGGAAATGCAATTTTATTATTTTTAAGTTTTTCTAAAACAGCGAGCATAATTTCAGTTTTTAAAAGGCCATCTCTTGCTCTGGTTCCGCGAAGGCTGTACCAATATGAAACTGTAAGCTGCACTGTTCCGTTATCAAAATTTTTGATTAATACTGAAGGTTTCTTAGTTTTTAGAATTTGATTAAATGTCATTAAGGTTACCTGAATCATTTTAATCACTTCACCAATTTTATTACTGTTAAAAACACTGATTTCAAAGCTTTCCAGAAGTTGGTCATCTATTGTAAAATTAATAAGGTGTTTTTTGATTATATCTGAATTGGGAATATAAACATCTTTACCGTCTGTGGTTTTAATTGTTGTTTCTCTAATTGAAATTTTAATCACTCTTCCCAAATGATTTTCGATTTGAATCAGGTCCCCCATCTCAAATGGGCGGTCAAAAATCATGACAATCCCGGCCAGAAAATTTTCACCAATGTCTTTTAATGCAAATCCGATGATAAAAGTGGTTAACCCGGCAGCACCAATTATAGTTTGCGTTACAGCGCTCAACCCTAACACCCTGAAAGCCATTAAAATCAAGATGATATACAAAATGATTACAATAATATCAGTTACAAATTGTGCTGCGACAGTATCTTTGGCTCTTTTAACAATACGTGAAAAAAGCTGCTTTTTTATCAAATAAATAAAAAGGGCTCCTATACCAAAAAAAATAATGGCAAAAACCAGATTGGGAATCAAGTGTAAAAAACCTTCATAAATATCAATAAGACGTTCTTTAAAAATACTTTCCATATGACTAAATTATCTATTTATTAAAATATAGTGCGTTTATTCTTTCTTATTTGTGATTTCCAAATTAGATTGAAGTCGTTCCAATATCCTCTTTTCTTCTTCGGGATTGATATGTCTTGAACTGAGTTTATCAATTTCCTGATGTATTGCAGGCTCAGCAAATTTGTTAGGGCTCACCTTTTCATTTCTGTGCCTTGCAAATTGTACTGTAAATTCAGCTCCAAAAAACAAGATTAAACAAATATAATTCACCCAAAGCAAAATAATCACCACAGAGGCCGCTGCACCATAAACTGAAGCCGGCTCACTTTGTCCAAAATAAAAACTAATTAAAAATTCGCCCAGTAAAAATAGGACCGCAGTGAGGGCAGCACCAATATATGTTATTTTCCAACGAATTTTCACATCGGGCAAAAGTTTAAACAGCGCAGCAAACAGTGTTGTCAATATTAAAAAGGAGATCCCGAAATTTAAAATATCTATTAAAACTGCAGTAAAGCTTTCTGATATTTGCTCGATATGTTCTTTTAAAACACTCAGCAATGCAGAAATAACCAGCGAGATAAGTAATAAAAAGCCTATGACCAAGACCATACCAAAAGAAATGAGACGGTCTATCAACATCCTTACAAATGTGGCCTTTTTTGCTGCCACGCTCCATATGTGATTCATCGATTTCTTAAGTTGAAAAAAGACCCCGGTCGCAGCAAAAAGAACCATTCCAATACTAAAAATAATGGCTAAAGTCGAGTCTTCAGATTCTGAGACATTCACAATCATTGTTTCAATCGCCTTTGCACTATCCCCGCCGATAAAGTCACTAATCTGTGCTGTGATTCTTCCCTGCACTGCTTCTTTTTCAAAAAATGAACTTGCTACAGTAATAACAATAATTAAAAGAGAAGGCAACGAAAACAATGAGTAATAAGCAATTGTGGCTCCTTTTGGGAAAGGGTCATTTTTCGTCCAGCTTATAAATGATTTTTTGAGTAGTTTGAAAAAGGTTTTAAAAAATTGAATCATAAATTTCAGTTGATTGCAACTAAAATTAAGGAATATCTTTTCTAAATTCTATAAAAAAAACATAAAGCTCAAAACAAAAGAAGTCGCCCAAAGGCGACTTCCATTTGATTATTTACAATTGACTCTTTTTAAAAATTCAAACTAAAGCCCAGCCGCACATTGCGACCACGAGTGGAATAGCGAAACAACTCTTCATAATCTTCATCAAATATATTGTTGATTCCGGCAAATAATTTCAGGTTTTTCATCACCTGATGGCTCATATAAAAATCAAGCAATCCATAAGCATCCAGAGTGACAGACTCCTGTTGAAAAGTCTCCGAACTGAAAAACCGGTCTTCACGCTCAGTATTGTATTGATAGCTTAAAGAGAAATTGGTTTTTACACTTGGCTGAAATTGCAAAGAAGCATTGATTTTGTGCTCAGGAATGCGCAGTGCAAATCGTTCATCCACTTCTGTAAAGGTGTAATTGGCTGTCGCCATCCAGCGGCTGCTAAATCGTTTGGAAAGCTCCACCTCCACTCCGCTTGCGGTAAACTCATCAGCGATGTTTTGATATTGCGAAATAAACAAATCGGGGTCCACCGTCACAAAATCGACATAGTTTTTTTCATTTCGGGTAAAATACAAGGCACTGGCTCTGAAATTGGTATTTGTAGTAAACTCCAGTCCGGCTTCGATAGTTGTGTTTTCTTCGGGTTGTAACTCTTCATTACCATAAGACGGGTCATAAATCTGAAACAACGATGGCGTGATATAGGCCGTGCTATAAGAAGCCAGCACTTTTAAATTGTTTTCGCTTAAAGCGAAATTATAAGAAGGATTGATGTTGTACACCAGCTTGTTATCATAGACCGAATGCGTATTCAACCGCGCACCGGCATTCACATTCAATCCAAAATCGGAAACATAGACAACGTTTACATAAGGGTCAAAAATGGTAAAACGCGCATCGTCTTTATCAATTACCTGTGCAAATTCGCTTTCGCCGAAAGGGATACTGAACGCATTCATATTGGAAGTGGAGTAATTAAACCCAACGATAGCTGTAAACTGCTCTCCTAGCCGATGCTGCAGAAAATTGTCCAACGCATAAAAACGAGAGTCATATTTCACCGGAAAATTATCAGAAAGTTCGCGTTCTATCCACGCATAGGAATCATTGAACACATACTTTCCGTTTTTGTATTTCCATTCAAAATTACCACCGGTGCGCAGTTGGCGTGATTCTGAAAGGTGGTTGGCATCTGTAAAATCAAAGTTGTCAAAACCGGCTTTAAACTTTCCAAAGCTAAAAAACTGACTCATTTTAATGTTTTCAGTAAGATGAACACCCAGGTTGGCATAGGCATCAAAACTATTAAACTCATCGCTTTCAAAAGGGTCTTCATCCTCCGGTGCTGCAATGGCTGAAAGTCCGTCCACATAGCGGTTGTTAAAGGTCGCCAGGTAGAAGAATTTACCTAAAGTTCCGTTTACCTTCACTGAATTGGTAAATTCCTCAGCACGGTACTTGTCCACGCCCTGTGGCTGGTTGGTCCCTACAGTCGAAGTAAAACTCGCTGCAATGGGTTTCTCGCTCGATTTTTTGGTGGTGATGTTGATCACCGCGGTGGCAGCACCGCTTCCGTAAAGCACACTGGAGGCACCTTTGACAATCTCAATCTGCTCGATGTTTTGGGCAGGCACCAGGCGCAGGTCATAATCATTGGCGATTTGAGAGCCATCTGTCACCTGCACACCGTCCAGCATAATCACAACCTGACGGTTTCTTCCGCCACGCACATAATACCCTAAGTTTTGTCCGTCAAAACTGCGGCTACCGTTGATTTCAATACCTGAAACCTCATTAATCACCTGAGCAACCGATTTTCCGGTGCTGCGCTCCAGGGTCTCTGAAGTGATTTTTGTAACCACCTTTCCGCTGTTTTTACGGTGGAGTTGCACTTTGGTGTCGATAAAAACGGAGTCTAATTGTTCTGCTTTTTGAAGTTCCTGGGCAGATACCAGTGTTGTGGCACACAACAGTGCCGTAATCATAAATTTGTTCATTGGTTAAAATAATTAACCGGGAAATAAGGTATGAAGGTTTCTTCACCCAAACTTTTATCCCGAAAGTTTGACATTGGTTTTTGAATGTGGCAGGTCTCCTGGCTTACCTTTGTTATGTTACCTTCCCACCCGCCGGAGACGGACAGTGGTATTAAAGTCATAACAACTCGATAACGAGATGCCGAAACAAGTTCGGCATAGTTTTACAGTTGCGGGAACAGCTCAAGATTGGTCCTCACCGCTCCGTCGCTAAAGCTTTGAAGCGTCAGCGACCTAGCCCCCTCCCAAGGAGGGGAACTTACGTGATAGGATTCACTTGATTCCCTTTTAATTGCGCATCCCTATCTGGGAATTGCAAACCAAAATTCTGTGCGAAAGTAAACATTTTTGAAGTTGGGAGAAAGGAAAGTTTGGATAAAGTTAGAAGTACGAAGTAGGATTGACTAACTATTTTAAGAAAATGACTTAATACTCTTGAACCAAAACATTTGTGGGGATGTTGAGGGTTTTATTGAGTTTTCTTATCATTTCAACGGTTAATCGTTTCTTTTTATTTAAAACCTCAGAAACTCTGCTTTTCCCTCCAATAATACCCACTAAATCTTTTTGTTTTAAATCCATTTCTTCCATTCTTATTTTAATGGCCTCAATGGGGTCCGGGGCTTCAATGGGATAATGAATGTTTTCATATTGATCGATCATCATAGAAAGGATTTCTGCTTCATCACCTTCTTTTGTTTCTGGGACTGCATCAAAAATTACTTCAAGACGATTCAGTGCTTTTTTGTAATCTGACTCTGTTTTTATGGGTTTTATGTTCATGAGTTTAAATTTTGTTAGCGTCTATTTTATCATATTCAGCATGTGTACCAATAAATCGAATAAATGCCCATTGTCTTTCATAATTAAATCTTACAACCAATCGATAAGAATTTCCTTTGATATTGAATACTAACCTGTTATCTTTTAAAATACTTGCATTTGCATAGGTTCTCTTCACATCATTTGGAGAATGCCAATTGGAGCACTTTGCTGTTTCATACCACGTTTTTAAATATTGCTCAGCATCTGTATAGATTTCCCAAAAGTCCCGTAAAGTTTTCTTGGCAATAATTCTTTTCATCCTTTTCTATAATCTTGACAAAGATACTTAAAAGTTCTCATATATAGAACTTCTATAAATACTTAATTAATTGAAATCCTATAAAGTGATTTCAATTAATGTTACTTTTGTTTCTTTATTAGATTTGAGACGTTAGACTTGAGACATTAGATATGAGATTTAAGACGGTATTTTTTTTAATTACTTTACTTGGGTTTGCTTCCTGCAAAAACGAAAAAAACAACACTCCTGAAACCCCAAGCACTACTGAAGAAAGTATTAAAATCAGTTATGCACAAGGCTTTTCCATAACAGACAAAGGTGACCATCAAATCATCGAGGTTACCAATCCGTGGCCGGAAGCGGGGAAGGTTTTTCGTTATGCTTTGGTCAAAGACAAAGTAAGCTTTACTTCCGAAGAAACCTTTGATGCTATTGTGCAGGTACCGGTTCAAAACATCATTGTGACTTCCACCACCCACATTCCCTCGCTGGATATGCTGGGCGAGACTGATAAACTCATCGCCTTCCCAAACCTTAGCTATATTTCTTCTGAAAATACCCGAAAACGCATTGACGAAGGCAAGATTACCGAAATTGGCAACAACGAGTCCATCAATACAGAAAACGTCATCGACCTGCAACCCGATGTGATGATAGGCTTTGCCGTTAACGGAAATAACAAGACCTATGAGACCCTGCAACGCGCCGGTATTCCAATTGTCTTTAACGGCGACTGGACAGAACAAAACCCGTTAGGGAAGGCGGAGTGGATTAAGTTTTTTGGGGCGTTCTTTAATAAAATGGAGGAAGCCCATGCGCTTTTCAGCGAAATTGAAACCGAATACAATGCCGTGAAAGAACTTGCACAAACCGCAGATAACTCCCCCACCGTTTTAAGCGGTGCACTTTGGAAAGACATCTGGTACCTGCCCGAAGGCAACAGCTGGGGCGCCCAATTTATCGCTGATGCCAATGGCGAATACCTGTGGGCGGAAAGTCAAGGCACCGGTAGCATCGCCCTCAACGTGGAAACCGTTATAGAAAAAGCACAACACGCCGATTTCTGGATTGGCCCGGGACAGTTTACGACCTACAAAGAACTGGAGGATGCTAATAATGTTTATACTCAGTTTGATGCATTCACAAATAAAAAAGTGTATAGTTTTTCCAGCTTAAAAGGGGAAACGGGTGGTGTTATTTATTACGAACTCGCCCCCAACCGACCTGATTTGGTTTTAAAGGATTTAGTAAAGATATTGCACCCGGAGTTGTTGCCGGATTATGAATTATATTTTTTTAGGGCTTTGGAATAGACCTCACCTCACACTTCGGCTCCGCTCAGTGACCGGTGAGAATGGAAATAGTTTAAAATTATATTTAGTTTGGAAAAAACGACCACATACAACAAACACTTTTTCGCTTTAAGCGTTTTGCTTATTGTTGTGTTTTTTGCCAATATCAGCTTGGGGTCTGTTTCCATTCCGTTGAAGGAAGTGGCTAAAGCACTCTTTTATCTCGATACCGAAAAAGCCTCCTGGACGTTCATCATTCAAGACTACCGGCTACCCAAAGCCCTTACCGCTATTATGGTGGGTGCCGGACTTTCCATTAGCGGACTTTTAATGCAAACCCTTTTCCGGAACCCGCTGGCGGGGCCTTTTGTATTGGGGGTGAGTAGCGGCGCCAGTCTGGGCGTGGCTTTATTGATTATGGGAGCTTCCGGTATTGGTGGTGCTTTTGGGCTATTGTTGCTTAGCAAATGGTCACTGGTCATCGCCGCCGGTTTGGGAAGTTTGCTGGTAATGCTGGCTGTGCTGGCCGTGACCGTAAGAGTCAAAGACACGATGGCGATTCTCATCATCGGATTGATGTTTGGAAGCGTCACCGCTGCTGTGGTGGGTGTGCTGGCTTATTTCAGTCCGGCAGAGCAATTGCAGCAATACATTTTCTGGTCGTTTGGAAGCCTTGGCAACAACTCTTGGGAAGGCATGGTCGTACTGGCGGTTTGTTTCTTTTTGGGGCTATTGCTTTCGGTAATCACAATCAAACCCTTAAATGCATTGCTTTTAGGAGAAAACTATGCAAAAAGCCAGGGCCTAAACATCGGGAAAAGCCGATTGTTTATTTTGATAGCGACCTGCATTTTGGCCGGCGCCATCACAGCCTTTGCCGGGCCCATTGCTTTTATTGGGTTGGCAGTGCCGCATATCACCAGACAGTTTTTCACGACAGCCAATCATAAAATTTTAATACCCGCAGTGTTGTTAAGCGGTGCCATATTAATGCTTATCTGTGACAGTATTGCTCAAGTACCATTTACAGATTATACCTTGCCAATTAATGCGATTACTTCATTGGTTGGCGCACCGGTTGTGATTTGGTTATTGGTTCGGAAAAGGAAGCTTTTGTTTTAGTGCTCAGTAATCTTAAGTTCCGGAGGTTGAGCGGAGTCGAAACCGATTTTCAGTGATCAGTAAAAAAATACTTTGCGTAACTTTGCGGAACCTTTGCGCAACTTTGCGGTATAACCACGAAGCAATCCTAATAAGGCTATACCGCAGAGAGCCACAGAGAAGCACAGAGGTACGCAGAGAAAAACATCTTTAATTAACCTTTTATATGTCTAATCCCGAAAACCACACCCTTCAAACCAAAGACCTCTCCATAGGTTATTTCCATAAAACAGGGAATCATGTGGTGGCAAAAGACCTCAGCTTTTCCCTCAACAAAGGAGCTTTGGTCGGCTTGGTAGGCAGTAATGGTATCGGGAAATCGACCTTGTTGCGCACTTTGTGTAAAGTGCAGGATCCTCTTTCCGGAAAGGTTATCATCAATGGAAAACCGTTGGACACCTACAGCTTTGAATCCCTTGCAGAAACCTTAAGCGTAGTCCTCACTGAAGTACCCGCATCCAAAAATATGACTGTTGGCGAACTCGTTGCCTTGGGACGCCAACCTTACACCAACTGGCTGGGTACCCTCACCGAAAGTGACAAAACACACATCATACAAGCCCTGCAAGCCACCGAAATGCTCTCCTTTAAAGACCGCAAGTGCTACGAACTCAGTGACGGGCAGTTGCAACGTGCCTTGATTGCAAGGGCTTTGGCGCAGGACACGCCCATCATCATTTTGGACGAACCCACCACCCACCTCGATATTTACCACCGGGCGTCCATTTTAAAACTACTGAAAACCCTCAGCAAGAACAAAACCATTCTCTTCTCCACCCACGAGATAGACCTCGCTATCCAGCTATGCGACCAGATGATCGTGATGACCCCAAAAAAAACCTATTTTGGAGACCCTTGTGAATTGATAGATGAAGGTTGTTTTTCTGCCCTCTTCCCTAAAAACCTGATTGATTTTGACGGGGAGACGGGGAGTTTTAGGATTGTGAAATAAAGCACCCTACTTCACTTCATTCGTTCTTGGCTCGCTTCAAATACACCCCGGCATACAATGAACCCATATGACACCAAATGACCCTTTTTGACCCCTTTTGACACCAAATGACCCCTTTTGACCCCTTTTGACACCGGATGACACCATTTGACCCTTTTGAGTAAAAAACGAGGGGTTTTCTCCCAGTTATCTCCCAGTCTTGTTCTAGTGCGGTTTTAGTTTTGTTCGGGTTTTGTTCGGGATTCCTTCGGGATTGTTTTTTAAAAAAGGTACTTTTTAGGAACAAACCTCGAACAAATGTGGAAGTTGGGTGCGAGAATTGGGAATTTTTTGGTTTTTTTTCTCAATATGCGGAATCCCGTAAAATAACCCATACCCTTTCCCTACTTTTACATGTTGGGTTTTAACATTTTATGTTATATTTGTTTTAGCCTCCGTAGTTTTTCATCCTCCGTAGCTTTATGCGAAGGAGGATAGCGAAGGTGACTTTATCCCCACGCGTTTGAAAGATGCTGTTATATTCCCTGCAGGGTGTATATACACTATAAAATATATAACGACATGTCGCAGATAATGAATATATCAAACATATTTACTAACTCATATTGTAAATACTAATGTTGCCTGTAATGTGAAAAACGACCGAACAACAAATTTGAAACTGAAATAAATGATAACAAATAAAATCACTATTGACGGAATTACTACAATTGCCGAACTTGACGAAGCTAAATCTAAAATTGAAAGTGATGTTATTCAGTTTTTCAGAGATGACGAGAAAATCCCATTAAACAAATTAGCTAAATACTATTTAAACGAGAATCTAAATTTTCTTTGTGGTTCAGGAACTTCTGTTGCAATTGGTGGAAAAACAATAAATAAAGGCGAAAATCCTTTTGACCCAATAATTGCGGAATTAAAAGCAATTAATCCACCAAAAGAACATATTAATCAGTTAATAAAATTCTTTGAATCTGACATTCTACTTGAGAAGAAATTTGATAAAATAAATCAAGAATACTTGTACTATCTCAATAATAAAGAAGATTCAGATTCAGCCAAAGAAATTAAATCCTTTTTAGATAAGGCTTTAAAAATATTCGTAGATAAATATGTGCCATTCCCGATTGAATATGTTTCTGAAAACCTTGGTGTACACGAATTATTCATTAACAAAATTATAAGTAGAAAAGAAACTTTAAGTCGACCAAAAATCTTTACGCCAAATTATGATTTGGCGTTTGAAAATTCTTGTGAAAAAATTGGTGTTAGTTATAACAATGGATTCAGAGGAGTTCATATGAGAAAATTCGACCCAGACACTTTTCACAATGAAACTTATATAAAACAAGATTCTGCCGAAAAAGGAAAGCGTATTGCAACCTATCTAAACATTTATAAATTACACGGGAGTATTTCTTGGCAATATGCCGAAAGTATTAATGACCTTTATAATCTAAAGGAAATTCAAATATCTGATACTGCAAAAAAAGAAGATTTTGCTTTTGATAGTCTAATGATTTATCCAATCCAAACTAAAAAATCCTATTCCCTTGACTTACCATATAGTGAATTGTTTAGAAATTTCTCAAAGTGCTTAACAGAATCTCAAAACACTTTAGTTGTAATTGGCTACTCTTTTTTAGACGAACACATTAACGATATAATTAGGACAGGTTTATACAATCCAAATTTGACAATCATAATCCATTCATTTGGTTTAGTAAGTGAAGAAAGTCCACTATTTCTGCAAACTTTAAAGAATCGCAGTGTAAGCGATAATAGAATAATAATATTTGAAGGAGCTTTAGTTGGCGACTTTACAAACATTGTAAAGTACCTTATTCCATTGAATTCTTTTATTCCTGCAAAAGAAACCATAATTGAAACGCTAAAAGAATTAACTAAATAATTATGGCATTCAAAATCGGAGAAGTATATAGAATAACGAATAGATATTTAGAGATTATTCATAATAAAGATATTTTCTCTAAACCAGTTTCTTCGGGCAATGGCTTACATATTGTAGGAATGCTCAATAGTTATATATCAATTCCATTGTACAATTCGCAGAATGCTATTGGTATTATTTTCGAACAATTAGAGCCTTCAAAAGAAAGAGATATACTATTCAACCCCAAAAACGAATCAATCATTTCCAAGATCAGATTAATAGGAACGTTTAACCCTCTAAATAAATCCTTTAAACGTGGAATTGATTATTTCCCAACATTGGAAAGTGATGTTTTTACTCTTGAAGAACAAGACATTGAAGCAATATATAACTCGACTTTAAAAAGCGACCAAGCTTCTTTACAGATTGGGAATGATATTTATTTTAATCAAGTAAAAATTAGTGCAGACCCAAATATCCTTTTTGGTAAACATTGTGCAATATTTGGAAATACAGGAAGTGGCAAATCCTGCACTGTTACTTCAATTTTACAAGGTGTATATCTTGAAAAAGACAGATTACACAATGCAACGAACAAATCATTAAAAACTATAATCATTGATTCCAATGAAGAGTATTCGAACATTTTCGATAACCAAGGAGTTAAGCCGGCTTGGATTGCATTAAAAGACTATACAGATTTAGAACTTTCGCATAAAGATTTAAGCTTCTACGAATTAACTCAACTACTCAAAGAAGATTCGCCCAATGTTATTCCTTATTTAAAAACAGCAGTTAAAAAGTTAAAGAATTCAGAAAATGTTGATGAAAATATTTATTTCGAGTTTTCTCAACTTCAAGTTGAAATAGAAAATGCAGTACCTGAAATAGAGAATCGAGGAAGAATGGTTCCAGATACTTTCACAATTGGTTTTTTAAAGCATATCATTATGCGTATTAAGCATTTTTCTTCAGACGAAAGATTTAATGCTGTATTTAATAAAACAGGAAATACGATTGAAGATTTTTTAAACTCTGAAACTGAACAGGTTTTAATTCTATCCTTACGAGTAGCCAACGATATTTTAGCCCTTTTTGTGTATATGATTAGTAAGAGTATCTTCAACTATAAAACTAATCCTGCGCATAGAAGAAAAGACAATATATTGTTAGTCCTTGAAGAAGCTCATAGATATATCTCAACAACTTCAACCGACCAAATGAATAACTATTACATTGATAAACTCGCAAGAGAAGGGAGAAAATTTGGAGTCAACCTAATGGTTTCTACACAAAGACCTTCGGAAGTTTCAAACACAGTTATTTCTCAATGTAATTCACTAATTGTACATAAAATAACTAATAACAGAGATTTAGAATTTATTAGAAACACAATTGAGTATGACGACAAGAGTCAAATTGATTTGCTGACAAGTTTGAAACAACAACAAGCATTAGTTTTAGGAGAAGCTTTTGCATTTTCTTCGCTAATCAGAATAGCAGATGCAAATCCGCTTCCTCATAGTGAAACACCGAAAATATTTACGAACGAATAAAAAACACTACAGGCAACAATGGTAACCGTTGCACAAGCCTTTGATTTTTTTGGTGATTTTTTCAACTAATTAAA
>CAXBNF010000031.1:0-28428 GCA_963977065.1 uncultured Flavobacteriaceae bacterium | reverse complement strand
ATTCTACATCAAACTCTGTAAAGATAACGGTTACAAAATCATCAGCGTTGTCGGGATTTATTGTCCAAACTTCGTCTTCACCGTTACTGTAGTCTCCAGAAGGCCCTCCGGTATCTGTAAAGATTCCTCCACAAGCTGGTGGTGGTGGTGGTAATTCACAAGTTATTTCTAAACTATAGTCACCTGAAGCTGAACCAAAACCTTCTACCATTATAATGTAAGTTGTGGTTCCATCTGAGTCAAAAGTTAATTCAGATTGCAATCCACAGAAGTCATCATTTGAAGCAATTGCAGCGCCTGTTGATAAATCGGCACAGCTTTCATATACTCTTAAGAAAGAATCATAGGTTGTTCCTCCATCACAAAGTGAAATAGTAACAATTTCTGCATCGCCGTTTCCTGTATATGAAAAGAACACGTCCGGAGATGTATTACCTCCAGAGTTTGTTGCTCCAGCTGTTGTGCCAGCAACTACATCACCACAAGAAAGCACTGTAGCATCAGCACACTCCCAGTTGTTTGATGGAGTTTCAGTACAGAAAGTTATAGAGAAAGAGTCTAAAGTTCCTGTATCACCACCTGCGGTATCACAAATTTTTAACTGCCAGTCGCCATTGATGTCTTCGCCATCAAAGGTGGCGGCAAAAGTTCCACCTACTGGAACATATACGGCAGTATGAGGTGCTGTACTTCCGGCAGAAGAAATCCCTCCATCCTGGAATTGAGTATTGGTAAAGTTGTCTCCGGAACCTCCCACATTATCCCACATCAAAAGTTCTGTTCCTGAAGGAGATATTAAAGAAATCTCCAGGTCACCAGACCAAGTGTGAGTAATATTGATTGTCACATCTTCTAATTCTGCATCAGTTCCAATAGTTCCTGAACCAGATACAGTAACAGGATATAAGTTTGGAGCTCCCACACAATCTGCTGTTGAAGTTCCTCCCGGGTCAATATCTGAAGGTAAGCCTGTTGCGTCATAAACAACGCTATCACAGGTGCCGCCGCCACCGCCGCCACCGCAGGATCCAAAGGCAAGCATACCGATTAATTCTGCATTAGCAGTTGTCAAATCTTCAATTTCAACTCTATCGATTACTTCTGAGGCAATGTAACCAAAGAACACTTGAGAAGTTGCATCAAGAGTAAAAGTATCTAATAATCCACTGGTTCCAAATATTCTAATATCAACATTTCCGCCAGTTGTTAATGAAATTAAATCAAAACCAAAAGCATCGATATCACCGTCTGGAAATTCTATGACTGTAAACGAAGCAAATTGATTTGCACCAACAACATCAACAGTATTTCCAAAACTACCTGCTTGAACAAAAACCATTGGGTCTGGCTCTGCGGGAGTACTGGTTGTAACTGAGATTCCATCAAGAATTGCGCCGGGGGCATAACAACTATTGCCTGAAGAGTTTATTGGTCCATCACAACCAGCAATTCCAGTTGGTCCGGCAAAATCTTCCATATTTAAGGTTCCGGAAAAAGCAGCTTCAAAAGCAGGTCTACTGGCAAAATCACCGGTAGTACAACCGCCGCCGCCGCCACCGCCGCCACCGGTTGCGAGGATTTCAACTTCCCAGCCTAAACGATTAACAACTGCAGTTGCATTAAATTCAAAAAAGAAGTCTCCAGAGGTGCTTGTAAATACTCCTGAACCTCCATTAGCAGCTAGGAAAGCCGCGAGAGTGTTTACCCCATTATTTGCACCTGTAGAACTATTATCAAACAAAACGATACCACTATTATCGGCACCATCATAGATTCTTAGCCAATCAAAATTACCAAACACTTCATAATCTATAAATTCAAGTTCAGTAACTCCAGCTAAAGTAGTATTGGTTACACAACCACAGTTAGGATAATTTCCTGGAGATCCGTCCGGTCCACCTCCCGGTCCTCCCGGATCAAAAAAGAAATCCCCTACATCCGGAGTAAATGTTTCAGTAGCTCCGGCAGTGGGAATAATATCTGCCATTACATCTCTGTTCTGAGATTTAAAATGAGAATTTAAAAATCGCGATTCTTCTTGTGTATAAATCGCCTGTAAATTTGAGACTTGGTCCCCATGAGGAACTTGTCTGTTTAATAATTCCCCAATGTCAGGAGATTCATTGTTATGGTTAATTAAAGATCTGGATTGCTCCAAAAGTTCTAATTCTTCCATTGTGGTCAAATGCTGTGCATTTATCAGCGTAGTAAAGCCCAATAAAAAGCACCACAAAAAAGTAAATTTTTTCATTTGGTATTTAATTTTAGTTAATAAGTACTAAAAGTATTTAAAAATTTTGTTAAATACTAATTCTGAGTTAAAAAATTATCATATAAAGGTTATACTTTTAAGTTCTATATAAATAAGAAGTGTAAAAAAATCGTTTCAGATTTTATTATAAAAAATCAACCCAAAAGTTTAGGAATAAAATAGAGGCTCTCAAAAATAGATGACAGCCTCTTAATCAACTTTTATTTAAATTTGAAATTTGTTATTCTTCCACAAAGTGACTCATCACAGCATCACTCACTCCCATATTTGAAAACCCGCCATCATTGTAGAGGTTTTGGAGGGTAACTCTTTTAGTTAAGTCACTAAACATTGCAATTGTATAATTGGCACAGTCTTCTGCTGTGGCGTTACCAAGCGGTGACATCTTTTCGGCGTAAGCTATAAAACCGTCAAACCCTTTTACACCTTGTCCGGCGGTTGTGGGCGTGGGTGATTGAGAAATCGTATTGACACGCACTTTTTTGTCCTTACCAAAAAAGTATCCAAAGCTTCTTGCAATGGATTCAAGATAAGCCTTATTATCAGCCATATCATTGTAATCTGGAAAAACACGTTGTGCTGCCATGTATGTCAATGCAACAATGCTTCCCCATTCATTCATGGCGTCTTTTTGATACAAAGTTTGCATTGTTTTATGAAACGAAACCGCAGACACATCCCAACCTTTGTGAGTCCAGTCATAATTTTGGTCTGTGTAGTGTTTCCCTTTTCTTACGTTTACAGACATCCCGATGGAGTGGAGTACAAAGTCGAGTTTTCCTCCAAGGATTTCCATAGATTTTTCAACTAAATTTTGAAGGTCTTCCAGATTTGTGGCATCTGCCGGGATAATTTCAGAGTTTGTTTTTTCAGCAAGTTCTTTTATTTGACCCATTCTCATGGCGATGGGAGCATTTGTCAAAACAAAAGTTCCTCCTTCTTCATGAACACGTTCTGCTGTTTTCCAGGCAATGGAATTTGCATCTAAAGCTCCAAAAATAATTCCTCGTTTTCCTTTTAGTAAATTGTTTGACATTGTTTTATTGTTTATTTTTTTGATTATTGATTAATTGGATATTCAAATTCAAATATACATTTTAATTCAATAATTCACGGGCATGAGCTATTGCTGATTGGGATTTTTTCTCTCCGCCAAGCATTTCAGCTAATTCAATGACTCTATCTTCAGAGCTTAATAATTTTAATTTTGTTTGAGTTTCATTTAGCACATCTTCTTTGTACACTTTATAGTGATGCGCTCCTTTTGCAGCAATTTGGGGCAAATGAGTGATGCTAATCACTTGCATTTTAGTACTCATAAGCTTCATAATTTCAGCAATTTTATTAGCAATTTCACCAGAGACACCGGTATCAATTTCATCAAATACAATGGTGGGCAATTGACTGTAATTTGCGAGAATTGATTTAATTGCAAGCATAATTCTGCTCATTTCTCCTCCTGAGGCTACTTTCTTTAATTCTCCAAAACTGCTGCCTTTGTTTGCTGTAAATAAGAAGGAGAGAGCATCGTTACCGTTTTCTAAAAATTGATCAACTTGTTCAAGTGTTATTTTAAACCGGGCATTGGGCAATCCAAGCTGTACTAGGATTTCTTCAAGTGACGCAACAAGAGTTTTCAAAATAGCAGCTCTTTTGTCGTGTATTTCTTTTGATAAAGTGGTGAGCTTTTCCTTTGATTGTTCTAGTTGAAGTTCTAGCTCTTTTATATTAGCCTCTAAGTTTTCTGTTTCTTGTAGATTCTCAAATAATTTATTTTTAATGGCTATCAACTCATCCAAGTCTTGAGCTTGGTGTTTTGTTTGTAATTTATAAAGTAATTGCAATCTGTCATTGACTTCAGTGAGTCTTTCCGGGTTTGCTTCTGCTGTTTCGATTTCAGAAGTGATGTCACTGGAAATATCATCCAGTTCAATCTGGACACTTTGAATGCGTTCCCACAAAGTTTCAAAGCTTGCAGAGACCCCTTTTAATTTATTGGCTTTTAATTTAATTTCGTTTAACGAAAACAGCACACCCACCTGTTCTTCATTAAACAATTGCATCATTTGACTGAGTTGTTCCTGAATGGTTTCAATATTGTTGAGTTTTTCCAATTCTTCTTCCAAAATTTCTAACTCTCCGGATTTAAGATTTGCTTGCTCCAACTCGTCATGTAAAAATTGATTATAGTCTTGTTCTTTTTGGGCGTCAGTCTTTTTCTGTTTGAATTGATTTAAAAGAGACTGCTTTGATTTGAAATCTTTGAGTGCAATCTTATAGGTTTCTAGAAGATTTTTGGTTAGTGCCACTGCATCTATTAAATCAAATTGGAAATCCTTTGAGGAGACATCAAGTGTTTGATGTTGGTTGTGAATATCGATGAGGTGTTCTCCAAGTGTTGAAAGAACATTTAAATTTACCGGCGAATCATTAATAAATGCTCTTGATTTTCCGGTTGGCAGAATTTCTCGTCTTATAATTGTTTGAGGTTCATAGTCTAAATCCTGTGATTTAAAAAACTCATTCAATTGATAAGTATGGATATGAAATTCGGCTTCAATCACACATTTTTTAGAATTGTTCTTCACGCTACTTAAGTCGGCCCTCTTTCCTAAAAGCAGAGAAAGTGCACCTAGTAAAATAGATTTACCTGCACCGGTTTCTCCGGTGATAATTGTCAAACCTTCTTTAAAATCTACTTTAATGTCTTCTATTAAAGCATAGTTTTTTATGGTGAGTTTTGTAATCAACTTAGTGTGTGAATTTAAACACTAAAGGTAAAAGAGTTTGCGGTTTAAAGCAAGTATCTAAAACTTAATTTTTGACCAATTATCACGTTTAGTAGGTGCCATTCTTGTGAGGTTTTGCGTCAATTGATCAATATTTACACTGGGACCATCACTAAAAATTTCTTGTATTTCTTCCGCTTTAGCATCAAAAAAGGTACGAAGAAGATATGAGTTAGGTCTGCGGTCATTGATTTGTTTTAGTGAGTTAATCGCATCTGCGATTTTGATTTTTGCCTCTCTGGGGTTCTCGTGCATACTGTCAAGGCCTTGTCTGTGATACATATACATAGCCGTATGAAATGGACTAAAAATTGGTGAAATAAGCGCTTCGTTTAATTGATAACGCGATTGATTTCCATCTGTCGCTTTCCAGCCTTGAAAATTTCCTGATGCAGCCGTATTGACAATTTGTTTTGCAATACCGTGAAATTCATCACCTCCATTTTTTGAAAAAGTAGCGGCATCGAGACCAAGTATGGTATAAACATGAAAAGCAATTACAGAAACTAAATTTGATTCTGAATTGTTGGGGTTAAAGTTCAATGGCTGAAACTCTCTGTAGTTAAAATTGAATTGACGGTCGTTATAATTATAGATAGGTGATGAATAAGTGGAGCCATAAACAGGTCTCGAAGCTTGAATTTGAAGACTTGCGCTAAAATTATCTGAATCATACCCGGTAACGATAATATTAAAACTTGCTTCTATGCGTTCCTGATTTGCAAAAACTTGATTTGTCCAGCTAGTTTCATTAATAAATTCTCTCAAGTCCCGTTCCAGGGTCTTGAATATTTGCAAATTTGAAACTCCTGTTTGCTCAGCATTTACAACCACTACAGCATTCATTTCCTGAGCAATTGAATGGATAGAAAAACTTACTAAAAATAAGAATACAAAAATTTTATTCATTTAAAACAGGTCTTAAAATGTTAAATATATCTTTGGCAACTTCCGTTTTGCTTTTTAACTCAAAACTTTGAATTTGCTCATTTTTATCAATGATAGTTATTTTATTTGTATTGGAACCAAAGCCAGCTCCGGCATCGTTAAGCGAATTTAACACAATAAAATCTAAATTCTTTTTATTCAGCTTCTTTTTTGCATTTTCAATTTCATTTTCCGTTTCTAATGCAAATCCTACAAGAAACTGTTTCTTTTTTATTTCACCTAAAGAAGCTAATATATCTAAAGTGGGTTCCAGTTCAATTAATAACGCTGCCTGATCCTTTTTTATTTTTTGATCTGCTTTTATTTTTGGTCTAAAATCTGCTACTGCTGCTGCTAATATAGCCAAATCAACCTGTGAATAAATGGAATGGCAAGCATTGTACATTTCCTCAGCTGAAGTAACTGCAATTTTTTGTATAGTTGAGTTTTTTAATTTAAGGTGAGTGGGTCCTGATACCAGATAAACCTCAGCACCAAGATTTGCTGCTTCTTCAGCCAATGCGTATCCCATCTTGCCTGAAGAATGATTTCCAACAAAACGCACAGGGTCAATGGCTTCATAAGTGGGCCCTGCCGTAATCAAAACTTTTTTATTTCTCAATGGGAGCTTTGAAACAATGTCACTCTCAATAAAAGAGATGATATCTTCAGGTTCTGCCATTCTTCCTTCGCCAACGAGTCCGCTTGCAAGTTCTCCGTGGGCTGCAGCTATTTGAATGGCTCCATAAGTATTCAACTTCTTAAATGCTACTTGAACAGACTCGTGCTTGTACATGTCTAAATCCATCGCCGGGGCATAATAAACAGGGCATTTTGCAGAAAGATAAGTAGCCAGTAGCAAATTGTCGCATGTGCCATGTGCCATTTTGGAAAGTGTATTTGCTGTGGCAGGTGCTATAACAAAAAAGTCGGCCCAAAGGGCCAACTCAACGTGATTATTCCAAGTTTCATTTTCGTTTTCTTCACTGATAAATGAAGAAAAAACTTCATTTTTTGATAGTGTTGAAAGTGTGAGAGGTGTTACAAAATCTTTAGCAGAAGGAGTCATAATGACCTTTACTTCTGCACCAGCTTTTACAAACAACCTTACCAGAAATGCCGATTTATAAGCAGCAATACCGGCTGATATGCCGAGTAAAACTTTTTTACTGCTTAAAATAGACATGATTTATTGGTCTGAGTTTTCGTCTAATGTATTTCTATGATAAATTTTACCTTCAAGCCATTCTTGCATTGCAAGAGCATGTGGTTTAGGCAAACGCTCATAGAATTTTGAAACCTCGATTTGCTCTTTGTTTTCAAATATTTCTTCAAGACTATCATTGTAAGTAGCAAATTCATCTAATTTTTCAAGAAGTTCTTTCTTGATTTCGATGTTGATTTGATTGGCTCTTTTAGAAACAATAGAAATTGCTTCATAAATATTTTGTGTGGGTGCATCAACCACGTTTTTATTTAGCGTAACGGTATTAACGGGAGCCTCAGTTTTTTTTAAATCTGTCATTTTCTATACTTGTTTGTTTTGTAATCGTTGTTCAATGTCCAGAAGTATCTCGTTAGCTTGTTGAGAAAACGCTCCTTCGGGATAATTTTTTATAAAAGCATTATAATAATTAATTGCGGTTAAAAGTCGTTCTTCAACCTTATCTGGCACACTTCGTATTGCCAATTGGTATGCTGAATCAAATTTCAAAAACAAGGATTCTTCCCTAAAGTCAGAACCCGGATGGTTTAAAATAAAATTGTCAAATGCAGAAATTGCTGCTCTGTAATTGAAAGCATTATGACCACCCAAACGATGGTATTGTTTTGCTATTTCAAACTCTTTCTTCTGAATTTTTACAGTCAACTCTTCAACCAATACATTGGCCTCATCGTGATAATCAGAATCGGGGTATTTATTTATATAATTCTGTAATTTTTCCAATGCAGTTATCGTTTCCTTTTGGTCAAGAGAGTATCTTGGAGACAAAAAATAATAACTTTTTGCGCCTTTAAAAGCGGCTACTTGAGCTTTTTCACTTTGAGGATAGGAGGTTGCAAATCGCTCAAATTGATATCCGGCAAGATAGTAATCACCCAAATTGTAAAAAGTATCTGAATACAAAAACATCAACTTTTCTGCCTGAGGTTTTCCTCTGTATGCAGGTACAATCTGTTCCATTAATTTTAATGCTTTTTTGTATTCTTGTATGCTGTACAAAGAATCAGCATGATGGAATTTTAGGCCGGCATCATCAGATTTTAGAAGCTTTTGATAAGGGCTGCAAGCAAAAAATAAAGTAGCTGTCGCTAAAGTTAAAATGAGTATTCTCATGTGTCTTAAAAACATCCTGCAAAAGTAAGTAAATTAGTGCGATAATAAAAATCAATATTACTAATAACAAACGTAAGAAATTATTCCTTTTTATGTGTTGTGAAAATTTTAACGCAAATTTGCCGTAAACTCTTGAATTTGCTGCTTTAATTCAGCACTTGCTTCTACCAAAGGAAGCCTCACAGTCGCATCACAAATTCCCAAAGTTTCAAATACTGCTTTTATACCTGCGGGATTCCCTTCTGCAAAAATAAGATCGATAGCTGAAGCCAGTTTGTAATGCAATTCATAAGCAGCATCTACTTTTTTATTTAGCCCAAGACGCACCATATCTGAAAATTCATTTGGAAACCCTTCTCCAATCACCGATATCACTCCTGCCCCACCAGCCAAAATCATTGGTAAAGTAATCATATCATCACCTGAAATTACCAGAAAATCTTTAGGTGAATCCTTGATAAGTTGCATTGCCTGAACAATATCGCCAGCAGCTTCTTTAATCGCTACGATATTATCAAAGTCAGCCGCCAATCTCACTACTGTTTTTGGCAGCATATTTGATGAAGTCCTTCCCGGTACATTATACAAAATTACCGGTTTTGGTGAAGCGATTGCTACTGCTTTAAAGTGCTGATAAATACCTTCTTGAGTAGGCTTATTGTAATAAGGAGATACTGAAAGTACTGCTTCAAATGCAGATAAATCTCTGGTTTTTAATTCCTCAACAATTTTTTGAGTATTGTTCCCTCCCACTCCCAAAACCAATGGGAGCCTGTCATTGTTTACAGCAATAATTTTATCGATAACCTGCTGCTTTTCTTCAGCTGATAAGGTAACGCTTTCTGCCGTTGTGCCTAAAACCACAAGATAATCAACTCCGCCGTGAATGCAGTGATTCACTACTCTTTCCAATCCTTCAAAGTCTATTGATAGATCTTTCTTAAATGGAGTGACAAGTGCAACCCCTGTTCCGATTAGTTTGTTCATTTTGTTTCTTTTTTATTTTTAAAAATGCGTATGTATTTGGCAAGTTCCTGCTCAAAAATAGCATATTGATTGATTTCAATTTTAAAAATGATATCGAAAAGCTTTTTGCTTGCTCCTTGTAAACCTACTTTTAATTGTGCTTTTGCTTTTGATGTTACATAATCCAGATAGGGATTCTTTTTTGAATAGTATCCAATAAAAATATCATAGTCCCTGTCCAAAAACTCTTCAACTGCCGGTTTGTTTAAGATACCATTCCAGCTAAAATCCTTTGAGGAAAACTTGTTTTGTTCAAAAGTGGGCAGGTTTCTTTTTTCCTCCCGATACAAGATCAACTTTAAATCTTTGTTAAGGATTTGAAGCGCTTCTATCAATCCGGAAAAAAGGTCAGTATTCTCAAACTCTTCAACATTTACAAGCACTCCAACAGTTTTAAAATCTGAGATTTCATTCTTTGGAAATGGATCCTTTAAATGTTTTTCAATATGCTTTTTGAGGAAATATTTTTTTACAGATTTGAAATTCATTTATCTTTACATTCTTTGCTCACAAAAGTAAGTAAAATATCCCCATTTTAGTTTTTTAAACCCTTTGCTTCATGAAAAATGTTTGTCTATATATTTTCATCATCTTCATTTTAGGAAGTTGCAAAAAAACAGAATACACTGTTAGTCAAATTGAAGGAAAACAATTTGAAATTTCTGACTCCATCAAAACAAATGAAACGTTTGAAAGCATTCTAAAACCCTACCGGGAACATATTGAAGGGCAATTATCTGAAGTTCTCGCTCATAACAAAAGGGATATGAAAAGAACAGACGGACCCCTCAATTCCTCCATAGGAAATATGATGGCAGATGCCACGATGGAGCTTGCAAACCCCATTTTTAAGCAGCGTACTCAAAATACTATCGACATTGTTTTACTCAATTTTGGAGGCATCAGGGCCACAATGGGTGCTGGTGATGTAACCCGAAAAACAGCCTTTGAAATAATGCCGTTTGAAAATGAAGTCGTAGTGATTGAGCTTAGGCCAAAAGGGGTTCAAAAAATGTTAGATTACCTTGCCTCAGAAAATAGTGCACATCCTGTTTCGGGAATGAAAATTCAATTGAGAGCCAATAATACAATAAAGTCAGTTACCATTCAAGGTGCACCTCTTGACACCACTAAAAATTATTTTGTCGCTACGAGTGATTATTTAAGAAATGGCGGTGATCGCATGTATTTTTTTGAAGACGCTGTTAGTGAAACACTATTGAATTATAAACTGAGGAACCTGTTTATTGATTATTTTATAAAAAAAGACACGATTGACTTTTTACCCGATAACCGATTTATCAAAACAAACTAAAAATGCAACGAAGACACTTCATTAAAAAATCTGCTGCGGCATCTGCATTTCTGGCTGCGGGAAGTTTTGGACTTCCAGCATTTACTGCAACTCCAATAAGAAAACATATTACCATACTACATACTAACGACACCCACAGCCGCTTAGATCCTTTTCCGGCAAACGACGCTCGTTTTGCCAATAAAGGTGGCGTAGCACGGCGGGCATCTCTTATTGAAAATATTAGAAAAGAAAACCCAAACACCTTGCTACTGGATGCCGGCGATTTTTTTCAGGGAACACCTTATTTCAACTTTTATGGCGGTGAACTCGAGTTAAAATTCATGTCTATGCTGGGTTATGATGCTGCTACTATTGGTAACCACGAATTTGACAACGGCCTTGACGGACTGTTGGCGCATCTTCCTCAGGCCAACTTTCCGCTGGTATCTTCCAATTATGATTTTACAAATACCATTTTAGACGGTTATGTAAAAAAACACATCACCCTAGAAAAAGACGGTATCAAAATCGGGATTTTTGGATTGGGTGTGGAACTAGAGGGTCTCGTGACAAAAAAGCTATTTCAGGAAACCAACTATTATGACCCTATTGAAATTGCTCAGGATATGACCAGAGTTCTTAAAGTAGATGAACAATGTGACTTAGTGATTTGTCTTTCTCATATTGGATATAGTTATGACCACGATAAAGTTTCTGATATAAAACTTGCGGCCTCAACATCTGGAATTGATTTAATAATTGGTGGTCATACCCACACTTTTCTTCCTAAGCCGGTAGTGGTAAAAAACAAGGATAATAAAGAAACTTTAATCAACCAGGTGGGTTATGCCGGTATTAACTTGGGGCGGATTGACTTTTATTTTGAGGAAAAAGAAATTGAATCAAATGATTCAAAAACGATAGTGGTATAAATTCAAAATTGTTTTTATATTTAAAAAAAATCTAACATTAAATAACAGATGAAGCCAATTTATCTTCTTATAGTATTTTTCCTATTAACGATTACCTCTGAGGTTGCCGCTCAAAATAATTTTGTTTCCTCTCAAATTGGAAAGCAATTGGCAGAATATGAATTAAATCAAACAATATTAAAAGAAAAAGTTGGAAATGTGGTCAACACAAAATTTAATTTATTGAAAAACACTCAAACAGCCATAGCAGTTGCAGAACCTTTATTATTTGCAACTTATGGTGAAAAGACGATTGTTAACCAGCGTCCTTATGAGGTGCATCAAGTTGAGGATTACTGGGTAATTCTTGGTAAAAATGCAAGAGAAGCCACGGGTTCAGAAAAAGGGTATTTCCTAATTATCCTTAACAAATTTGACAGTAGAGTTTTCAGAATGGATTATTTGAGAAGGTAATTACTAAATCCAAATCACTCAGTTTAAATCATCCCCAAAAACTCATCTTCAGTAATAATAGGTACACCCAGGCTTTCGGCTTTTTCCCTTTTACTGGGGCCCATATTGGCTCCGGCGACTACATAAGTTGTTTTTGACGAAATGGAACCGGAAACTTTACCTCCGTTGTCTTCAATTAGTTTTTTCAATTCGTTGCGTGAAACTTTTTCAAACACTCCTGACACTACAAAGGTTTTTCCTTGAAGTAAGTCCGTTTGACCCTGGAGTGCTTCCTCTGAAAGTTGCAATTGTACTCCATAAGACTTTAGCCTATTTAAAATATCAAGATTTTCCTGCTTGCTGAAAAATTCAACGACACTTTCAGCGATTTTTTCACCAATTTCGTCCACCATAATGAGTTCCATTTTGGTAGCAAACTGAAGCGCATCAATACTCTTATAATGTTTTGCCAGTTTTTTGGCGACAGTCTCCCCCACAAAACGAATTCCCAGAGCAAACAGCACCCTTTCAAAAGGGATTTCTTTTGATTTTTCAACGCCGGCCATGAGGTTCTCAGCACTTTTTTGTGCCATGCGTTCCAGTGGAAGCAGCTGCTCGACTTTTAAAGTATATAAATCAGCGTAATTCTTGATTAAACCGGCTTTAAAAAGGAGTTCAACGGTTTCTCCTCCAAGACCTTCAATATCCATCGCTTTACGCGAAATAAAATGCTGTACACGACCTGTTATTTGCGGCGGACAACCATAAAAATTAGGACAATAGTGCTGAGCTTCTCCCTCTTTTCGCGTAAGCGGGGTTTGACATTCGGGACATTGCGTGATATACTGTGTGGGTTTTGAATGAGCATCGCGTTTACTGAAATTCACACCTACTATTTTTGGAATGATTTCGCCTCCTTTTTCAACAAAAACGCTATCCCCTTCCCTGATATCGAGTTTTTCAATTTGGTCTGCGTTGTGTAATGATGCTCGTTTTACAGTGGTTCCTGCGAGTTGTACCGGTTTTAGATTGGCAACAGGGGTGATGGCTCCTGTGCGCCCCACCTGATAAGTAATTTTTTCTAAAGTGGTTTCTGCCTGCTCTGTTTTGAATTTATAGGCCATGGCCCAGCGTGGGGATTTGGCAGTATAACCTAACTCTTCCTGTTGATACAAATTATTGACTTTGATGACAACACCATCGGTTTCATAAGGTAATTCGTGACGATGCACATCCCAATGGTGAATAAATTGCAGCACTTCTTCCATCGAATTTGCCAATGTGCAGGCATCAGGCACTTTAAAGCCCCATTCTTTTGCTTTTTGTAATGACTCAAACTGGGTTTTGATGGGTAGTCGCTCACCTACAATGCCATACATCAAACAATCCAGTGGCCGTCTTGCCACCTCAGCACTGTCTTGCAGTTTTAAACTTCCGGAGGCGGTGTTTCTTGGGTTTGCGTATGGTTCTTCACCAGCTTCCAAACGCTCCTCATTCATTTTTGCAAAACCGGCAAGGGGTAAAATGATTTCGCCACGGATATGGAATTTTTGAGGAAAATCTCCTTTGATTTTTAAGGGTACTGAACGAATGGTTTTTACATTGTTAGTCACATCATCTCCTTGTGTTCCATCACCGCGAGTAACCGCTTTTAGTAAAATTCCGTTTTCATATGTCAAATTCATTGAGGCGCCGTCATATTTCAATTCGCAGGTGTATTGAACCGTTCCATCAACCATTTTTTTGATGCGTTTTTCCCAATCCAAAAGGTCTTCTTCAGAATAAGAATTATCCAAAGAGTGCATAGGAAACTCGTGCGCTACCGTTTCAAAGTTTTTGGTTACAGCACCACCCACTCGTTGTGTGGGCGAATTGGCATCAAAAAACTCAGGGTGTTGTTCTTCCAGTTGCTGCAGTTGTTTGAGCTTTTGGTCAAATTCAAAGTCTGAAATTACCGGTGCATCCAGCACATAATAGTTATAATTGTGTTGATTGAGTTCGTCTCTTAACTGGTTGATTTTTTCTTTGATGTTCATTGCTGTAATAATAAATTTTAATCTGAAATATAAAACTTTGAATAGGGCCCGCAGATCGGGCAGATTATCGCAGAACTTCTTAATTAATTCAACTTCAAGTTGGTCACTTTATACTTTTAATTTTTTACTTACAACTTTTTTGCCTCTTCCCAAAACACGTCCATTTCAGCCAGTGTCATGTCTTTTAATGGTTTGTTGAGGGCTTTTGCTTTTTCTTCCAAAAACTGAAAGCGTTTAATGAATTTTTTATTGGTGCGTTCCAAAGCGCTTTCGGGGTCAACTTTAAGGAATCGGGCATAGTTGATCATTGAAAAAAGGACATCGCCAAACTCGGCTTCTATTTTTTCGGCATTGTTTTCATTGACCTCGTGTTGCAATTCGTCGAGTTCTTCCTTGAGTTTTTCAAACACCTGCTCGGGTTGCTCCCAGTCGAAGCCCACTCCGGCTACTTTATCCTGAATGCGGTTGGCCTTGACCATCGCCGGAAGCGATTTTGGAACGCCTTCCAAAACACTTGTTTTACCTTCTTTTAGTTTTAAGTTTTCCCAGTTTTTTTTGACTTCTTCTTCATCGGCTACTTTGACATCACTGTAAATATGCGGATGGCGCTCAATGAGTTTATCACAGATCCCATTGGCGACATCAGCAATGTCAAAAGCGTTTGTTTCACTTCCAATTTTGGCATAAAAAACAATGTGAAGTAATAAATCCCCTAACTCTTTTTTGACTTCGTTTAAATCGTTTTCAAGTATGGCATCGCCCAATTCATAGGTTTCCTCAATGGTGAGGTGTCTCAGAGTTTGTATGGTTTGTTTGCGGTCCCAAGGGCATTGCTCCCTTAGCTCGTCCATTATGGTGAGCAATCTGTCATAGGCTTTTAGTTGTTCTTCTCTTTTATTCATTCTGGGCTGATTAATTTTATAAAATTACTCAATTGATTACAACAAAAATGGTACTCAATGAAGAAGTAATCCACAACCAACTGTTTATAATAAAAAAATCCTGCCAAAAGTGACAGGATTTAAGTAAGAATATGTTTTTGCAATTTATGATTTTCGGGCAGCCGGACTTTTTCCGGGGCCTCCCTTTTTGGTGTTTGAAACTTTGGGCGTTGATTTTTCAATGGGAACTGCTTTGTTTGTAGTTCCTTTTGCTTCAGTTTGTTTGACGATTTCCTGAGCTTCTTCCTCAGTGGGTTCAGAGAAATCCATCAAATCCTTTTGTTGTAAAAGGTTATACCACTGAATGATTTTCTTGATATCGCTCGCATATACTCTGTCTTCATCATAATCAGGAAGGATTTCGAAAAAATATTCTTCCAGTTTTAATTTGTCTTCTTTATGACTTATTGATTGACCACCGTTTTCTTTGTCTTTGATTTTTTGCAATATTTGACGCAATGGCACTTCTTCAGTAAGGGTGTAAATGGCAATTTCTGAAAGCAAACTCACATTGTGGTGGGCACTCACTGATATTTTTTTTCCATCAAGTAATGACTCTGCCAGAAATCCTGAGCGTGTTTGTGTTTTTAATTCATATAATCCCGGTTTGCCCGAAATGGATAAAATTTTTTCTAAGCCCATATAGTATTTTGAAATTTGTTTATGATTTTTTGAAAGGCTCACTAAGCTGAAACCCTTGCATTTGACAACAAAGATAAATATTGCAATTGAAAATAAAATTTTTTATCTCTTTTTATTGAGATTCGGAAATTTCATTCTGTAATCCACATCGATTTTTCCTTTTGAAATATTGGTGAGCTTGCTTTTTATAAGTCGTCGCTTTAACGGCGAAAGTTTATCTGTAAATAAAACCCCTTCAATGTGATCATACTCGTGCTGAATGACCCTTGCAGCGAGACCGTCATATGTTTTTGTTTGTTGTATAAAGTTTTCATCATAGAAAGAGATGGTTATTTTTTCTTTTCTGAAAACATCCTCTCTTACATCAGGAATGCTGAGGCAACCTTCATTGAATGCCCATTCATCACCGGTTTCTTCGAGTATTTTGGCATTAATAAAGGTTTGTTTTAATTCTGCCAGGCTTTTTTGTTCATCTACTGAAAGATCATCATCATTTGAAAAAGGTTCACAATCAATGATAAAAAGCCTGATGGGAAGCCCAATTTGTGGTGCAGCAAGGCCCACCCCATGGGCATTGTACATGGTTTCATACATGTTTTCAATCAATGCGTCCAGCGCCTTATAATCCTGATCAATATCTGTTGCTTTTTTTCTTAAAACGGGATCCCCGTATGCTACAATGGGTAAAATCATATTTTGATTACACTTTGTTATATAAATATTCTTGTAAAATAATTGTGGCACTTATTTCATCAATAAGAGCTTTGTTGCGTCGTTGTTTTTTCTTTAGGCCGCTATCAATCATGGTTTGAAATGCCATTTTTGAAGTGAACCGTTCATCTACTCTTTTAACCGGAATTTCCGGAATTTCCAGATTTAATTTTTTGATAAAAGCAGCAATGTGAACTTCGACATCTGAGGGAGTATCGTCCATTCTTTTGGGTTCGCCCACCAGAAATAATTCCACTTTTTCTTTAGCAACATACTCTTTTAAAAAAGCTAAAAGGTTTTTAGTCTCTACAGTGGTCAAGCCGGAAGCGATGAGCTGTAGCTCATCTGTTGCAGCGATACCTGTTCTTTTGGTTCCAAAATCTATTGCTAAAATGCGTGCCATAGTAAAAAATCAGTGCAAAGGTAATACTTCTTTGGATTCTGCTTCACTTTTGAAGAAAGCAATTATCTTTGTGGTTGAAAAAGTTTGTGAGTTTGTGAGGTATTTAAAGAAACTTGATAAATAAAACATATTGAATTTCCCCATAGTCTATTGAATATAATCTAAGTTTAGAAAAAAATTATAAATGAATCAATTAAAAGAAATTATCGAAAAAGCCTGGGAGGACAGGTCAATACTTACCTCAACTGAAACCATTGCTGCCATACGCGAAGTCATATCGTTACTTGACGAAGGGAAATTAAGAGTTGCCGAACCTGTTTCAAACGGCTGGCAAGTGAATGAATGGGTTAAAAAAGCGGTCGTACTGTATTTCCCCATTCAGAAAATGGAAACTTTTGAAGTGGGTATTTTTGAATATCACGACAAGATTCCATTGAAAACGGGATATAAAGAGAAAAACATACGAGTGGTTCCACACGCTGTTGCGCGCTTTGGTGCTTATATTTCAGGAGGTGTTATTATGATGCCTAGCTATGTGAATATTGGCGCTTATGTAGATGAAGGTACTATGGTAGATACCTGGGCGACAGTGGGCAGTTGTGCTCAGATAGGAAAAAACGTGCATTTAAGTGGTGGTGTGGGCATTGGTGGTGTTTTAGAACCCTTGCAGGCAGCCCCTGTCATCATTGAAGATAATGCCTTTATTGGCTCTCGTTGTATTGTTGTTGAAGGAATCAGAGTAGAAAAAGAAGCGGTGCTGGGAGCCAATGTTGTCTTGACAGGGTCTACAAAAATAATTGACGTTACAGGAAGTGAACCAGTTGAAATAAAAGGCTATGTTCCTGCGCGGTCTGTGGTTATTCCCGGGAGTTATACCAAACAGTTTCCTGCCGGTGAATTTCAGGTGCCTTGTGCTTTGATCATTGGAAAACGAAAAGAAAGTACCGATAAAAAAACCTCTTTAAATGATGCTTTGCGAACGTATGATGTGGCTGTCTAAATAAAATCGATGTGAAGAATAATATATTCAGAAAGCTGTATTTGGCTCTGGTTAAAAAAATGATTTTTTTGCCTCAGGATGTATATGTCAAAATAAATTATGAATATTATTCCGGGCGAAAACTGGATTACAACAATCCTGTTACATTTAATGATAAAATTCAGTGGTTAAAAGTTTTTTATCACAGAGAAATACTTCATCAACTAGTCGATAAATATGCTGTTAGAGATTATGTAAAAGAAAAAGTTGGCTCACAATACTTGAATGAGTTGTATGCAGTTTATAACAAACCCGCTGAAGTGGATTTCGAAAAGTTACCCAATCAATTTGTTTTAAAAGGTGTTCATGGTTTCCATCTCAATTTGATTGTAAAAGATAAAAACAAATTAAACCTCAAAAAAACCAACTACCTACTTAATAAATGGATGCTTAAAGACCATTACAGAAATGGTAAGGAATGGGCTTATAAAAACGTAAAACCCCGTATAATTGCCGAGAAATATCTTGAAGAGTTTGGCAAGGACGTGGTCAATGATTACAAATTCTTTTGTTTTAATGGCAAGCCAAAGTTTATTCAGATCGATATGGAGAGAGGTACTGAAGATTTAAGGTGCTATTATGATTTAGACTGGAAAAAACTTCCCTTTACAACTGAAAAGAACAAGTTTTTTGAGGGTGAACTTCAAATGCCGGAACATTTTAATGAAATGATTGATGTGGCTCAAAAACTTTCTAAAGATTTTCCATTTGTTAGGGTAGATTTATATAATATTAATGGAAAAATTTTGTTTGGTGAAATGACATTCTACCCAACTGACGGAAGAAAAAAATACATTCCAAACGAGTATAACAAAATTATTGGCGATTATCTTGAACTTCCTAAAATTCCGGAAGGACAAAAAGTGATTACCTAAAATCAATTTTTTACAATTCCAAAAGCTGTTTTTGTAATTTTATTCTCAACGGTATTTTTTCTTATGGCTTTGTTTTTTGCTATGGTCTCCTGTGTTTTGTACCCCCGTTTATGATCTAGATGAATACAGACAGCTGAGTAACGTATTTGTTTTGACTTAATTCCAAGGTTGAACAAACGCTCACCAAGCTCCCTGTCTTGACCGCCATATTGCATACGTTCATCAAAACCATTCACAGCCAAAATATCTTCTTTCCAACCGGAAGCATTGTGACCATTCCAGGTGGCTTTCGTTGGAGTAACAAGATTGAGTAATTCCTGAAAAAAGCCTTTTGCTTTTAACTTATTGTTTTTAAATGAAGATTTTAAACCTTTAGATTTTAACCAGTTTAAATTAAAACACCTTTCGCTTAAAATATCATCCTTCTGTATAATCTTTGAAATGTGCATTGGTAGCATAAAATAGCCTCCCGAAAGAAAAAATCCTTTTTCCCTTTTGTTGATATGCACTTCAAGAAAATCTTTTCTGGGGATGCAATCGCCATCAGACATAAGGATATACTCTGCATTACAGGCAACTATGGCTTTATTAAGAATGCGTGATTTCTGAAAACCATCATCTTCCTGCCAAATATGTTTTATTGGAAAATTGACTTGTTTTTGAATGCTTTTTATTAAATCAAAAGTGGGTTGTTTTGAACCATCATCTGCAATGACAACTTCAAAATCCCTGAAGGTTTGGGTTTCATAACCCCAAAGCACCTTTTCTAACCATTCCTCTGAATTGTAGGTACTTACAATTACAGAAATAGTATAAGAATTCATTTGAGAGGTTTCTTCTCTTACTTGTGCCATTTGACAAAATTAACTTTTTTTTCTGACCCACTTTTTCTTTTTCGAGGAAATGAAGAAGAACTTCTTGAAAAGGGGTTAAAATCTCCATTCATAGCTAAATGAAATTTTAGTTGGCAACAGATTTAGTCTGAAATTAATGATGCTTACTTTTGGGACGTTTTTTCTAAATACTTATTCATTACCGCCAGACCAATCAAATGTTCCCGTTCTTTATCAAAAAACTGGGAAACATAATCATTTGCATTGTAAATTATTTTATTTGCTTCCTCAGGATTTTCAATGTAAAAATGGAGTCGTTCTTCCAAATCTGAATAATCATCCTTTATTTCGATGTAATGGTGATTTGACTTGAGTTTTCCTTCCATAAACCAGGTTTCATACTTCGGTTTTGGCATAACAGCAATAGAATTTGATGACATAATCCATTTTAGATTACTGGCTACATCATTTCCTTCCAGAGATAAAATGAATTTAAATTTGAGTTGGTCATATATTGTGCTTTTGACTACGGTCCATTCCGGTGGGAATTTTTTATTATTTGTAATATTTCCTAAATCACACATAGGGTGGTTAAAATATCTTTCCATAAATGAGATGCGATGTGGTTTTCCGTCCACTTTTCCGCGAAAAATCAATTTATCCGATTTTTCGCTAAATTTTAATTTGTCCTTAATGAAAATAAAATGCCTCACTTTTACTAATTTTAAAAGCACAGAATTCTCATTTTTTCCGGCTATGGGTCTGCTCTTCACAATGGATGGAATTTCAGGAATATGAATTACGTCACCCGGTACAAAATTCCATTTAAAACTCCCTTTAAACCAGGAAATGATGTCATAAGCATCCAGAAAATAGACAGATGAAACTTCTTTTCCTTTTTTTAAATCTGAAAACTGCTTTGATGACTCAGGTAGTTCTTTGACAGTTTCCAGTTTGTTATAATAATTAACTCTAGAAAGGATATAGTCGCTGTCAGGTCTTGAAGATATTGACTTTAATTTACTTTTTAATCTGCTTTGAAATACAAATTTTGGAAGGATTACCTTTGAATAATTTCTAATATAGTATGGAAGTTTTGCATTTTTTCCGGAACCAAACAAAAATTTTAAATTCATAAGATACTTTCTTGATACTATTATTAGATTAAACAAAATAAACCAATTTTCACCAAATTACTTTCTTTTTTGGGGATAAACATGCTGCTTTTAAGAATATACCTAAAGAATTTATGTTTAATATAAAAAAGGTTTTAAATTTGGCTGCAACAATATAGTATAGATTGAATCACAAAATTCCAGATTGACTTGATGATTAAACTTTCTGCTGTTATTATTACTTTTAATGAGGAGGAGCATCTTGAAAAATGTTTAGCCTCGCTGGAGGGAGTTGTGGATGAGATTGTTGTTGTCGATTCTTTTTCTACTGACAACACCAAAGCCATTTGCGAAAAGTACAAAGTTAAAATTGTTACCCAAAAATTCTTAGGCTACAAAGAACAAAAAAACTTTGCCATAACGCAAGCTACTTATGATTACATTCTATCACTTGACGGAGATGAAGCACTTTCAGAAGAATTAAAACAGTCGATTATTGAATTAAAAAAGGACTGGAAACTCGACGGTTATTATGCAAACCGGAGAAATAACTATTGTGGCCAGTGGATTAAGCATTCAGACTGGTATCCGGACAGGAAATTGAGACTTTTTATAAAAGGAAAAGGAGAATGGCGAGGTATCAACCCCCACGATTCTTACAAGCTATTTAATCCAAAAAAATCAGGGAGAATTAAAGGTGACATCTTACATTGGATTTATAGAGATTACATTGAACACAATCAAAAAGTAGAGCGATTTTCAACGATTGCTGCACAGGCTTATTTTGATATGGGTAAAAAATCTTCTGTTTGGAAAATACTTTATCGACCAGCTTGGGCATTTTTTAAAGCTTATTTCTTGCGCCTTGGTTTTCTTGATGGTTTGAATGGTTGGGTTATTTGTTTACAATCTTATAATGTTACTTTTCTTAAATATTCAAAATTGTACCAACTCCATAAAATGGCAAAAAAAAAATAAAGACCTAAGTTATTTTTTGAGACCTAATTTTTTCTTCAATTTTCTTTTCCTGTGGTATGTATCTTGAAATTTTTTTGTGTGTTTCCACATCAACTCATACACCTCGTCTGGATCTCTTTGAATTAACGTAGCATACCGATTACTCATTATTCTCACCATTTCTTCTTTTGGCGTTAAGCGTGAAAAGTTTTTAATGCGTTCTTCAAAAGTGAGCGGTTTAAAGTTCATTCTGTTTAAGTCCACAAGAAAAAACTGGTAGTTGTCCCCTTGTTTTTTAATTAGGGTATTGCCTGGTGAGTGATCTTTAAAAAGAATGTTGTTTTCGTGCAGTTTGAAGGTAAAATCGGTTGCTGCAATGAGGATTTTTTCCCATTCAGGGTATTGCCGATTTGTGATTAAATCCCTAAAAGTAATATCACACTCCAACTGCTCACTCACATAAAAGCTTTTTTGCAAACCAAAAAAAGAAAAGTATTCAAAATAAGCTAATGGTTTTGGGGTACCAATTCCCTTTTTAAGTAAATAACACGCATTTTCAAAGGAGCGTCTGGCTTTGGACTTTCTGAGAAATTTATAAGCAAATTGGTTAAACAGATGAGGAACTTTAAACGATTTAACGTTAACGGTTAAACCCTTAATTTCTTTTATTTTTATTGAGTTCCTCCCTGGTTTTATAAAATGAGTTCCTTCCTTTTCAAAATTATGTATAAAATGAGTTATTGACTCTTTTGAGTCGAGAGAAAGTTCTGAAAATTCCTTATGTTCCTTCACAAAATAAATTTTGTCAAAGATACAATTTGTATTTATTATGAATTTGCACAACACACTGTATTTTTCTGATGTATTTTTGCATAAATATTCGTTATGATTTCCATCGAAATTGAAAATGCTTTAGAACACCTCAATAAAGGGAACATTATTCTCTACCCCACAGACACCACTTTTGGGTTGGGTTGTGATGCTACAAACAGTGATGCCGTAAAAAAAATTTACCAAATAAAAAATCGTTCAGATTCAAAAGCCTTAATCATACTTGTTGAAAGTGAACGCAGGTTGCAGCAACTGGTAAAAGTACCTGAAGTTGCCTGGGATTTAATTGAGTTTTCTGAAAAGCCTATTACAATTATATATGACAATCCAAAAAATCTCCCAAACGAACTAATTGCGTCAGACAATACAATCGCGATTAGACTTACCAAAGATGATTTTTGTAAAAAATTGATATCAAAATTAAATGCACCATTGGTCTCTACTTCTGCAAATATTTCAGGTGAAGTAAGCCCAAAAACATTTAGTGACATTTCTCAAAAAATTAAATCTCAAGTTGATTATATAGTACCAGAATGCGTAACTTTTATTCCAAAATATGAAGCCTCAACCATTATAAAACTTTCATCAAACGGCCTTGTAAAAATTATAAGGAAATAAAATCTGAAACCTGAATCTTAAACCATGGCATTAATAAAAGAACTATTAGGAAAGACTCCTTCATTTGGCAGCAACTGCTTTTTGGCTGAAACAGCTGTTATTATTGGTGATGTAGCAATGGGGAATGATTGTAGTATTTGGTATAACGCGGTGTTGCGAGGCGATGTTCACTTTATCAAATTAGGTAACAAAGTAAATATTCAAGATAATGCAATGATACATTGTACCTATCAAAAATTTCCCACAATCATAGGCAACAATGTTTCTATTGGTCATAATGCAGTAGTACACGGTTGTACAATACACGACAATGTTTTAGTGGGTATGGGGTCTATAATAATGGACAATTGTGTTGTAGAGTCTCATGCTATTCTTGCGGCAGGAGCTGTTGTTACTCAAAATACTCACATAAAGGAAGGTGAACTATGGGCGGGAGTTCCAGCAAAAAAAATTGCAATGGTTTCTCAAGAATTACGTGAAGGTGAAATTGAGCGCATTGCAAATAACTATGTAAAGTATAGTGAATGGTATAAATAAGATTTAGAAATCTTAACGTGTTAAAATAGCACACAATTCTTATAAATACATCTAAAATTAAAAGGGTAAAATGTACCTTTGTACTATGGATTTAAGCAATGCTTTAACGCATAAAATTTTTAAAATAGTTAGTGATTCCAGCTTATCACTTGAGTTAGAAACTTATGTGATTGGCGGCTATGTGAGAGATTATTTATTGGAACGAGGTTTTAAAAAAGATATTGATTTTGTAACTATTGGTAATGGTATTACCCTCGCAAAGGAAGTGTCTAAAAATTTACCTGACACACCAAAAGTTTCCATATTTAAAAATTTTGGTACTGCCATGCTGAAAGCAGAAGGCATCGATATTGAGTTTGTGGGCGCCAGAAAAGAGTCTTATGACCACAACAGCAGAAAACCTTCAGTAGAAAATGGAACACTTGAAGACGATCAAAACCGAAGAGATTTTACAATCAATGCTTTGGCAATTAGTCTAACCAAAGAAAATTATGGTAAGCTTCTAGACCCGTTTAATGGAATAGAGGACCTAGAAAATAAAATCATACGCACACCTCTTGACCCTGATATCACTTATTCTGATGACCCATTGAGGATGTTACGGGCTATCCGATTTGCCTGTCAATTAGACTTTAAAATAGAGCAAAACTCATTGGATGCCATTACCCAAAATAAGGAACGCATCAAAATCATCTCAAATGAGCGAGTTACCGAAGAATTACATAAAATACTTCTTTGCAAAAAACCTTCTATAGGTTTTGGATTGTTACAAAAAACAGGACTTTTACCACTCATTCTGCCGGAGTTGACTGCGCTGGAGGGTATTGACGAGATTGAAGGACAGCGCCACAAAGACAACTTTTGGCACACACTGGAAGTTGTTGATAATATTGCTACAGTCACTGACGATTTGTGGCTTCGCTGGGCGGCTTTGCTGCACGACATTGGTAAAGCCCCCACTAAAAAATTTGATAAAAAATTAGGCTGGACCTTTCACGGTCACGAGTTTGTAGGCTCAAAAATGGTTTATAAATTGTTTAAACGTCTCAGATTGCCCCTCAATGATAAAATGAAATTTGTGCAGAAAATGGTGTTTATGAGTTCGCGACCCATTGCGATTTCAGACGATGTTACAGACAGTGCCGTGAGACGATTGGTCTTTGATGCCGGTGAATCCATTGAGGATTTGATGACGCTCTGTGAAGCAGATATCACCACCAAAAATCCGAAGAAATTCAAGCAATACCTCAGCAACTTTAAAAAAGTAAGACAACGCATTGTTGAAGTGGAGGAGCGTGATCAAATACGCAATTTCCAACCACCGGTGAGTGGCGAGGAAATTATGGAAACCTTTAATTTAAAACCTTCTCGCGAAATCGGGATTCTAAAAGATGCCATTAAGGAAGCTATCCTTGAAGGGGAAATCCCTAATGATTATGAAGCTGCAAAGGCGTTTATGTTTGAAAAAGCTAAAAAAATGGGATTGGAAAAAGTATAATTTTTTGTTGTTATGAAAAAAAATAAACCCGTCATTATCTGGCTCTTTACAGGCTGTTTTTTAATTTTTATAATGGTGCTTGTGGGCGGAATTACCCGTCTAACAGATTCCGGTTTGTCGATGACCGACTGGCATATCATTACCGAAGTCATCCCACCACTCAATCAAGAACAATGGGAAGCCGCTTTTGAAGAATACAAACAGTTTCCTGAATATCAAAAAATCAATAGTAACTATGATTTTCAATTGGAAGATTACAAGTTTATTTACTTCTGGGAGTGGTTTCACAGGCTTTTAGGGCGTTTGCTGGGAGTGGTATTCATTATTCCATTTGTTTATTTTTGGGCAAAGAAAATGCTTGATAAAGAAACACTCAAAAACTGTTTTTTCCTTTTATTTTTAGGAGGATTTCAAGGGTTTTTGGGTTGGTATATGGTAAAAAGCGGTCTGGTGGATATGCCTTATGTGAGTCATTACCGCCTTGCGATGCACTTGATTACTGCCTTTATTACGTTTTCATTTACACTTTGGGTGGCTTTAAATTTGATATATCCCAAAGAAAAACCCCAGTTTATATCTTTCAGGAATCTAATCAGGTTTAGTTTTGCGGTGCTAATAATCCAGATCATCTGGGGAGCATTTGTAGCGGGATTAAATGCCGGCTTAATTCACAATACTTGGCCTTTAATGAATGATGGGAAATTGATACACGAGACTGTAACCATAGAGCAAAACCCTGTTTGGAAAAATTTTATTGAAGGAAAAAGTGGTGTTCAGTTTGTACACCGTTATCTGGCTTATATTGTTGTTGGTTTGATTTTAATTATTTGGTTGAAAGCTAAAAAATTAACCCTTACCTTTGCACAGCAAAAAAGCATAGACTGGTTGCTCATATTAGTGGGTGTTCAATTTGTACTTGGTGTATTTACACTAATATATGCAGTACCACTTTGGCTTGGGGTTGCTCACCAAATTGGCGCTTTTTTCCTTTTGGGAGCGATGACATTTACCCTGCATCGGTTTAGCAGATAGTGCTAATATTAATAAAAATTAAAAGATATGATTTATCGTTTTAGAGTCATACTTGACGCTCACGATGATGTGTTCAGAGATATTGAAATTTCGCAAGACGCCACATTAGAAGATTTTCATAATGCAATCACCCAGTCTTTTGGATTTGGTGGTCAGGAAATGGCTTCCTTTTTCACTAGTGATAATGAATGGAATCAGGATGAAGAAATTTCATTGTTCAGCATGGAAGATTCCGGCAGAGATATGCAGAATACTCTTCTTGAAGACGTGGTTTCTAAGGACCAAACCAAACTCATTTACATCTATGATTTTTTGAGTATGTGGACCTTTTTAATCGAGCTGGCAGACATTGGTGAGCCCACACCCGGTACTTTATACCCAAATTTGATGTTTGCTCACGGCGAAATACCCGATGAAGCACCGGATAAAGAATTTGAAACCGAAACACTTCTTGATGACGAAGAGCTAGATGACGATTTTGACTCGGATGAGTATGACGATTTAAATTTTGATGAAAATTGGAATTAGATAAAACTTTCTGGGAAGAACGTTATAAATCACAAAGCACCGGCTGGGATGTAGGAACCATTTCTGAACCACTCAAAGTCTATATTGACTCGCTTCCTGACAGGTCTATCTCCATTTTAATCCCCGGTGCCGGTAATGGCTATGAGGCAGAATACCTTCATAATAAAGGCTTTAAAAATTTAGATGTTATTGATATAGCTGCACCGCCTCTAAAAAATCTCAAATCACGCGTCCCTGATTTTCCCGAAGAAAACCTCATTCAAACAGATTTTTTTGAGTGGTCAAAAAAATATGATCTCATTCTGGAGCAAACTTTTTTTTGTGCTTTGGACCCGGCTTTACGTTCTGCTTACGCGAAAAAAATGAATCAATTGCTAAAACCAAAAGGAAAGCTTGTAGGTGTTTTATTTGATTTTCCATTAACTGAAACAGGGCCCCCTTTCGGCGGGAGCCAAGAGGAATACTTGACTTACTTTCAACCTTACTTCGAAATTAAAAAATTTGACAAATGTTATAATTCCATTTTGCCGCGAGCGGGTAACGAACTCTTTATTATCTTTGAAAAACCTTAAGGGCAATTTCATTAAATTAGTAGCTTATGCAACTCGAGAAAGACAAGATTTTAGACCACACCAAAATTCAGCATATATTGAAAAGAATGGCCTATCAAATTTATGAGTCTAACGTAAATGAAACCCAAATCATCCTCGCCGGAATAAAAGAAAATGGTTTTTTGCTGGCAAAAAAACTAAAAAAAGAAGTGGAAAAGATTTCGCCTTTAAAAGTGGTGCTTTGTGAAATTGTTATCAATAAAAAGATCCCTTTGGGAGCAATAACCTCTTCGCTTTCCCTTGATGAAATTAAAAATCAATCCATTGTGGTGATTGATGATGTGCTCCATTCAGGAGGTACATTAATTCACGCTGTAAAATATGTTCTTGAGGTTCCTGTTAAACAAATTAAAACTGCTGTGCTGATTGATAGAAATCATAAAAAATTTCCTGTGAAAGCAGATTTTAAAGGCATTTCTCTATCAACCTCTATGAATGAAAATGTAGCAGTCATTTTTGAACCTAATAACGACCGGGCGATTCTAGAGTAAACTATTTCTTATTTTCTCCACGATTTCTTTGGTTGTTTTATCATCTGTTTTTATTGTGATATCTGCTTGGTGGTAATAAAAACTTCTTTCAAAAAGATGTTTTCTAATAAAATCTTCAAGCTCCTTTTTTGTTTTTAAATGATTTATGAGTGGTCTGCTTTGCTTTTCAGTAAAAAGACGTTCAGTAAGGGTTTTAATTGATGCAGAAAGGTAAATTGAACAAGTATTTGACGCACTTTTAATAAGATTCATATTGTTGCCAAAACATGGAGTTCCCCCCCCAAGACTTAGAATCTTTATTGTTGGTTCTAGTATAAGTTCTGAGAGATAGCTTTCTTCAATTTTTCTGAAATAGATTTCACCTTTAGATTTGAATATTTCAGGAATGGAGCATTGTTCTTTTCCCTCTACATATTGGTCCAAATCAATAGCTTGAAGATTCATTTTTTTTGCTAAAAGCGATGCAACTGAGGACTTTCCACTGCCCATATAGCCCATTAATACAACACTTTTCTCCATGATAAATAACTATAAATTAAGAAGGTAAAAATAGGGATTTAATTTTTCTTAAATTAATTTAAGGATTGCTTTGATAAATAGATATAATGATACTATATTTGCACCCGCATTAGAGAAATGTAATGTGATATTGAAAATTAAGATCTGGTAGCTCAGTTGGTAGAGCATCTCCCTTTTAAGGAGAGGGTCCTGGGTTCG
>CAXBNF010000030.1:0-30643 GCA_963977065.1 uncultured Flavobacteriaceae bacterium | reverse complement strand
ATTACGGTCGAGTTTGAAGAAAGCTTGACCATAGAGGAAGCCAAAACAAGGGTAAAAGACAAAGTAGATGCGGTTAAAGCACTCCAGGACTGGCCCACCCTTGATGGAGGTGTAAAAGTGGAACCCAATGTGTTTGACCTCAATATTTCTGAGATTATGCCCGTTGCACAAATTAACCTCAAAGGTGATTTTACTCAAGAGCAACTCAAAAAATTTGCGGAAGACCTTCAAGATCGCATTGAAGAATTCCCTGAGGTAAAAGAAGCTACTCTACTCGGGGTTCAGGATAAGGAAGTTGAAGTGGCCGTTGATGTATTTAAAATGATGGCTGCAGAAGTGAGTTTTGGTCAAATAATTTCAGCCATTCAGGATGAAAATAAAACCATTTCCGGTGGAAATATTATAGAAAATGGCTTGCGCCGAAATATCAGAGTCATTGGTGAAATTCAAAGTCCCAATGAATTGGAAAACATCGTTGTTAAAGAGGACAAAGGTGCCGTTTATTTGAGGGATATCGCCACAATTAACTTCAGACCAAAAGATGCCACTACTTTTGCCAGAGAATATGGACAGCCGGTAGTAATGCTAAGTATCAAGAAGAAAGCCGGTGAAAATATGATCACGGCGATGCAAAAAATCAAGGAACACATCCCTGAAGCGTTGGAAACGTATTTGCCCTCAACTCTTGATATTACCATTACAAGCGATGAATCTACTAGAACTGAAGACCAAGTGGCAGAGTTGGAAAACAGTATCATTTTTGGGGTGATTCTCGTAATTAGTGTTTTGATGTTTTTCCTTGGTTTTAGAAATGCCCTCTTTGTAGGGATTGCGATTCCCTTATCGATACTGCTTTCGTTTTTAATCTTGCCCATCGCAGGAGACATAGTGGGGGTAAACCTCACCTTGAATACCATGGTTCTTTTTGCAACCGTAATGGGTCTAGGGATGCTTGTCGATAACGGGATTGTAGTGGTGGAAAACGTCTATCGATTGATGGATGAAGGCGTTCCCAGAATGGAAGCGGCAAAACAGGGTGTAGGTGAAATTGCCTGGCCCATAATTGCATCAACAGCAACGACACTTGCAGCCTTTTTACCGTTGGGTTTCTGGCCGGGTATTATGGGAAAATTTATGATCTTTTTTCCGCTCACACTTTCTGTGGTCTTGTTTTCTTCTTTGTTTGTGGCTTTGGTAATCAATGCGACTTTGACTTCGGCTTTTATGAAAACCCAAGAAGAGGAAATGTCCCGGGCAACAATTATCAAGATAAGTGGTGCTTTATTCGTTTTTGGGGTTTTGCTATTGATTTCGGGGATATTTAATACGCATATTATATTTCAGATTTTAGGGCCTATTATCCTTTTGATTGCTTTTGTACTCATTTTTATTGGGTGGAAAAACAGAACAAAAACTGCATTGCTTAGAAGAGGCCTTGGGATTTTTGCAGTTGGTGTTTTATTCGCAATTTTAGGATTTGTGGGTGGTCCCAAAGCGCTAATTGGTTTTGGAAACTTGTTTATTTTCACCTCCATTTCCTTGTGGTTTTTCAAGTATTTGTTGATTCCCGCCTCCAAACATTTTCAGTTTAAAACCCTTCCTAGAATTGAAGCAAGATATCAACGATTTTTAGATTTTGCCCTAAAGGGGAGTAATGCTTACAAATTCTTTTTTGGAACAGTTGTGTTGCTGATTGTTGCAATTGGTATGTTTAGTATTTTTACACCACCCGTACTTTTCTTTCCTGAAAATCAACCCAATCAAGCCATTGTTTATATTGAATATCCCGAAGGAACCGACATTGAAAAAACTAATGAACTAACAAGTATTGTTGAACAACAGGTATTTGATGTTTTGGATAAATATAAATATACCACTGAGGACGGCAACACTTATAATTATATGGCTGAGTCCATAATTTCTCAAGTGGGTGAAGGGTCCGGTAATCCAATGGTTGATGGTGCATCACAAAACGAAATGCCTCACAGAGGGAAAGTCATGGTTTTGTTTAGGCAATACAAATACCGCTTTGATGAAAACGGAAATAAAATAAGCAGTAGTGATGTCCTTACTGAAATTAGGAATGCAGTACAAGGGTATCCCGGCGCCAGTATCATCACTGATAAAGACCAGGCGGGACCACCGGCCGGTTATGCCATTAATTTGGAATTGAAAGGGGAGAATTATTATGAATTGATTGAGGAAGCAAGAAATGTCCAAGCTTACATCAACAATCTTGGAATTCCCGGAATAGAAGAATTGAATCTCGATGTCAACCAAAGCAAACCCGAAATGGAAGTCGTGGTTGACCGAATGAAAGCCGGCGAACTAGGAGTAAGTACTGCACAAGTGGGACAAGCACTGCGCTCTGCAATTTATGGATTTGACGCTTCGACTTTCAAGGATGGAGATGATGATTTTGATATCATTGTTCGCTTTGACGGTGACAGCAGGTATGATGAAAGCGCTTTGTTTAATCAAAATATAACCTTTAGAGACAATCAGGGAAACTTGAAACAAATACCGCTTTCTACATTGGTTACCACCAAGAACATAGCAACATTCAGTTCCATAAAGCGGAAAGATTTAAAACGAGTTATTACAGTCTATTCAAATGTTTTGGAAGGTTTTAACCCAACCGAAACCGTTCAAAAAATAGAGGCCGCCCTTGAAAATTACCCTATGCCCAGAAACATTAGTTATGCCTTTACCGGCGAACAAGAAGAAATGGCAAAAAACATGGAGTTTCTTTCCGGAGCTCTTGTGATTGCTTTGCTCCTTATTTTATTGATTATTGTGGGTCAATTCAATTCAATTTCAAAGCCAATTATGATTTTTGTAGCAATCATATTGAGTTTTATTGGGGTGTTTTTTGGACTGGTTATTTTCCAAATGGAGTTTGTCGTTTTAATGACAATGATGGGAATTATATCTCTGGCCGGGATTGTGGTAAACAATGCCATTGTTTTGATTGACTATACCCAGCTACTCATCGATCGAAAAAAGGATGAACTGGATGTACCTTATGAAAAATTGCTCACTAGAGAACAATATAGAGAAGCCATAATAGCAGCAGGAACAAACAGGCTGCGCCCGGTGTTGCTAACTGCAATCACAACCATACTTGGTTTGTTGCCACTAGCCGTGGGCTTAAACTTGAACTTTTTTACCTTATTTACAGAATTTGACCCACAAATTTATGTGGGAGGTGACAACAATATCTTTTGGAAACCCATGTCGTGGACTATCATTTTTGGTTTAACATTTGCGACATTTCTCACTTTGGTTATTGTTCCCACGATGTTCTATTTACTAAACAGAGCAAAAATTAGATTTGATAATGATAAAAATGGAAATCAAAAAGAAGCAATGATTCGTTAAAATTAATGATGCGTTATATTGACTTTCTGAATGCAAAACAGCTATTATTGAACTCTTAATGTCCATATTTCCTTTAGAAATTCGGTTTCTGAAAACTTTAGTTGTTTATTGAAAATTTCCATCAAGTCTTCACTAAACTCAAATGAGATATAATGCCATCCATTTTTTGGGTGAATGATTGTTTTTGGACTAAAGCCTTTTTCAATCATGAAGTTTGTCCAGTTTTCTGCATTTTTTTTCCTTGAAAAAACATTTGAAATCAAGTAATACCCTGCTGTTAGTCCGGGAATTTCAACTGATTCTAATGCTTTTATTTTGTTAAGTAATTCAATTTGTTCAAAAGTATAATTTTCTGACAATTCCGGTTTTGTATCTATTATTGGTGAATCATTACTATCTTCTTTATGTGAATCAATTTCTGAACTTTGAGGAATTCCCTGGACGATTTCATTAAAAAAAACGGGGCTTATTTCAGATTCAAATCCAACAAAGAATAAGTAAAAACGGTCCAGACGGGTTGATAGTTTTACTTTAACCTCAGTTGTGTTGTTTGAAAATATTTGATTGCCACTATTTAAAATACTCATTTTAAGAAGATCAAACCCTAATGTGTTTGAGCTATTTGGATTTCTATTTTTATTTTCTTCTTCATGGAGGGTTATAGAGCTGTTAAAAAAATTATCAGAAGATCTGTTTTTAGTATACAAAGGAACATAAGTTAACTTCTTTTGATCATAGATAGAAACTACATCTGCTTTAAACCTACTGTCTCCTTCTAGTGCACCTAGTAAAAGAGTTGTTTTCACCTCACCTTCTTCAGGGGCTTTAAAATCTTTAAATGTTAAGTCAACATCATTTCCTTTGGTCACTTCTATGAACCCATTGTATGTTGTAAAATACTTTGGGTTTTCTTCCAAGTTTTCATAAATAATATATAACATCCATCCTGCCGAAGACCCACCTGAAATATAACCCTCTGTTGCTCTTATGTTTGCAACACCATAGTTTCCTTCAACTTGATTTAAGTTCTGAAGTATAGTGGTAACATCGGCATAGCAAACATAGGGTTTAGTTTCTTCAAATAAAGGCGATTTATAACTGTCAAAAATGATATTACCTTCTATAGGGATATAGGAATTATTGGGAGTTTTAAATAAAATAGAATGAACAGCCTCAGAGCGTTGATCCTTACCAACAAAAACCTCCCGGGAACCTTTCACACTTTTTCTGCCATTATCATACTTGTAAATAGCGCTCCAGTAGATTGCGGCATAAATTATTTTTTCACTCTGTATTGGTAAATCGAGAAATGCTTCACTTGAACTAAAAGTTTCTCGATTATTATCAACATCAATATACACCATTTTTATTTGATCATTGATTGCTTTGGGGTCGTTCAAAGGCTTCTTTGAATCCTTTCCTAAAATTGAATTTCCAATTATTTTTGATGCGCCTTTTAAATATAATTGCTTGTGCGTTGAAAACTGTTGACCTTCTTGTGCACTCAATGAAAGAAAAGGAAAACAAAAAAGAATAAAGATGTATTTCATTTTTTATGTAATTGATATTTTTTCTTCAAACTAAAAACCAATTATAAATTTAGTTTTTAAATTAGAGATTAACAAATTATACTAAAAACTAAAATTTTAAGACTTTTAAAGTTACATGAATAAAATGACTGTGATCATACAAAAAAAATAACATAGGATTTTTAAAGAAGCCATAGAAAAAATCTTTAGATGAGTAAATCAATTAAAAAATAAATTCCTGACACGAGTTGGGGATTTTTTTTATCTTAAATTTGCACCTCAAAACAGCAAAAGCATGTACAGATCACACACTTGTGGCGAATTAACAGCAGCACATATAGGTAAAGAAGTTACACTAGCGGGTTGGGTTCAAAAAACCCGCGACAAAGGATTTATGGTTTGGGTCGATTTAAGAGACCGCTATGGCATTACCCAACTCATATTTGATGAAGAACGCACTCCAGAAGAAATGGTTCGTAAAGCCAAAGAACTTGGCCGCGAATTTGTCATTCAAATCACCGGAAAGGTCATTGAACGCGAGTCAAAAAACAATCAAATGCCCACCGGCGAAATTGAAATATTAGTCACAAACCTTGAGATACTAAATACTTCATTAACGCCTCCCTTTACCATTGAAGACAAAACAGATGGGGGTGATGATTTGCGCATGAAATACCGTTATCTAGACATACGCCGCAATCCTGTGCGTGAAAATTTGATTTTTCGTCATAAGGTGAGTATGGAAGTGAGAAAATACCTTTCAGAGAAAGGATTTGTGGATGTTGAAACACCTTATTTAATCAAGTCAACACCTGAAGGAGCCCGCGATTTTGTGGTGCCTTCCAGAATGAATGAAGGTCAGTTTTATGCCTTGCCACAATCACCACAAACTTTCAAACAACTTTTGATGGTTGGCGGAATGGATAAATATTTTCAAATCGTAAAGTGCTTTAGAGACGAAGATTTAAGAGCAGACCGTCAGCCAGAATTCACTCAGATTGACTGCGAAATGGCGTTTGTGGAACAGGAGGATATTTTAAATACTTTTGAAGGTTTGACCAGACACCTTTTAAATGAAATTAAAGGGGTTGCCGTTGAAAAATTCCCCAGAATGACTTATGATGAGGCGATGCAAACCTATGGAAATGACAAACCCGATATTCGATTTGGGATGGAGTTTGGGGAACTCAATGATATTGCACAACACAAGGAATTCAACGTTTTTAACGATGCAGAATTGGTCGTAGGAATTGCAGTGCCGGGAGGCGCAAATTACACCAGAAAAGAAATTGATGCACTTATTGATTGGGTGAAACGCCCTCAGGTGGGTGCTTTAGGCATGGTTTATGTAAAATGTAATGAAGACGGAACTTATAAGTCTTCAGTAGATAAATTTTATAGTGAAGAAGATTTTGTAAAGTGGGCAGAAAAAACCGGAGCAAAACCCGGTGATTTAATTTGTGTACTTTCGGGAGAGACAAATAAAGTGAGGGCACAACTCAGTGCGCTTAGGATGGAACTTGCAAACCGCTTGGGTTTAAGAAAGTCTAATGAATTTGCACCTTTATGGGTGATAGATTTTCCACTTTTGGAATGGGATGAAGAGACGCAACGTTATCACGCAATGCACCATCCTTTTACTTCGCCCAAACCCGGACAAATGGAATTGCTCAAAACCCATCCGGGTGACGTGAAAGCCAATGCCTATGATTTGGTTTTAAACGGAAATGAAATTGGCGGTGGTTCCATAAGAATTCACGACCGAAAAGTTCAAGAACAAATGTTTGATTATTTGGGATTCACTCCTGACGAAGCGCAAGCACAGTTTGGGTTTTTAATGGAAGCATTTCAATATGGAGCGCCTCCTCATGGCGGCATTGCTTTTGGTCTTGACAGGCTTGTGTCCATCTTAGGAGGTCAGGAAACCATCAGAGATTTTATTGCCTTTCCTAAAAACAATTCCGGAAGGGATGTGATGATCGATGCGCCTGCGACCATTGATGATTCCCAGCTTAAGGAGTTGCATTTAAAACTGGATTTATAAAAGTTTGTGAAGATGAAAATAGCGATTCCATTCTTCTTTTTTCTTTCAGTAATTTTAGTTCTCTTGGGCTTTTATTTCAAATCTGAGAATCTTGCCAAAGGGGAACTTTTCATTGGGCTTGGAGTTGTTTGTGGGTTTTTAATAACGATGCCTCTCTTTTTGTACAACCGTTGGAAAGACAGAGATGTGAAAGACTATATGCTCACCAAAGACAGCTTCAAAAAAATGAGAGAGTATGAAGCTAAAAAAGACAAGGAAAAAGCAGATACAAAAACAAACGAAAGTAAAGGTGCGTAATTATTGATCACGCATTTTACCTACAATAGAATCAACTTTTCTTCTGAGCTTATTCAGACAAGACACAAATGATTTTCCAACATTATCAGAGTGATCTGTAACAATAATGGGTTGCCGGTTTAATAACCGGGCTTCCATAAGGCACTTTTTGTCGTTTAAACCAGATTTATCACTGTTTTCATCACTTAAGTGAACTTCCACACGGCTAATGAGGTTGTCAAAACGCCCTAATTTTTTTTCAACTTTAGATTTTAAGTCATCTTTAGCCTCTTTGGTAATTTCAATGTTCTTGTCTGAATTGATTTGAATTTGCATTTAAATATGTTTTTTAACTTTTGGTTAGCCACTAAAATAAGACTCCTATTTTTTAGAGAGCTATCATTTAATACAAAATTATGAATATTCTCAAAATTGATGAATGTATAATGGTGTCATTTTAAAAAGATTAATTTTATTGAATTGATTTAAAACTATTTTGAAAAAAGCTTAAAAAGCCATTTGTTTTTGCTCGATGAGGTGACTTTTGTTAATCTAATGTTGACTTTAAAAATCTCATTTAATATAGAAAAATAAAAAAATTTTTGGTTTTTTTTAACAATTCAGCTATTATTCTGTTATATTTACACTTTATTAATTTATTTATTTATTACAATGGAAGGAACAGTAAAATTTTTTAATGAGTCAAAAGGTTATGGCTTTATAACCAACGACGAAACAGGTAAAGACATTTTTGTACACGCCTCAGGCCTTAATGGTGAAGCATTAAACGAGGGTGACAAAGTAGAGTACGTTGAAGAAGAAGGAAGAAAAGGAGTGGTTGCAGCTCAAGTGAGAGTTATCCACGACTAAAGAGATATACTTTTAGAGTTTTTAGACCCACTTTTTTTAGGTGGGTTTTTTATTTGAGGTAAATTTGTGTAATGAAATAAATTCCATTTTCATTTTTTAAAATACTAATTCCTGTATGCGTATTGTTTGCCTCAATGGCTTGCCGGTGTAAAGGACTTTGAAGCCACGCCTGAAGTAGGTGAGATGCGCTGTTAATACCCATTGCAACATTTTCTTTCACCCCTGTGAAACCTAAAGACAGAAAATAATTTTGTCTATCGGGAAAATTATTATGGTGAAGCGCATTACTCTCAATAAGATGTTTTGTGTGTTCAAACGCAATTTGATTGGCTTCTGGACTCAGTGTTAGCTCGATTTGATTTATGGATATAAGATATTCATTTATAGTTTGAAGTAAACTACTTTCAAAACTAAAATCCCTTTCAAAAACTACTTGAGCTTGAGAAACATTGTAAATTGTAGGTTCACTTGCAAGGCTATCCTCAACAGTACATGATTGAAATAAAAAAGCAGTGAATAAAAGAATAGAAAATCTTCTAAAAGGTTTTTGGGGATGAAGCATAATTATTTTGTTACTGGAATACAATAACAAAACAATCTGGGTTTCATTTACCCTACCTTAAAGTTTTAAAACAAAAAAATCAAATTCAGAATAATAACAATGGCTGCGACTATAAAAATTGCAACTAATTGAGGTTTACTAATAATTAATTTTGTTGTGGTTATTTTATCTCTTGATAACATTGTGACCTAATTTTAATAGTATAAAATAAATGTAATTAGGTTAAGTAGTATTACTAGAATCGAGGCAGATTTTACAAGTAACGGTAATGAGATTTTCATAAAAAAAAATTTAGAGGTTAACAATACATCGTCTAAATATCACTTTTTATGGGGAGGTAAAGAAGTAACTGACTTATTTTCTTACAAATATAGGATATTTTGGCAAAAAAAACATACGTAGAATTACGTATTTTAAAAATTAATTTTGTCTTGATTTTCTTTTGCCCAGATGAGTAGAGAATTTGTTTTGGGTTCCAAGTTTAATTTTTGAATGATGTTGCTGCGATGTTTTTCGACTGTGCGAGGAGAGATAAACAACACATCTGCAATTTCTTTGTTTGTTTTATCTTTTGCAATGAATTTCAATATTTTTCTTTCTGAGGGAGTAAGCGACTGTAAATGATTGTTTTTTGGTGTATTGAGTTGAAGCAGTTCCTTGATTTTAGTACTAAAGTAAGGCTTATTCTGTAAAACAGAAGCGATGCAATTTTCAATTTCTTCTATGGCAAAATCTTTTAATAAATATCCATAAATATGCAATTCTTTTGCTTCAAAATAAAGTGATGCTTCTTTGTGAAAAGTCATTAGAATAATTTTGGTTTTAAGATTTTTTTCATTGCATTTTTTTGCGATTTCTATTCCTGATAAATGAGGCATTTGTATGTCTAGTATAGCAATGTCTGGGCTCAATTTTTCAATCAGGTCTAATGCTTTATTTCCATCTGAAGCACTTCCAATAATATTGTATTTCTTTTCAATCAAAAAATCATTTAGACCCTTTAACAAAAGTGGATGATCATCTGCCGTTATTATGGAGTTAAAATTCATTTTTTAGGTATGATAAATGTAAGTGTAGTTCCTTTGCCGGTTGTTTCTGAATCAATTTTCATAACACCTTGAAGAAGCCGTGTTCTTTCCTTTAGTGTTTTTAAGCCGAGACTATTAAAATCGTTTTTTCGTTCAGAAAAATCAAATCCAACACCGTTATCACGAATGCACATTTGAACATCTTTTTCTTTGTTAGTAATTTCAATCTTTACAGCAGATGCTTTAGAATGTTTTAATACATTGTTTAAACTCTCCTGAACAATGCGATATATATTTACTTCTTTTTCTATACTGAAAATTCCATCGATGTTTTCAATTTCTTTGGTAATGAAAAGCTCTGTGGTTTCATCAATTTGATAGAAAATATTTTCAATGGCTTTAGTGATTCCAAGTTCTTGAAGTTGAAAGGGATGGAGTGCTCTCGAGATAGAACGAACCTCCTCAATGGCATTTTCTACCAGATTTTTTGTTGAATCATCTTTATTCAATACCACTTTATTTTTAATAAGAAGCAAACTTTGACCAATACCGTCGTGTAAATCTTTTGAAACTCTTTTTCTTTCCTCTTCCTGAGCCAAAAGTAAATCCTGAGTGTATTTTTCCTGAAGTTCTTTTTTAACCTTGAGACTTTTCTGATTTTTATATAGAAATATAAGAAGAAAACCAAAGCTTAAGGCAACGCCTCCATATAAAAATTGTTTTTTAATAGAGCTGTTTTTTTCCTCTAAAATTGCGATGCTGTTTTTTTTCTCATTGAGCTCTTTTTCTTGCCTTTCTGTTTCATAAAGAGTTTGGTAATAAATCAGGGCATTTGTATTGCTTTGATTGTATAGAGAGTCTTTTAAATTGGAGTGTTTCTCTAAATGATAAAAAGCGCGTTCATTGTCGTTCAAATTTGAGTAAATTTCAGAAAGTGATTTATGAGTACTTATATTTTCTTCGTCCAGACCAATGCTTTCAACAAGTATAAGTCTTTTTAAACTATTTTCTTTAGCTTCGTTCCATTGTTTGCTCTCCATTTGATAATGAATCAATGCCATTAAATAGATAGAATTGGCATATTTGTCATTTGGAATCTCACTCAGATAATCCTGTGCTTTTTCCAAAAAATTCAAAGCCTCTTTGGGGTTTTTAGTTAAGCTGAAATGGTCTGATAGCGAACTGTAAACAGCAGTATATACAAATGGAGGGTTTAAAGCTGAATCGGCATATTTTAAAGCTTCTTGAAGGTAATCATAGCGTAAATCGTTTTTCTCAAGTTTTTTATAATCTATAGATTGGTTGTAATATTGAGTGCTCAAATATTGAAATAATTTTAAATCCAGTAGACTTTTAATTAATGAAGATCTTTGCTCAACTGACTTTTCTAAAAACCCGTTTTTACTGTACATGACAATTTCGCCACTGCGAGCATGTAACATATACTCAAAGTCTTTTTCTTTTTCAAAAAGGTCATATGCTGCTTTATAATCCTCACTCGCAGCTACAAATTGACCCAGAGCAGAATAAGCCTGCCCTCTGAACAAAAAAGCATCAGCTTTGTAAATAGCATCTTTTTCTTCATAGATTTCAATGGCCAAACTGTAATCATCAATCGCCTTTTGAGTGTTAATGTTGAAATAAGCACCTCCGCGTTTTAAATAAATACCTCCTCTTAAAAAACTGTCGGTTATGTTTTTTTCATGTTTTATAACACGGTTTAACAGATCAATGGATTTATGCGGATTGCTGAGGTAATTTATCAATGGAAAAGAAACATTCATTGCCTTTTTTGTCATATCATCATAACGACCCGCCTCTTCAGCTAAGTTTATGTATGCAACAGAATTATCTACAAATTCAACAAAATTGCTCTCTTTCCATTGAATGGTGAGTAAGGAATCGATAGCGGCGAGTTTTAAATCAATATCAGAAGTAGTGTCAATCACTTTTTTGAAATATTCTGTACCCACTTGAGCGTTGGTAGTAAAAGGTGATAAACAAAAAAAGAGTGTAAAAACAAAGAATATCTTTTTCACTTGGGGCAAATTTTATTTAAAGATACAAAAAACAAAGACTGATGTGAACTATTTTTTTAAATACACACAATTTCTTCCATAATCAATCACTGCCCTTGCTTGTTTTAAAACATCAGCACCAATGATTCCGTTGACTGCATCTGCTTCAGCAATTTGAAGTGCTTCATTTACGTGGGTTAAATCAAACACCACAAAATCCATTTTGTTATGTTTCCATTCACCGATTTCAAGTGAATATCCTTCAGCAATCTGAGTGACCATATTTGTAGCGCCTGCACCGGCTGCTTTCACCTCACTTTCCATCACATTAAGGTCAAAATGTGCAATACTGTCCATCCCAATACAACTGTTTGAAGCACCTGTGTCAAGAATAAATGTGCCTAAAAAGCCATTAACTTTTGCCTTGATTTCAAAATGATTTGAGTTTATTTTCTTTAAAGCAATGCGCTTAAAGTTTTTGGATTCTAAAAATATTCGTAAACTGCTCAATTCTATTTTTTTTGACAAAGATAACTCATCAAAATCAATTAGTTTTGCAATTATGATTTTAACTGATACGCACACACATCTTTATAGTTCCCAATTTGATGAAGATCGTGATGCAATGATGCAACGCGCCATTGAACAAGAAATCAAACGTTTTTTTATTCCTGCGATTGATTCTTCTTATGCTGAGGCTATGTATGAATTGGAAAAAAAGTATTCTGAAAATGTATTTTTAATGATGGGTTTGCATCCCACTTCTGTTAAAGAAAACTATGAAGAAGAACTGGCTTTTGTAGAAAAGCAATTTAGTAAACGAGACTTTTATGCTGTGGGCGAAATTGGCATTGATCTCTATTGGGACAAAAGCACGCTGGCCATTCAACAGGACGCTTTCAGAAGACAGATTCAACTGGCAAAACAAAAGCAACTTCCCATTGTAATTCATTGCAGGGATGCTTTTGATGAAATATTTCAAGTATTGGAAACCGAAAAATCTGATGACTTATTTGGGATATTTCACTGTTTTACCGGAACAATTGAACAGGCACAACAAGCACTATCATACAATATGAAACTAGGTATTGGGGGAGTGGTTACTTTCAAAAACGGAAAGATTGATCAATTTCTGAATCAAATCGCACTGAAAGACATTGTTTTAGAAACAGATTCACCTTATTTGGCACCGGCACCATTTCGCGGAAAGCGCAACGAAAGTAGTTATTTAATGCTTGTTGCAGAGAAAGTAGCTAAATTGTACGGGATTTCAGTTGAAGAAGTCGCAGCTATTACAACCCAAAACTCAAATGATGTTTTTGGCATATAGTTATTTTATTATTGAAATTAATATTTTTAAATTTTGAACAAGAAACCAAACATACTACTCATTTACACCGGCGGAACCATTGGTATGATTAAGGATTTTGAATCCGGAGCTCTAAAAAGTTTCAACTTTGATGAATTGTTAGCTCACATCCCCGAGTTAAAATTATTAGACTGTACTATTTCAACAAAAAGTTTTGAAAACCCCATTGACAGTTCAAACATGCATCCCAGATACTGGGTGCAGCTGGCTGAAATTATTAGTCAGCATTATAAAGAATTTGATGGTTTTGTAGTATTACACGGTAGTGATACGATGTCTTATACTGCTTCTGCAATGAGTTTTATGCTTGAAAACTTGGACAAGCCTGTTATTTTCACAGGCTCACAACTGCCCATAGGTGATTTGCGCACAGATGCTAAGGAAAATTTAATTACTAGCATTCAAATAGCAGGCTTGCGCGAAAACAACAAACCAAAAATAACAGAGGTTGGCCTTTATTTTGAATACAAACTGTATCGGGCAAACCGCACCACAAAAATCAATGCAGAACATTTTGAAGCTTTTGCCTCTTTAAATTACCCGCCCTTAATTGAAAGCGGGGTTCACCTTTCTGTTAACGAGGGTAAGCTTTGGAAAAATAGCAAAAAGAAAAATTTTTTAGTACACACGCAACTTGACACTAATGTAATTCTCATCAAGCTTTTTCCGGGGGTTTCTGAAGAAATTTTAAGTCATACACTTTCAATACCAAGCCTAAGAGGCATCGTTTTAGAAACTTATGGAGCCGGTAATGCAACAGATGCAGATTGGTTTATAAAGTTGATACAACAAACCATAAAAAATGGTGTGCCTGTTATAAATGTTACACAATGTTCCGGAGGAAGTGTCGCGATGGGTCAATATGAAACCAGTGTGAAGTTGAAAAAAATAGGAGTCATTTCCGGTAAAGATATTACAACAGAAGCTGCCATAACAAAATTAATGTACCTTCTTGGACAAAAAATTTCTCCTAAAGTCTTCAAAACCATATTTGAAACATCCCTAAGAGGAGAAATGATGTAAATTTAACCGAAGAAAATTTCACTAAGTAAGATTTTTTTTGTTATTTGGCACACTGTAATACATCAACCATTCTGGTGGCGTGTGAAAATTTAGAGAGGTGGCCGAGTGGTCGAAGGCGCACGCCTGGAAAGTGTGTATACGCCAAAAGCGTATCGAGGGTTCGAATCCCTTCCTCTCTGCAAAACATTTAATTGTATTTTAAATAATAATTTTTATATCTTTAAACCCTTAACTAAAAACAAACTTTAAGACGATAGCAATGAAAAGATTATTTTCTATTTTAACAGTTGCAGCAGTAATGCTTACTGTATCAGTAAATGCAAATGATTACAATGAATCTCAGGTTTTCCCTGAAGACATTCAAACAATCACAACAACAGTTAGTGCGGCATCCCTTCAAGAGGATATGCCAGAAGCTGAAGAATCCCTTGGATTTCATCAAGAATTAAAAAAGCGTTTCATTGAAGGTGGTCCCGGATTTATGGGGATTGTACTTTTATGTTTAATTTTAGGTTTGGCAATTGCTATCGAAAGAATCATATACCTAAACCTTTCTACAACAAACACAAAGAAACTTGCTCAAGAAGTGGAAGACGCTTTACAGAGCGGTGGTGTTGAAGCTGCAAAGGAAGTTTGTAGAAATACAAAAGGACCTGTAGCTTCTATATACTACCAAGGCCTTGACCGCGCAAATGAAAGTGTGGACGCGGCAGAAAAAGCAGTCGTTTCTTATGGAGGTGTACAAATGGGACAACTTGAGAAAAACGTCTCCTGGATTTCCTTATTTATTGCTCTAGCGCCAATGCTTGGTTTCATGGGTACAGTAATCGGTATGATTATTGCCTTTGATAAAATTGAAGCAGCCGGCGATATGCAGCCCTCTCTTGTTGCCGGTGGTATTAAAGTAGCACTTTTAACAACAGTATTTGGTCTTATTGTGGCCATCATCCTTCAGATATTTTACAACTACATCGTTGCAAAAATTGACAGAATTGTAAACGATATGGAAGATGCATCCATCACTTTGATTGATATCTTGGTGGCACACAAAAACAAATAATCATTAATACCATAATTCTATACTATGGCTTTACATAAAATAATACGAATTGTAGTTTTGATACTAGCGCTTATAGGTATTGCGCTTTTAGCTACAATTTTAACAGGAAATGAAGGCACGATTTCAACATACATGACAATTGCTTATGTGGTATTGGGAATAGCAATCTTTTTTACATTGTTATTTTCTTTTGCGCAACTATTCTCTCATAAAGACACATTAAAGAAAACACTTATCTCATTGGGACTTTTTGTTCTTGTAATTGTGATTTCCTTCGTGCTTTCAGAAGGAGTTGAAGTTTACAAAGATGGTGTTCTTGTAGTTTCTGAAAGTGGATCTAAATGGGTGGGAACAGGATTGAGAACATTCTATATCTTAACCTTTGTTGCAATTGGACTCATGATTTATTCAGGAGTAAAAAAATTAATTAAAAATTAATTATGGCAAAACGATCAGCACCAGAGGTCAATGCAGGCTCAATGGCAGATATCGCCTTCTTGCTGCTCATCTTCTTTTTGGTTACCACAACCATTGAGACTGATAGTGGTATTAGCAGACGTCTACCTCCCATTGATGATGTAATAGACCCTCCTGAAATAAGAAAAAAGAATATGTTTATTGTATTGGTAAATAAAGATGACCAATTACTTGTGAATGATGAGCCTGCCGAGCTGAAAAATCTTAGATCAAGAGCAATGGAGTTTCTTGATAATGGCGGTGGCGTTGGTGAAGAAGCTTGTAATTACTGTCAAGGGGCCAATGACCCCACTTCATCAGACAATCCTGACAAAGCGGTAATTTCTTTACAGAATGACAGGCTTACCTCATACAAAATGTATATTGCTGTTCAAAATGAATTGGTAGCAGCATACAATGATTTGAGAGATAGAGAGGCGCAGCGTCTTTATGGTCAACCCTACAGAGTAATGGAAAAGAATTTCGCAGATGCAACTTGGGGAGGAGATAAAGATAAGCTCAAAGAACAACTCGACGTGCTCAAAGCGATGTACCCTCAAAAATTATCTGAGGCAGAACCTAAAAAAAGACAATAAAAACACATTAAAAGACTATGTCTAAGTTTAAGAAAAAATCAGGTGGCGGAACACCGGGAATTTCAACAGCATCCTTACCCGATATTGTATTTATGCTCTTGTTTTTCTTTATGGTTGTAACCGTTTTAAGACAAACCACACCCTTAATTGAAAATATATTGCCCACCGCAGATGAAGTTGAAAAGCTTGATAAAAAAGATTTGGTCATGTATATCTACGCAGGAAAACCTTTACCCAGATATCAGGAACAATTTGGAACAGAAGCCAGAATACAACTCAATGACAAGTTTGCTGAGGTAAGTGATGTACAAGCTTTTATTGAAGCTGAACGCGCCAGCAAACGTGAAGAATTGGTGCCGTTCCTTACTACAGCTTTAAAAGTTGACGGTGAAACAAACATGGGGTTGATTTCTGATATTAAACAAGAATTAAGAGAAGCCAATGCTCTCAAGATTAATTATACAACAAGAGACGGTACAGCTGCTGCAAATATTGAATAATTAATACTATTGTTATTTTTGATAACGCCTTGATTGATTTTCTTTCAAGGCGTTTTTTTTCGGTCTAAAATAAAGTATCTTAGCAATGCGTTTTGATTTTTTCAAAAAGTTACTTTATAAATAACCATAGAAATTTTGGGGTAATCTTTCAATAAAATATTTAAGAAATGAAATTCAGTCTTTTGCTTTTATCTGCTCTACTCATTTCACCATTTTACATTATTGCACAATCATCAATGATTGAAAAAAGTCAAACGGTAGATTCACTGTATAGAGAAGATCAAATTTACTTAGGTATTACCGTGAATTTTTTAAATGAAAGACCTAAAGGGGTAGTAACAGAAAGCTTTGTGGGAGGGATCAATTTTGGATTTTTAAGGGATATGCCATTAAATAAAACCAGAAATGTTGCCATTGCAGCAGGACTGGGCTATGCTTATAACAATTATGGGCATAGTCTTCTAGTGGAAAAAGACGCTTCCGGTGAGTCAATATTTAGTGTTTTAGATAGTGACCTTATTGATTATGATAAAAATCGTTTTGAGACTCACGAGATAGAGCTTCCCGTTGAACTTAGATGGCGAACCTCAACCCCTGAAGAATACAAATTTTGGCGTATATATGGAGGTGTTAAACTGGGCTATGCCTTTCATTTTAAATCGGTCTTTAAACAGGATGGAGAAAAATTTCGAGAAACTAAAATTGACGAATTTGAAAGATTGAGATACACCGCTTTTCTAAATTTTGGTTACAATACCTTCAATCTTCAAGTTCAATATACAATCAACTCTTTTTTCAATGACGATGCACAAATTAATGGTGTGCCCATAAATATGACAGCCATTAAGCTCGGTTTGATGTTCTACATTTTATAGCCAATAATTCACTAAAATTAGCTGAGGAATTAACCCTATTAAAAAGCCAAAAATCAACTCAACCGGGGTATGAGACTGTGTATGCAATCTTGAACTTGCTGCCCAGCCATTTACCAAAAAGAGAATGCTTATTAATACCAGAGTATTGATTTTAAAATGAATACTTAAAGCGATTAAAAACATCGTTACACCTGCAATGCCTATCATGTGTAAGCTCACTTTGAATTTGACTAAAACGAGCACAAAAGCACAAATAGCTGAAATGAGTGTGGCCACAAAAAAATAATACAATTCCGGATAGTGATAGGGTTCAAATACCATTTTTATCACAATTATAAAAAGAAAACACTGAAGCATTAATGGGAGCCTTCTTTCTCGAACTTCTTTTAAATGAATGGAGTTTATTACACCTAGAGTTTTCAAAAGGAAGAAAAGCAATACCGGAATTAAAAATGTAAGAATGAAGACTACGAGTAGTTTAGAATACATCATTTCCGGAATGATATAGCGTGGCGTGACCCTAAAATAAATAGCAACACCCAAAAGGGGCATCAATAAAGGATGGAAAAGCCAGGCCGCTATTTTAAAGAAGAAATTCATTAAATTTCTTTACGCATTCTTGCTACGGGAATGTCTAGTTGCTCTCTGTATTTTGCAACAGTTCGGCGTGCAATGGGATAGCCTTTTTCTTTTAAAATCTTAGCCAATTTATCATCAGTAAGAGGTTTCCTTTTGTCTTCTTCGCCAATGGTGATTTCCAATATTTTTTTAATTTCTCGAGTAGAAACATCTTCGCCCTGATCATTTTTCATCGATTCTGAGAAAAATTCTTTAATAAGTTTGGTGCCATAAGGCGTGTCAACATACTTGCTATTGGCAACACGTGATACAGTGGAAATATCCATATTGATTTCGTCAGCAATGTCTTTTAGGATCATTGGACGCAGTTTGCGCTCATCACCACTTAAAAAATATTCCTCCTGATAATGCATAATAGCATTCATAGTCACAAACAGCGTTTGTTGTCGTTGTTTAATCGCATCGATAAACCATTTGGCAGCATCGAGTTTTTGCTTGATAAACTGAACGGCATCTTTCTGTGATTTAGATTTTTCATTGGCTTCTTTATAGCCTTTTAGCATATTGGTATATTCTCTTGAAACGTGGAGTTCAGGAGCATTTCTTCCGTTAAGGGTGAGGTCGAGTTCGCCATCAACAATGCGAATGGCAAAATCAGGGATGATGTGTTCTACAATTTTATTATTGCCGGAATAAGTGCCACCCGGTTTGGGATTGAGTCGTTCTATTTCGCTGATAGCCCCTCTAAGCTCATCTTCAGTGATTTCAAATTTTTGGATTAATTTATCATAATGCTTTTTACTGAAAGCATCAAAGGCATCATCTAAAATAGCTATAGCCAGATTGACAGCTGCAGTGGGTGTTTTTCGCTCCAGCTGAAGCAATAAACATTCCTGCAAATTGCGTGCGCCCACTCCCGCAGGATCCAAATCCTGAACGATAAGAAGTACTTTTTCAATGGCTTTTTCTGTTGTGAACACGTTTTGGGTGAAGGCCAGATCATCCATGATATCCTGGATGGGCCGTCTTATGTAACCACTTTCATCAATACTCCCCACCAGAAATTCTGCAATATCCTGTTCTTCTTCTGAAAGTTGAACCGTGTTAAGCTGTGTCTGAAGATACTCTGTAAAAGACACCCCTGAGGCATAAGGCACGTGTTTGTCTTCATCATCGGCGCTGTAATTATTTGCCTGAAGTTTGTAGTCTGGTACATCGTCGTCACTCAGGTATTCATCAATATTGATGTCTTCGGCCTCTATGTGTTCACTATCGCTCTCAAATTCTTCGTTATTTAAATCGTCATCAAAGTTTTCCACCTCGTCTTTACCACCTTCCAAAGCCGGATTTTCCTCCATCTCCTGGGAGACACGCTGCTCAAATTGCTGTGTGGGCAATTGTATCAACTTCATCAACTGGATTTGTTGAGGTGATAGCTTTTGAGATAATTTAAACTGTAAGTGTTGCTTCAGCATGTTAATGACTTCTTTTGCACTCCATAAATTACATTAGTTTGCGTATTTAAGCAAGTGTTTTTGATTTAATTATTTACTGCTACCCATCTTTTCTGCATAAAATAGAAGCCTGTTGCTCCTAAAACATATAAAACACCATCAATGGGGTCTGAAGTGTATCGGTCATTTACTTTGGGTAAATACCATTCAAAATACAGTATGTAATAAATTGTAATACTCGCTATAGCAAAGATAGGGATTGTTAGTCTATAGTTTTTCTTAATAAACTGCAAAACTATCAAACAAATCGTCAACACTAGAGGCATACACAAGAGGTTGTTGAGATAATTATGGATTAAAGAGGGAAGTGGCACACCATTTTGTTGGAGGAGGTAAACAGCAAGTGCTGTTAGAAACATAAAAATTACTAGGGGTTTTTTAAGTAAAATCATGCGGCAACGGCGGCAAACAACCAGGCAATAAAGGCTCCAATGGCCATCACAATAAACCAAATGCCATAAAGCAGTTGAAACACCAGTCTTATTAAAATGTTTTTGTGATTTCTGTTGCGCTCGATAAAAAGTTCAAACTTGCTTTGTTTGCGATTTCGTTCTTCCTCATCACGGTCATCAAGCCGTTTTTGGTCACTTAGTTCACGTTTAAGCTTGGGGTTGATGAGTTCGCCACATTTTTCACAATAATCACTATTGGTGTTGAAGTGCCCGCAATTACTGCATTTTATTTTGCTTGTGAAAGTCAAATTCTAAGGTTTGATGATAACAAAAATAGTGAATAGGTTATATTCTTTTTAATAATTAACTTATATAAAGCCATCCCGATTGGTATCGGGACACGAATGATTTGTATTCGTGCATTCGAGGCTTTTTTATCGGGAACTTATGATTTCTACAATCCTAATAAATCTTAGAAAATCAAGTTTATTTAAAACTCAGCATTTAAAGGAGTTCTTGGATAAGGGATCACGTCTCTAACGTTAGTCATACCGGTTACAAACAAAACAAGTCGTTCAAAACCAAGACCAAAACCACTGTGAATACAGGTTCCAAATTTTCTGGTTTCCAGATACCACCACAATTCTTCTTCATCAATGCCCATATCGGCAATTTTTTGTTTTAAGACCTCATAGCGTTCTTCACGTTGTGAACCCCCCACAATTTCTCCAATACCGGGAAAAAGAATGTCCATGGCGCGCACGGTTTTCTTGTCTTCATTGAGACGCATATAAAAGGCCTTGATTTTCGCCGGATAATCAAACAAAATCACGGGGCATTTAAAGTGTTTCTCTACCAGAAAACGCTCGTGTTCACTTTGCAGGTCGGCACCCCATTCTTCAATGAGGTATTTGAATTGCTTTTTCTTATTGGGTTTGGATGCTTTTAAAATATCAATGGCTTCAGTATAACTCACACGTTTAAAATTGTTTTCTAAAATAAATTGCAATTTTTCTAAAAGCGGCATCGGGCTGCGTTCTGCTTCCGGTTTTGTTTTGTCTTCCTGTTGTTGGCGTTGCTCAAGAAATGCCATATCTTCTTGGCAATGCTCCATCACATATTTGACAACATATTTTATAAAATCTTCTGCAAGGTCCATATTGGCAGCCAAATCGTTGAATGCCACCTCAGGTTCAATCATCCAAAACTCGGCAAGGTGTCTTGAGGTGTTTGAGTTTTCAGCTCTAAAAGTGGGGCCAAAAGTATATACCTGCCCAAGTCCCATTGCATAAGTTTCCGCTTCAAGCTGTCCGCTAACGGTCAGGTTGGTTTCTTTTCCAAAAAAGTCTTCTTTAAAATTGATGCTTCCATCCTCATTTTTAGGCGGGTTGTGCAAATCAAGAGTGCTTACGCGAAACATCTCACCGGCTCCTTCTGCATCACTTCCGGTGATGATGGGGGTATGGACATGAAAAAAACCTTTTTGACGAAAATAGTCATGAATTGCAAATGACAGGACTGAACGCACCCGCATCACAGCTCCAAAGGTGTTGGTTCTTATTCTTAAATGGGCTTGCTCTCTTAATTTTTCAAGTGTATGACGCTTGGGCGAAAGGATAGTCAATTTCACATCTTCAGTATCTGCATCGCCTAGGATTTCAAGTGTACTTACCTGTAATTCCACATTTTGACCTTGTCCCTGGCTTTCCACTAAAGTTCCCGATACTGAAATAGCAGCACCCACAGTCACGCGTTTCAATAATTCTTCATCAAAGTTTTCAAAGTCAACTACACATTGAAGATTATTGATGGTCGAACCGTCATTTAGAGCAATAAAGCGATTGCTTCTAAAACTTCTCACCCAACCTTTTACATTCATCTCAATCAAAGAGGGTTCTGACTTCAATAACTCTAAAACTTTTTTCTGTTGCATGTGTCGGTAATTTTATTTTGTAAAGATAAATTTAAGTTTTTTAGATTACAAGATTATTAAGTAGCTAATTTTCATCATCCCTCTCAGTAGAAATAATATCAATAGCCGGTTTTCTCAAGGTTTTTTGATTGGCAATACTTTTTTCCAGCGAAAGCAATAAAGATGGTAATAATAAAAGATTGGACAACATAGCAAAAAGCAAGGTTGCTGAAACTAGTCCGCCCAGTGCCACGGTGCCTCCAAAACTTGAAATCATAAAGACGGAGAACCCAAAAAACAAAACAATGGAGGTGTAGAACATACTCACCCCGGTTTCTTTTAAAGCGGCATAGACTGATCGTTTGATTTTCCAGTTGTTGGCGATTAATTCTTGCCTGTATTTAGCCAAAAAGTGAATGGTGTCATCCACCGAAATCCCAAAGGCAATGCTAAATACCAGTATGGTGGAAGGTTTTATGGGCACGCCCAAAAACCCCATCGCCCCGGCAGTAATAAGTAAAGGGAGCAGGTTAGGGATTAACGAAATTAAAACCATCCTGAAACTGCGGAACATCCACGCCATAAAAAGGGCAATCAGCAAGATGGCTATTGAAAGCGAAATAATCAAGTTTTTGATAAGGTATGTGGTTCCTTTTTGATAGAGCACCGCTTTACCTGTGAGTGTGACCGTGTAGCGTACTTCAGGAAATATTTTTTCGATTTCGGTGAGTAGTTCTTCTTCAATGCGCAACATACGGTCCATTTCTGTGTCCCTCATAAAGGTGGTGATGCGGGCAAATTGCCCGGTGGAATCGATGTAACTTTCCAGCAAGTTGTTTTCATTGATGCTGTTTCGGGCATAGGGCATGATGAAATTGCGTTCCTGGGAAGAGGGTAATTGGTAGTATTCCGGGTTGCCGTTGTAAAAAGCTTGCTTGGCATACTTAACAGTTTCAACCACAGAGAGGGGTTTTGAATATTCAGGAATCTCCATAATAAAGTTTTGCAACTCATCCATCCTGCGTAAAGTGGCCGCTGCCATCACGCCTTCTTTTCGTTGGGTATCAATCAGGATTTCGAGGGGCATGATACCATCGTATTCTTCTTCAAAAAACCGAATGTCTTGAAAGAAATCAGCACTTTTTGGCATATCTTCAACAATACTACCTGAAATTTTCATGTTGTAAATCCCCACAATGCTTAGGCAAAGTAAAATGACGGTGGTGGTGTAAATGGCAAACCGATGATGCCGCACCATCACGACCAGCCATTTGACCAGTTTGCCAATCCAGTTTTTATTCAAATGTTTTAAATGCTTGTATTTTGGAATGGGCATATAACTGTACACTATCGGGATGATGAGCAGTGACAACACAAAAACAGCCAAAATACTCAATGAAGCGATGGTTCCAAACTCAATTAAAAGAGTACTATGGGTCAATGTGAATGTAGCAAATCCCGAAGCGGTGGTCGCATTAGTGAGTAAAGTCGCATTCCCAATTTTTGTGATCACCCGCTGCAATGATTTCGCCTGATTACCGTGGGTTTTAATTTCATTCTGGTATTTGTTAATTAAGAAAATACAATTGGCGACACCAATGACAATGATTAAGGGAGGAATCAAAGCAGTGAGAACGGTAATCTCATATTTCAATAATCCCAAAATTCCAAAACACCACATCACACCAATAGCAACGGTTACCATAGTGATTAACGTAGCGCGAAAGGACCTGAAAAAGAAAAAGAAAATCAAGGAGGTGACAAGTAAGGCGGCAGCGATAAACAAACCGATTTCATCAATGATGTTTTTGGAATTGAGTGTGCGTATGTATGGCATTCCCGAGGTGTGAACATTGATGTTGAACTCCTCCTCATAGGCTTCAATTAATGGGATGAGTTCATAGAGGATAAAGTCTTTTCGGGCACTGGTGTTGACAATGTCTTTTTCAAGGTAAATAATTGTTCTAAAACCTTCTCGATTGGGACTGTAAATCAAGCCTTCATAAAAAGGAAGGCGATTGTACAATTGGTATTGAATATCCTTAAAATTGTTGGATGGTTCTACATTTTCAGGTAAAAAAGGAACGAGGTCAAAACGCAGGGAGTCTTCATTCTTTTGAAGCTCCATCAAGTTGTTTAGGCCAATGACAAACTCGACCTCTTCATAGCTTTTTAGTTTATTTGATAAAGCATTCCAGGCGTTGAATTTTTCCGGTGAGAAAATGGTGGAATCTTTCACACCCATCACGATGAGGTTGCCTTCTTCCCCAAAGATGTCTAAAAAGTCAAGATATTCCAGATTGATGGGATGATCATCAGGAAGCAGATTGGCTTCGGTATTTGAAAAGCGCATGTGTTTCCACTGCATTGAAAAAAAAACAGTTAAAACAGCAATAAGAATTAAAAATAAGGTTCTGTTTCTTAGAATAAGACGAGCTGTTTTACTCCAGAAAGGACTTTGCTTGCTAGCTTGAATGCGCTTGTTCATTTAGGTCTTAAAAATGGCTGCAAAGGTAGAAATCTTTTGGAAGAAGATACTATGTGGAAGAACGTTTAGTCGTTAAGTTTTTGTGAATTTTTCTTTGTTTAAATAAAAAAATGCCACGAATGCACGAATGTTTTTAGAAAGTGGCAGGGCTTAGCTTTTTGGGTTCGGGTTTTATATTCAAATGAGCGCTTTTTACTGACTTCCACACATACGATTTTATAAATTTATAATATATGTATTTCGTTATGTAACAATTCTATTGTTGGACTTTATCCCTCCCAGTAGAGAGTTTCTAAAATGGGTAATTCAGGGTAGAAATTGTTTTAAAAAATCACAAATACGCAATGTTTTTTGGAATGACCTTCATCGTTATTCTTGCATTCGTGGCTCATTTATTTTTGAAGATGTGAGCAAATCGAATTCACAAGTAAATTTTTATATTAACGTATTGGCTAAGATAAATCTCTGATTTGGTGATTTCAAAATAAGAAGGTTTAAAATAAAATTAAAGTGGTTTTAGAAATATAGTAGAATATTAATAGTGTCCTAATTATATATTGGACATAAGATTTCAAGACTTAAGACGTAAGACTAAAAAATATAAATATTGAATATCAATAAATTAAAAAAAATGCAAGTCCTAAGTCATATGTCTTGAAGTCCTAAGTCAGCGTCCTAAAATTCAATCCTAAAATAATCAATACTTCTAAAAGAGCTAATAAAACCCATAGATTGCCCAAACTTTACACAAATGTTTAGGACGCTAATGGTAGAATATTATAAATTCTATAGTTTTAAGTTGAAAGTAAACTTAAAAGAAATATTATCTTCAAAATTGGGTAAATGATAAGCGCCATACCGATAAGCTAAGCTTGCCCCAAAACCCAAAAAGAGTTTGTTGATTTCAATACCCGATTCTGAATAACCCTTGTCCAGTGTATTAAAGTTGATGTTTTGATGCTTTTCAATATTAGATGCAGTGCCAATTGCATGGCGGGTTATGAGCACCACTTCGGGTTTGAGCCAGGAAGCAATTAAAAAGGGATTTAAATGGTGTTTTATATGGATTGTTGCCAGTTTTTCAGAAAAGAATTCACCAAAATACATCGTTTCAAAACTCTTGATTCCCGCGACAGAAAAACGCCTGAAAACGGTTTCTTTGTTAGGACTGTTAGGAAATGCGTGGTACATATGTGTCAAAGGAATGTCGCCAAATCCCACATTTCCTTCAACAATAACTTCAGTTGAGGATTGATTGATGTGATTGATTTTATAATCAACTCGGGCATCAATTTTTGTAAAGCCAAAATCGCTATTGAGCAGGTCTTTAAAACTTTGTGTGATTTGTGTCGAAAATCGCGGGTAACCCATATTATACTCAACGACTTCAAAAGGAGTTTTCATAAACTCACCAAAAGGAGACCAGGATACCGAAAATACAGTCTGCGTGAGGGAATATTTAGAAAAAGAAGTCCCGTTATTTAAAAACTCATAAGAAAGGGTTTGGTCAATATCGCTCTTTGATAATTGAATTTCACCATTTAAATAGGGGTTGATTTGATGTCTAAAATCCAGGTTCCAGGTTTGATGTTCATAAAATTGAATGATATTTACCAGCCGGGGCTCAAAAAGTGAAAATATTCTTCGGTCTGTTAAAAACTCGTTTGCACCCAGCTCTGAGACGTCACTGGTATAAGCAACCTCCATTGAGGTTCTGTTAACTTTTGAGAGACTTATATTTGAAGCAATTTGATATTTAAAAGCATCGTCTTTAAAACCTCTTACCAAATAACCACCCAGATTAAAATGTTTAAAAAGACGCTCATTGGTTACCCCTCCCAAACCGGATCGAAAACCTTCATAATTGTTGTATTTGATTAAATATTTCAAGTCCAAATCAAAAAATCCAAGCTCAAGAAAACCCATTTGAAAATCTTCAATGCGTTCTATGCGTTTTTCCGTTCCTTTTTCTTTAATGTTGATTGCAGCGCGGTTTTGAATACTTAGTTCATTAGAGTTCAGCTCGCTTTCGCGAAAGCGATTCCAAAATGCAGTATCTTCTTCATTTTTTTCAATTATGGCGATCACATCAATGTGTTTATCGTTTTGGATTTCATCTACTGAAAACTTGATTTCAGAAAAATGAGACTCCATATAAAACACATTTGTTTTTTCTTTTTCAAATGCCAGTTTTCCTCTTTGAATTGCTTTTCTAAAAAGAAAGAAGTTTTCTAAATTATTTGAAAGGGAAACTTCTGCGGTGAATTTTAGAGGAAACCAAATCGATGATTCTTCCAAATATATAAAGTCATAATTTAATTGAACCTCTTTGTTCTTCAAATAATTGATGGTTGCTTTTTGAATGGCAAAACTTTTTATGTCCACGTGAAAGACACCATTCAGTTGAGAGTAAGTTGAGGAATTTGAAGGGGAAAATTGAATGACATAATAGGGATTGTTATTAGCTGTTATGGTTTCAATAAGTTCAAAAGTGTAATTTTTTAACCCAATTTTTGAAAGCGGATTGTAAAAGGGATGTTCAAAAATATCAAACTCCTGCTCATAAACAGACACCGGATAAAAATTTGTGACAAACAAAGGATAATGAGGTGCTTCAAATCCCGGAAAATTGGAGGCTAAAATAGTTTTTTGAAGGTTTTCTTTTTGGTCAAACTGAACGATTGCTGCTTCTTCAAAAAAATAGTCATTCTCTGAAGGAATGGGTTCAAGTGTGTTTTTGTCTTGTGTTTTGACAACGCCTTTGGTATATTTTTTATATTCAAAAGCGTTTAATGCCAGCGTGGGTTTATTTGAGGGAATTTGATATATAACATTTTGAATGATTTCCTTAGGATTAGACATAGCATTCTGTCCAAAGGAGAACACCGGTACACATAAAAAAATCAATAAAGTTTTTAAACGCATAGTCTCTTATAACAGTTGAGCGCTGTAAAAGTATTAAAAAAGCGACCTGTAAGTCGCTTATTGTTTTAAGTTTAACTAAACTGTCATAATTTCTTTTTCCTTTACGGCAAGAATTTCATCAACACGCGTGATGTAACTATCTGTTAATTTTTGGATATCTGACTCAACGATTTTGAGTAAATCTTCAGAGAGTTCCAGGTCTTTCGCATCACTATTAGCTACTTTACGATCATTTCTAATGCTTATTTTTGCATCTTCAGCTTCAGATTTGGCTACTTTTGCTAATTCGCGTCTGCGCTCTTCGGTTAACGGTGGAATATTGATGATGATATTATCGCCATTATTCATTGGATTGAATCCAAGGTTTGCTTTTAAAATTCCTTTTTCAATTTCTGGAATCATGCTTTTTTCCCAGGGTTGAATAGATAGAGTTCTACCATCCGGAGTGTTGATGTTTGCGACTTGCGAAAGTGGAGTTGGAGTTCCATAATAATCAACCATAACACCACCCACCATCCCTGGGCTTGCTTTTCCTGCTCTGATGTTCATCAACTGTTTTTCAAGAAACTTGAGCGCTTTGAGCATCGACTCTTCTGTAGATTCCAGTAAAAATTTTATTTCTTCAGTCATTGTTGTAGTTCTTTAGATTATGATAATAAAATCAATTAATAGTGATTGATTGTATTCAAGTATTTTTGTTTTTACGATAAAATTACGAAACTATAAATTTGTCACATATTTTCAAACAAGGCTAATTTAATTTAAACTTTTAATATTTGCTCTTTCAATAATTTCGATCACTTTTTCAAATTTAACATCTTTCATCTTTTCCACTGTCAACGTAATTCCCAATTCAGATAAAATATCTTCTAATTTCTTTCTAGAAAGGTAATCCCCTAAGACGTACTTTTTACGTACCCCAAGATCAGCTTCGATATCTTGTGTATCAACGAGCAAAATTTTCACTTTAAGATTGTATTGATCAACCCAATTTTTATTCCATTTGTGAGATTCTTTGGCAAGAACTCCAACTACCCCTCCTCCGTAAAAATTGCTATTTGTTTTTAAAATATAGGGTGAATTTTCATTAACAATCACAGCACAATATCTTCCTTCAATATCAAATTTAGCAAAAGATTTGAAATGTTTCACATCATTGGAATACATTAAATTGTAATAAACACCCTCTTTATATTCTATTGCCCAAGCTGACAAAATTTTATTGATTTTTTTTCCAGTATTTAAATTGTAAATATTCTTAATTTTTATATGTTGTCTGCTTTCCTCTTTAATTAAAACCGCTGCATTGATATCCATAGGATTTTTATTGACATAGTCCTCGGTAGTTTTGTATAGTTTTACAGGTACTAAGTCATCCAATGGAATATTTTGAGCGTTACCAAGAGAAAAAATAAATAGACTAAGAATTAGAATGAGGTATTTCATTAATACTCAGTAGTTATAAATTAACCTTGGTTCCAATTTTTTCACCATTTACAATGCGCAACAGATTTCCTTTAGTGTTCATATCAAAAACGATGATGGGCAATTCATTTTCCTGGCTGAGGGTGAATGCTGTGGTGTCCATAACCTTCAATCCTTTACGTAATACATCGTCAAAGGTGATATAATCAAATTTTGTTGCCATCGCGTCTTTTTCAGGATCTGCTGTATAGATTCCATCCACACGAGTTCCTTTTAAAATGACATCAGCATGTATTTCAATAGCACGTAAAACTGCAGCTGAGTCTGTTGTAAAATATGGGTTTCCTGTTCCTCCTCCAAAAATAACTACTCTGCCTTTTTCCAGGTGTCGAATGGCACGACGTCGAATAAAAGGTTCTGCCACTTCATTGATATCAATGGCCGACTGCAGTCTGGTTTGCAGGCCGGCATCTTCACAGGCCCCTTGAAGTGCCAAGCCGTTGATCACTGTTGCAAGCATACCCATATGGTCACCTTGCACACGGTCCATTCCTTTACTGGCTCCGGCGACTCCTCTAAAAATATTTCCGCCACCAATTACAATGGCAACTTCAACGCCTTTATCAACTACGGTTTTAATTTCTTGAGCATACTCTGCCAGGCGGTCCGGGTCAATGCCATATTGCCGATTTCCCATTAAAGCTTCGCCGGAGAGTTTGAGTAAGATTCTTTTGTAATGCATAGTGTAGCGTTGAGTTTTAAAAAGTGTTTGATTTAAACTGCTGCAAAAATAGGGAAAAATATTTTTGGGATGCAGGGTTGGATGGATTTTAGTATATAGGAAATCAATTGCCAGGTCAAAATCAAAAATTAAGGAATTGGCTACTCATCAAATCCCGGTCTTACAAATTCATTGACTTTTGGAAAAGTTTTAAATATTCCTTTTCTAATTTTTTCAAGCAATAGCAATATGGTAATAATTTCATCTTCCTGTTCAGGTAGTTGACTGTGTAAAATGCCCCAAGCTCCCAAAGATCTTTCAGTGCCAATAAGGGCCACTTTTGCTGATCCATTTATATCGTTTTGAATAGGGTCTTCATATTCTAAATCCAATTCGCCGTGTCGCAATGCACGCATTAATTTTACATGAATCTGAAAGCTATACCAGTGAATGATTTCTATAGCATCTTTCAAGGATTCAAAATCTTTTAAAGTGTCTTGATTTGACAATCCAAGTTCAATTGATTGGTTGATTATTTCAATTTGTTTTTTGAGGGTGGTTTCATTTTCATCAAACCATTTTATTAGGAGGTTTGAATATTCTTTACTCTGAACTGATAAAATATGATTATCTGCAAACTCTTTTAGGTTTTTTTCTTCTTGTTCAAATTCTATGTCCTCAATAGTGTTGAGGTCAATTCCTTTTTCTTCGGCCATTTCAAGGAGCATTTCCATAACAATTTTGAAATTTTCACTCACTTGTTCAAAAAATGCTTCAGGATTGTTATCATTTGATTTGTCACGTTGTTCTTCTCTGGCATATAAACTGCATTTTGATTTAAGGCTACATCGTTCACACCAGCGATCACAATAGTTGTAAATGCCTGAGATGAATTGACCCCGGTTTTTTTCAAAAAATTCTTGAAATTCTTTTTTGTTCATAGCTTGAAATTGAACTTAAGATATAAAATTAAAAAATCCGTTCCAAAACTGAAACGGATTTTAAATTATTTGATGCAATCAAAGTTTACCCCAAAGCGACTCTTTCAAAACCAACAATTTCTGCACCGGCTTCTGCTTTCGCATAAGCACCCACACTTT
>CAXBNF010000029.1:0-30853 GCA_963977065.1 uncultured Flavobacteriaceae bacterium | reverse complement strand
CAGTTGATTCCCGATGCAATTTTAAAATTCTTGAAACTGTATGATGCTGCCAGAGTGGCTTGGTGTCTTATGTCAAAATTATGAGGAAAAGTAGCGGGTTCTAAATTATCAAACGTATAATCGCTTTTAGCATAGGTATAACTCAACCAGCTACTCCAGTTTTTGGTTTTTTTGTTTATGATTAATTCAATTCCTTGAGTTTCATAATTTCCGGTAGTGCGCACAAACTGCAGTTGATTCTGAAACCCTTGATTGGCAGATGTGATGTCATTCACTTTTTTTGAATAAGCCTCGGCTTGCAACAACCAGTTTCGTTTTTGATATTGAATATTAAACGAATATTGATTGCTCTTTACAATAGGCACATCATCATTATTTGCAAGTACCCATCTGCGTTTTTCAACGCCTAGAAAATCACTTTGGAAATCGATTCTCTGGGTGACCGTTTGGCTTTTTTGTTCAAAAGCGGCTTCAAGAGCAAAGCCATTACCTAACTTTTGATGAATATTGACGCGAGGTTCAACACGTGTGGTATTGAATTTTTGAAAGTAATTGAGTCTCAATCCGGCGCTAATACTGGTTTGCGTATTTTCAATTTCCAGAAAATTACTTATAAATACAGCGTGTTTTAGCAATACTTCTTTCACAAAAGTGCGTACCAATGGAATATTCACTTCTTGTTTGTTACTTATTCCGGTTTCAGTAAATTGGTAACCTGTCGAAAGACGATAATTATTCTTGAATTGCCAGTTGAAATCAAATTGAGCACCACTTTCAACTACTTCATTAGACTGAATGAACTTTTGATTGGAAAAAATATCTAGGTTGGAAGCATCCAGTAAATAATAAGTTCCATAAAGCAAAACCTCAGTATTCATTTCTTCATTCCAGTTGCGTTTCCAAGAAAGGCCACCTGCGATGCTGTTTTGATCGAGCTCACTGGTTTCTGAAGTTTGAGTGTTTTCTGTCGTGAAGGTTTTTGTAAAGTCTAAACTGTTATCTATGGTCAAAAAATTGAGTTTAAATCGGTCTTTTTCAGTTGGAGCATAGATAGCTTTTAAACTAAAATCATAAAACGTGAAATCATCTTCAGAGCTTAGTTGACCCTGTTGATTGTTTTGAAGGTTAGTGATTTCAGTATCCTGAAACACTTTATCAAAATATTGTTTAAATGCAGGTGTTTCCAAGAGGTCTGTAAAAGTGCGCCTTCCCGAAGTGTGAATGACCAGTTTTTCATTAATAGGTATTTTAGCAAAGGCACCTGCATTGATCATATTGACTTGAAAGCCTGCTTTGATTTTTTCGGGAAACTCTTCTGAGGAATGCATTGAAATTAAGCCTGAAACACTTTCACCATAACGAGCCGGAGTACCATTTTTATAAAAAGAAACACTTTCGGTTAAATAGGGATTAAAGCCGGAAATCATTCCAAAAAAATGTCCATTTTGATACATTCTGATACCATCCCATAAAATTAGGTTTTCGTCTGTAGTACCTCCTCTAATGTTGATATTTGATATGGTTTCATCAATACTATTCACCCCGGGTAAGGCTTGTATCATCTGTAAAATATCTGGTTCAGTGAGTCCGGGAAGATTGCCAAAGGAACTAACGTCAAGTTTTAATGCTCCTTCATTGGTTTTATTAATTCCCTTTGCATAAATACTTTCCAGAACCACATCCCTGAGATAACTTATTTGCGGGTCCATCCTTATGGTCAAACATGGGGTCGATTCCTGAATTGCAGATGCATCTATTAAAAGGCTTTTAAAGCCCAAAAACCTTATTTCTATTTGTGCGCCTGCCTGAACATTTTTTAGTGTAAAAAGACCATCAGAATTTGATAAACTTACTTGATTTGTTCCCTTAACTTCAATGGTAGCACCTTCCAATGGAAAAAGTGTTTCCGCATTGATTATGGTTGCACATAGGTTGACAAATGCATCAGGAGAAACCGTTATTGCAATATAGCGCTCGTCAATATATTTAAATGTTAATAGGGTTTTTCTTGAAACGTCATCTAAAATCTCAGGGAGGGTTTGAGTATAATCAGGTGGTGTTGAGCGGATGTTTTCTATTACTTCATTTGCGTAGGAAAATTTTACATCATAAAGCTCTTCAATTTGTTCAAGTATATTGAGTAGTGGTTGTTCTGTATTTTGTGCAAGGGTAATTTGGTTCCCGTAAAGAAACAATATCATTGCAACTATGTAGTGATAGTAACACCCCTTAATTAGCCCCATAAATTAGTACATTCCCATTTTGGTTTATTGTGTAAGTTAATCCCATTGGCATGCATATTGTTTTTAATGCAGCATCAAGATTTGTGTGGGTAAATGCCCCTGTAAATCGGGTGTTTTTATCAATATTTTCAAAAGTGACAGTTACTTTATATTGACGCTGAAGTTCCTCAATAACCCACCAAAGTGGTTTGTTTTCAAACGAGCTCTCATCAAACATCCATCCTGGTTGAAGTGTACTTACTTTTTGTTGTGATATAATTTCACCCTCTTCAATGATAACGCTGTCACCGGCAGAAAGTTGTATGTTTGTAGTATTAAATACAACAGCAACTTTGCCTTCATAACAAGTCACGTGAAAATGGGTGCCACGGCTTTGTACATTGAATTGGGTACCCAAAACACTAACAACTCCCTGAGTTGTATTAACATCAAAGGTTTCACCTTTAGCGACCTTGAAGTAGGCCTCACCATCAAGAGTGAGTGTTCTTTGTTTGTCCCATGATTTTTTACTGTATTTTATTTTTGAGCCTGCATTTAAAACTACTTCAGATTGATCTGGTAATGTAAAGCTCTTTTTTTCAGCGAGTGGAGCTGTTAGGGTGGTTGAAAGATTTGTTACATATAAAAAACCTGTGACAATCAAAGCCAAAACGGCAGCATATTTTAAAAGACTTTTGTAATTGAAAAGTGAAATGACTTTGGATTCTTTTTTCACCTTTTTAGAAAGCTGCTTCCAGGCGCTCTCTTTATCAAATGCAGGGGCTTGCAAATTAGATGTGAATTCTGAAATTTGGATATAATCACGAAAGATATCAGTAGCTTTCAATTGTTCCAACTCAGCTTCAGTAATTTCGTTGTTTAGATACTTATGTAGTAGTTCTTCATTCATCAGTTTTAGTTTAACTATTTATAAAACAAAGGTGTCGCTAAATACCCTACCTCTGTTAGATATTTTTTATTTCTTTTCGCAAGGATTCCAATGCTTGGCTCATTCTTTTTTCGACGGCTTTTACAGAAATTTCAAGAATTTCTGCTATCTCGCGGTATTTTTTACCTTCAATTCGGTTCATTAAAAAGGCTGTGCGTTGTGCCTCTGTTAAATTTGAAAGGGCTTTGTTTAATTTTTGTTCAAATTCTTTTTCTTCCAAAACATATTGGGGTGACTGCTCATTAATGTGTGGAGTGGCTCTTTTGGTGAATTTCAAAACCACTTTTTGATGGGCAACTTCGTTGAGAAAACTATTGTTACAAACTGTGTATAGAAAAGACTTGGCTTTTGCCTGAGGTACTTTTGCACAGTTTTCCCATAGCTTGATGAATGCCTCCTGAACTAAGTCTTCAGCTTGAGCGACATTACCACATTTAAAGTAAATAAAATTATAAATCGATGGCGACAGCGTTTGAAACAACTTGTTATAAACTGTTTCTTTGCAGACATTATCATGTTCACTCATAAATTCATTTTTAATATGTAAATGTATTTAAAAGTTTTTAAACATAGTGGGTAGGGTATTTTATATCTTTACTGTTCTATTGTTATATAAGGTAAAAAGCCATGAAGCACTTCAACTTAAAAATAGCTTATTTTCTAGTAATAAGTCTTTTTTTTATTTCCTGCCAAAAGGAGGAAATAGATATCATTGATGAAACTCCCGGAGACGCAATTACAATTGAAACCCCTCTGGCAAAACTCTTGCTCAATACCACTCAAAACAATGGAGGTATTGATGATTTTATTGACGGTACCTCTTGCTCGTCCATTCAGTTTCCCTATCAAGTCATCATTAATGGTCAGACCATAACTATTTCAAGTCCATCAGATTTAATTCCACTTGCAAATATCACAGCTCCCATTTCTCTTGTTTTTCCTATCACCGTTGTTTTTGAAGATTTTTCAACGCTTGTTGTTAACAGTCAACAGGAATTAAATGCTTTGGGTCAACTGTGTGAAACTTTAAATGAAGCCATTGATTGCGTAGAATTGGTCTATCCCATCACACTTTTTATCTTCAATTCTAACAATGAACAAACCGGAAGTGTTGTTATTAACAGCAATATCGATTTATTTCTCTTCTTGAGTTCGCTCGAGCCGGGTGTTTTTGTACAAATAGATTTTCCTATTACAGTCATTTTAGCAGACGGTACTCCTGTCACAGTAACCACAAATGAACAACTGCAGACTCTTATCGAAAACTGTGAAGATGTTGTGACCGATCCACCGCCAAATCCTCTTGATTTAGAAACTGTTTTAACAGCAGACATCTGGTATGTGTCCTACTATTTTGATGATGAAGATCAAACGGATGATTTTGGAGGATATGCTTTTACATTCAATACTGACGGTACTGCTAATGCGTCAAATGGTTCAAACACGGTTCCCGGAAGTTGGTCTGTTGCTAATTCAAGTAGCGGGCAACTCAAATTAACCCTTGATTTTGGAGATGATGATCCATTTGACGAACTGGATGACGACTGGGATGTCACAGAATTTTCTAACGAAATAATCAAACTCTTTGACATAAGCGGGGGCGATGGAAGTTCAGACTATTTAAACTTTTCCAGAACACCTACGCAAGGTGGAGGAGGAGTAAACCCTGTTATACAGGAATTAAAAGACATTCTCACAGACGGAAACTGGTTTGTGGCTTTGTTTCTTGAAGATGGTGATGATGATGGAACCTCAGATTTTGACTCTTTTAGTTTTGATTTTCTCGAAAGTGGAGTTGTAGAAGTCTCAAACGCGCAAGTAACTCTCCAAGGAACCTGGCAAGTCATTATTGACAGTGATGATACCTTGGAACTTGTTTTAAACTTCTCTAATAATTTTCCGCTTGACGAACTGGATGATGATTGGTTGGTCATTGAATTTCAAAACAATCAAGTCAAACTTGCTGATGACGACGATTCTAATGCCGATATTTTAATTTTTGAAAAATTTTAAACCAATAAATAATTATAAATAAATTTAAATTTTATGAGAAGTAAACACCTTTTAAGTATTTTTTCAGCACTTTTTATGAGCCTCTTGTTGTTTTCATGCAGTAGTGACGATGATTCAAATTCCGGAGACTCTGCAACAGTAATTGCTCAGCTTGAAACCTCAATAAAATCAGGAAACTGGCGTGTTAGTAACTTTGTTGAAGATGGAAACAACCAAACCAGTAATTTTAATGGGTATGTTTTTACTTTTGGCGATAATGGTTCAATCACTGCCGAAAATGGTTCAACTACAAAAACCGGAACCTGGGTTACCGGAATTGACGACAGCACTCCAAAATTTATCATAAACTTTCCAGACAATAATGGTCCCTTTGAAGAAATAAGTGAGGACTGGCGCATTGAAAATTCCACAAACTCAAAAATTGATTTAAAACACGTGAGTGGTGGCGATGGAAGCATCGACCTGCTTAGTTTTACTAAGATTTAGTTTTCCCTTTTTTCCCCAATTTGTTAGTGTCAAACCCTTTTGCCTTATGGTAAAGGGGTTTTGTTTTTGGGGGATTGGTTGGTTTTTTATTTTCCATTGGACCTCGTAAATGGATAATCAACCCGTTGAGAAAGTTTCGTAAAAACTGATCACCACATTCCATATACTTGGGATGATCTTCTTTTCTGAACAAAGCGCCCAATTCAGATTTTGAAATCTGAAAGTCAACCAGTTTCATTATGGCGACGATGTCATCATTGGTGAGTTTTAAAGCCACTCTGAGTTTTTTAAGTATGTCGTTGTTTGTCATTCAGTAAATTTTTGTAAACGGTTGTGGTAAAACAGACTATAAAACTAACCATTATTTTTTTGTAAATTTGATAAATACAAAAAACTATGAAATCTTTATTTTTACTTTTTTTACTTCTCACATTTAATTTACAGCTTTTTGCACAAGATACTTTTTCGATTATAGCCGTTGACCCTGTTACCGGAGAAATTGGTTCTGCAGGAGCCTCTTGTGTTACAGGAGTGGGGGCTTCAGGGATTATTGATATTATCACTAAAATTATTCCCGGACGGGGAGGAGTGAATTCTCAAGCGTGGGTATGTATTCCAAATGTCAACCTTAACAATGCCATTGACCAAATGGAAAACGGCGCAAGTCCATCAGAAATTATTGATTGGTTACTCAATAATGATGCCTGCTCGAGTCAAAACTTCAATCCGGAGTTCAGACAATATGGTATCGCAGATTTTGACCCTGAAGGAAATCCGCGGGTTGCCGGTTTTACCGGAAGTCAGGCAGATGATTATAAAGAAGACCGCCAAGGTGCTACCTTTAGTGTTCAAGGAAATATTTTATTGAATCAAACGGTCATTGACAATATGGAAAATAATTTTAACTCTACAGAAGGGACTTTGGCTGATAAATTGATGGCAGCAATGCAGGGTGCCAATCTACCCGGTGCTGACTCTCGCTGTTTATCTGCGGGAACCTCATCAACTACTGCTTATTTATTGGTTTACAGACCCAATGATGACCCATCAGGTCCATATCTTCGTCTTAATGTGGGACAACAAGCACCAGGGATTGAACCTATTGATATTCTTCAGGATTTATATGATTCTTTTTTGAGTGCCGGTGACTTTACGCTTGCATCTCAAATACAAATATTTCCTAATCCCGCTACAAATTTTATCAACATCACACTGGCTTCAGGAATTGTTATTGATAAATTAACGGTTTTTAATTTAGTGGGAAAATCAATTAACTATACCCTTTCAGAGACATCTGCTTCAAATTTGATTATAGATACAGAATCCTTTTCATCCGGTATGTATTTCCTAAATGTGGAAACCAATCAAGGCAATGTTACATTTAAGTTTTTAAAGAAATAGAACATTACTTTTTATACAAAGCTTTTCCGGCTTCTTCATATTTGTCTCCTTGAGTCCAAAAAGGTGTTTTGGGATTGTTACCAATAAGTCTTCCGGCAAGCACATAGGATTTAAAAAATTTAACCAAATAATCATAATCTATGGTGTGTGCTTCATCATTGGGTTTATGATAGGTTTCAGTTACTTGACCTGAAAAAGAAGTGAATCCCATAGAAAATGTTGGCGCAGGTATTCCTTTTCTGGCAAAGTTGATGTTGTCGCTGCGTTCAAACAGATTTTGTTCCGGTGCGGGATCATCAATAGCGGTTAAACCGAAAGCCGTTGCTGCAACTTTGATGTCATTTTCGGCTGTGGTTCTTCCCAATCCAAATATAGTTATCAATGAGGTGTCATTATAGCCTGCATTATCGCTGTTAAAGCAAAAAACCATATTCTCAAGTGGCAGTAAAGGATTTTCAACATAATAGTTACTCCCGTGTAAACCCATTTCCTCACCGGTATATAAAATAAATAAGGCACTTCTTTTTGTAGGGTATTTGGCTAAATTTTCAGCCATACTTAAAACGGTTGTCACACCCACTACATTGTCTCTGGCTCCATTGTAAATAGAGTCTCCAGTAGCATCAGGTGTGCCAATACCTACGTGGTCATAATGACCAGAGTAAATTATAAACTCCTCTTTGAGTTTGGGGTCTGTGCCTTCTATCATCGCGACAACATTGCGACACATAATAGTTTGCTCATCAATGCCCGAAATGGTTACTTTTGCAAAATTACTGCGTTTTGTTGCTAATGAGTTTGCGATTTCATTATTGGGGTCAATCGACCAGATATAATTAAAATCATCTTCTTTTTCTTCATCACTTTGGAGTGTCATACGGCTTTCGCCGAAAGCATTTTCAATATAACTCCAAATAATTGGATTGATATTTGCAAGCTCTATCACCGCTATAGCACCGTTATTTTTTGCGAGGTCTCTTTTTTGTTCCATCAATCGAAACATATCCTGCGGACTTGTTGCCGTTTCACTTCCGGCTTTTATATAGACTATTTTTCCGGTTACATCTTGTCCCACATAGTCTTCTTCCAAACCATAATTTAGGTAAACAGCGGCACCCTCATAACTAAAATTTCCTCCACCCACCGGCAAAGGCGCTGTTTCAACCTCTTCGCCATTAACAATGAGGTTGCGCATTGTGGCTGGAGTGGTTTTTGAAAAGGGTACATCCTGAAAATAACCATTAGCTCCAGGCACTTGTTTTGCTCCATAAGACCGAAAAGCATTGGCCAGATATTGTGCGGCTATTTTGTTTTCATTTGTTCCGGTGGCTCTGCCTTTAAGCTCGTCACTGGCGAGGAAATAAACATGTCCTTCAATTTTTTCTTTGGTGATGAGTGAAGCAGCAATTTCTTTGTCTGTTTGCGCAAAAACAATTCCGGTAAAAAGAAGGAGAGTGAGGAGAAACGTATTTTTCATTGATTTGTTTTATTTGTCTATTTGTATCAAAAATTTAGTAACTGTTACAAAGTAACAAAATCTATCGAATTTGGTTAAGTTGGGTTTTGGTTTTATTTATCAAACTCAAAAAAGAAAAAAACCACGGCAGCCCATTCTTTTTTAACACCTCGAGCATAACCAATTGTGCTGTAACTGCTGTTTTGAACTCTACCGTCTTCTTTTACATAGCCTATGGTGGAATAACTGCTGTTTTGCACCCTACCATCTTCTTTTACATAACCCACAGTGCTGTAACTACTGTTTTGAATGCGACCGTCATCACGAATGTACCCAATGGTTGAATAGCTACTATTTTGAATTCTTCCGTCGTCTCTAATATATCCTACAGTACTGTAACTTGAAGTTTGTATGGTACCATCTGATTTTATATAACCTGTGGTACTGTAACTGGAGTTTTGAATGGTTTGAGAGCTCACTCCCTGAAAGATCCAAAAGCATAAAGCAAAAAGGAATAGTGGTTTCATGGTTTAGCGTTTATTGTTCTAAAACCTTATCAAGTACTTTGCCAAAAAAAATACCCGCGCAGGCGGGTATCTCATGATTATGATGTTTAACTACTTGTGTCATCCCGCCATAGCAAGAGCGCTGCAAGGAGGGGTTTTTATTTTTTTACTTTATCATCTCATAACTGCGTTTTATAAAAGCAGTCAACTCTTCTCCTTTCAAAAGATTTTGCGAAAGTCTCGCTAAATCCAGCGCCTGATTAACCAAACGTTCTTTTTTCTTTTGAGTTTTGGTGTTGAGAATTTCTGAAATTAATTCGTGATTGGTATTCACCACCAGGTTGTACATCTCTGGCATGTTACCCATTCCAAACATACCGCCACCACCTGTTTGGCTCATTTCTTTCATTCTGCGCATAAACTCAGGTTGGGTGATGATAAAGGGATTAGCCTGGCTGTCCATTGCTTCAAGCTGGACACTGAATTTTTGTTTGGGTACAATTGCTTCAAGTGTGGTTTTAAGGGTATCCTTTTCTTCATCGTTTAATTTGGAAATAATTGCATCCTCTTTTTTGATCAAGTTATCAATGTGGTCACCGTCCACTCGCACAAAACTTACTTTTTCTTTTTCACTTTCCAGTTTTTGGATGAGGTGTGAAACTATTGGCGAATCCAGTAAAAGCACTTCATAGCCTTTCTCTTTCGCTGAAGCGATATAAGCGTGCTGTGCATCTTTATCACCGGCATACAAAATCACCAGTTTATCGTCTTTGTCTGTTTGTTTTTCTTTAATTTTCTCGACCAATTCATCATAAGTGAAATACGTGCCGTCAACAGTGGGGTATAAGGCAAATTTCTGGGCTTTTTCAAAGAATTTTTCTTCAGAAAGCATGCCATATTCAATCACGATTTTAATATCGTCCCATTTCTTTTCAAAGTCTTCTCTATTTTCATTAAACAAGGAGTTTAATTTATCTGCTACTTTGCGTGTAATATAGCTGGAGATTTTCTTGACAGCACCATCTGCTTGCAAGTAACTTCTTGAAACATTCAACGGGATATCCGGAGAGTCAATTACACCTCTAAGCATGGTTAAAAACTCAGGAACAATCCCTTCCACATTGTCTGTAACAAACACTTGGTTTTGATATAATTGTATGCGGTCTTTTTGCATATTCATATCCTGACCTAATCTGGGGAAGTATAAAATTCCTGTGAGATTGAATGGGTAATCTACATTAAGATGAATATTGAAAAGCGGTTCTTCAAACTGCATGGGGTACAACTCACGGTAGAAGTCTTTGTAATCTTCATCTTTAAGGTCTGTAGGTGTTTTAGTCCAAGCAGGATTGGGGTTGTTGATAATGTTATCAACCTCTTTTGTTGGAGCCGGCTCGTCTTCTTTGCTTCCTTCGGCCTTTGGTAATGTTTCAGTGCGTGTCCCAAACTTGATGGGCACGGGCATAAACTTGTTGTATTTGGTTAACAAACCATTAATGCGGTTTTCTTCTAAAAACTCAGTGCTGTCATCTGCAATGTGAAGGATAATTTCTGTACCTCTTTCCTTTTTATTGCTTTTTTTGAGTGTAAATTCGGGCGACCCATCACATGTCCAATGGGCTGCGGGAGCATCTGTGTATGATTTGGTAATAATTTCTACTTTTTTAGCTACCATAAAAGCCGAGTAAAAACCAAGACCAAAATGCCCTATGATGCCGGCGTCTTTTCCGTTTTTATCTTTGTACTTTTCAATAAACTCCTCAGCCCCTGAAAAGGCTATTTGATTGATGTATTTTTCTACCTCTTCAGCAGTCATACCAACACCCATATCTGAAATATGAAGGGTTTTCTTGTCTTTGTCGATTCTTACCTCAATTAATGGATTACCATATTCTACTTTGGCTTCACCAATAGAGGTGAGGTGTTTGAGTTTAAGGGTTGCGTCTGTCGCATTAGAAATAAGCTCACGTAAAAAGATTTCGTGGTCGCTGTATAAAAACTTTTTAATTAACGGAAAGATATTCTCTACCGATACATTAATGTTTCCTGTTGCCATAGTATATTCTGTTTATAATTGTTTTCAAAAGGATATGGCAAAAAAAGTACCAAGTGGGTAGAGGTGACAAGTTGGCACCTAGAATACTTTTTTTACCTTAAACTATATATTATATTGGAGCGAATGATTCAAAGTTTAAAATAATCATAAGTGAATCTAACTTAATAATCATTAAAAACTCTTATAAAGAAAAAACTACCCTTGAAGATAGTTCAAGGGTAGTTTTCAGAAAGAAAAATTAACCGTTTATTTTACAATTAATTTCTTAATCTGTGTAACACTGCTTTGTTTAATACTTATAAAATACAATCCGCTGGAATAGTTTGTTAGATTTAAAACTACACTGTTATTTCCATCTAGCGATAGGGAGTTTGATTTGAAAACAATTTGGCCTATCGTATTTGTGATTGTAACCTCTAAATCACTCTCAGGTGTATTTTGAAAGCGTAAAAACACCTCGTTTGATGCAGGGTTTGGATAGATTACAAATGGGTTGCTTTCATTTGTTTGTGTGCTCAAAACCCCTTCAAGGTTAATGTTATCTATAAAGGTACTGTTTCCATACCCATTAATATTGATAAATCTGAACAGGGCTATATTTCCTAGATAATCTGCAAGATCAACTTGCTCATTTCTCCAGTTTCCTGGAGAAGCAGGAGTCCAGTTTGAGGTTGCAAAATTAGGAATTGTAGATAAGTCCATACCATCCTTTTCATAAATTGTAGTAAAAGTCTCACCGCAATCAATGGAAATTTCAACTCGCAATCCATCAGAAAAGTTATTTGAAAATTGTGCTTTAGCCAAATCAAATGTCATTAAAGCTGAACTTGCATTTGTTAAATCAAAAATTTCTGTTTGGAAAATGTCTTCCTCGCCGGGCGCGTTATAAGAAAAGTTGTTAATGTAGCTAGTTTGTGAGAAATTACCATCACTACCTAAAATTTGAACTCTTTCTTCCCAAGTCGTTGCATCATCAGGGTTTAAAATAACCCATCCATTTGGTGGGAATCCATTAGTTTCAAAATCTTCAAGAAAATCTAGTGATGTAGCTTCAGTAGTAGCATAAAAACTAATTTCCTCTTCATTATTTGAAGTGTTTTGGTCACCGGGGTTTATTACTTCAACATTTAATGTATATTCTCCGGCATCAGTTAAGGAAACAGGAGTGTCAAATTCATAAACAATTTGTTGGCCGGAATTGAGTGTGCCGGTGAAAATTTCTTCAACTGCATCCTGACCACTAATTTGATAGCGCATAGTAAAATCACTTTGAGCATCAATCCCGGTATTCACTACTGTTGCTGAAATAACTACAGGCGTATCATCACACACAAAGTTAAAGTCATTGGGTTCATTGTTGATAGATAGCAGGGATATGTCATTAGACAAAGAGCAATTCAACAAACCACCGGCATAAAATAATGCATTTGATCTACGTGAAACCCATCCCAAAGTAGTATTCTTGGCAACAGCCGCAAACCAGATTGGATCATCAGGATTAGTTATTGGTATGGTGATAGAATTAGTGTTTGTTGTACCCGCTACTTCCATGTATTTATCTCCCAGAACATAAAAATCATAAGACTCAGCTCCCGGAACCGCATTCCAGCTAAAGGATGCATCTTCAGGGCAAACTTGTGTCACTTGTATGAGACCACCCGGGAAATTGGCGATAGAAAAGTTAGCATCACTCTCATCTTGGTAAACCCCACTGCTTACTCTTATGAGTGCCTCACCGGTGATTTCATTAGGTGGCGTCCAGGAATATAACCTGATATTACTATTTACAGTCGTGATGGTTGACCAGCTTCCACCATTGTTTGTGGAGTATTCAAGCAGAAAGTCTTCGGTAGTATTTGTCGCATCCCAATGTATCGCTTGCTCACCATTAGGAGTAAAGCTTTCTCCACCGTTAGGATAGGTAACAACCAATTGGTCAGTGATTATTTCATAAACTACAAAATATTCCTGAGGACCAAAAGGCACATTAAAACCACTAATTTCTATATCATAATTTCCTGCATCAGGATTGTTTATGAGTACCTGCTCCATATTGTTCAGCCTGTCGATACCATTTGTCGCAGGAGCGTCGAGGTTTGCAGGATTGGGTGTTGGATCAAGTATCCATGGTAAAAGAGAATTTGTTGAGGGATCTTTTACTACCAAGTCTAAATCATTAACAAGAGCTGTATTTGAACCTGCTGCTGCTGCCGGGTCATTCCAATAAACCATAAATCGAACTTGTGATGTTCCGGAAGGTACATTTATTGTATGAGTGTTTGTCACTCCCTGAGAAATGTTATCACTTAGATATCTTCCGTCTTCAATGAGTTTACCTGCTCTGTTTCCATTTACAATGCCCCATCCGAATTTAAAATCGGGTCCCACATTTCCATAATCGTTTGCCGTGTTTAAAAGGGTTGCTTTGATCAATGCGGCAGGTGGATGGTCACCTCCATTTAATTCGGCATACAATTCATACAATTGGGCTGATACACCGGCAATACCGGGTGCGGCACCAGATGTTCCACCAAAAACCAAATACTGATTGTTCTCATTGGTTGAATTTTGGCCTTGACCGTTTGCTGTGATATCGGGTTTGATTCTACCGTCGTGTGCAGGACCTCTGCTGCTTGAGCCCACTAACGAACCGTCAAAAAAGACATTGGCAGTTGCAATTACATTTTTACCTTGTTTATGCCCGCCGGTGATATTTCCCCATTGATTTCCAGCACCATATCCACAATTGTTATTATTTGAATTTCCACCGGAAAAAACATGCATTAAAGAGGGGATGGTGTTTGATTGCAAATCTACTGTTCTAGCAGTGGTGGTATATCCTGCATTACAACCATTACTGTATGATGAATTTGTTATTTGAACAATATCGTTATTGATGTAATTTTGAGTTGCAGCATCTAAAAAATTGGAAGCATAGTTAGATACAAAAACATCTGCGCCTGCAGCCATTCCTCTCATATCGGGATTTAAGTTTCCGGCTCCGGCCATTATGCCTGCAACACCATCACCATGTGTTTGACCAGAGCCACTGGCGGCACTGTTATCTATCCTTCCCTGAAAATCAATATGAGGTCCCACTATACCATCATCTCTCACTAAAACCCCCACACCAACACCGGTATAGTTCGTGCCAACGCTAGTTTGTGGATCAAGACTGTTTGCTCTGTGTAAACTACGCCCTCGTGTGTCATCTTTGACATCTGGTGGAACTATTAATTCAATCCACTTTACAAAGGGGAGGTTTGCTAATTCTTCCAAACAATTATCAGGAATTGACAAGTCAATTAAATCTGTATTTTTATATTGTTGTTTTACTTTTATTTGGAGAACTGCTAATTGATCTATTACATATTGTACATCCACATTTTTGTGAAATTGTAAAGTCACAAGATAATTATCTCCATCCATAGCCCAGGATTCAAAGGGCGGGTTTTTTAATTCTTTAGAAATTTTAAAATTGGCTTCCAACGGAATGATACCTCTTACCCCATTGTCTCTTAAAAAACTAACTGAGGTATTTTCCGGAAAGAAAAATAAATAAGTTTTATGAGGAATATATTCTAGAAGTTCAAGATTTGCAGATTTGAATCTGTCTTGAATGGTTTGGTTTGGGGTTTCATAAAACTGAACCCAACCAAAATAGCCATTGTCAAAATGAGCTCTTTCGGGCATTTGATTCCATTCAAAACTTTGAATGTTTTCAGGAAAATCAATCGTGATATCCTGATATTGAATCGAGTAATTGTTTTGTGAAAAGGAGAGGTTAAAAACAAAGATAAGAGAAAAAAGGCCCCATATTTTTGCTTTAGACATAAGGTAGAAGTACGTTTTTTTCATGATTAAAAATTCATTTTAAAATGTTTAAGCTTCAAATATATTCATTTAACATTTATTAAATTAAATTTTTAAGTTAAAATAGTCGCCAAATACAATCTCAAAAAGGCGTTTATTCATTTTTTTGCTGTCGATATCTTTAAGGAATTCCCTTTTACTATCTTTGCAGCCTGATGAAGAAAGAAATATTAGATTTAGTTAATCAAGGAACCATGCTTCCTTTAATGGAAGAGTTTTATACCATTCAGGGAGAGGGCTTTCATAAAGGTACAGCTGCTTATTTTATAAGAGTGGGTGGCTGTGATGTGGGTTGCCATTGGTGTGATGTGAAGGAAAGTTGGAATGCAGAGATACATCCTCCCACGGCAATTGAACAAATTGTGAAAAATGCATCTGACTATTCAAATACTATCGTTATAACAGGAGGTGAGCCTTTAACTTGGAATATGAACCCCCTTACGAGACGTTTAAAAGAAAAAAATCTTCAAATCCATATTGAGACATCTGGTGCTTATGACTTGACCGGTGTATGGGATTGGATTTGTCTTTCACCAAAAAAAATAAAATTACCCAAAGAAGAAATTTACCAAAAGGCACATGAATTGAAAATGATTATTTACAATCAGGATGATTTCCGTTTTGCTGAAGAACAAGCTGCAAAAGTGAATGAGCAATGCATTCTTTACTTACAACCTGAATGGAGTAAAAGAGATAAAATGATACCCGCAATAGTAGACTATGTAATGAAAAACCCAAAGTGGAAAGTGTCATTACAAACCCATAAATACCTAAATATTCCTTAATATTCCTTAGTTTTATTTTACTTTCTTGAACGGGACTTCAATAAAACGGTCATCCCATCCAATCATTAGGCTTACTCCATCACTATTAGGCTTAAATGCCATCGACAAAGACTCGATAGTTGCTGCAGCACTTTTTGAAGGAACAGATATGCGGGCTTCATCTAGCTTTTTGTCATAATTGTAGGCACCCCAAGCATTAGTGTCGCAGTTAATAATCACGACCCATTCTTTTTCATTGGGGATCGTATATAGGGTGTATGTGCCCGGTTCTATGGTTGTATCTCCAAATTTTAGAGGTTCATAAATTTCAAGCTCTGTGGCTTCATTGGCCCCTGTGCGCCATACGTTTCCAAAGGGAACGAGCTCCCCAAAGATTTTCCGATTTTTCTTTTGAGGCCGACTGTAAATTACCCTTATGATGGGTGACATATTATCATTTCTGGCAATATTTATGTCCATTGGGCTGGCATCAAGTTTCGGAAATTCCTGAGCTTTTACATCCAGAGAATTTGACAAAAAGAATCCGAAAATAAATAGTAAAACTGTAAACTTTTTCATTGAATTTTTTTAATGAGAATTAATAACAAACTCTTATAAGATTAATTTTTTTATCAATATAACGATTCTGTATCAATGAAATTATTTAAACAATGTTAAATAAAATTAGAGCTCATTGAAAAAGATTATTTCAATTTAATTTTCCACATAATTTTGTTAATAACTTGACACTTAAAAAGTGTGTAAACCCCTAAATTTACTATTGGTTTTGTTATATTTGCTCGTTAAGCTTTTTTAGTTAAAAACAAAGTTAAAAAGCTTTTGAAAAATAAAAATTTCAACTAAAAATTTATGAGCGAAGAATCAAAGAAAAATTATGGCGCAGATAGCATTCAGGCGCTGGAGGGAATGGAGCACGTTAGAATGCGTCCTTCAATGTATATCGGAGACACAGGAATAAGAGGTTTACATCATTTGGTCTATGAAGTGGTTGACAACTCGATCGATGAGGCGATGGGAGGTTATTGTGATAAAATAGATATTTGGATTGACAAAGATGGTTCTCTTACGGTTAAAGACAACGGTCGGGGAATACCGGTTGACATGCATAAAAAAGAAGGTGTTTCAGCACTTGAAGTTGTCATGACAAAAATTGGCGCCGGAGGTAAATTTGATAAGGATTCTTATAAAGTCTCAGGTGGATTACACGGTGTGGGAGTATCAGTGGTAAACGCACTCTCCTCTCACCTTAAGGCCACCGTTTACAGAGACGGAAAAATATGGGAACAAGAATACAAACTGGGAAAAACGCAATACCCTGTAAAAGCTGTAGGTGAATCTTCAGATAAAGGGACCCTAGTTACTTTTACACCAGACCCTAGTATATTTCAGCAAACCACAGAATTTAATTATGACACACTTGCTGGAAGAATGCGTGAATTGTCATTCTTGAATAAAGGAATAACCATTACGATTACTGACAGGAGATACCCAAATGAAGATGGTACTTTTGAAACAGAAGTCTTTCATAGCGATGAAGGTCTTAAAGAATTCATCAGATTTTTAGATGGTAACAGAGAGCCCATTATCAAAAATGTAATTTCATTGGAGTCTGAAAAGAATGATATCCCGGTTGAAGTCGCTATGATTTACAACAATTCGTTTAATGAAAATTTACATTCCTATGTAAATAATATCAACACACACGAAGGAGGAACACATCTTTCAGGGTTTAGAAGAGGACTTACAACTACACTTAAAAAGTATGCAGATAACTCTGGGATGTTAGACAAATTGAAGTTTGAAATCTCTGGGGATGACTTTAGGGAAGGTCTAACAGCCATCATTTCTGTGAAAGTAGCCGAGCCCCAGTTTGAAGGGCAAACCAAAACAAAATTAGGAAACAGAGAAGTTACCGCAGCTGTAAGCCAGGCAGTATCAGAAATGTTGACAGATTATCTTGAAGAAAACCCTGATGACGCAAAAACCATTGTTCAAAAAGTAATCCTTGCTGCACAAGCACGACACGCTGCCAACAAGGCTCGTGAAATGGTGCAGCGTAAAACAGTAATGAGCATTGGCGGACTACCCGGAAAATTATCAGATTGTTCTGAAGAGGATCCTTCATTATGTGAAGTGTTTCTGGTCGAGGGAGATTCTGCAGGTGGAACTGCAAAACAAGGACGCGATAGAAACTTTCAGGCAATCTTACCCTTGCGCGGTAAAATTCTAAACGTCGAAAAAGCCATGCAGCACAAAGTCTTTGAAAATGAAGAAATTAGAAACATCTATACGGCCCTAGGGGTAACAATAGGAACAGAAGAAGATAGCAAAGCCCTGAATCTTTCAAAACTCAGATACCATAAAATAGTCATCATGTGTGATGCCGATGTAGATGGTAGTCATATCGCGACATTAATTTTGACGTTCTTTTTCCGTTATATGCGCGAACTCATTGAAGCCGGGCACGTTTATATTGCAACGCCACCCTTATATTTAATTAAAAAAGGAAATAAAAAGGCCTATGCCTGGAATGAAAAAGAGCGTGAGGCACTCAATGCAGAATATGGAGGTAGCGCAGCAATACAGCGTTATAAAGGTCTTGGTGAAATGAATGCAGAGCAACTTTGGGACACCACAATGAACCCAGAATTTAGAACGTTACGTCAAGTAACCATTGATAACCTTAGTGAAGCGGACCGTATTTTCTCTATGTTAATGGGTGATGAAGTACCACCTAGAAGAGAATTTATTGAGAAAAATGCTATTTATGCAAACATAGATGCTTAAAATCACATTCTTTATATAAAACAATAAACCCTCTTGAAAATTTCTTTGAGGGTTTTTTTATACCTTTAATATAATCTTTAGGGTTTATTTACTTTAAACTGTTTTATTTAAGAATCATTTAATCAAATAATCATGATATGAAAAAATCTAGTATTTTATTAATGCTTTTGGCGACATTTTTTACACAGGCACAAAATCAATTGGAAGACCTTCTGGCAGCAGGGATTGAAGATGCACAGCGTTTTGCAACTGGATATATATCACCGGCTGCTGAAGGTTTAATTGTTAATTTGTCAAACGGATGGGTGCAAACCGCAAATGTAAAAAAACCTTTAAAGTTTGAAATTCAAATTATAGGGAATGTAACTTTTGTCAAAGAAGAAAAGCGCAGTTTTACGCTGAATACTAATGACTATAATAACTTATACTTTAGCGACGGTAGTACCGTAAAAGAAGTGGCAACTGCCTTTGGCGAAAATAACCCTGACATTAGGGTTTTTGCAGTTGTAACTGATGACACCGGACTTTTTGAGGAAGATGTTGAGTTTAATTTACCCCAAGGCCTTGCCTCGGTTGATATGAGTTTGTTGCCAACAGCATTTTTACAGGCAAGAGTGGGAATTTTTAAAGGAACTGAAGTGAAATTCAGATTTTTTCCAAAAGTTGATTATGAAGATGTAAAATCTACCTTTTGGGGGGCAGGTATTCAACATGACTTTACAGAATTACTGCCTGCAGATAATGTTTGGCCAATTCACCTTTCAGCATTTATAGGCTATACAAGTTTTAATGGAAGCTTTGATTTCACTGACAGTCAAATTATAGAAGGAACTCAACAACGCTTTGATGTAGATCTCAGCAGTTGGTTATTTCAACTGCAAGCATCAACAAAATTACCTGTGATCAATTTTTATGGAGGATTAGGTTTTATAACAGGCACTTCAGATTTTGATGTTCTAGGCACATATACTGTTAGAGCAGGTACTCCAATTACGGAAGTTTCAAGCACTTTTAATGACCCATTTTCTGTAAAAAACAAAGCTTCAGGTATAAAAGCCACTTTAGGCACAAGATTACAACTAGGTTTTTTTAGTATTTATGCTGAATATAACGCTTCAGAATATAGTACAGCAAGTGCCGGAATTGGATTTGGAATTTAATACTTTAATGCCCAATTTTTTATCAGGATATTTGTAATTTTGCACTTTCAATTTTAACTTAAAAAACGAAATAATATGAAAGTAACAGTTGTTGGTGCAGGAGCCGTAGGTGCTAGTTGTGCAGAATACATTGCCATTAAAGATTTTGCTGAAGAAGTAGTTCTATTAGATATCAAAGAAGGTTTTGCAGAAGGTAAAGCCATGGATTTGATGCAAACGGCCTCTTTAATGGGTTTTGATACAAAAATTACAGGTACCACAAACGATTATTCTAAAACAGCAAGTAGTGATGTGGCTGTTATTACTAGTGGAATCCCTCGTAAGCCAGGAATGACAAGAGAAGAATTAATTGGTATCAATGCCGGAATTGTAAAAACTGTTTCTGAAAACTTGGTAAAACACTCCCCAAATGTAATTCTTATTGTAGTGAGCAACCCCATGGATACAATGGCTTACCTAGCACACAAAGCAACCGGACTTCCAAAAAACAGAATTATTGGTATGGGTGGAGCTCTGGACAGTGCTCGTTTTAAATACAGACTTGCAGAAGCACTGGAATGCCCACAATCTGATGTAGATGGAATGGTGCTTGGTATGCATAGTGATACAGGAATGATTCCATTAACGCGTCTAGCAACAAGAAACAGTGTGCCGGTATCAAACTTCCTTTCAAAAGAGCGTCTAGCTCAAGTACTGGAAGACACCAAAGTGGGAGGAGCAACCCTCACTAAACTTTTAGGTACATCTGCCTGGTATGCTCCGGGAGCTGCTGTATCTTCTATGGTTCAAGCCATTGCCTGTGACCAGAAAAAAATGTTTCCTTGCTCTGTAATGCTTCAAGGAGAATATGGGCTCACTGACCTTTGTATAGGTGTTCCGGTTATTTTAGGTAAAAACGGAATTGAAAAAATAGTTGAAATCCCGCTTTCTGATCAAGAAAAAGAAACAATGGAAAAGAGTGCCGCTGCTGTTAGAGACGTAAACGGGCTTTTAAATTAAGTTATCAACCCTCTCAGTCCCGACTTCTCGGGATTAAACCCTGAGAGGGTTTATCAAAATACACATTACAACCTCCAAATTCCGATACAAAATGTTTTTTGAAATTTGGATTTTGTCCTGAGCCATCGGGATGAAACTTTCTATGTTTTTAAAACTTAAAAAATAATTGCCATTTCCTATTGGAAATTCTATATTTGCACGTTTGAAAAAAACCAATAAAAAACATTTATACACCTAATTTTACAAAGAATGCAAAACAAGGGACTGATTAAAGTATTTGCAATATTGTTTGGCTTAGTGAGTATCTACCAACTTTCATTTACTTATATAGCGACAAAAGTTGAAGGAGAAGCTAAAGAATATGCAGCAAACAAAATCGCTAGTGATGTTGAAAACTATGTGGTAGCAAGAGACTTAGAAGAAAAAAATTACCTTGACTCTATTGGAAGCAATCCTGTACTTCTTGGCATAGACTACAATTCTGCTAAAGACAAAGAATTAAACAAAGGATTGGACTTAAAAGGGGGAATCAACGTGATTCTTCAAATCTCAGTTAGAGATATTCTCGTTGGGCTTTCTAATAACTCTCGAGACCCGGCATTCAATCAAGCATTAGACAGGGCTGTTGAAATTCAAACGGAAGGAACAGCTACTTACCTCGAAGCATTCTTCAGAGCTTTTGATGAAATACCCGGTGATAATCGTCTGGCATCACCAGATATTTTTGCCAATAAAACATTGAGTGAAGACATTCACTTTGAAATGACCAATGCTGAGGTTCAAGCTGTATTAAACCGAAAAGTTGATGAATCTATTGATGCTGCCTTTGAAGTTCTAAGAAAACGTATTGATAAATTTGGTGTTACACAACCCAACATTCAACGACTAGGTACCTCTGCCCGAATTCTTGTTGAGCTTCCGGGAGCAAGAGATGTACAGCGTGTTCAGACGCTTCTTCAAAGTACAGCACAATTAGAGTTCTGGCATGTGTTTAAAATGGATGAAATGCTAACCTTTTTATCTTCTGCAAATGAAACTGTAAAAGGCCTTCAAAACGCAACAACTGAAACAGCTGAAGAAACAGTAACAGATACCACTCAAGTGGCCGATGATAAAGATGATGTATCTAAATTATTAGGCGGAGAAGAACTTGATAGTATTGCGGATGGTGTGATAGGAGATCCCATTTTTGGTAGAGTTCAAGGAATAGGAGGTCAGGGAGGCCCGGTCATTGCAACATTTAAGTTAAGAGACACTGCTGAAATTAACAGCTATTTGAGAATGCCTCAAGTGAGAGCTTTACTTTCTCAAGAACAACGCTTTGCAAAATTTGTTTGGGGTAAACCTAATGTAAATCCTGAGACAGGAGAAGAAATCACAGATTTATATGCCGTTAAAGCAAATAGAGACAACCTTCCTCCACTTAGTGGAAACGTTGTTACAGATGCTCAGCAAAGTTATGATCAAAGAGGAAAACCGGCTGTAACGATGCAAATGGATGGAGTAGGCGCACGCATTTGGGAAGAAATGACAGGCCTTGCTTCTTCACAACAAAGTCAAATTGCCATAGTACTCGATGATATTGTCTATTCAGCACCGGGTGTATCAAGTGGAGCCATTTCTGGTGGTCGCTCTGAGATTACCGGTAATTTCACTTTAACTGAAGCCATTGACCTTGCAAACGTATTACGTGCAGGTAAATTACCCGCTTCAGCAGATATCATACAAAGTGAAATTGTGGGTCCATCATTGGGTCAGGAAGCTATTGATAGTGGTATCAATTCATTTTTACTGGCTTTGGTATTGGTGTTGCTTTGGATGATTTTCTATTACGGTCGCGCCGGAATCTATGCAGATGTCGCCCTGGTAGTAAACATCTTGTTTATTTTTGGTATTCTCGCTGGTTTGGGAGCTGTGTTGACACTTCCCGGTATCGCCGGTATTGTATTGACCATTGGTATTTCGGTGGATGCTAACGTACTTATTTTTGAACGTATCAGGGAGGAATTCTATAAAGGCAAGGCCCAAAAAGATGCCATTAAAGATGGTTTCAACAATGCGCTTTCTTCCATTTTGGATGCAAACATCACAACAGGTTTAACAGGTTTAATACTTTTAATATTTGGAACAGGACCCATCAAAGGATTTGCGACCACTTTATTAATTGGTATTTTAACTTCGCTTTTTACAGCAATCTTTATCACAAGATTATTTATAGAACGCTATACTGTAAACGGAAAACCTTTGAATTTCTCTACAGCAGCAACTAAAAACCTCTTTAGAAATGTGGGAATTAATTTCTTAGGAAAACGCAAAATTGCTTACATCATTTCCGGATTTTTGATTTTACTTTCTTTGGGCTCTTTATTCACCCAAGGTTTAAATCAGGGTATTGACTTTGTGGGAGGACGCACATATACTGTGCGTTTTGATAAATCTGTAATCGCTTCAGAAATTCAACAGGATTTAGCTGCTGTATATGGTACAGCAGAAGCAAAAACCTTTGGAGGAGCCAATCAATTAAAAATATCAACCGCTTTTAAAGTAGATGAACAAAGTGGCGAAGTGGATAATGAAGTGCAAGAATTGTTGTTCCAGGCATTACAACCCCATTTCCCTCAAGGATTTACTTATGAAGATTTCCTAAGTGATGACGATACCAAACAGGTTGGTTTGATGCAATCTATGAAAGTGGGACCCACAATAGCAAGTGATATCAAACGTGCATCAGTATGGGCGGTAACCGGTTCCTTGATTGTAGTGTTCCTCTATATATTGTTGCGATTTAGACGCTGGCAGTTTAGTTTAGGTGCCGTTTCTGCCGTAATGCACGATACCATCATAGTATTAGGTCTGTTCTCACTCTTTAAAGACTGGATGCCCTTCTCAATGGAAATCGATCAGGCATTTATTGCAGCCATTTTAACGGTGATTGGTTACTCGCTGAATGATACTGTGGTAGTATTTGACCGCATCAGGGAATACTTTAATGAAAACCCAAGCTGGAAACTCTCCAGAGTTATCAATGCTGCAGTAAACAGTACCATTAGTAGAACCATCAACACCTCGTTCACAACCTTGATCGTGTTACTTGCCATCTTTATTTTTGGTGGAGAATCCATCAGAGGCTTTATGTTTGCCTTGATTATAGGTGTGATTGTAGGTACTTACTCATCGGTATTTATTGCAACTCCGGTGATGTTTGACACCGTAAAGAAAAAGGGAATCGACCTTAAATACAAAGAAGAAGAGGAAGCTGAAGAAGGAGCGAAGCCTTCAAAGGCTTAAAATCTCAGCTATAGTATAAAAAAATCCGTTTTGATATTGTTTCAAAACGGATTTTTTTATGAAAATACTTTAAGTTGATTTATATAACATTCACTTCTAAATACTAAAAGGTTTTGTCTGCGGAAATCAGCGCTATCTGCGGGAAAAACCATTCAAAATCAGTCCGCAGATTGAGCAGATTCAAATATAGATATTGGTTTTTAACTCAACATATTAATTTTTAAACTACCCAAGATTCGGCAAGTTGTAAAGTTTAAGTTACTTAAGAACTTACAGCTTACTATTTCTTAATGCCTGAATGTTTTTTACTTCGTTTTATTCCACTCAATACGATCCCCTTTTTCAAGGTTCCAACGCTCAGAGAGCCCTGCGTTGATTTCGAGTACATATTGAGAAGGGACTCCTGATGGCAGTGAAGTCGCATCATAAGGTTTGGTATTTTTCTGAAAACTTACAATTTTTTTGTTTTCGTCAATATAAATGATGTCCAATGCAATGGCAGTATTTTTCATATAAAAACTTCGCACCTGCGCATCTGGGAAAATAAACAGCATTGCTTGATTGTCTTCCATAGATTCCCGATACATCAATCCCGTTTGGGTTTTGTATTCATCATCGGCGATTTCAATATCCAGGGTTTGTATGATGCTATCTGTATCTTTTTTTATGAGTTGTAATTCACCTTGTTTGGTGAAGGTAATTTCTGCAGTTTTAACGGGTTGTGATTTTTCAGAGTCTTTACAGCCAAAGGCGATAAACAAACACAAAACACTTCCATAAAAGAATCGATTCATAGTATCTTATAAATTAAAATTAAGCCTGTAATGGAATTTTATTTTTAGGGCGAAACATAAAATACAGTCCTAAAAGTATAAACGGAATGCTCAACCATTGCCCCATATTCAAAGCCATCGTTTCTTCAAAATCAACCTGGTTTTCTTTGATGAATTCCACCAAAAAACGCACAGACCATAATAAAACCAAAAAGAGTCCAAACAAATAGCCTTGTTTTTCACGCTTATTAGTTTTCCAATAAATAAACCATAAAATTAAAAAGACGATTAAATAGGCTCCCGATTCATATAGCTGAGTGGGGTGCCTTGGAAAGTCCTCTCCCAAAGCAGCAAAAATAACACCGCTATCTGTCCCGGTGGGTTGACCAATAATTTCAGAATTAAAAAAGTTACCTATCCTAACAAAAACAGCACCACTTGCCACAGGGATCACCACGCGGTCCAACACCCAAAGCAAGGGCTTTTGAATGACCTTTTTACTGTAAATATACATGGCAACAATGATTCCTATCGCAGCACCATGACTGGCCAAACCGGTAAAGCCGGTAAATTTAAATTCGGGCTCAATTTTAAAAGGTAAAAAGATTTCCAAAATGTGATGCTGAAAATAATCCCAGTCATAAAAAAAGACATGGCCCAGACGCGCACCAATAAGTGTTGCTACCACCGCATAAATAAAAATACTGTCCAGTTTTTCCAGATCAATACCTTCTCTCACATAGATGCGTTTCATAAGATACCATCCCAACCCAAAGGCGATAACAAACATCAAACTGTAATAATGAAGCGTGATAAAACCCAAATCCAAGCCGGTAGAAGGGTCCCAAACAAAACTTAAAAAGTGCATAGGTGGTTTTTAAAATTTATGAGGTTAAAGATAGTAATTATAAATTCCAAAATCCAAATTCCAAATTCCAATTGGATTTAACATTTAAACATAGATACCACAAGCCCTAAATCACAAACATCAAAACCCCCTACGGCACCGGGTCATATCCCTTTCCGCCCCAAGGATGACAACTGAAAATTCGTTTAATGGCCAATTTTCCACCTTTTAAAAGTCCGTGTTTTTGTAATGCTTCCTTGCTGTAATGCGAACAGGTGGGATGGTAGCGGCAAGTTGCAGGGGTGAGCGGTGAAATAAGAATTTGGTAAACCTTAATTAAAAAAACAAAGGGCGCTATGAGTATTTTTTTTAACAAGGTGTATTATTTTTAAATCGTCCAACATCGGTCTTCCGTCTTCGGTCATCGAGCAATTTTACAAACTAAAAGTCGTCCCGTCTTTACCATCTTTCAATTGAATCCCAATAGCAGCAAGTTCATCTCTTATTTTGTCGCTTGTAGCGAAATCTTTATTGGCGCGGGCTTCATTTCTCAACTCGATCAGTAACTCAACTGTGCCTGAAAGTTTTCCTGTGTTTTGATTGCCGGCAACTTCTTCCTGAAGTCCTAAAACATCAAAAACAAAAGCGTGTAGGGTGGTTTTTAAAAGCTCTAAATCCTTAATAGTGATGCTTGATTTGCCGTCTTTTACCGAATTGATAAATTTTGCGGCTTCAAACAACTGGGCAATGAGAATAGGACTGTTAAAGTCATCATTCATAGCGTCATAGCAAGATTGCTTCCATGCGGCGATATCCAGGGTGGTTTTATTTCCTGTGGGAAGTTTGTCGAGTTGGTTGATGGCGTCCATCAGGCGGTTGTATCCTTTTTCGGCAGCTTCAAGGGCATCGCTTGAAAAATCAAGAATGCTTCGGTAATGTGCCTGATACATAAAAAATTTAGTTACCGTGGGCGAAAAAGGTTTCGCTAAAACAGTATTCTCACCAGAGAAAATTTCGTTGGGCAAAATATTGTTCCCGGTGGATTTGGCCATTTTTTGCCCGTTAAGGGTCAGCATATTGGCGTGCATCCAGTAATTTACAGGAGTTTTACTACAAAAGGCTTCGCTTTGGGCAATCTCACACTCGTGGTGAGGAAATTTTAAATCCATTCCGCCGCCGTGAATGTCAAATTGCTCGCCCAAATATTTGGTGCTCATAGCAGTACATTCAAGATGCCATCCCGGAAAACCATCGCTCCAGGGGGAGGGCCATCGCATAATGTGCTGCGGTTCTGCTCTTTTCCATAAAGCAAAATCTTGCGGATTCTTTTTATCGCTTTGCCCTTCCAATTCGCGGGAGTTGGCAATCATATCTTCGAGATTTCTTCCGCTTAGCTTTCCGTAGTGGTGTGATTCATTAAATTTAAGTACATCAAAATAAACGGAACCATTTCGCTCATAAGCGAAACCATTTTTTAGAATTTCTTCTACAATGCCTATTTGTTCAATAATATGCCCGGTAGCTGTGGGCTCAATGCTGGGAGGGAGGGCATTGAATTTGGCCATAGTGTTATGAAAATCGATGGTGTAGCGCTGTACTACTTCCATAGGCTCGATTTCTTCAATACGGGCTCTTTTGGCAATGCGGTCTTCGCCGCTGTCTGCATCGTTTTCAAGATGTCCCGCATCAGTTATATTTCGCACATAGCGCACTTTAAATCCTAGATGCTTTAGGTAACGAAAAACCAGGTCAAAAGAGAGAAAAGTACGGCAATTTCCTAAATGCACATTATTGTAAACCGTAGGTCCACATACATACATCCCAATCGCTCCTTCATGAATGGGTGTGAAGGTCTCTTTCTTTTTAGAAATGGAGTTGTAAATCTGCAGTTGTTGGTTTTTGTATAATTCCATAATGATGTTGGGACCGATGACGGGTTACCGATGACCGGGTTTTGGTTGATTGTGTTTTTAAATCTGAAAAAGTTGTTTTTTGTATATCTTCATAATGCTGATGAGACAGATGACGGTTGACCGATGACCGGTTTTTATTTGATTGTATTTTTAAATTTTATTAGCATATTCATCAGATGGAATGACTCGTCATATAATGTTTTAAATTCGTCCTGATTGATGTATTTTCTTCTCAAAGCTTTGTGAAGACAAGTTACAGTTTCGGCTAAAGAGCGAATGGCATATCCGATGAATTTTTTTTGTTCAGCATTTGACTGGCCAATGCTCCCTTCGGAAATGTTAAGTGCAATTGAGTCTGCTGCCCTGCATATTTGCGTACTTAAATTGTAAAGTTCTTTCTTATTAAATTTCTCAGAAATTAGATTGATGTCTTCACCAAAATCCATTGCTTTTTGCCAAATGACCAATTTCTCAAATTTAAATTTAGATTCCATAGTGAATGCAATTTAAAAGCGTTATTAATTCAAGAATTCTAAAACTTTCGTTTTTCATCATCCGTCATCGGTCACCCGTCATCAAGCAACCCCTAAAACTCAGTCCCCATTTGTATATAATCCAAAAACTCTCTTCTCACAGCAGCCTCTTTAAATTTACCACCAAACTCTGAAGTAACTGTACTACTGTCAATATCGCGAATTCCTCTTGAATTGACACACAAATGTTTGGCATCAATCACACAGGCAACATCTTCAGTATTGAGGGCTTTTTGTAATTCTTTTACAATTTGTATCGTAAGTCTTTCTTGTACTTGAGGTCTTTTTGCAAAATAATCCACAATACGGTTCATTTTTGAAAGACCAATCACTTGCCCGGAAGAAATATAGGCCACGTGAGCTTTTCCTACAATGGGAAGGAGGTGGTGCTCACAGGTAGAATAAACAGTGATGTTTTTTTCTACCAGCATTTCGCCATATTTGTATTTATTGTCAAAGGTAGAAGCTTTGGGTCTTCTGTCAGGATGCAAACCACCAAAAATTTCATTGACAAACATTTTGGCAACGCGGTTAGGAGTGCCTTGAAGGCTGTCGTCTGTTAAATCGAGTCCCAGTGTTTCCATAATGTGTTTGACATCCTCTTTGATGAGGGCGATTTTTTCGATATCACTTAATTCAAAAGCGTCTGCTCTTAGAGGGGTATCACTGGAAGTTCCGATATGATTTTCGCCCAGTTCTTCTATTTTTTTTAAATGTTTTTCTAAACCCATATTGTTAAAATTCATTTTGCCTTTAGCAAATAGTTTGCAAAGATAGCTATTCTCGATAAGATAGGGAAATAGTGAATTTGATATTTTAACGGCAATATTCTTACATTTTCATAATAATTTCTTAATTTTCGGGCGTCATAATTTTTTAAGCAATGAGATATTTAGTCCCCAAATTTCTAGTGTTATTTAGTTTCTTTTTTTCAGTTCAACTATTTGCTCAAGGCCCGGGTTCCTTATTTGTCGATGCCGGACCTGATCAAACTATTGATTGTGTGGGTGGTGGTTGTGTTGATTTAACAGCAGACTTCTTGGAAACTTTTGAAACAATCAGCGAGAACTACACTGTTTCGTCCATTCCTTTTAATCCGCCATTTCCTTTTAATGGTTTAGCAACTCAATTGAATCCTAATTTTGATGATAGATGGTCAGTAGTTGAAGATTTACCATTTGATTTTTGTTTTTTTGGAAATCTGGAACAACAATTTCAAGTAGGTTCAAATGGTGTGCTAAGATTTGATGTAGATGCATCTGATATTTCAAATGCATGGTCATTTTCTGAGGATTTGCCTAATAATACACAAGAAGCTTTGTCTGAAGCAAATGTTTTTACTCCTGTCCACGATATTGATCCCTCTGTATCCACAACAGAAGAAATAGGGTATGAAGTATTGGGTACTTTTCCAAACCGTGTTTTGGTAGTTTCTTATTTTGAAGTGCCACTTTTCTCTTGTACTAGTTTAGAAGCCACTCATATGGCGGTCTTCTACGAATTTTCCAATGTGATTGAAATTTACATCCAAGACAAGCCTGCTTGTCCGGGCTGGAATGATGGTAATGCTGCACTTGGAATACAAAACAACGCCGGTACGGTTGCATTTGTACCCCCCGGCAGAAATACATCTGATTCGCCCTGGACAGCCACAAATGAAGCTTGGCAGTTTTCGCCCATTGGTGTGCCAACGTATGATTTTGTTTGGTTGGATGAAGGTGGGGTTGTAATAGGCAATACCCCTACAATTAATGTTTGTGCCCCGGGAACCTATACAGCTCAAGTGACTTACACAAATACCTGTAACGGCGACGTAGTTGTTTTGACTGATGAAGTTGTAGTAACAACATCTGCTTCTTTTACTGTAGATTTAGGTCCAGATATTTCAACTTGTGACGATAGTAATATTATTTTAGACGCGAGTGCAGATGCGCCTGCCGGAGCTACTTATGAATGGTTTTTTGGAGGAATTTCTCAAGGACCGCCTTCTGCCTTAAATCCTACTTTTACTGTAACAGCTCCAAACTCTGGTCTTTATAGTGTAGAGGTTATTGACCCATTAGATCCCACTTGTAGTGTAACTGATGATATTTTAATTGAATTTTTACCCCAGCCTGTCATTGCGAGTCCGCCCATCAATCTTTTTATTTGTGATGATGGAGCAACTCCCGGTATTTTTGATTTAACCGTAAATACTCCCATCGTTCTCGGAGGTCAAGATCCCGTTGAGTTTTCTGTTTCTTATCACAATTCTCAGGCAGATGCAGATACCGGCAATGCGCCCATTGCAACTCCTGCTGCCTACCCAATCACGGGAACTACAGAGGTGATTTACATCAGAATTGAAAATGCAACGGGAACCTGTTTTATCACAGCTTCTTTTGCAATTACATTTGCCTCTGTAACTTCAGATCCTGTAACTCCAAACCCTTTTGCAATTTGTGATCAAGACAACTCGGGTGATGAATTAGTGAATTTACAAGCCATTTTTACCCCACAAGTTCTTGGAGCTCAAAATCCACTGGAATTTAATGTAACCTATCACCTTTCTCAAGCTGATGCCGATGCAAATATAGGTGCTTTACCAAATCCATATAATGTCAATGTTTCTCCTACAACATTGTTTGTTAGAATCGAAAATATAGCGCAGCCCACTTGTTTTGATACAGCCCAAAGTTTTGATATTGTACTGGATACACCGCCCACAATTAACCCCACCCCCTCTCCCTTAATTTTATGCGACGACGACAACAACGGCTTTGCTTTATTCACTTTAAGCGATGCTGATGATGACATTACCTTGGGC
>CAXBNF010000028.1:0-33329 GCA_963977065.1 uncultured Flavobacteriaceae bacterium | reverse complement strand
TCTGTCTGTTCTTGATACAGTAGAACTATTTGGTGTACCTCTTTGCTGGATTCTATCTGTTCTTGATACAGCAGAGCTATTTGGTGTACCTCTTTGCTGAACTCTATCTGTTCTTGAATTAAAGTTATTTCTAACAACGTTATCATCTCTTCTATAAGTTGTAGAAGCAACACTTTTCTGTCTTCCTGAACTTCTGAAGTTACTATTTTCAGCAACACGGCCATCACGATAGTGAATTCTACTTCCGGGTCTGTAAAACTCCCGTCTTCCATTCATATAAGCATAACCATTTCGGTAGTGTTGCCTGTGGTAGCTGTAGCTATACCTTACAGGAGAATAATATCTTCTATATGGAGTAGTGTAAACTACACAATATGTATAATAAGGTATAGCATAGTAAACGTGCCAAGGCCTGTAGACATAATATCTGTTGTAATAATTAATATAGCCTGTGTAATGAGAATAATATCCATATGGATTGTAGTGTACATATAAACCGCCAACTTGTACAAGTCTTCTGTTATTGTATCTTATGGTTACACCACCGGCTCTAACAATACGACCATAATGGTCATAATAGATAGGGGTATCCTCAATTTGAATAACGGCTCCATAACTATCATATTGAATGTAGGCATCATAATTATAACCTGAATTAAAATTTACCGCTACATTGGGAGTGCTTATTGATATTTCTGTGCCTTGGTGACCCAGGTAAACAAAGTCAAATTGTCCATCAGGGAAAACTGAAAACTTAATACCACCCTCCACAAAAATGAATTTGTTTCCATCATAGGAAGTGTAGTATCCAGAATCATTTGCTGAACTTTGCATCGCAAAAAAACTGAAGCAGATGCTTGCGAATGTTAAAATTAGATTTTTCATAATAGCGGGTTTTAAAATTAGTAATAGCCTTGTGTTTTGGTTAGCATTACTTGTTGCTATATAAATACCAAAGGTCGTGCCAAAACTGGGTAGAGACACTTAAGAGTTTAAAAACCAGCGATATAAAAATATGAACGTGTTTAAATTATATAACAAAAAAGCCCTCCATATTGGAGAGCTTTTAAAGTTTAAAGGGTATATATTAAAAACTTTGCTTACGCAAGTTTAACATTTACTGCATTTAATCCTTTTTTACCTTGAGCTGTTTCAAAGGTTACTTCGTCATCTTCTCTAATGTCGTCAATAAGACCTGAAATGTGTACGAAGATTTCTTCATTTGATTGGTTGTCTTTAATAAATCCAAAACCTTTTGAATCATTGAAGAATTTTACTGTTCCTGTTTGCATAATAATAAAAATAAAAATTTGTTTTAATAAGGCGCAAATGTAGAATTAATAAATTAGATAACCTATTGTTTTGCAATAAATTATTAATAGTTCTTTTTGAGAGTATGAATAGTATTTTATAAAATTCTATTATAAAAACAAGAAAGATTGCTTCTTAATAACTTTAAATAAAAAAAGGTAAATTTTATCTTATAATTTTTACATTTGGGACACCAATAAATAATGTACTCTTTTAATGTCCATCTTTCATTATATAAGCAGTCAAATACTTGACTTAAAAACTATTATCGATATTGTTGACAATAATAAACTACTGGCTCTTTCAGATGAAGCGGTATTAAATATTAAAAAATCAAGAGATTATCTAGATAAAAAAATACAAAACGATGAGTCTCCAGTATATGGAATAAATACAGGATTTGGATCGCTTTGTAATATCAAAATTTCAAAATCTGATTTAACAAATCTTCAAAGTAATCTTGTAAAATCACACGCATGTGGTACGGGAGAACTTGTTCCAAAGGAGATTATAAAGTTAATGATACTTTTAAAAGTTCAATCATTAAGTTATGGAAACAGTGGCGTTCAATTGCAAACTGTAGAACGACTTATTGAATTCTACAATCAAAATATTTTACCGGTAATTTATACTCAAGGAAGTTTAGGTGCATCAGGTGATCTGGCACCATTGGCTCATTTGTCTTTACCACTACTAGGTTTGGGGGAGGTTTATGTTGAAGATGAAATTGTTTCAACAAATGATATTTTAATAAAGTATGGATGGGAGCCCATTTTGCTTCAAGCGAAAGAGGGTCTTGCTCTATTAAACGGCACACAGTTTATGAGTGCTTATGGCATTTTTATATTAATAAAAGCTTTTAGATTATCTTATTTGGCAGATCTAATTGGTTCAATCTCTATCGATGCTTTTGATTGTAATCTTTCACCGTTTGATTCACTAGTTCACGAGCTGCGACCTCATAGTGGTCAAATTAAAACTGCAGAAAACATAAGAAACTTTCTAAATGGAAGTGAAATAAGTTTAAACGAAAAGCAAAATGTTCAGGATCCTTATTCTTTTAGATGCATTCCACAAGTACATGGTGCTACAAAAGATACACTTGAGTTTGTAAGAAAAACGTTTAAAACAGAAATTAATTCGGTTACAGACAACCCTAATATTTTCATTGAAGAAGATAAAATAATATCCGGTGGAAATTTTCACGGGCAACCCCTTGCCTTAGCATTAGATTATCTTGGGATTGCATTATCTGAATTGGGTAGTATATCTGAAAGGCGTACCTACCAGTTGATTTCCGGCAGCAGAGATTTACCACATTTTTTGGTAAAAAACCCCGGGTTAAATTCCGGCTTTATGATTCCTCAATATACTGCAGCCTCTATTGTGAGCCAAAACAAACAACTTGCTTCTCCGGCAAGTGTTGATTCAATTGTTTCCTCAAACGGACAAGAGGATCACGTGAGTATGGGGGCTAATGCTGCCACAAAATGTTTACGTATTTTAAATAATGTGGAAACAATATTGTCTATTGAACTCTTTAATGCGTCGCAAGCAATTCATTTTAGAGCACCCAAAAAAACCTCTCCATTTCTAGAGAAATTTCTGGAGATGTATCAAAATGAAGTGAATTTTGTAGAAGAGGACCGTGTTCTTGCTATAGATATTAAAGCGAGTGTTTCTTTTTTGAAAAGTTTTCGCATTGATGCTGATTTATTGCTTCTTTAAAATTTGTTTTTTGATACTTCAACAAGTTGTTCACACCAGGCTATTGCATCAATAAGTTTTGTAAAACTTTTATGGGGTTTAGACAGGAACTGTTTTTCAAATGAAGCGTTTGCAATTCTTACATCAGATTGAGAAACGACAGCAAAAGCAACTAAATTTTTAATTTTTGAAGTTTCTTCAAAAACTTTTGGGTCAACAGAATAAGAATTTATTCTATTTGTTATGTATGCAAAAGGCCTGTCTTTAAAGTATTTTTCAACAAGGTCTAATAAAATAGAATTATGTTTGGGAAGAACTGTAACTCCCTCGTGCATAACTGCAATTATGAAATTTTCAAAAATTGAAAAGTCACAGAACTCATATTTTAAAGCTGCACGCATACTTGATTTTGATTTTCTTTCTACAAGTCATTAGGATTCAGTTGTCTTTTTCTCTTTTTCGATTTTGATTACCAATTCGTTTGTTTTTTTATCCAAGTCCATAGTTATAAGGTCACCTTCAACTAGTTTAGAAGTAATTATTTCTTCTGCAAGCGCATCTTCAATGTATTTTTGTATGGCTCTATTTAATGGTCTGGCCCCATATTCTTTGTCAAAACCTTTGTCTGCGATATAGTCTTTAGCATTTTTGGTAAGTGAGAGGGAATACCCTAAATCTTTTATTCTAAGGAAAAGTTTTGATAACTCAATGTCTATGATTTTATTGATATCTTCTTTTTCCAAAGCATTAAAAACAACGACATCATCAACCCGATTTAGAAACTCAGGGGCAAAAGCTTTTTTGAGTGCATTTTGAATAATACTTTTTGCATTGTCATCAGCCTGGCTTGTTTTTGCAGCAGTACCAAAACCAACTCCTTGACCAAAATCTTTTAGTTTTCTTGCACCAATATTTGATGTCATAATGATAATTGTGTTTCTAAAGTCTATTTTTCTACCAAGGCTATCTGTTAAATAGCCGTCGTCAAGAACTTGAAGTAACATATTAAAAACATCAGGGTGGGCTTTTTCAATTTCGTCTAGCAATACCACAGCATAAGGCTTGCGTCTTATTTTTTCTGTGAGTTGACCACCTTCTTCATAGCCCACATACCCCGGAGGCGCGCCAACAAGTCTGGATATGGAAAATTTCTCCATATATTCACTCATATCAATGCGAATCAATGCATTTTCTGAATCAAAAAGGTCACGAGCCAAAACTTTCGCAAGCTGAGTTTTTCCAACTCCTGTTTGCCCTAAAAAGATAAAGGAACCTATGGGTTTGTTTGGATCTTTTAGCCCGGCACGATTTCTCTGAATTGCCTTTACAACTTTATTAACTGCCTCATCTTGACCAATAACTTTTCCTTTAATTTGTTTAGGTAACTCTGATAGTTTTTTAATTTCTGTTTGCGCAATTCTGTTGACTGGTACTCCTGTAATCATAGAAACAACCTCAGCTACGTTTTCTTCTGTGACGGTTTCTCTGTGGAGTTTTGATTCATTTTCCCATTCTTCTTGAGCTATTGCCAATTCTTTTTCAAGTTTTTTCTCATCATCCCGCAGTTTAGCAGCTTCTTCGTATTTTTGTTTTTTGACAACAGAATTTTTTTGTTCTCTTACTTCTTCCAGTTGTGCTTCAATTTCAACTATTTTATCGGGCACGTTGATATTTGTGATGTGTACTCTGGAGCCTGCTTCATCCAAAGCGTCGATAGCTTTATCTGGAAGGAAACGGTCTGTCATATATCTGTTTGTCAATACTACACAAGCATTAATTGCTTCATCTGTATAAGTCACATTGTGATGCGATTCATATTTGTCTTTGATGTTGTTTAAAATCTCAACAGTTTCTTCAACATTAGTTGGCTCGATGATTACTTTTTGAAATCTTCTTTCAAGTGCGCCGTCTTTTTCTATGTACTGTCTGTATTCATCGAGTGTTGTTGCACCAATACATTGTATTTCGCCACGAGCGAGGGCAGGTTTAAACATATTAGAGGCATCAAGCGAACCGGTTGCACCACCTGCACCAACTATGGTATGAATTTCATCAATAAAAAGAATGATGTCGTCATTTTTTTCGAGTTCATTCATTACGGCTTTCATGCGCTCTTCAAATTGTCCACGGTATTTGGTTCCTGCAACTAGGCTTGCGAGGTCAAGAGTTACGACGCGTTTGTCAAAAAGAATCCTTGAAACTTTTCTTTGAATGATGCGTAATGCGAGACCTTCAGCTATAGCAGATTTACCCACACCGGGCTCACCTATAAGAAGGGGGTTGTTTTTCTTTCTTCTGCTTAGGATTTGTGAGACTCTCTGAATTTCTTTTTCACGGCCTACAACGGGATCGAGTTTTCCTTCATCTGCCAGGGCGGTTAAATCACGTCCAAAATTATCTAATACGGGGGTTTTTGATTTTTTATTTTGTTTTGCAGTACCGGATGTGCCAAATGGGGTATCCTTTGAACCCTCATTTGAAGTACCTGCTTCATCATCATCATTAGGAAACGATTCTGATGTGGGTGATTGGAAAGAATTTTCATCATTTGCAATCATAAATTTAAATTGGTCTTTCACACTATCGTAGTCTAATTTTAATTTGTTGAGCAATTTTGTTGTTGGGTCATTTTCATTCCTCAAAATACACAACAAAAGATGTGCTGTATTTATTGAAGAACTTTGGAATAGTTTTGCTTCCAAAAAAGTAGTTTTAAGTGCACGTTCTGCTTGTCTTGTGAGATGCAAATTCTTTTTATCATTTGCCAGAGTAGCAGTATTTGGATTTGCAGGGCTTAATATTTCAACTTTTCTTCTAAGTTGATTTAAGTCTATATCGAGGGCGTTAAGTATGTTTATTGCTTTTCCATTTCCATCGCGAAGCAAACCCAACATCAGGTGCTCAGTGCCAATGAAGTCGTGTCCCAGCCGCAATGCTTCTTCTTTACTGTAAGCAATTACATCTTTAACTCTTGGGGAAAAATTATCGTCCATAGTATTTTCTTTGAGTATAAATTTACGAAATAAGCAAGTAATGTACAAAAACTATTCCTACTTAAACCTGTTGTAGTAAAAAGACAAAAAAACTTTCCAAAATAAAAATTATTTAATGGCTATTTATTAACTGTTTTTGGGGTGCTTTTTGTTAATAAAATAGTGTAAAACACACCTTGATTAGTATCAAAAAAAGCCTCAAAAGCTGTATATTGCCCTCTACAATTTGCTAATTAAAAATAAAATATAAAACATATGAATGAAGGTGAAAAATTGATTCCTATCAACATTGAGGAGGAAATGAAATCAGCTTACATAGATTACTCTATGTCGGTCATTGTGTCACGTGCACTTCCTGATGTTAGAGACGGAATGAAACCTGTTCACAGACGTGTATTATTTGGCATGCACGAGCTGGGCGTTAGATCAAATACTGCCCACAAAAAATCAGCCAGAATTGTGGGTGAAGTTTTAGGTAAGTACCACCCACATGGTGACACTTCTGTATATGACGCAATGGTTCGTATGGCTCAAGAGTGGAGTTTACGTTATATGCTTGTTGATGGACAAGGAAACTTTGGGTCAATAGATGGAGATAGCCCGGCTGCAATGCGTTATACAGAAGCCAGAATGCAGAAGATTTCTGAAGACATGCTGGCAGATATTGACAAAGAAACCGTTGATTTTCAGTTAAATTTTGATGACACCTTGGAAGAACCCACAGTTTTACCAACACGTGTCCCCGGTTTGTTGATAAATGGTGCTTCGGGTATAGCTGTAGGAATGGCAACAAATATGCCTCCGCATAACCTATCTGAAGTAATTGATGGTACAGTTGCCTATATCGAAAACAATGATATAGACATAGCAGAGTTGATGACTCATATTAAGGCACCTGATTTTCCCACAGGTGGAATTATTTATGGTTATGAAGGTGTAAAAGAAGCTTTTGAAACCGGAAGGGGTCGTGTTGTGATGAGAGCAAAAGCTACAATTGAAGAAGTTAAAGGTAAAGAGTGCATTATAGTTACAGAAATACCCTACCAAATCAACAAAGCCGATATGATTAAAAAAACGGCAGATTTGGTCAATGAAAAGAAAATCGAGGGCATTTCAAATATTCGCGATGAATCTGATAGAAACGGAATGCGTATTGTTTATATTTTAAAAAGAGATGCGGTTCCAAATATAGTTCTAAATACACTTTATAAGTACACATCACTTCAATCTTCTTTTAGTGTTAATAACATTGCGCTTGTAAAGGGAAGACCACAAATGCTTAATCTAAAGCAGTTAATTCAGTATTTTGTTGAGCATCGCCACGAAGTCGTTGTTAGAAGAACAGAATATTTACTTCGAAAAGCAGAAGAAAGAGCTCACATACTTGAAGGTTTAATTATTGCATCAGACAATATTGATGAGGTTATTAGATTAATTAGAGCTTCCTCAAACGCAGATGAAGCCCGTCAAAAACTGGTTGATGCATTTGAATTAACTGAAATTCAAGCAAAAGCAATCGTAGAGATGAGATTGCGTCAATTGACAGGTCTTGAGCAAGATAAGCTGCGCAGTGAATATGAAGAATTGATGAAAACCATTCAAAACTACAAAGACATACTTGCCAGTGTAGAAAAAAGAATGGAGATTATTAAAGAAGAATTACTGGAAATTAAAAGTAAATATGGAGATGAACGTAGGTCCACAATTGAATATGCCGGTGGAGATGTTTCAATAACAGATCTTATTGCCGACGAAAAAGTAGTAATAACAATTTCACATGCTGGTTACATTAAACGAACTCCACTTAATGAATATAAAACACAGAATAGGGGTGGAGTGGGACAAAAAGCTTCAGCAACAAGAAATGAAGACTTTTTAGAACATTTGTTTGTGGGCACTAATCACCAATATATGTTGTTCTTTACTCAAAAAGGAAAATGTTTCTGGATGCGTGTCTTTGAAATTCCTGAAGGCTCAAGAACTTCAAAAGGAAGAGCCATTCAAAACTTGATAAACATTGAGCAAGATGATAAAGTTAAGGCATTTATTTGTGTTCAAGACCTTAAAGATGAAGACTACATCAACAGCCATTTTGTTATCATGGCAACTAAAAAAGGTCAGGTCAAAAAAACGCCTCTAGAGCAGTATTCACGACCCAGAACCAATGGTATTAATGCAATAACGATTAGAGAAGAAGATGAACTTTTAGAAGCAAAATTAACTACCGGTGACAGCCAGATAATGCTTGCAGTAAAGTCTGGTAAAGCTGTTCGGTTTGAAGAAGAAAAGACCAGACCTATGGGCAGAAATGCTTCCGGAGTAAGAGGAATAACACTTGCTAACGAGCAAGACGAAGTAATTGGGATGATAGCTATTGATAATCCAAGAGAAGAAACTGTTCTCGTTGTATCTGAAAATGGATATGGTAAACGTACCTATATTGATGATCCTGAAGATGGTGAAGCGATTTACAGAATCACAAACAGAGGAGGAAAAGGTGTTAAAACAATTTCAATTACAGAAAAAACCGGTAATTTAGTAGCTATCAAAAGTGTTCTTGACAATGATGACTTGATGATTATCAATAAATCAGGTATTGCAATTAGAATGTCTGTTGATGACCTTAGAGTAATGGGAAGAGCAACTCAAGGGGTTCGGCTAATAAAGGTTAGAGAAGACGATGCCATTGCTGCAGTCGCAAAAACCTTGAAAGATGATGTAGAAGTAGAAAATGGTGATACTAATGAAAGTGGAACAGATATTGATTTAAACAATAATAATAAAGAATAATTAAACTTTAAAACAATGAAAAAAACAATTTTGATTATTACAGCTCTATTATTGGCTGTACTATCATATTCACAAAAAAAGGAATTGCGAGATGCCTCTAAAGAAATCAAAAATGGCTCCTTTGAACAAGCAAAGAAAATTTTGGCATCTATTGAAAATCAAATAAATAGTGCAGATAATGACCAAAAGGCAGAGTTTTATCTCTACAAGGGTCAAGCATATTTAGGAGCTGCCGGTAATAAGCAAGAAGACTTAATGACATCTGTTGATGCATTTAAAAAGGTTGCAGAGATTGAATCTATTGGTAAGCAAAAATATACAAAAGAAGCTGAAGATGAAATTCAAGCTCTATTGGTAAGATTAGTAAATTCTGCTATTCAGGATCAAAACGCTCAAAAGTATAGTGATGCTTCAAAAAAACTCTATGCAAGCTATACTATAAGTAAAGTTGATACGGCTTATCTTTATTTTGCAGCAACAAATGCAATGAATGCACAAGAATATGTACTAGCTATGAATTATTATGAAGATTTACTAAATCTTGGCTATACAGGTATTGAAAAGGAATATGTTGCTACTCATAAAGAAACAGGAGAAGTTGATACGTTTGCAGATAAAGAAGAACAAAACCTTTATATGATGTCTGGGGACTATGTAAGACCTCAGGAAAGAATGTCAGAATCCAGAAGACCAGTTATATTGAGAGATTTAGGAGTTCTATATGTTGAAAATGGAAAAATTGAAGAAGCAAAAGAATTGATTTCAAATGCCAGAAAAGACGACCCAAATGATGTGTCATTAATTAAGGCTGAAGCCAACATTGCACTTCAAATGAATGATATGAAGAAATACAATGAACTTATGCAACAAGTTGTTGCTTCTGACCCTGACAACCCTGAGTTATTTTACAATCTTGGAGTAAGTGCGTCTGAAATTGGTGATAATGAAAATGCAATAAATTATTATAAAAGAGCTCTTGAATTAGATCCTAATTATGTAAACGCGCAGGTGAATATGGCGGTATTAATACTAGATCAAGAACAAGCTCTCATTGAAGAAATGAATTCCTTGGGAACCTCTGCAAAAGATAATAAACGTTATGACGAATTGATTAGTCAAAGAAATAATATGTATAATGAAGCTGTTCCTTATCTAGAAAGTGCCTTGAAAGCGAGACCTAATGATGCAAACATTTTAAGAACTTTGATGAATATTTATTCAATTCTTGGAGAAGATGCCAAGTACAAAGAAATGAAATCAAGAATAGAGGCAAATGAAGAATAAAAAGTAAGTTTCAACATTATATATGTAAAAGGGTTCATGTTTTAAATGAACCCTTTTTTTATTAAGAACAATTATTTTAGGGTTTTTAAACGTTTACTTTTTTACTAATTTAATTACTTGATTTTTATTGTCGTATATATAGTTTGCTATATAAATGCCCTTTACATAACTAGAAAAATCAATTTTAGTTTTTGATGATAATATTGAAAACTCTTCTATAAAATCACCTTGAATTGAAAAAATTGAGAGAATTCCACCAATATCATCATTCTTAATTTCAAAAGTAGCAGATGATGCTATTGGATTTGGGGTTAAATAAATTTCCAGACTTTTTTGTTCGTCATTACTGCTTAAAGGAGCTTCTTGATATACCCTCACATAATCTATTTCCAAAGAATCTGAAGTAAAATTTGGGTCAATTGAAGGAAGAATCGCAAAATTAAGTAAAATATATTGCTCTTGATTGAATGGCCAGGTGTCTGAATTAAAAACCTCTGGTTCATATTGGTAATGAACAACACCATCAACAGAAAAAACCATTCTATCCGGATACCATTCCAGAGTATAAATATGAAAATCTGAAGAAGCAGTTTGTATGAATTGACCTCCGTGATTTATTGTACCTCCATAACTTGATGGTGTATGAATAGCACTTTGAACAAAATTTTGATTTGCACCCCAATGTTCCATAATATCGATTTCACCACATGCAGGCCAATATTGCGTTCCAAATCCTTCTAAATCCCAGTATGCTCCTGGCTCAATTATGTTTTTTCCAAGTGTCCATAATGCAGGCCAGGTTCCTATACCTGTGGGCAGTTTGGCTCGCACTTCGACCCGTCCATAAGTGAATGCAAATTTTGAATTAAGACGGGCAGATGTGTATTGTTTCGTAACACCCTGATCAGTATAAGCTTCATTGATTGCAGTAATGTTTAAAACCCCGTTCTCAATATTGGTGTTTTCAATTCTATTTGTATAATGCTGTATTTCCCCATTGTACCAAGAGTTGCCATTTGGTAATAAAGTTTGATGATGCCATTTTTCAAAATTTGGCAAACCATTTTCCTCAAACTCATCTTGCCAAACTAAATAGTCATAGATTGGTTGTGTATTATTGTCTTGAGAGCTTAAAATAGAGACTAATGAAAGTGTAATAATTAAAACTAAATAGAAGTTTTTCATAATTTCAAGAAATTTTCAATGGCTTTGGCTATTGATGAATAATTTTTTTAATAACTCTTAATTTATGACTGTGTTTTTTTAATTCAATGTTAAAAATTCCGCTATGGTCTAATAAGTCAATTCTAACTTTTCCGTGGGCATGAATGATATAATTATCATTCATTATAATACCAACGTGAGTTATGACGCCCTCACTGTTGTCAAAAAATGCAAGATCACCCGGTTCACTTTCTTCTATAAAACTTAGGGTTTCACCTTGAGTTGCCTGATCTTTAGCATCTCTTAATAAACTAACCCCATTTAATTTATATACTAACTGTGTAAAACCACTACAATCAATCCCAAAAGCACTTTTACCTCCCCATAAATAAGGTGAGTTTAAAAAGAGTAAAGCTGTTTCAATGAGATTTTGCTTTTTTTGGACGCCTTTTACGAAATTACCATCAAAAGAATGATTTAAATAGGGTAAAGCATTAAGATTTGAACCAATTGGTACAGGAATTAATGTCCCATTACGATCTGAAATAAACTCCATAATGTCAGAAGTCATTTTTGGAGTCTGTTCTTCTAAGAAATGATATATTTCTGAATTTATTTCTAAAAATTGTTTAGAATCTATCCAGCCTTCATAGTTATCAAATGCAAGCCTTATTTTGCACCATTTTTTATTACTTTCAATGATTTTGAAATGCTCACCATACAATAACTGTGAGACCATCTCACTTCTATCGCTAGGTTCAAGCCTTAACGGGACTAGACTAAGATTGCAAAGGCCATATCTCATGTGACAATTTTAAATGTTTTAAAAAAAACACATGAACCATTCTTTTGAAGGATTTTTAGAGTTGCAATAGACTTTAAGAAGGAATGTTTCATTTATACTCTTTCAATAACCATTGCAGAGGCCCCTCCGCCGCCATTACATATTGCAGCAGCACCAAGTTTTGCATTGTTTTGTTCTAAAACATTAAGGAGTGTTATTAAAATTCTCACACCGCTACAACCCAATGGGTGTCCTAAAGAAACAGCTCCACCATTCACATTTACATTTGAATCGTTGAGACCCAAAATTTTCATATTTGCCAGACCAACAACAGAAAATGCCTCGTTGAATTCAAAGTAATCAATATCATTAATAGTAACTCCTGCTTTATTTAGCGCCAGAGGCAAAGCTTTTGCCGGAGCTGTAGTAAACCATTTGGGCTCCTGTGCAGCGTCTGCATAACTTTTAATGATTGCCAACGGTTTTAGACCAAGTTCTTTTGCTTTTTCTTCAGACATTAAAACAACTGCTCCCGCACCATCATTAATGGTGGAAGCATTCGCAGCTGTAACAGTTCCTTCTTTAGTGAAAGCAGGTCTTAAATGGGGAATTTTGTCAATAAAAACATTTTTAAACTCTTCATCTTCTGAAATTGTTATGGGATCTCCTTTTCTTTGTGGTACTTCAACAGGAATTACTTCCTTAGCAAATTTTCCTTCTTTCCAGGCTTTTGCAGATCTTTCATAGGATTGAATAGCAAATTTATCCTGGTCTTCTCTTGAAAAATTGTATTCGACAGCGCATTCATCTGCACAAACTCCCATAGCATTGTTATCATAGGCATCAACCAGTCCATCTTTTTGCATGCCATCCATCATAGTTGATGGACCAAACTTTGTTCCCTGTCTTAAATATGCATAATGTGGAATGTTACTCATGCTTTCCATGCCTCCGGCAACAACGATATTTGCGTCTCCAGATTTTATAGCTTGAGCAGCTTGCATTACGGCTTTCATACCAGAGGCACAAACTTTGTTTACAGTAGTACATCCAACAGTGTCAGGTATTCCGGCACCCATAGCAGCCTGGCGGGCAGGTGCTTGACCCACACCAGCCTGTACAACATTGCCCATTAAAACTTCTTGAACAAGATTTGGATCAAGATTTATTTTTTTGAGTGCTCCTTTTATTGCAAATGAACCAAGTTGAGCTGCTGAAAAGGAGGATAAGCCTCCCATAAAACTGCCAATTGGTGTTCTTGCAGCTGATACTATTACTACATTTTTACTCATTATGTATATTTTATAAAGTTTAAATTTTTAAAGAAACAAATTTACATAAAATAAAGGCAATTATCAATCTAAACAAAAAGTTCTGTTTTAAATTGCTTTTAAGATATTAACTGAGAATATGCTTAATATTTTTTTAATAAAACACTAATTCTAAAGAAGGACAATGAGGTAGTTGATTCAATATAAATAGCTTAAATATTTTTTTAAATTTTTGTTGTGATATAAGTTTTGATAGCTTACATTTGCATCCGCCTTTTAAGGGTAGATAAGTTCTAATTTTAGGAGAGTTGCCAGAGTGGTTAATGGAGCAGTTTGCTAAACTGTCGACGGGTAACTGTCGCGTGGGTTCGAATCCCACACTCTCCGCAAAATACTCTGTTTTTCAATAAATTATTGAAATTTCACTCTCTTTGAATTAAATATTTCGGGGTGTAGCGTAGCCCGGTCATCGCGCCTGCTTTGGGAGCAGGAGGTCGCAGGTTCGAATCCTGCCACCCCGACAATATTATTTAAACTCTGGTCGCGTAGCTCAGCTGGATAGAGCATCTGCCTTCTAAGCAGACGGTCAGAGGTTCGAATCCTCTCGCGATCACACAAAGCCTCACATTTTTTGTGGGGTTTTATTATTTTATGGGGTTTTGTTATTTAAACTTTCTGGCAGAAAATTACAATTTTATTGCTGCTAGTATTGGTAGTAAAAAACAAGTATGAATCACCACCATCCTTGATTTTCCATTTGGTTTTTAACCTTGAAACTGTTTCTGGAAAATTTCTTGTTGATATATTTGCTTTGATTCCCAAAAGTGCTTTTTTTACTTCTGCTTTAGCATAAGGAATTACTTTTGAAACTTCAAATCGTCTTCCGGGAAAATCAATCAAGTAGTCACTTGTAAATAAATGCGAATTTGAGGCTATTTTTTCAACAGGAAATTTTAAACACAATGCCTCAAAGAGGCCACTCTTCATAATTGCTGCATTGGGCTCATAGAGAAATTTTTTGGGTAAAGAATAGTTTATATCACTATTTAAATTTAATGGCGCCTCAAATACTTCATTATTAGGCTCTAAAATATTTACAGTCACTATATTAACATTGCTTTTTCTACCTATTTCAATCAACCATATCAATTCTTTCACTTCGTTTTTAACAGCAACAATATGAATTTGATATACGTGACTAAGTTCTTTTAATCCTGCACTAATATCTAGCATTGGTGAGGTTTTAATCATTAAAGTAGAACAATGTTTGAGAAGGTAATCTAGATGAATAGCAACATTTGGCAGGCAATCTGAGAGATAAAATACCTTTCCTTTTGTTTCATTGCGTCTTGAGGGATCTACGAAAATTACATCAAACTTTTTATTTTTTATTGCCTTAATTCCATCATCATTATAGCAACGTATTTTTGTGCTTAAAATCGAAAAGTTATGAGATACAATTTTTGAAAGTTTGTTGTTTATTTCAAAATGAGAAGTTTCTTTAAACTTTTTCGAAAAATACAAAGTATCAACTCCAAATCCACCTGTCAAATCTGCTATAGTGTCACCTCTAACCAATTCACTTTTGTATTGTGCTGTAGCTTCTGAAGAGGTTTGCTCGATATGTAATTTTGGAGGATAATAGATGTCTTTTGTTTTAAACCAGGTAGGAAGTTTACTTTTTGCTTTTAATCTACCCTGAATTTGAATGACAATTTCTTGAATAGAAACATTGGAAAATGGAGATCCTTTCATTGTGAGTTTTACAAGATCCTCATTTAAATTATCATGAATAAAGTTCTGAACTTCTGTATTTAAAATAGATTTGTTCAAACTAAAAGTTAAAGATTTTGGGTGAGTCTTTTTACTATTTTGTTTTCAGATAAAAACTCTTTGCTAATCACTTTTATTACTGTATAAGAAGGTACAGCAGCTATCATTCCAAGGACACCAAACAACAACCCACCAATGATAATTACCAAGAAGATTTCAAGAGGGTGTGAGCGCACGCTGTTTGAAAAAATGAGCGGTTGACTTAAAAAATTATCTATCAATTGCCCAATTGCAAAACCAATCATTACATAAATTGTTGTGGGCAAAATCACAGAACTAAAATCCTGCCCAAGATTGCTAGACATTGTTAGAAACATCATAACAAAAGCACCAATTAAGGGGCCTAAATAAGGAATAATATTTAACAAGGCACACAAAAATGCTATGACAACAGCATTGTCTATCCCAAAAAACAACAACACAAATGAATAGATAATAAAAAGAACCATAATTTGAAAAACAAGTCCAATAAAGTAGCGGGATAATAAATTCTTAATCTTAACCAAAGATTGTTCAAATCGAGTTTCTTTTTCATCTGGGATAAAGGTCAATATCCCATTTTCTAGTAGTTTACTATCTTTTAATAGAAAAAACGAAATGAAAATCACTGAGAATAAACCAATACTAAACGATCCCAATGCGCTTAAAAAGCTGTTTATAAATTCTGGGATAAACCCAAAATCTATCGAATTCATAAAGTCTGAATTATTTACTTTAGATTCCAAGTCAAAATTAGGCCCTGAGAAATAAACCAATATTTCTGAATATAAATTTTCAACGGTCATTGAAAGTGAATCAATATTGAGAAGCGAAAGATTATGGCTTTGTTGCTTTATTAAAGGAATAAACAGCAACAATAGACCAATTAAGAAGCCAAAAATAATTACCATTGTTAAAATAACAGCTAATAAGTTTTTAAATAGCAATCGTTCTTTTAAAAACAATACAATGGGCCTTCCTATTAGAGTTACTACTCCTGCCAGCACGATATATAGAAGAACACTTTGGATATTATAAAAAAACCAACCTAAAAAAACAAAGCCAAAAATAATTGCTACAGCTTGAAGAATTCCTTTTGTAATCTCTTTTGCAACCATGTTTAATATTTTTTTAGGTTAATTCTCAAAAGCAAATTTAATAATATTTGCACCCATTTGTAAAGCTTTTTGTCTTACCTCTTCAGGGTTGTTATGTACTTCAGGGTTTTCCCAACCATTGCCTAAATCAGTTTCATAAGTGTACAATAAAATGAGTCTGTCTTCATCAAAAATCCCAAAAGCTTGTGGCGGCTTGTTATCGTGTTCATGAATTTTAGGTAAGCCTTTTGGAAATTTAAAATGATATGAAAATAGGGGATGGGAAGCTGGTAATTCAATCAATTCCTTTTCAGGAAATAGCTTTTGTAATTCAGGTCTTAAAAAGGTATCCATTCCATAATTATCATCTATGTGAAGAAATCCCCCACTTAATAAATAGTTTCTGAGATTTGAAACATCTTCCGGAGTAAAAAAAACATTTCCGTGACCTGTCATGTGTACAAAAGGGTATTGAAAAATTTCAAGGCTTGAGGTTTCAACTGTTTGCGGCTTTTCTGCAATTTTTGTATTGGTATTTTGATTTGAGAATTTGATTAAATTGGGTAGGGAAGTTGGGTTTGCATACCAGTCTCCTCCACCATTGTATTGTAGAACAGCAATCTCCTGAGCATTCACTAAAATGCTTAATATGAATGTAAAAAAAAGTATAAATCTATGTTTCATTTTTTTAATATGTAGTTGTAACATTCTCATTGACAACAATAATAAAATCTGCCTTCCCGAGGTGTTCTTCTTCAAGATATGATATATCCTTTTGAGTAACCGTTGAAATGGTTTTGTATTTTAAATCGGGTTCAGTTAACTTTAAATACCATAAAATACCTTCATAAAAATCACTGTGGTAAGCCCCATTATAATGAATAAATAATTCATTTTCAACCCTGTTTTCTAGAATCGAATAAGCCATAGTAGCATCTTTAATAGCCTGAGCTTTTACAAGTTCCGGTGTGCCGTGTTCTCCCATCATCGTAAGGATATTTTGATAGGTAGGTAATTCTGGGTCAAAAGCTATGGGTAAAGGAGCTATCCAGCCTTTTTCTTCAGCTGTAATGGTGTCTAATGCTTCAAAACCATTTCTAAAAACCATACTTGCATAACGTCTGGGTATATTTGTAGCAATAAATTCAATATCGTTTTCTTTGGCAAGTATAACTAGTGGTGCATAGTCTGTTTTATAATTTGACCATAATCGGGCTAAAGTGTCCAAACCCTTTTGGTTAATTTGGTCATTCAGAAACTTATTCAATGGTTCCTGATTGTCACGCTCAAACATTTCAGCACCCAATTTCACCGTCCTGGTTTGAATTAAATCTTTTGTCAATTCAAACTGTAACCAGTGAGAAATCGCACTGTTATGTTGCTCTCCAAATAAAAGTATATCTGAATTTTCGACTTTTTCTTTTAATTCATTATAGTGAGTTTCAATACCATCTGGGGTAAAGATTGTATAAGCCTTTTTGTGTTGACCAAAAGCTGAAAACGACACTATTAAAAAAGTGATTAAAAAGTGATAATAGTTCATTGAAAATATTTTTAGGGCTAATTTAAAAATAAAAAACCCGATTATTAAAAATAATCGAGTTTTTAAGATTTTAATGAATTAAGAATTAATTTCCTCCTCCATCTTTTTTTAATGTATTTGTAGTTTTTGACTTTTCCACGGCAGCTTTTCCCATTTGGGTTGGAGCACCACGCTGGTGAGCTTCAATCATTTTAACTTTTTCTTTTTCAGATGTACTGTAAACTCTAGGCTTTTGTAAAGTGTCTGCATCAGTTTGAATTGGAACCCCACGCTGTTGGCCGTCGATTCTTTCATTTTCTTCTTTTTTGAGTTTATCAAGGTCTTTTTGATTTTCAACATTTAACTCCTTATCAATAACCTCAACAGAATAATTTTTTTCATCTGAGATTATTAATTCTTCAGAATTTTGATTTGTTTCATCAGTTCCTTCAACTTTAATAACACTTCTTTTTTCATCTACTTCTTTATCAACAATGGTTTCAACGTTGGTATCTTTTACAGTTACTTTTTTTAAAGTGGTCTCTTTTTTTACATTTTCGTTAATCTGAGCCTGCAAACCAGCAAAAGAAAAAAGTCCAATAACAAGTGTTGTGATTACAATACGTTTCATAATTTTTAATTTAAGGTTATTTATTTTGTAAATGTAATGACATCTTTAGTTAATTTTATTAAATAAAAACATAAATAGATGCTAAAGTTTGTAAACTATAAAAAAGTGGTATTCAAGAAAGGGTTTTAAAAATTTAAAAATCTATGCTGTATATGGCATATTTTTCTAAATTAGCATCTTTAAAAACTAACAACCGAAATAACATGGAAGAAGCTCAAGTTGTCAAGAAAAAAGGTTTTGTGAACAAAGCACTTGACTTAGTTGAAAAATTAGGGAATAAACTACCCGATCCTGCGATTCTATTTTTTTACTTATTAATTTTTGTTTGGGTTTTATCTGCGATACTTTCTCCTTTTGATTTTGGAGAAATTCACCCAATGACGGGAAATAGCTTAAATGTTCAAAATTTACTCACCGGAACTCAACTGGCCGGATTCCTGGCGAGCATGGTAAATACCTTTGTGCTATTTGCACCATTAGGAATTGTTTTAGTTGCCATGCTTGGAGTGGGGGTAGCAGAGCATTCCGGTTGGATTGACGCCGGGTTAAAAAAACTCTTAAACTTTACACCCAAACAATTACTTACCCCGATGCTTATTTTAATAGCCATCGTTAGCCACACAGCTGCTGATGCTGGATATGTACTTGTTATACCCCTGGGAGGTGTTATTTTTTATGCCGCAGGGCGACATCCATTAGCCGGTATTGCAGCCGCATTTGCCGGTGTATCAGGAGGGTTTTCAGCAAACTTTATCCCTTCTGCCATTGACCCGCTCATTATGAGTTTCACTCTAGAAGCCGCAAAAATACTTGATCCTGCAATTAATTTAAATCCTCTGAATAACTGGTATTTTACTTCTGCATCCACTTTATTAATTGTTCTTGTGGGTTGGTGGGTTACAGATAAAATCATTGAGCCCAGGTTAAAGAAAGTAAAAGTTGATGGCGATGAAGATCAAATGCCTAAAATGGAAGAGGTAACATCCAAGGAAAGCAAAGCCTTCTGGTATGGGTTTTTGGCGATGGTCCTGGGAATTGTAGGTTTGTTTTTATGGGCTTACCCTGAAAATTCAGCTTTAAGAGGACCGGATATGGTTGATCCCGAAATTCAATCTCTTACCTCGTTTAATGCTCCTTTAATGAAGGCAATTGTACCATTAATCTTTGTGTTGTTATTAATTCCGGGTCTAGTCTATGGGTTTGTCTCAGGAAAATACAAATCTTCCAGGGATTTAATAAAAAGCATGACAAAATCCATGGAAAGTATGGGTTACTATATTGTAATGGCCTTTTTCTGTGCACTTTTTATTGATGCTTTTTCACGTTCAAATATTGGTCTTTTAATAGCTATAAAAGGTGCAAACTTCCTTCAGGCACTTGAATTACCGGGTCAAATCACGATTGTTGGAATTGTAATTCTCAGTGCTTTTGTGAATTTAATGGTGGGCTCTGCTTCTGCAAAATGGGCACTCATTGCTCCAATCTTTGTACCAATGCTAATGCAACTGGGTATATCACCTGACCTTACACAAGCTGCTTATCGCGTAGGCGATTCTGTTTCAAATATCATTACACCTTTATTACCCTATTTCCCACTTGTGGTAGTCTTTAGTCAACGGTATGTTAAGGGAATGGGTATTGGAACTCTGATTTCGATGATGCTACCTTATTCAGTTATATTTTTAATTGCGTGGACAGCATTCTTACTCATCTATTGGTGGCTGGGAATCCCATTGAGTTTTGAGGCCAATTACCTCTATCCGGCGCCATAATAGTATATCTTTTCAGATTAAATATAAAGATGTTTATTGATTTTCAGTAAACATCTTTTTTTATTCTCAATATTTGAACTGAACATGTATCTTTGCACCCTTTAAAAACGATATTATATGAAAGCCGGAATCGTAGGTCTTCCCAATGTAGGTAAATCCACATTATTCAATTGTTTGTCCAATGCCAAAGCGCAGAGTGCAAACTTCCCTTTTTGTACCATTGAACCTAATATTGGTGTGGTCAACGTCCCCGATCCAAGATTGCAAAAGCTCGAATCATTGGTAAATCCGGAACGCGTGCTGCCGGCAACAGTTGAAATTGTCGATATCGCCGGCTTAGTAAAAGGCGCCAGTAAAGGAGAAGGGCTGGGAAACCAATTCCTGGGAAATATCAGAGAAACAGATGCGATTCTGCACGTGTTGCGTTGTTTTGACAATGACAATATCGTTCACGTCGATGGCTCAGTAAATCCAATAAGGGATAAAGAAACCATTGATATGGAACTTCAGTTAAAAGACCTTGAAACAGCCGAGAAAAAACTGGAGAAAGTAAAGCGCGCCGCCAAAACCGGTAATAAAGACGCCCAAAAAGAAGAAGAAGCCCTTTTAAAAGTTAAAAAAGGCTTGGAAGCCGGAATCTCCATCAGAGCGATTGAATTTTCAGCAGCTGAAAGGGAAGATTTCATTGCCCCGCTTCAATTCATTACAGATAAGCCTGTTATGTATGTTTGTAATGTGGATGAAGGGTCTGCGGTAAACGGAAATAAATACGTCGATCTTGTAAAAGAAAACGTAAAAAATGAAAATGCAGAAGTATTGGTTTTAGCCGTTGGAACTGAAGCCGATATCACAGAGCTGGAGACTTATGAAGAGCGCCAAATGTTTCTTGAAGATTTAGGTCTTGATGAAGCAGGCTCAGCAAAACTCATACGTTCTGCATACAGATTGCTAAACCTTCAAACCTATTTTACCGCCGGTGTCAAAGAAGTGCGCGCCTGGACCATACCTGTAGGCGCAACAGCTCCACAAGCCGCCGGAGTTATTCACTCAGATTTTGAAAAAGGCTTTATCAGGGCAGAAGTGATTGCTTATGATGATTATGTAAGTTTTGGCAGCGAAACCAAAGTAAAAGAAGCCGGAAAAATGAGAGTAGAAGGCAAGGAGTACATCGTCAAAGATGGTGATGTGATGCACTTTAGATTTAACGTATAAAAAAACTCGCTATTAAAGCGAGTTTTTTAAGTTTAATTCTTTCTTAGAATATACATTTCAGCCAGCTCCCCTTCAATGGGATTACCTTCAATATCCAGTTGTTTTAAGTGATTTTCACCCACTTTGAATAGGGTAGCGTGACCATTTTCTTTGTTAGTTAGGACAACTGTTCCACCATCTTCTGTCCATTGCAGTTGTCCCTCTTCTTCAAAAGTTGTATCGTCTTTACCCATATACATTCTTTTAATTTCATAGGTATTGTCATCTCTTAAAACAATTTCGGTCTTTATCCCTTCACAGTCAGCACAGGGTAAAATTCCTGAATAGGTTCCTTGCCAGTCCAAAGCGATCTGTGAGGTGTGCATATCTGGCACTTGTTCAGATTCAACAACATCTTCACTTGGGTCTTTTTCTTGTGTGTTTTTACAAGCAAATATTGCAAAAACAATAAACGTAACATAAAATATCTTTTTCATAATATTTAGTTTTGGAATTTATCAAATATAATAAATAAAGGATTATTGATTTATATAAAATAAATTCAACCAATAGCTATGTATTAAAACCACAAATAAATGCATAAATAAAAGCATTATACAAAATAATATTTGTGCATTAGTGGCATTTTTTTTAAATTATACTCTAACTCATAAACCTTTATTTTCTTAACAAATTAAACTTTTTTATTGTTAATTACTTTCTATTTTCAAGGTTTCATTTTTTAGCCCGAAGTCTTATATTAGCGGGTCTATCACAAATTTTATTATGGCCAAAGAAACCCAATATACCGAGGATAATATACGTTCGCTGGACTGGAAAGAGCACATCAGGATGCGCCCGGGAATGTACATAGGAAAACTCGGTGACGGTTCTTCCCCTGATGATGGTATCTACATACTTTTAAAAGAAGTGCTGGACAACTCCATTGACGAATATGTAATGGGAGCCGGTAAAACCATCGAAATACGCATAAAAGAGAAAGAAGTCAAAGTGCGAGATTATGGCCGGGGAATTCCACTGGGAAAAGTGGTCGATGTGGTTTCCAAAATGAATACAGGAGGGAAATATGATACCCGTGCCTTTAAAAAGTCTGTTGGGTTAAATGGTGTGGGTACCAAAGCCGTAAATGCGCTCTCTTCTTTTTTCAGGGTGGAATCAGTTAGGGAAAACCAGATAAAATATGCCGAGTTTGAACAAGGAAACCTTCTCGCTGACCCAAATCCGGAAGAATCCTCTTCACGCCGCGGGACAAAAGTGATTTTTATTCCTGATGAGACCATTTTTAAAAACTTCAGATACCGCAATGAGTATGTTTCCAAAATGCTCAAAAACTATGTCTATCTCAACCGCGGACTGACCATTGATTTCAATGGAGAAAAATACTATTCAGAAAACGGACTGAAAGACTTACTGGAAGAAAATATCCACCACGATGATATTTTATATCCCATCATCCACCTGGAAGCTGAAGATATTGAAATCGCGCTTACACATAGTAAAACCCAGTATAGCGAGGAATATCATTCCTTTGTCAATGGACAAAATACCACCCAAGGTGGGACACATTTGAATGCCTTCAGAGAAGCCTTTGTTAAGACCATAAGAGAATTTTACGGAAAGAATTTTGAAGCGAGCGATATCAGAAAATCCATTGTTTCAGCAATCAGTATCAAGGTGATGGAGCCGGTTTTTGAAAGCCAGACCAAAACAAAACTGGGTTCGACCGATATGGGAGGTAATTTACCCACTGTGCGTACGTTCATTATTGACTTTGTAAAAAAACACTTAGATAATTATCTGCATAAAAATCCGGAAACAGCTGATAAATTACAACGCAAAATCCTTCAGGCAGAACGAGAAAGAAAAGAGCTTTCCGGAATTAGAAAATTAGCAAAAGAGCGTGCTAAAAAAGCGAGTTTACACAATAAAAAATTACGCGATTGCCGCGTTCACCTTCACGATACAAAATCGGATCGACAGCTGGAAACCACCTTGTTTATCACCGAAGGAGATTCTGCAAGTGGCTCTATAACGAAAAGCCGTGATGTGAACACACAGGCCGTTTTCAGTTTAAAAGGAAAACCTTTAAACTGCTATGGTTTGTCCAAGAAAATAGTTTATGAAAACGAAGAATTCAACCTGCTTCAAGCAGCGCTGAATATTGAGGAAAGCATTGAAGACTTGCGTTACAACAACATAGTAATCGCAACAGATGCTGATGTGGACGGGATGCACATCCGGTTGTTGCTCATTACTTTTTTCCTTCAGTTTTTCCCAGAAGTGATCAAAGAAGGACATTTGTATATTTTGCAAACCCCGCTCTTTCGCGTAAGGAATAAAAAAGAAACCATTTATTGCTATTCTGAAGAAGAACGCAAAAATGCCATCGAAAAATTAAAACCAAAACCAGAAATCACCCGATTCAAAGGTCTTGGGGAGATTTCGCCTGATGAATTCAAACATTTTATTGGTGCTGATATTCGACTTGACCCGGTAATGCTGGAACGCAGCATGTCCATTGAGGAATTGCTTTCGTTCTATATGGGCAAAAACACACCCGAAAGACAAGAGTTTATCATCGATAACCTCAAATTTGAAGTAGATAAAGTAGAAGAACACACACCCGCGTAGGCGGGTGTCTCGTGAAATATAAGAAGTGTATATTAAATAACTATGAGCGACGACCAAAACCCAAATGAAGAAGAGTTTCCAATTCAAGACGATGGAAATGCGACGGGAGATACCATTATCAAGGTAAACGGCATGTTTAAAGACTGGTTTCTGGATTATGCCTCATATGTAATCCTGGAACGAGCGGTGCCTGCCATTGAAGATGGTTTCAAGCCGGTACAGCGTCGCATTATGCAATCTTTAAAAGATCTTGATGACGGGCGTTATAACAAGGTGGCTAACATCGTGGGTCATACCATGCAATACCATCCTCACGGTGATGCCAGTATTGCAGATGCAATGGTTCAAATAGGGCAAAAGGACATTTTGATTGATACACAAGGAAACTGGGGGAATATTTTAACTGGCGATAGTGCTGCTGCTTCCCGATATATTGAAGCACGACTTTCAAAGTTTGCTTTGGACGTTGTGTATAACCCCAAAGTCACTCCCTGGCAATTGTCTTACGACGGAAGGAGAAAAGAACCCATTAACCTTCCGGTGAAATTTCCAATGCTTCTGGCACAAGGGGCAGAAGGAATCGCCGTGGGGCTTTCGACAAAAATATTACCACATAACTTCAATGAGCTTATTGAAGGATCCATAAAGCATTTACAGGGAAAAAAATTCACAATATACCCTGATTTTCCTACAGGAGGAATCGCAGATGTTACCAATTACAATGACGGTTTAAGAGGAGGGAAGGTGCGAGTGCGTGCCAAAATCCACCAATTAGATAAAAATACTTTGGTGATAACCGAAATTCCTTTTGGCACCAATACTTCCTCATTGATTGACTCCATTTTAAAAGCCAATGACAAGGGAAAAATCAAGATTAAAAAAATAGACGACAATACTTCGGCTGAAGTAGAGATACAGATTCATTTACCTTCAGGTCTTTCGCCTGATAAAACCATTGATGCGCTGTATGCATTTACTGCTTGTGAAACCTCCATTTCGCCTTTAGGCTGTGTAATTGAAGACAACAGGCCTTTGTTTGTTGGGGTATCTGAAATGCTAAGACGCTCCACAGACCGAACAGTCGAATTGCTCAAAGCAGAATTGCAAATTCAACTCGATGAACTGGAGGAGCAGTGGCATTTTGCATCATTGGAACGCATTTTCATTGAAAACAGGATTTACCGCGATATTGAAGAAGAAGAAACATGGGAAGGTGTCATTGCTGCCATTGACAAAGGATTACAACCTCATATAAAACATTTAAAACGTGCCATTACAACAGATGACATTGTGAGGTTGACTGAAATCAGAATCAAGCGCATCTCAAAATTTGATATTGATAAGGCACAACAAAAAATAGATTCGCTTGAAGATCAAATTGCGCAAATCAAGAATTATCTTGATAATTTGATTGAGTATGCAATCAATTATTTCAAACGTTTGTTGAAAGATTATGGAACAGGCAGAGAGCGCAAAACCGAACTGAAAATATTTGATGACATCGAGGCCACAAAAGTGGTAATCAGAAACACAAAGCTTTATGTCAATAGAGAAGAAGGTTTCGTAGGAACAGCCTTGAAAAAGGACGAATATGTCACTGATTGCAGTGATATCGACGACATCATCGTTTTTACCGAAGACGGAAAAATGATGGTCACAAAAGTAGATACCAAAACCTTTGTGGGTAAAAATATCATTCACGTGGCTGTTTTTAAGAAAAAAGACAAACGCACCATTTACAATATGATTTATCGCGATGGAGCCAAAGGAGCTTCTTATGTAAAGCGATTTGCCGTTACCGGAACCATAAGGGACAATGAATATGATATGACACAAGGAAATAAAGGTTCCAAAGTGTTGTATTTTACTGCAAACCCTAACGGTGAAGCCGAAATTGTACAGGTATTGTTAAGACAGACAGGAAGTATAAAAAAGCTCAAGTTTGATCTTGATTTTGCTGATATCATCATAAAAGGAAGAAACTCCAAAGGGAATATTGTTTCAAAATATCCCATCAAACGCATTGAACTCAAAGAAAAAGGTTTATCCACGCTCAAACCAAGAAAAATATGGTTTGACGACACGGTACAGCGTTTGAATCTTGATGCGAGAGGTGAGTACCTTGGTGAATTCAGGAAAGACGACAGGTTGTTGATTATCATTCAATCAGGAAAAATAAAAACTGTGATTCCTGAAGTTACTCTCCGATTTGATGATGGCATGATATTGCTGGAAAAATGGAGGCCTAAAAAGCCTGTTTCAGCGATATACTGGGAAGGTGAGAAGGAATTATTTTATGTAAAACGCTTTCTTGTTGAAAATGAAGATAAGGAAGAGACGTTTATTACAGAGCACCCCAAATCTTATTTGGAAATTATTTCCACAGACTATAAGCCGGTTGTTGAACTGGAATTCTACAAACCTCGTGGTAAAGAACAAAAGGAGAACCAACAAATAAACATTGAAGAGTTTATCGCCATCAAAGGAATCAATGCTCAGGGAAATCAATTGACCAAGGAAAAAGTGAAGCAAATCAATTTACTGGAACCATTGCCATTTGATGAACCCGAGGAAATACCTGCTGAAGAAATGGAAGTGGTGGGTGAAGAGAATGTGAAAAACAATTCTGAAATTAAAAATTCAAAATCAAAAGATGATGATGAGCCCCGTGATGAAAATGGTCAGATTATATTAAATCTTGACTAGTTAATGCGCCTTGCTGTGCCGCGCTCTTTATTATTTTGCCCAACAATATTATACTCAAACGTGTATGTGTCTTTATCTGTGGTAAGAATTTTCATGTGAATAGACTTTTCATCAGCCATACTTCGCGGATTTAGTTTTTTTAAGATGTATTCACAATCATTTATCCATCGAATAGAGGAAGTGTCTGCTTTACCTCTAAAATAGTCAATTTCAATACTGTCATTTCGAACAAAGGTTGTTTTGAGAATTTCAGAACCAACTATTGCTTCAAATTCAAAGGTACCTGTTCTAAAATTTTCACATTTTCTTTCAGGATTGTAACAAGAAATCAAAAAGATAAAGAGAAGCAAAGAAACTGTATAGCGCATTTTTGTTTTTTTTACAAATTTCAATAAAAAAATGGAAGGGTACTAATTTTTATATTCTTTAAATGAACCATTTTTATAGAAAATAATGATACGTTCTATGAGTTGCTGATTATTTAAATCTTTGAGATTTGAAAATTCTTTGCTTTCATTTTTTGAAATTTCATTTTCAGCAACAGGGGTAGGAATTGATTCTGTTTTTTTAGAGAATTCATTTTCTGGATCAGAATCAGGAAAACTTCCTTTGCCATTTAATAACCAATATAATTTTACGTCGGGAAATTTTTCAAGAATTTTCATAACAAATTCCAAACTAGGTTTGTTTCTTCCAGAAAGCAAATGAGAAATACTTGATCTGTTAAAATCAATTTCATCTGCCAATGCAGAAGAGGAGAGTCCATAAAAATCCATAATTTCTTGGAGTCTTTTAGCAAAATCGCCACTGTTTACCATTGTAACTTAAGTTAAGGTACCTATTGATTACAAATGTAATTTATATTTGTAAAATAAACAAAATAATGGCCAATAAATAGTATACATAATAGAATTAATACTTTATATGAAAACACTTAAATATCTGATATTTAATAATATAAACTACTTTAACTTAATATTTATTCTTATTACTCCTTAAGCAACAAATGACAGGAATTAAACTATATAATTTATTACCATTGTAAACAAAATGACTTTTATTTTAGTTTACAGTTGTAAACTTTAGCTTGTTTACATTTGTAATATAAAATTGAAAATGAATACAGAATTTTTTTTTAATCAATATAAAGAACAATCACTTTTCGGGAGGTATATTACATTTGAATCCATAGCCCCTGTATTGAATAATTATTCTAAAATATTTTTAACACAAGTTGAAGGTTATTCTGAAGAGAACAGAAAATTACATTCCATAACGTTAGGAACAGGAAATTTCAAAATATTGATGTGGTCGCAAATGCATGGTAATGAATCGACGACTACTAAATCTATTTTTGATTTATTAAATTTTTTGAGTTTTGAAGGAGCTTTGCAGGAGCAAGTATTGAAAAGCTGTACAATTAAAGTGCTTCCAATGCTCAATCCGGATGGAGCAGAGTGCTATACCCGGGAAAATGCAAACAATATTGATTTAAACAGAGATGCGCAAAACAAATCTCAGAAGGAAACTAGGGTATTGTTCAATGTTTTTGAAGCCTTTAAACCTGATTTGTGCTTAAATATGCACGATCAACGCAGTATTTTCTCGGTAGGAAATACGGCAAAATCTGCGGTTATTTCTTTTTTAGCACCGTCTGCAGACAAATCTAAATCAATTACAAAAACCAGAGCTTATGCAATGCAACTAATCTCCTCAATAAATCAAAAATTACAGCCTTTGATTCCCAATCACGTTGGGAGATATGATGATGCTTTTAATATCAACTGCGTGGGAGATAGTTTTCAATCTCTGGATGTGCCAACAATATTATTTGAAGCCGGGCATTATCCGGGGGATTATCTGCGTGAAAAAACAAGAGAATATATTTTTTATTCCCTGATATATCTTTTAGAGTTAGTTTCAACTACAAAAACTTTATTACCTGAAATCAAATATTATGTAACAATTCCTGAAAATAAAAAATTGTTTTTTGACGTAATTATCAGAAATGCAAAAGCTTCAAATATTTCAGAGCTTGTTGATATAGCTATTCAGTTTGAAGAAAAATTACTTAATAAGAAAATAGAGTTTGTTCCCAAGGTCCATAAAATAGGAGACTTATCAAAGTTTTTTGCCCATAAGAATTTGAAAGCAAATGGGAAGTCAGTTTTTATTAATGATAATTCCACAATTCAAAATCACCAAATTATCAAGGATTTATCAATCGAAAATGAAAAAATATCAATGATTTAGTCTTTTTTTAGTTTTTGTTTAAGAATATTTTTCATAAATGCGCTTATCTTTGCAGATAAATCAATAAAAATATAAAAAATGTCCAAATTTAAACTTGATAATGTTGATCATCAAATACTTGATATGTTAATTGATAACTCAAGAGTTCCTTTTACTGATATTGCTAAAAAGCACAATGTTTCAGCCGGAACAATTCACGTACGAGTAAAAAAAATGGAAGATGCCGGAATTATAACAGGCTCTTCATTGACGGTTGACTATACTAAGTTAGGCTATTCTTTTATTGCTTATGTTGGGATTTTTCTCCAAAAAACCTCACAAACAAAATTCGTGTTGGAACGACTCAAAACAATTCCAAATGTTACTGTAGCTCATATTACTACCGGAAAGTTTAATATTTTCTGTAAAATTAGAGCTCAAGACACTACACATGCAAAAGATATTATTTATGAAATTGATGATATTGAAGGTGTCTTAAGAACCGAAACCATGATTTCACTTGAGGAAAGTATTAATGACAAACGTCGTTTAATGCACCATATTTTTGACAATTAATGATGTCATTCAAAAGCTTATTAGATGAAACTGAATATGCTCCTTTTTACAAGAGGTATATTGAACTAGCTCCTGATTTTTCTATTGATGAAGCACTTCAGCAAAGTTCTCACTCTTTTTTTTCTTTTTTTGAAAACCTATCAGATGAACAAGCGTTGTTTAAGTATGCTCCAAATAAATGGACGCTGAAAGAAGTATTACTTCATTGTATTGATACAGAGCGTATTATGTCATACAGGGCTTTACGATTTTCAAGGAATGATAAAAATGAATTGATAGGATTTGACCAGGATGAGTATGTTTTGGAATCAAATGCAAATCAAAGACAAATTAAAGATATATTAAATGAATACAAAAGCGTTAGAAAATCAACCTTTGATTTTTTCGCCGGATTTGATTCAAAAGTTTTAGTGCGGTCAGGGATTGCCAGTGGAAATAGAATGTCTGTGAGGGCATTGGGCTATGTGATATCAGGTCACGAATTGCACCACTTAGAGATTTGTAAAACCAGATACCTTTTAGACTAATTTTTCATTGTCATCATCTTCCATTTCATCAAGAGGTTTTTCTGGTAATTCAACAATGGGTTCATTAAAATCATCTGCATCATAGTCATCTTCATCAAAATTTGCCATTGAATTGACTAACTTTGAACTCACCTTTACTAGGTAAATGTCGTCTCCTTTTTTTACTTCAACCGCCTCTACAAGCTCTCCTTTTAAGTTTTTGAAAGTGATGATGTCTACATCATCATATCCAAAGGGATATTTTTCAACCAACAGAGATAAAATTTCAGGTGTTAGTTTTTTAAAATCAACGATAACACGTTTCATAAGTTTTGGGGATTGGTTATAATAATATTAAAACTACATTTTTTTTTGATGCAACAAAAAAAAAAGATGAAAATCACATAGATTATTACAATTCTAAATAAAAATCAAAAGCGTTATAAATCGTTTCTAAAGAAACATCTCCCTTAATGGTGTATGAACCTATATCATTGAGCAATACAAAATTCACTTTTCCGTGTGTATTCTTTTTATCAAACTTTAAAAGATTCAAGATTTCATCTATGTCAGTCTTTGTAAAAGAAATTTTAACAAAATATCTAGAATAGACTTGCACAAGCTTATCAAGGGTATCTTTTGGAAATCCCATCACTTCATTTGAAATATGACAAGCTAAAATGAGTCCTATGCCTATAGCTTCACCATGAAGTAGGTGCTTGAAACCTTTGTTGAGGTGTGAATATGATTCAATAGCATGACCCAATGTGTGACCAAAATTCAATGTTTTTCTTAAGTTTTGTTCTGTTGGGTCCTTTTCAACAACTTCCTTTTTAATTAAAATAGATTGATAAATAACTTCTTTTAGTGTTTCATCAAGTACTATTTTAGATTTAGAAACTTTATTCCAGTAAGATTCTGAATGAATCAAGCCGTGTTTTATAATTTCAGCAACACCAGAATTAAATTCTTCCTGAGGAAGCGTCTTTAAATAATGAGTGTCAATAATTACTGCTTTGGGATTTACGATAAGCCCGATTTGATTTTTTAGCAAATCTAAATCAATACCCGTTTTTCCTCCAATTGATGCATCAACCATTGATAGGAGGGTGGTGGGGATGTTTATGTATGCCAAACCACGCAAATATGTTGAAGCAACAAAACCGCCTAGGTCTGTTATGACACCACCACCAAGATTGATGATGAGTGCCTTTCTATCCAATGTTATTTCAGAAAAAAACTGCCATAGTTCTTTACAGGTTTCGATATTTTTAAACCGTTCTCCAGCGGGTATGCTTTTATATTCTATGGAACATTTTACCTCTAATTTAGAATTGAAATAGTCAAGGCAAAATTGATGTGTATTGCTATCTGTTAGAACTACTATTTTTGTAGGAGATAATAATTCAATATGTTGATTTAGAGCCTTGTATTTGTTTGTGTCAAGGTGTATTGAATAATCAGTAGTCACGATAGAATTCATAGTAAATTGTTGCTTTTTTGAAGAGTGAAAATAAGGAGAAAACTTAAAAAATAGCAATAAAACTAAGTATATTTGTAAGATTAACTATAAATATTTATGCACGATAACCATCTTTTTGAAAACACAGAAGTTGCCTTTTCTCTTAAAACAGATTCTGAACTGGAACGCGCTTACTTTTTATTTAAAATGATTGGAAATGAACCACTTGTGAAAATTGGTACTGCCGCTACAAAATTTGCTTTAAATGTTAATTTACCGGTAGAAGGTCTCATACGTTCAACGGTATTTGACCATTTTTGTGGGGGTGTAAATGAAGAAGATTGTCTTCCTGTGGTTGAGAATATGTATCAAAAAAATGTTTTTTCAGTTCTTGATTATTCTGTTGAGGGAAAAAACCTTGAAATGTCTTTTGATATTGCAACAGATAAAGTGTTACGCCTAACAGAGTTCGCGAAAAATAAAAATGCACTTCCATTTTCAGTATTTAAACCCACCGGGTTTGGAAGGCTTGAAGTATATAGAAAAATTTCTGAAAATGAACCTTTAACGACCATTGAACGAATAGAATGGGAAAAAATTAAAGAGCGATTTGATAAAGTTTGTCAAATGTGTTCAGATACAGGTGTTGCTTTACTTATTGACGCAGAAGAAAGCTGGATGCAAAAAGCGGCAGATGATCTTATTCTTGAAATGATGAGAAAATACAATAGAGAAAAGGTGGTTGTTTACAATACAATTCAATGTTACCGTTGGGATCGGCTTGATTATTTGAAGGAAGTATTAAGTTTTGCATCTGATGAAGGTTTTAAGTTAGGGTTTAAAATAGTAAGAGGCGCTTATCTGGAAAAAGAAAACAAAAGGGCTGAGGAAAAAGGATATAAAAGTCCAATTTGTGAATCTAAAAAGGCAACTGATTCTATTTTTAATTCAATTATGTCTTTTTTGTTTGATCATCCCGATATTATGACAGTTTTTATTGGTACACACAATGAGGAAAGTTGTTATTTGGCCATGGATCTTTTAAAACAAAAAGGAATTGAAAAAGATGATAAGCGGGTTTGGTTTGGACAACTTTATGGAATGAGTGATCACATCAGTTTCAATTTAGCTTTAGCCGGGTATAATGTTGCAAAGTATTTGCCATTTGGCCCTGTAAAAGATGTGATGCCCTACTTAATTAGAAGAGCAGAAGAAAACACATCGGTTGCCGGACAAACCAGTAGAGAATTGAATTTATTAAAGAAAGAAAAAAAACGCAGAAATATTTAATCTATTTTTGAAAGTAAAAGAATAATTGCTTCTTCAGGACAGTTTTCAACTTTGAGTTTTAATTTTTTATTATCCACCATCCCCGTAATTGTGTAAATGTTACATACATCTAAGTTTGTATTGCTTTCACTGAAATCTACCTTTCCTTTATTCAATAGAACAGAAACCATTGATGTGTCAAGGGCATTTTCCTGCATCTTTGACAAAACAGCTTCAGAATAGACTTTGGGTTTGATTCTAATATTTTTTTTAACTCTGGCATTCGGACTGTAATCGCAGCTGGCTTCCTTTTTACTTAGAAAAAAAAACAAAAAAATAAGACCAATAGAAAATCCAAAAAGATAATAAGCAAGGCGATGAATAAATTTCATTAAGTTAAAGAATAAAAAGATTGATATCACTATATGGCATATCAAACCAATCTGAAATAGATTTATTAGTCAAAATACCACGGTAAAAATACAACCCATTTTTTAAACCGGTATCATAACGAATCGCATTTTCAATTCCACCTGCTTCGGCGATGTCAACCAGATATGAGGTGAAAATATTACTTATAGAAATGGAGGCAGTTTT
>CAXBNF010000027.1:0-34632 GCA_963977065.1 uncultured Flavobacteriaceae bacterium | reverse complement strand
TCATAGAGGAAAATGCCGCATTTTTTCCAGGCTTTATCTGCGTCTTTTAGGGTTAAGGAGTGTTTTGTTTTGTGCACCATCATTGTTCTGGCGTTGCAGAGGTGGTGGTAGATGTGGTGGTTGTGGTAGTTGTTTTTTGGGAATACTTTGTTGGGCAGGTCTGTGAAGAGGGTGCAGAGGTGGAGGAGGTAGGGGAGCGCGGTGTAGCTTGGTTTGTATTCCAGGAAGACATAGATGAGGCCCAGGCAGGTTTGGGTGAGCATGGAATGCAGTAGCTCAAAACAGACCACGGGTTCGTTGGTGGTGTGGAGGGTGCTTACATTTTCATAGAGGAATTCTGCTCGTTTTAAGCGGGTGTCCCACTCGCGGAGAATGGCTTCTTTGATGGAGGGGTGGTCTGTGGTGGAGGGGCGGGTAGCGGCCTCTTGATGTGGATTTTCTTTATAGATGCAACGGGCCTGGGTGAGTGCCTTGCTCAGGAAGTTGTGGTTGGCTTGCCCTTTTTCATTTAAGGCTTTGGCGGTGAAGGGGATGATGTGGATGTGGGCTTGTTTTTGGGTGTGGTTGTGGAGGAGGTCTGAAAGGTCTGCGGGGTTTAGGGGGGTCCTCACCCCCCGGCCCCCTCTCCCAAGGAGAGGGGGAGTGGATTTGGAAATTGGTTCACATGGTCCCGCCACATTACTTTTGGAAATTGGTTCACGTGGTCCCGCCACATTACTATTGGAAATTGGTTCACGTGGTCCCGCAATGCTGCGGGGTGACGTTATTATTAACAAGGTGTAGGTGAAGGTTCTTTGGAGGGGGGTGTGGTTTGGGGGGGCATAAGATTGCTTTTGGGTGGTGTTGGTAGTTTTGCTGAGGAGGTAGGCTTCCTGCAGGGCGTGGTGGAGGCGGAGGTAGTTGATGATGTCCTGCAAGAGGCGTTCGTTCCTCACCCCCCTAACCCCCTCTCCAAAGGGAGAGGGGGGGTTGTCTCGTTTTGAGGTTGTTTTAAATTGGTCGTTAAGGTTGTTGTGGGCCGGTGGTGTGGGTTGTGGGTTCATAATTTTACTATTTTATGTCGTACTATAATATGACAAATATAATAATTATTTTAAAATGTCAACTATTAATATGACAAAAAAGTCAACGAATAGTATGACATTTGTTTTATGACGAAAGATCAATTAAGTAAAAAAATAGGAAAGCGTATCGTTGAACTTCGCACCAAAAAGGGGATGAATCAATCTGATTTAGCCCGTGCTTGTGGGAAAGACCGACAGGCGATTGAAAAAATTGAGAATGGAAAAGTAAATTCTACTGTCTTTTCTTTATATGAAATTTCTAAAGCACTTGAAGTAGATTTGTTTGAGCTTTTCAGCTTTTAATTTTAATTATTTTTCTGTTTTTACGGAATCCCGTAAAACCCCCTCACTTCCCTGTTTTATATTTGTTTGGAGTATTTATTTAAAAATGGGTATATTTGAAGTATCCCCCACGTTTTATAGAAATAATGTATACTAGATATTTTACAATTTATAAATACTCTTAGTTAATTAATTTGTACAAGACATTCTAATGTCTTAATTAATTTAAAAACAAATGGACAAACATTTAAATCACTTCGAAGTAAGGTGGAAAAACTTTAAAGGCTTTAAAGATACTGGATGGATCAAGATAAAACCAATTACGATTATCCTAGGACCAAATAACTCAGGAAAGACAAATTTTCTTGCACCACTGCTATTAATGAATCAAACTGTGACTTCTAGAGACAGTTACTCGCCCTTAATATTAAAGGGTGATGTTTATGATGCTGGTAATTATCAAGAAATTGCTAAAGATTATGTTACGGAAAATAATGTTCAATTTGGATATAGATATCATTTGCATGAAACGGATGAAGAATTAGATCCTTTAGGCACAGACCCACCCGGAGGTTTTGAAATCATATTCGGAGTTGATTCAAAGCATAGTGATGTTCATCTAAAAAAAACAACTTTATATGATATTTACAAAAGAAAATATTTGAGTCTTACACGCCTTAAAAGTGGCCGATATAAATATTCTGGTATTGGACAGGAAGGAATGAATAGATGGGAGAAAAAATCTATAAGAAAAAGCATGCCTGTTAATTTTGTCTTTTCACCAAATGTGATTTTACCAGCACTAGAAGCAATCCAAGATGAACATGAAGATAATGAAGATCTAAAACGTAAAACTGAACAATTTACAGAAGGGTTCTCAGAGTTTTTACGAGCGATATCCTTTAATAATTCACGAGTAAGACGATATCTAGGTGAACTTAGTTTTATAGGACCTTTAAGAGATACTCCAAAGAGAATCTATGAGTTCACGAATGAGACATATAATACTGTTGGTAGTAGAGGGGAAAACACTCCGAGTCTGTTGAACAAAATCGGAAACGATAATGAAGAACTGAATTTTTGGATTAAAAAGTTTGGATTTGGAGATAAAATAGAAATTGAGAGGCACTACAGTAATTCTTGTTCAATACGTTTTACTAATGAAAATTCAAATTTTTATACAACGATGGTAAATGCTGGATTTGGAGCCTCACAGGTATTACCTTTGATAGTACAAGCAATTGTTTCTCCCAAAAAAAGTATAACATTGGCAGAGCAACCTGAAATACATTTAAATCCCAAAATACAATGTGAACTAGCAGACCTTTTTGCGTTTATGGCAAAGAAGGGTCAAACTATAATTGCAGAGACACACAGTGAACATTTGCTTTTAAGGTTAAGAAGGCTAGTTGCAGAGGAGAAATTAAACTCAGATGATGTTGCAATTTATTTTGTGCAAAGTAAAGATCGTCAATCATCAATTCAAGAGATTAAATTACAAAGTGATGGACATATTAACCAAATCGATTGGCCAAAGGACTTTTTTGCGGAAACCCTTAAGGAATCAATGACGATGGCAAGTGAACAAGCAAAACGAAAAAAGAAATGATTGATATAGTCATTGATACTTGTACACTGAAACATGCAAATGATCCTAACTCTAAATATTTCGAACATTCAGTAACTTTCATTAACAAAATGTTTCAGAATAATGTTATATGCACGATGGATGAAGGTTTTGCATTAGATGAAAGCCTTAACCAGAGTTACATTGGCCTCGAATATCTTAATCATTTACAGCCAGGATCTCTCGGTTTCAATTTAATAGTTCATCTTGCAACTACTAACAGAATAGAATTTGTTACGAAAAAAATACCAAATGGTCGCAAGAAATACATTGAGCAATTAATTAGAAATAAAAAGGACAGAATTTTTCTAAGTGTTACTCATAATTCCAATGATAAAACATTAGCTTCACATGACTTTACAGACTATCAGAAAAAAAAGAGAAAAAAAATATTTAAGGATATAGCTATTAAAATTGTTACTGCTGAAGAAATAGGGGCAAATTTATGATAAAACTCAATCAATTTGGAATTTATTATTAGGTTAACAATAGATTTTCAGTATCATGACGCTTCACAAAATTGAAAATACAAAATGCATTTCATTCATTCTCGAAAATAACATTAAAAATGTAAATTGTAACCAGAAATAATCAAAAGCATAACCAACCAATTAATGACCAACCAAATCAACCAAAACCCCGAACAAATAGCTCGTGATCGCATCGACGAAATGCTACGGGAAGCCGGTTGGGTGGTGCAGTCAAAAAATGAGGTGGATTTATCTGCGGGTACCGGTGTGGCCATACGGGAATACCAGACAGATGTTGGCCCTGCAGATTATGTGTTGTTTGTTGATCGAAAGCCGGTAGGTATTATTGAAGCCAAAAGAGAAGATGAAGGACATCGACTTACGGTGGTTGAAGAGCAATCTGCCAATTATGCCAATGCCAAATTAAAATACTTAAACAACGACCCCTTACCATTTGTCTATGAAAGCACGGGTACCATTACACGATTTACAGATTATCGCGACCCTAAACCCCGTGGGAGGAATGTCTTTTGGTTTCATAAACCCGAGACCATTGCCGAATGGGTAAAAAAAGGGAAGTCTCTGCGCGAACGGTTGTTGTCGATTCCTGAATTGGATGAAACAGGACTGCGCCCGGCTCAAATTGTTGCCATAAACAACCTTGAGGATTCGTTTAAAAGAAACCGACCCAAAGCATTGATTCAAATGGCTACCGGAGCGGGTAAAACCTTTACGGCTGCTACATTTATATACAGGTTATTAAAGCATGCGGATGCTAAACGCATTTTGTTTCTTGTGGACACCAAAAACTTAGGAGAACAAGCCGAACAGGAGTTCATGACCTTTCAGCCCACTGATGACAACCGAAAGTTTACTGAACTCTACAATTTACAGCGTTTGTCATCCAGTTATATCGCTTCAGACAGTCAGGTGTGTATTTCCACCATACAACGCTTGTATTCTATTTTAAAGGGAGAGGAATTAGACGATAGTGCCGAAGAGGAAAACCCGGAAGAGAATTCGTGGTTGCAAAAGCAACTAAGCAAAAAACAAGCTGTCCCCGTCGATTATACTCCTAATGTGCCTATTGAGCAGTTTGATTTTATTGTGATTGACGAGTGCCACCGCTCTATTTACAATTTATGGAAACAAGTCTTGGACTATTTTGATGGCTTCCTTATTGGTTTAACAGCCACACCTGACAAGCGCACCTTTGGTTTTTTTAATGAGAATGTGGTGAGTCAATATACTTATGAGGAATCGGTTACAGATGGTGTGAATGTGCCTTATGATGTATATACCATTGAGACCGAGATTTCCAAAAACGGAGAAACAGTCAAGTCCGGTTGGTTTGTTGATAAACGTGATAAACTTACCCGTAAAAAGAGGTGGGAACAGCTAGACGAAGATGAAACCTACAGCAAGAACAAGCTTGATAAAAAAGTGGTGAACCCCAGCCAGATAAGAAACATCATACGTGAGTATAAACGTGCTTTACAAACCACCATTTTTCCCAATCGTAAAGATGAAAACGGTGATTATGAAGTTCCCAAAACCTTGGTTTTTGCCAAAACGGACAGTCATGCTGACGATATCATAAAAATCATACGTGAAGAGTTTGATGAGGGTAACGATTTTTGTAAAAAAGTAACCTATAAAATTGAGGAAGACCCGAAGTCTGTTTTGAACCGGTTTCGAAATTCTTATTACCCCCGCATTGCCGTTACTGTGGATATGATAGCCACCGGAACCGACGTGAAACCGCTTGAAGTGTTGTTGTTTATGCGGGATGTAAAGAGCATCAACTATTTTGAGCAAATGAAGGGGCGTGGTACACGCACCATTAATAAAGATTCCTTACAGTTAGTGACCCGTACTGCCAATAGCAAAACCCATTTTGTGATTGTCGATGCTGTGGGTGCCACCAAATCCAAAAAAACAGATAGCAGGCCCTTGGAACGCAAGCCCACAGTGCCTATGAAAGATTTGTTGGGGGCCGTCACTATTGGACATCAGGATGAAGATTTGTTTTTGTCCCTGGCCAATCGATTGATACGTTTGGAAAAACAACTCACGGATAAGGAAAAGGATAAATTACTCGAGTTGTCAGGAGGTAAAAATTTAAAACAAATCACCAAAGAACTGATTACCGCTTTTGATCCGGATATAATAGAAACCAATGCTCAGGAAATTGTCTCTTCGACTCCGCTCAGCGACCGGACTCCTTTACTAGAAGAAGAAGCCAAAAAGAAGGCGCAACAAGCTTTGGCTTTGGAAGCCAGCAAGACCTTTAACGGGCCCCTCAACGATTATCTGGAAAATGTACGTAAACAACACGAACAAATTATTGACCATATCAACATCGATACCGTTACCAAAAGCGAATGGGACACCACATCCATCGATAAAGCCACTGAAATTGTAAAAGACTTTACAGCTTATCTTGAAGCCAACAAAGACGAGATTAAAGCCCTTAGTATCTTTTACAACCAACCCTATAACCGCAGGAGCATCACTTTTAAGATGATTAAAGACGTTATGGATAAGCTGCGATTGGAAAAACCTACATTGGCACCTGATTATGTATGGGATGCCTATACACAACTGAAAGAGGTAAAAAGCAAGCCACCCAAAGACGAACTCACCGCTTTGGTTTCTCTGATACGCCGGGTTTGTGGAATCGACCAAGAATTAAAACCCTTTGACAAAACCATAGACGAAAACTTTAAAAATTGGATGTTTAAACAAAACGCCGGGCAACACAATCGTTTTACGCCAGAACAAGTTTCTTGGTTGCGAATGATTAAAGACCATGTGGTGAGCAGTTACCATATTGAAATTGATGATTTAGATTATACCCCGTTTGATGCCAAAGGAGGTAAAGGGAAGATGTATCAGTTGTTTGGGAATGAGATGGAGAATATTATTAATGAGTTGAATGAAGTTTTAGCAGCATAAAATGGCAAAAGATATTAATAAAAACGTCTTTGACGATGCAACGAAGTTTAAACTTGAAATATTCAGAGAATGTTTCAAAGAATGGCTTCCTGTTTTTATCCATAATCCGTTTGTGGAAAAGGTTTTTGTATATGATTTTTTTGCTGGAAGTGGAAAAGATTCTGAAAATAATTCTGGAAGTCCATTGGTTCTTATTGAGGAAGCAAAGGGAGAAAAACTAATGTTTTGTAGTAAAATTTCCAAGGGTAGGGTTGTGTTTGGATTTAACGATAAATTGAAAACTAAAAGAATTCAACTTGAGAAGAATATAAACAACCACATTGATACTTGTCTAGCAAATTGCAAAAGAAATGAATGTGTTTATAACTTTGGTTATGGAAATTTTGATTTCAAGGAGGCTTTTGAGAGAGAAAATGTTAGTGCCATTCTTAACAATCAAAAGTATGGAAAGTTTATACTACTTGATCAATATGGTTTTAAAGAAGTAGATAACGATATTTTCATAAAGTTAACCAAATCTCCAAAGACGGATTTTATTTTTTTTATTTCTTCTTCATTTATTAGAAGATTTAAAGAGCATCCAAATGTTTTAAAATACTTTCAAACTAATGAGATCAATTTTGATGAAAGTGAACCAAAAGATTGTCATAAACATATTGCTGATTATTTCAGGTCATTAATTCCTTCCAATAATGAATTTTACCTTCATCAATTTACCATTAAAAAAGGTTCTAATTACTACGGATTAATCTTTGGATCAAGTCATACATATGGTATGGAAAAGTTTCTAAAGGTTTGTTGGAATAAAGATAAATTTTCTGGTGAATCAAACTTTAAGATGTATAATGATTTTGAACCAGATACACTTTTTTATACTGAAACCAATACAGTAAAAATTATATCATATAAAGACCAATTAACTAACAATATATTAAGAGGCAGTATAAAATCCAACCTTGAGGGTTTGAAGAATGCTATAAGCAATGGTGTATCAACAAAAGCATTTTTGGAAGTAATTAGCGAGTTAAAAGATAAAAATAAAATAATAATAGAAGGGAAATTCAATAAAAAAATAGCTAATATACACCGTCTAAAAAATGACGATATTTATCTAATTAAAACAAAATAAAATGGCACAATCATCTATAGAATGGACAGAAATGACTTGGAACCCGACAACCGGGTGTACAAAGGTGTCAGCTGGTTGTAAATTCTGCTATGCAGAAGTGATGAGCAAGCGTTTAAAAGCGATGGGTGTTGAGAAGTATAAAGACAACTTTAAAGTTAGAACCCATGACAAAGAACTGGAAACCCCTTATAAATGGAGGAGCCCCAAAATTGTTTTTGTAAACTCGATGAGCGATTTGTTTCATCCTGAAGTACCCATTGCGTTTATAAAGAAGGTCTTTGCGGTTATGAATGACAACCCACAACACTTGTTTCAAATCTTAACCAAACGGGCTGATTTGTTACGGTATTATGATAGTGAAGGCTGGCTGGACTGGAGTCATAATATTTGGATGGGTGTTTCTGTAGAAGATGAAAGAGTCCTTGATCGGATTGATTTATTGCGACAAACCAATGCACAGGTTAAATTTTTATCCTGTGAACCATTAATAGGACCGTTACCAAACTTAAATTTAGAAAATATTGATTGGGTCATTGTTGGTGGAGAAAGCGGGCGTAAGCCCAGACCTATGGAGCCTGAATGGGTTGAGGAAATCAAGACTCAATGCTTAACAAACAATACCAAATTCTTTTTTAAACAATGGGGGGGCACCAACAAAAAGAAAACAGGAAGAATTTTAAATGGACGCACCTGGGATGAAATTCCTGAATTTGTCCAAGAATTAAATAGTTAAAAATGGGTCAATTGAAAAATAATAGAGTTGAGTGTGCTTTCAAAGATGCCGTTTTTAAAATTTCAACAACTAAACAAAAGCTTAAACAGAAAGAATATTTACAAAGAGGGGAAATTCCTGTAATTGATCAAGGAAAAGACTTTATAGGAGGATTTACTGATGATCAGCATAGAATTTTAGACTGTAAACTTCCTGTGATCATCTTTGGAGACCATACAAAAAATGTAAAGCTAATAGATTTCTCGTTTGCTCCTGGTGCAGATGGTACAAAAGTGCTTCAACCCAAAAAATATATTATACCAAAATTTTTATTTTATATAACTGAAGTTTTGGTATTTAAAATTAAAGACAATGGTTATGCACGACATTATCAACACATTGAAAAAGAAAACTTCACTCTAGTTTCTATACCAGAACAAAAAGCCATCGTCCAAAAAATAGAAGAACTCTTTAGTAGTCTTGACAGTGGTATCGCTGGCCTCAAACGCGCCCAAGAACTACTTAAAATCTACAGACAAGCTGTATTGAAAAAGGCTTTTGATGGAGAATTAACCAATAAATGGCGAGAGAAAAAATCAATTGTTAGAGAAAATTGGAAAAAAAATAAATTAGGAGAAGTTTTAAAGACAATAGATGGAGATAGAGGTAAAAATTATCCCAAAAAAAACGAATTTGTTTCAGAAGGTTATTGTCTATTTCTTTCTACTAAAAATGTCAGACAAGGAGAATTTGTATTCGATGAAAATCAATTTATTTCAGAAGAAAAAGACAATTTGCTTGGAGGTGGTAAGTTAAAAAGAAATGATGTTGTTTTAACTACAAGAGGAACGTTAGGTAATGTAGCGATTTATGATTCTAAAATACAGTTTAAGAATATTAGAATTAACTCTGGAATGCTTATTTTGAGAGTAAATAATTTTAAAGAACTAAGTCAAAGTTTTTTAATGCGTTTTATTAACTCTTCTCTGTTTTTTAAGCAACTAAAAGCTAAACAATCAGGTACAGCCCAACCACAAATTCCAGCAAATGTGCTTCGTGAAATTGAAATTGAAATCCCTTCTGAAATTGAGGAACAACATCAAATTGTCAAAGAAATCGAAAGCCGCTTATCAGTTTGTGATGCTGTAGAAGAAAGCATCAAGGAAAGTCTTGAAAAAGCAGAGGCATTGCGGCAAAGTATTTTAAAAAGAGCGTTTGCCGGGCAATTGTTAAGTGAGGAAGAACTGGCAGATTGCAAATCACAACCGGATTATGAGCCGGCTAGTGTGTTGTTAGAGAAATTAAAAGCAGAAAAAAAATAATGAATGTATATTTAAATACTTTTATTCCACTTGCTGTCAATAAGTTTGGTAGAAAAAATGCAAATGCTCATAATCTACCCCCTTTTATTGATGGGTCATGCAGACGTGAACCTGATTTTCAAAACCCTTTTCCTGCTATTTCACAGTTGTGCAGACCCAAGAAGTTAGTACCTCGGTTATCTATTGGGGACTATGTCATTTATATTACTAAACAAGGCAGGTATGGAAAACCATCAGTCCATTGGAATTTCATAGCAATATTAGAGGTTGTTGATTTTGCTCAAGATCATAAGCAAGCTGAAGCATATTATCTTAATAATAAACTTCCCATATCACAAAATATTATTTGTAATCAAACAAGCCCTTTTTCTTTAAACAAGACACATGGTTGGTGTGGTTTTAATCCTGACAATTTAACGCCTGAAAAAATAATTGTACAATGGAACGAGGTCTATGTTGAACGGGCAAAAGCAAATGAGAAAACTGCAATTACAAAGGTTTGGCAAAATCATTTATATCTTCACAATCCACCTATGATAACCCATCAAAAGATGAAGGAAGTTTTCGGAAGAATACCAGGAACACAAAACCCACCAAAATTGAAAATTGATGAGTGGATGAAATTTGAAAATTTAATTTTAAACAAATTATAATAATTGACAGATGAAATCAATATACCACTTTACAGCAAAGATTTAAGTTTCTAAGTTAGTGCTCATTAAAAATATTTTGATAAAAGTTGTTAAATAAAACAGTAATTACTATTTGTAAATCACATAAAGACAAAAATAAATAATAAGAAAAATGCACGATTCATTTAAACCTAACAGCCTAACAATTAATAAACTTCTTACAGATTCTGATGCTTTGTATCAGATTCCTGTTTATCAAAGACCTTATAAATGGGGCGATGATGAAGTAGATAAACTTTGGGGTGATATTTTAGAAAGTTATCAAAATGAAGAACCAAATTATTTTTTGGGGTCTATTATCACAGCTAAATCAGACAACGGTGGAAAATATTTGGATGTAGTGGATGGGCAACAACGCTTAACTACATTAATCATACTAATGGCAACTATTCGTGATTTATACCCTAATATAAATGCTGAAGAATGTGAAGAAGACCCTTTTGCAATAGGTATCGAGCAAATTAAAAATGCGATTATGGTTAGTGATAAATTTGGTCGCTTGCGCTTGGCTACACATTCAAATCATAGTACAGATTTTGATAAACATATTATAAAAGGCAATACTTTAAATCTTAAAAAACCGTACAAGAAGGATTTAAGAAAAGATGAAGCCCCAGAATTTAAATTTATCAATACCTCTGTAGAGTTTAAAGTAAGATTGGAAGAGTTAGGAGAGAAAGAGGCAGGTAATCTGTTAAACTATATTTTTAATCAAATTAAGATTATAAGGATAGATTGTACTAATGTGGGATTTGCCATAAAGTTGTTTCAAGTACTCAATGCAAGAGGTTTAGATTTAACCAATTCTGATTTAATAAAGAGTTATTTAATAGGTAAGCTTTATTCTAAATATGACGATGAAGTTGTAAAAATTAAAGAAAGTCAATTTTTACAAGATTGGATTGCTTGTGAAAATATAGCTTTGGATATCGAAGAAAGTATGAATGAATTATTCGTTATGTACGAATATTTTCTACTAGCTGCTAATCCAAAAAAATCATTATACGATGAGCTTGAACGTCAGTTTGAAAATGAGGATCCATTAGATGTAATAGGAGATTTTAAGGCGTTTATAACAGGTTATCAGCAACACGTTTACGACACAAATAGTCCCTTAGATTACTCCTTTTTCTATTTGAGATGGTCTATTTATTGGAAAACAATTTTAAGTACTGCTATTCATATAGGTTATCCAGATATTAAAGATTTTAAAGAAACGTTAAGACGGTTTTTCTACTTGTTTTGGATTGCAGGTTTTACATTATCAAGAATCAAGCAAACTTCCTTTAATTTAATTAAATGGTTAAAAGAAAAGAAACTGATTAACGAAATAAAATACGAGCTCGAAAAGAGTATTAAGGAAAATAGAGTCCAAGAAAGAGTTGAAAGTGCTTTAAGCGGGAATGTATATCAAGAGCCTTGGTGTAAACCACTTTTAACTTTAATTGAATATAACCAAATTGATAAGCCAGAATACATTTGGTTAGGAGATAGAAATATACATGCAGAACATATTTTGCCTCAAAATTTTATTAAAGTTTATGGGTGGAAACACGTGATAGAAGATGACAGAGATGGGATAAACTATGTAAATACTATTGGCAATATGACTTTGTTAAGCGGTAAAAAGAATATTGAGGCTAGCAACGATGCTTTTGAAAATAAGATATCTATTTATCAAGGCAAAGGAAAGCACGGATTTTCTGATGATAAGATAACCTCATTTAGGATTACCCAAAGAATCTTTGATGATTATAATCAAAAAAAACTGGAGAATTGGAGTATCGATACCATTTTAAAAAGAAAAACACAGCTTCTAGAGGAAATAGAAGAAATCCTAAAAATTGATTTAAAAAACATTAAATGACAGACTCAACAATCATATCCAAAATATGGAACCTAGCCAACGTACTTCGTGATGACGGCGTGGGCTATGGCGATTATTTAGAACAAATCACCTATTTGCTGTTTTTAAAAATGGCAGATGAACTCAACAAGCCGCCTTACAACAAAGGGTTGGTTTTTCCTAAATTAAAAGATGTAGAAGGCAACGAAATTAAAGACAGCGAGACTTGCAACTGGGAAACCCTTTCCGGCAAAAGAGGTGCAGAGCTGGAATCGTTTTACAGTCAGTTGTTGCGTACTCTGGCTACTGAAAAAGGCACTTTAGGTCAAATCTTTACCAAGAGCCAAAACAAAATACAAGACCCGGCCAAGCTACTTAAGGTCATCAATCTGATTGACCGTGAAAACTGGTCCATGATGGGCGCTGATATCAAAGGGAAAATCTATGAAGGCCTCCTGGAGAAAAATGCTGAAGACACCAAAAGTGGTGCAGGTCAATATTTCACGCCCAGAACCTTAATTAAAACCATAGTGGCTTGTGTGCAGCCCAAGCCCATGAAAACCATAACAGACCCCGCCTGTGGAACGGGAGGTTTCTTTTTGGCAGCCTATGACTGGATTGTGGACAACCATAAGTTAGACCGTGAAGAAAAGGAGTTTTTGAAAAACAAGACCTTTTATGGCAATGAGATTGTGGCCAATACCCGCAGGATGTGTTTGATGAATATGTATTTGCACAACATAGGCGAGATTGACGGTGAATCCTTTATCAACCCTAATGATGCTTTAATTGCAGATGACGGTAAACGCTTTGATTATGTATTGGCCAATCCGCCTTTTGGTAAAAAGAGCAGTATGACCTTTACCAATGAGCAAGGGGAAATCGAAAAAGAAGACCTGAGTTACAACCGCCAAGACTTTTGGGAAACCACATCCAACAAGCAGTTAAACTTCCTGCAGCACATCAAAACAATGCTTAAAATAAATGGCGAAGCAGCTGTGGTTTTACCCGATAACGTATTGTTTGAAGGCGGTGCCGGAGAAGAAGTGCGAAAGCAATTGATGAAAACCGCTGAACTCCATACCATTTTAAGACTGCCCACCGGAGTGTTTTATGCGCATGGGGTGAAGGCAAATGTCCTTTTCTTTAAAAACAAACCAGCAAGCAAAGAAGCTTGGACTAAAGAAATCTGGTTTTATGATTATAGAACTAATGTGCATCACACTCTAAAGAAAAAGCCTATGATGATGGCTGATCTGGAGGAGTTTGTAAAACTCTACAACCCAAGTAACATTAGTAGGCGTAAAGAAACCTGGAGTGAAGACGACTCAGAAGGTAGGTGGCGTAAATACAGCTATAATGAAATCATTGCCCGAGATAAAACAAGTCTGGACATTTTCTGGCTAAAAGACAAAAGCCTCACAGACCTCGACAACCTACCCGACCCGGATATTTTAGCCAATGAGATTATTGAAAATATAGAAGCCGGGTTGAATAGTTTTAGGGAGATTATGGAGGTGATTAATGGGGGGGGGGAGTAATACAAATAATTTAAAAATGGAAAATTCATTAACGTATCAACGCAGACTTATTGAGGTTGAAACCCGTTTAGGCTTTCTATTTGTACAAGGGGAAGCATGAAGTTTATTAACTTCACAGAGTAATGAGGGTGTTGATTGTTATTATAAAGGAGGGTTAATTAACACTGTGATTAGACATGAAAGATGTAGATTATAACATAGTCGCCAAGCTATATAGATTTATTACTAATCAGAATTATACCGGACATTATCAGTTTGGTGGTTTTGATGGGAATTATAAAACTTTTATAAAAAAGGAAGCGGGTTTTACATCAGAAATATTAGATATTATTAAGAAATTAAAAGCGATTAGAGTTATTGATTTTTATGATATTGAGTATTTAAAAGCTAACAATTTTCCCGAAAAGTATTATATGGGTGAATTGGTAAAAGAATCTGATGGAGAATACGGATTTCATTATCAAATTCATATAATATTATTTTACTATTTATTCAGTCACTTTAGAGATGCTGCTCAACAATTTCTAAAAGAAATTATTTCAGAAGATTTTGAAACTCAATTTGGTTATTGTATAAGTAGAGATAAATATAATTTTCAATACCCAACATCAATGCACGATCAAATATTTAAATATTTTGATTCTAGAATACCCCATTTTTATCTTCTGCATCATCAATTTAATTGGCTTTCAGATATTAGTTATAATGATGGAAGATTGACCACATATAAAATAAATAGAATAGAAAACTGTATTGAAGGTTTAATAAAATATGATTTTAGTAAAGTCAATTTATTCGTAACTTAAAATGAAAACAAAAAATAAAAAAACAAAGGATTATTCATTATTTATTGGTGTAGTCTCCTTCTTTATGGTTCTATGCTTATGGATTATAAATTTAAGTTATGGATTAAGCCTTGCTCCTGATTCAGAAAATACAAGGGGTATTTTTGGTGATATGTTTGGTGCTGTTAATGCCCTATTTTCCGGTTTAGCATTTGCGGGAATAATATTAACTCTTTACATGCAACGTAAAGAATTGGAGTTGACTAGGAAAGATGTAAAAAAAACTAATAAAGAATTCAAAATACAGAACGTCACGTTAGAAGTTCAAAAATTTGAAAATCAATATTATAAAATGATTGATTTGCATAGAGCTAATATTACAGATATCGAAATCCCTTTTTTTGATGTATTAAAGGGTTCTTCATTATCTCATGACTTGAAAACTGACATAAGTACTTCTAATACCATTTTGAGGGAATTAAGAGGGAAGAAAGTATTTGTTGATATGGTAAAAGAATTAGAAGTTTGTCTTGCAGATTCATTAGATATACTTAAATCAATTGAGCCAAAATACAAAAAATCAGAAATTTTCGAATTTGCATATAAAATCTTCTTTTGGGGTGTAAACTCAAGTTTTGCTATTTCAGAAAGAATTTTAGATGAACATCAAGTTAAAGTAAAAGATCTTATTAGATTAAAACAAAAGCAATATAAGGAGTTTTATGACATTTCTAAAAATGATTTAAAGATCAGATATATGCCTTTTCAGGGTCATGAGTCTAGACTTGCTCATTATTATAGACATTTATTTCAAACAGTAAAATATGTTGTTCAACAAGAGACGAATAAATTAATTAAGTATGAAGAAACAAGACAATATTTGAGAATATTAAGAGCTCAGTTGTCAAATGCTGAACAGTTAATGTTGTATTATAATTACATCTGTGGCTTCGGCCCGGAGTGGGATAAAAGTGGCACTAGAGGTAACCAGTATTTTACCCGCTATAGAATGATACATAATATGCCTGTAAACCGAGTAAAATATGTTGACTCTCCAAGAGAACACTTTTCAGATTATATAATAGATTTTTGCACTAAAGAGGATCCCCTTTTTGAGTGGGGTGATTATTATGAATAGAAAAGTATGACAGTTCCAGAGATAAGACAGACCTGTATTGATGCTTCCGAAACATATTTTCGTTATTTGGAAAAAAAGGGTGGGGGTGTTTATAATATTTATATAAGGAAAATAGAAAATGTAGGAAATGATAAACTAAAGCTAAATATTAGTGGAAGCATCTTTGATGAAGAAACTTTAGTGTTTAAAAATTTGGCAACTAATAATGAGTATTCCATTGAAGATATTAGAATACAAGTTTATGATAGGGATAATAATACTTTAATAATCAAGCCAAAAGAGGTAATATATACTAAAATGTCAAATACCAATGTTAATGATTGGCTAATTATATCTGACTTAAAGTTTTTAATTGTAAGAGTAAAAGAGTGGTATAAAATTAATGGAAAAGACATTGCCCTACCCAAAACCAAATCTTCACTAAATCCTCCAAACAAATCATTATTTTTTAGAGATGAAACTCCTTCTAAAGAGCAGGTTCAAGCTTTAGATATTATATTTAATAAACCCTTTACATATATATGGGGTGCCCCAGGAACCGGCAAAACACAGTTTGTTCTAAGTTATGCCATTCTCCATTATATAGCCAATAAAAAGAAGGTTGCTATTGTGGCGCCAACGAATCACGCCTTAGAACAAATATATCGCGGTGTTATTAAAATGACTGATAAGGCGGGTATTAATAGAGATAATATTATAAGGCTTGGAGGTCCATCCAAAAAATTTGCAGATGAGTTTCCTGAAGTATGTGAGATTATTGGATTGGAGAATCAATTAAACCAATTAAATGCACAAATAATACTTATTGAGAAAATTCTAGGTATTGACGAATCCGGCAAAGAACAAGATAAACTGGAAAATGTTTTAAAAAAACTTAATGAAATTATCTCAATAATAGACAAAGCAGAGGTTGTGAAAAATAGGTGCGAAGTCAATGTTATAGAATTAAACAGCTTTCGCATGGAGCAACGGAAAGAAGAGTTACAATTAAAATCTATTGCCAGTGAACTGAGTAGTTTAGAAAAAAAGAGAGACTCTACTTTGTATGCATTAACATCATTTTTTACAAAAAAAATAGACTTTAAAGGTAAAATAGACGAATTAATAGGTGAGCAAGTTAAGCTAGAATCTAATTTAAATAATACTTTAAATACAATCAATGAACTTAGAACCAAAACTGATGAAATTATTACCTATAATAAAAAATTAAATGAAGATGTGAAGTCAAAAATCAGTATTGTTAATAAGGAATTGAAGGGGGTTGATTTAATAAAAGTAACAAGTGAAAATATAAAGAAAGTTAAAAGTGATCTTGAACTAAAAATCAGAGATTTGGAAAGTGATAGACCTGTATACACTTCTTTAGCTAGAGAATATCAGCACTTGGATAAAGCTACTTTAAAATTAAAACATACTAAGTTGAAGGATGATAAAAATAGATTGGAACATTACAGTACAGAGCAACGTCTGAAAAATGTTTCAATAATTGGAGCTACTCTTGATACTTATCTATATCGATTTCAAAATGATAAGCTTGGGGTTGACCATATTTTTTTAGATGAAGCAGGTTATTCAAATATAATTAAAGCAATGACCTTGTTTAATCAAGGCGTTCCAGTAACATTTTTAGGAGATCATATGCAATTGCCCCCCGTTTGTGAAATTTCAAAACTTGATATTCAAAATGATGAGAGTTACAGACCTGTGATGGTTTGGGACCAATCCGCTATTTTCTTAGAAGATTTATTTCTACATAATGACCTAAACTCTACCGTACTGCGATATTTATCAGGTGCGGAAGCAGTATTTAATAATCTAACTAAAACTAATCTAACAAGTACTTTTCGTTTTGGAAGTTCACTAGCTACTATATTACAGCAATTTGTTTATCCGGAAGGATTTACTTCAGAATTAGATACAGAGACTGAAATTATTATTTACCATGTTGTAAATCAGCCAATCAATAGAGTAAGTTCTAGATTGAATAAAGCAGAAGTTGAAGGAATTACTGCATTAATAAGAAATAATTATAGTGAAGATAACAGTGTGGCTGTGCTCGCTCCATATGCTGCACAAGTAAGTGCAATAAGTCAAAACCTTCCTGAATTTCAAAAACAAAATAAAATTCTGACGGTGCACAAGTCGCAAGGTCAGGAGTGGGATACTGTTATTTATTCTGTTTGTGATATTGGAAATGGCAAAAGACCTTGGTTTACTGATTCACAAAATAGTTTATCCGGTGGATTAAATAATATTAATACTGCAATAAGTAGAGCAAAAAAGACACTAATAATTGTTTGTAATCCTGATGAGTGGAATTTATTACAAGGACAATTAATAACTGGGATTTTATCTGTATCTACTAAAAAGATAGTTTTTAAATCTTAAGTATTATAATGATAAAAATTGGAAGTGGAGATATTGTAAAAAAATTTCAAGCACCAAATTCCAAATATAAAAAATAAAATACCGTAAAGAGTGGAAGTACCATTTTGCCAAGTGATACAATCACGAGATCGTAAATGGGCAGTTACGAGGTTTAAGCGCCTAATTTAGAAATACAAACCGAATAGAAAATCCGCAAGAATTTTTGTAAGTAGGCTTGCACTAGCAATTAATATTATACGGTGTAGAAGTAGTAATTTTAATTGTCTAAATATGAACAGTTAGTATTTATATTTAAAACGTCTTCAAAGTTGTTTTCAATTATTGTATTATTTAAACCTAATTTATATGTACCATATGATGAATAATTTATATCAAGATGATGAAGAGGATGTTTCTTGCCATCTTCGTTTTCAGGGTCATTATCATACCGAATATAAGCAGGCTCAGATTGAAATATTTCTTCGAGAATATTAATTCCATGTGATTCTCCATTATTAGCTTCTATATAATAATCTAATAATGATGGATTAAGTTTGAATTGTTCGTCATTTAAAACTAAGAGAGCACTGGATAAATATTGATTATTTACTGGTTTACCTGTTAACGTCGTTATTTTAATAATTTTGTCATCTTCCATTAATACCGTAAATGGAAAAGATATGCTAAAGTATTTTTTCTCCTTATAAAAAAATAACCTACTCATTTTATCTATTAATAATTTCATCATTGAGTAACATTCGATGTCATCATTATTAATATTTAACAATAGTTTTCGTGTAGCAAAAATTATTGTTCTAGCGTAATCAACTTTATCCCTTATGGGAAAGAAAAAATCTTTCTCCTGAAATGGTAATATTTCTTTTTGAATCAACTTCATAAAATAAACTTAGGAAGAAACTTCATATTGTCTTGAACAAACTCTTTTAAGGTTTGATAATCACTCTCTAAAAGATTCATTTTTTGAGCAGCCTGTAGTAGGTTGTCTTGATATTTTTTATCAATTTTTAATTCATTAAAAATTGACATCATTAAATCAAAATGCGACATTTTTTTAAGGCTATATTTAAATCTAGTTTGAATTTTTTGTTTTTCTAATTCACTGGGTTCTTGTATAATCATTTCTTGAGTTGCTACGATTTGCTTTAAGCCCTCTTTCATTGCATCAGTTAAACCAGATTTGTTTCCAGGCTGAGTAAGAAAGAAAGATTTAATAAATGACCTCGTAAGCATTGTGTAAAGAGAATTACGATAGCTTGGACTGTCTTTAATCCTAGAAGTTATACATATCACGAACGGGAACTCTAATCCTTTAACGTTATTTCTATTACTCATAAAAATAGTATCGGGTAATCTCTCTTTAGTTTCGTATGCCTTATTAGTTTGCCATCCAAATTTTTTATGAATTTTTACTTCTAAAATATCCGCTAATTCATAAGTGTCTTGATTGTTGTCTAAAAGAATTATACCAATATCTTCAGGTTGAATTGTTTCATTTTCTGCTATTAATTCACTAATGATATTTAATACAGTATCAGAAAATGACTTTGAGATTTCAACAATTCTAATGCTTTCAAATCCCATTTCTAAATCTTCAAATCGTCTAAGTGGCTCTCTGCTTAAGTGAAATTTAGATTCTTTAATTTTTACATTATATCCGCAATCTTTCCATTCTCTTTCTTCTAACCATCGAAGTTTTGTTTCTTCAAATAGTCCCATACCTAAAGCATGTGCAAACATTAATGTTTTTGGGTCCGTTCTATAACATTTTCCTAATAAGAAATCTGGTTCAATTGTACTCGATATATTTTCATCAAAAATACTTTGAAAAATATCTCCAGCAACATAGATGTTCTTTTCAGTTACTAATTCACACAAATTGAAAAAGTTTTCATCAAAATCTTGACTTTCGTCAATAAACATATATGTTAAGGCGAATTTCATATCTTCCTTAGAATATTTTGCTTTGATGTCATCTATTGCATGTTTACAAGCCTTACTAAAAGACATTTGGTAAGACCAACTATAAAATGGAATTTTATAGAAAGCACATATATACCTATAAGCACCAGAGTTAGGGAATGAATTTGAACCCCAAGAATTTATACACCATAATCTTTCATTCCATTCAATTTGTTGTTCCACTTTCATGAAATTAAAAAAGTTAGGAATTCTTTTACGTAGACTGTCTGCCAGTACTTTACTATGACAAGTAAAAAATATTTTTGAATCTATATCATTGATATATAAATCTTTTAATTTGTGTAATAAAAGTTCTGTTTTTCCTGTTCCAGATAAACCTTGAATTGTAATTTTTTTCTTGTTAGGATTTTCATATACGAAACGAGTTTGGTCTCCATCAAATAATTGAATTTTTTGTTTTACTTTATCTAATGCGGTTAATGGAACTTCTTCTTTAACTCTGTCAATATCATTAATACTACCTATGAATAAAGATATTAAGAGTTCTATTTTTTTTCTCTCAATATCCGTTGTTAATCTTAATTCTGATAGAAAAACTTCTAAATTGTCTATGTCAAGTGTTTCTGAAAAGACTTCAATCAGCGATGACCTCCATTTACGAGTTCTACCAATGATTTCTTTGTATAAATACTTGTCAGAAATAGAACCGATATCTTCAATTATATCTTCTACAAAATTTTCAAAATTTTCATTGTCCTTTCTATCTCCAAAATTTAAAATTGCTATTTTATTTTTAGGTGATAAAACTATTAATGCCTTTGAGTAATTGTATGAATACTTTTGGTCAGTTAGAGGTCTGTCTAAAACATAAATCAAACTTTGATTTTCGTCTGAATACTTATTCAGAGATTCGATGAAATTTATATTCAGAGCATTTTTTTCGGCATTTAAGTAAAAGTAACTGCTCATTTTAGTTTTATATTAAGTTTCATTCTTGTTTTGTCTTTATTCTCCCAACGTTTCAGGCTCGAGCTGTGGCGTGGATTGAGCAACTAATTTAGCAAACATAACCCAGACCTGAGGAAAATCTGTGAGAGATTTAAGAAGTAGGCAAAAACAAGGGTTACTTAAAGCCATCTTTATTGTGCTTAGTTTTTTTTCATTATCGATTCAATTTCCGTCTGGTTTTCCAAATAGCTGTTAAAGGCATTTTGACTTGTTTCATCTAAATCAACTTCAATATATTCATTTCTTATATAAGATATTAGGTTTGAAAAATCACTTTTAAGCTTTAAACAAATTTTCGTTAATTCATTGAAATCTTTTTCCGCTTGCTCACTTGGAAATAGATCCATAGGTAAATGGAAAGTATACACTTTTCCGTAAGGGTTGGAATTATAATGTTGATGGAAAGAGAGTGATACTTCCCAGCTATCTCTAAATTCGTACAACAACTCGGATAGTTTATGGTCGTAAATATGGAATTTTGAGCTATGAGAGATTTCGTGAAACCAATCTTTGAAAAAAAGTGCATTTCCTAAAATTTGCATTGGCATACGTTCAATAAAATCATCTACAATCGTTAGACTAATGCTACTCATTATCCATTTTAAATTCTCAATATCTTTAATTCTCTTTATTTCAGAGGAAGATAGTTTTTTTACTTCTGATGGCTTCAGAGGATTTTCTTTAATTATTGGTGAAATACAATTCTTTAGAAACTGTACTAAATCGTTTTTACCGCTCTTATCTGATTTATCCTTTATTTTGTATTGGCTTGTCCGATGTCTGTCAATGTCAAAAGGTAAATCATCAGGGAATTTTCCATAATGTGTGTTGAAAAGTAAAATTATTCTTTCCCAGCCAATTTCAGCAATAGCGTAACCAAGTTCAATTAGTACATTCGGATTAGCTGTTTTTCTAAACTCTTCACCTGCGTTACTATTTATTGTTGTTAAATCACAAAGAAAGATGTCACATCGATTAATCTTACTGAAAATAGTTGAAGGAATATTCGGGCTGCCTGTAGTACCTCGTGTTGCTTCGTCTAATTCTATTCTTATATTTTCAATTTTATCTTCTACTAAATTAATAGCAGTTCTCAATGATTGTCGTATAGCGTTTTGGTTCGTAGATTTTTGCAAATCTGACTGCCAAGAATAAAATATAGTTTGATTTTTTATCATTTTTAAAAATAAGCACAACATAAGTATATCATAAACAATAAATTCTAATGGGGCGTTGTTATTATACTTATTTTATGTTGTATATACACCCAATCAACTTTATTTTAAGACATGATTAATTTTCAATAATTATGGGGATTAACAAAAGGGGATATAGCTTCCTTCGTTAAAACTACGGAGGCTAAAACAAATATATAAAAAAATGTTAAAACCCCTTTTGCGTCAAAACTACAAAAGGGTGTGGGAGTGATTTTACGGGAAACCTCAATTTTAAAAAGAAAAGAGAAAAAGCTATATTCAATCTTGACAGTAGTTTTTTTAATTTTTTAATTCCTCAATTTTATTTTTAGCTTCAATAAAATTTGATTCAATATCTTCTAAATCCTTAATGAATAAAGTTTTATCAGAACCATATTTTTCTAATTTTATATACCATGTAGCTTTTCCATTTTTTACAAAATAACCTAATTGAAATCCGTCCTCAGTTATAAATTTATTTTCCAGATAATCTGGATTTGTAATTATATCCTTTTCTACTTCTGATTTTAAACTGTTGAATGCTTTAATTACTTCTAATAAGTCAGAATATTCAATAGAAGCAGTGGTATTTCCATATTTATTAGGTTTTTCAATTTGATAAAAATAACTTGCATTATTTCCACTAATTATTTTCCTTATCCTAGTGGACGCGACAGTATAAGAAGATTTTAAATTGCTCAACTCAGTATCTGTGAATTTAGTTATGACTCCTGTCTTTGATGCAAAAGTTTCCATTTTAGTTTTAGCATTTTCAGACTCTTTTTGGAGGTCTTGCGAAATACTATAGGTTGTTATTAGAAAAGTTAGAATAGTGAGTGTTTTTTTCATTTATTTGATTTTTAAAAGTTAATTTTCACATATAGTCAAGTTCCTGCGTAAGCTTACCCAAAGTTGAACTGTTTATTATTTCTGTTTTTAAATCAACATAATATTTTTAAAAACTTGTTGTTCCTCCGAGTGCTTCGTAAGCATCCAAAATATTTTGTAGACCTTGTTTTTCTCTCAAAGTAATTGTTCTATCCTTGTAGTATTGTTGTCCATTATGTCTTATTTTGACACTCTTAGAGCTTACAATATCATTTATCATTAGATAAAGTTTATTTGACATTGGTACATCATACCATTCCCAGATCCCTCCATTTCCATTATCCCTCTCAACTTCTCCATAAGATGAGGCGATAGTATATGATTGATTATCAGTTTTAATTACAAAAGTTTCAATAAACAACCAATTGTCAGCTGCATATTGTATTCGAAATCTTAACCAAGGTGGGCCATATTTTCCTTTGCCAAAGTACAAATGGATACTATTATAATTGGTATAGCGAGGAGTTGACTTGTCATAATACCACGTAATTTCTTTTATATCATCATATTTTGTTCTTAATTTCTTTGTTGCATTGTTCAGTCTTTCTTTTTCAGCTTTTTCCTTTTCAATTTTTGCTTTCTCTTCAGCAATTTTTTGTTCTTTAATACCGTTGTCAGCAAGAATTATCAATTGTTTTGCTTCTGTAGCCTGCTGCGATGCAGGGTTTTTGTCTATTAATATTTGAAGCTCTTCTTTAGCTTTACTATAATCCAGGCTGTCAAGGTATATTTTGGCTTGTGCCAATAGTTTATCCGGTCCGAACTTAAGTTCTTCTATTTCCAACTTTAGTTTTTCATTCTCAGATTTCAGAGCTTCATATTCTTGTTTTGATACTTCACTACACCCCATTAGAAATGTCAAAAGAGAACTTATAGCCAATAATTGCAATGTAATTTTTTTCATCTTGATTATTTTTTAAGAAATACTTTAAATTAGTATTTGTGTTTCTATATCTCAATCCTTGTAAGGGTCTCCATTTGCAGCCGTTATAATACAAATAAAGTGCAGGATTACTCCGGGGGCAATAAATAAAAAGTAGCCTAGTATCGTAAAAATAAACCACACTATCCCAGTGCCTACATCACCTTTATACATCTGGCCGGCACCCGGTATTAAAAAGCTTAACAAGGCAGCTACTCCCGGGCTCCATCTTCTTATTCTTTGAACTTGTTGCATCTGGCTTTTTGATCTTAAAGCACGAAATTCATCGTTTAATAGTTCGCCACAATGTTTGCATTTTATGGCTTCAAGATTGATTTCTTCAGCGCAGTAGGGGCACTTTTTTTTATCTGTAATCATCTTTTTTGGTTGGTTTAGTCTTAAAAAACTATTCTATGATGTATGGCACTCATTTGAGCAATAATAGCAACCATTTGACTGGTGATAATATTTTTTAGCTTCTTTTACTGCTTCTCTACAGTTATCGAAATTTCCTAAAAATAGACGGTTTTCAGCATTGGGCATCCAAGAACAAGTACTCTTGTGCACTTCATGATCTCCATTTGCTTGTGCATTTTTGTTTACATAATAAAAAGCCATGATTTATATTTTTAAAGTTATGCATACAAACATAAATCCATTTAAAATTAATATTTTACGGGATTCCGCATTTTGGTGAAAAAAGACGTAGGACTGCAAGACTTAGGACTTAGGACAAAAAAAGTATTAAGTATTAAGACGGGTGTGAGTTTGTGTCCTCCTTCGGTAAACCTACGGAGGATAAAAGGTGTTCTCCTGCGGTAAACCTTCGGAGGATAAAAGTGATGGGGAGATAGGGAGATAGGGAGAGTGGGTGATGAGGTGATGGTGGGAGTGGTTCAAATAACCCAATAACCAATTACTTAATCACCTCTATTTTAAGGGGTTTTTGACGATGATTTGCGGTTTGCCGCGGTAAATGAAAGTTAGAAGTACAAAGTTAGAAGTACGAAGTGGTTTCAGTGGTCAAATAATAGCAATAACCAATTTACTCAATCACTGTACGTCCCTGACGGGTTTAGTTTTTGAGAGGCTAGAGGTGTTGAAAATTTAAAGCACTACCCTAGGCCACCGGCCGAACTGAGCGTTAGCTAAACTCCAAAAGGACATAGGACTACAAGACTTATGACTTAGGACAAGTTTTAGAATATAGAGATAAGAGTAGAGATATGGAATTAGTTGTTTTTTTTCAGTATTTACAAGTTGTTGGTTTAAACCGCAAGCTGTTAACCTTAAACTTTGCATTTTTTCCTTTTTAATCATCGTCCATTTTCCTTTGTTGCAGAAAATAAAAATAAAAGAAATTCCTTGATTTTAACGAGTGATAGAAACTCTTTGACCTTGCCTATTGGCAAGTGGAATGAGATGTTGTTTTTGTATTTAAATTAACTAAAAAATAGTTAATAAATCGACAAAAAGATATAAAAATAATTTTAAAGTAATTTAAATGTAAGAAAAAACTTTATAAATGTTAATAAGTTGTTAATAAATGGTAAGTTATTAACAAATAAGGTTAAATCGTAAAAATAACCTTAAAAATTTATATATTTGAGAATAAATCTCCCCAAATTTTACATAACTAATTATTAATCCTAAATTTTATGTTTATGAAAAAAATTAATTTTTTGACATTTTGTTTAGCTTTTACTTCTATGTTTTGGAGTTTGTTAGCACAGACGCCTAGTGAAATTGTAGAGATTGAGCTTCAAAAACTAACCGAAAATCAACAGCTAGCTGTTGAAGACATTTCTGATTGGACCATTACGAGTCAGCACACCAGCAATTTAAGCGGCATTCACCATGTGTATTTGCGTCAAGCAGTCAATGGTTTAGAAATTCTGGGTACGGAATCCAGTGTGCACATACTTTCAGATCGATCTGTGTTGCAATCCAACACAAACTTTGTAAAAGATGTAAATGGGAATTTGCGCGCTACAGCTACGCCATCCATTGATGCGGTGAGAGCTGTTGAAAATGCGGCCAATTATTTGAACTATGCAATGACTGAGCCCCTGGAGGTCATTGAAGAAAAGAGCAGTTTAAATCAGGAAGTTTTACTTTCTGATGCGGGTATTTCTCGAAGACCTATACCTGCTAAACTGTCATTTTACAGAACTAAAGAGGATACTGTAATTCTTGTTTGGGATTTATCCATTGAATCGGTTACTGATGTTGATTGGTTTAATGTAAGGGTGAATGCTGTAACCGGAGAAGTTGTTGATACTTTGAACTGGACGGTAAATTGTAATCTTTCTGATAGTGACAATCACGATCATTTGCATATGACTCCTGAAATGGATACTCACACTAAGCATGCACACAGCAATGTGGAGGAAGAAGAAGCCATGTTGTTAACAGGAAGCTATCGGGTTTTTGCCATGCCCATTGAGAGCCCCTATTATGGGAGCAGAACCTTAGAGACCAATGTTGTAAATACAAATGCTTCCCCATTTGGTTGGCATGATACAAATGGAGTAGCGGGTCCTGAATTTACAGTAACCAGAGGTAATAATGTTAATGCAATCAAACCTAGCAATAGTTTTCAACCCGATGGCGGTGCTTCATTACTTTTTGATTATCCATACAATCCGGTATGGACAACCGGAAACACGAGTGAGGCGGCTGCGATCACGAATTTATTTTATTGGAATAATATCATTCATGATGTCGTCTATCAATATGGATTTGATGAAGTAAGTGGTAATTTTCAAGTAAATAATTACGGTAATGGCGGATTGGGCAATGATTCTGTTACTGCAAATGCACAGTTGGGTACTGTCTGTAATGCATTTTTTGGAACGCCTCCTGACGGCTCGTCTCCATCAATGAGCATGTATGTTTGTGGTACACAAGATGGCTGTTATGACAATTTAGTGATTGTTCATGAATATGCTCACGGTATTACCAATAGATTGACAGGTGGAGCAGCAACTACCGGTTGTTTAAGTAACCAAGAACAAATGGGAGAAGGATGGAGTGATTGGTATGGTTTAATATTAACAATGACTGCAGCAGATGCCGCTGTTGATGCCAGAGGAGTGGGTACATATTTGTTCAATCAAGGTGCCGGCGGTCCGGGTATAAGATCATTTCCATACAGTACCGATATGACTGTAAATCCGCAAACTTATAATCACATCATTACGGAGTCGGTTCCCCATGGTGTGGGTTCTGTTTGGGCCACAATGTTATGGGAAATGACCTGGGGTTTAATTGATGCTTATGGATTTGACTCCGATTTTTACAATGGCTCCGGAGGAAATAATATAGCGATGGCCTTAGTCACTGAAGCACTTAAACTTCAACCTTGTAGCCCCGGTTTTGTTGATGGTAGAGATGCGATTTTAGCGGCAGATGTCGCTTTATATAGTGGAGCAAATCAATGTATCATTTGGAATGCATTTGCTAAAAGAGGTCTTGGTTTTAGTGCAGATCAAGGTTCGTCTGCCAGCCGTTCAGATGGTGTAGAGGCTTTTGATACCCCCTTTCAACCAGATATTTATATTAGAGATACCCCATCAGATGATGGTACAGAACCCTCTGCCGGTATTATGTGGACTAGCCCAGACATTTGGGTAAGACACGACGATGATAATGGTTTAATACATCAAAATCCTGAATATAAAACAAATAGTCCAAACTGGGTTTATATAAGAGTTAATGAAAAAAACTGCTCTGATATTAATGATGCAACTCTAAAACTGTATTTTAGTAAGGCTTCTACCGGTTTATCTTGGCCATTACACTGGGATAATTATTATGAAAATGTGGGCGGTTCGCCTGTATTGCATGGTGATTTTGTGGGAAGCACTCCAATTCCTTCTACTATCAATGGAGAGACCATCGTTAAAATCCCATGGTATCCACCAAACCCCGCTGACTATGTCAATGATGTTCATCACTACTGTTTACTTGCAAGAATTGAATCAACTATTGATCCAATTGGTACTGAAATCGCTTCGGTAAACCTAAACACGATGAACAACAACAACATCGCTTGGAAAAATGTGAGTGTTTATGATTTAGATCCAAATAATTTTACCGGTGTTTCCGTTTTTATTAGAAATTTAGATGAGGCTAATAAACCTATAAGGCTTCGATTGAGAGTAACAGAAAATCAAACCGGTATTCCATTTGAAGAAGTGGGTAGATTTTTTATAATTGCAGACAATCACCTTAATGATTTATTATTGAGTGCTGAATTGGATGGTATTGAAAATATGGGTAATGGCAGATTTAGGATTACTAAGAATGAAGCGGTTATTAGTAATATTAGAGCGAGATATCTTGAAACCTTAAGTCTGAATTTACTTATAATGCCTCTTGTAAATCTCGATGAAGAAAAGTATTTAATTTATGACTTAATTCAAACTGATAGTGAGGACCGAATCGTGGGAGGAGAACAGTTTTATGTGCATAATTCAAGAAAGAAAAATCAAAATACGGCTTCTAATGAACCAAATTCTATTGTTGTTCTGGCCTACCCAAATCCAACTAAAGATAAGGTGAGCATTACAATTGATAAGAAGTATGAACAGGTGACTTATGAGTTAAGAAATATTTTTGGCGAACTTGTCACTACAAACACCCTAAAAGATTCTGACTCTTTTGATGTGACTCTGGATAAATTTATAGGAGTATATTTCTTGAAGATTATTGTTGATGGAAATATTACCGAAACCATTAAATTAATCAAAGAGTAAATTGTAAATTAAAAACCAATTATGAATGAGAGGTGCTTATCAACGGCACCTCTTTTTTTTTATTTTGTCATACCTGATATGTTTTCTTAAAGTGGCCCATTATTTGAAATGAACAAAGAGTAAGACACGAAAAAAAAAGTTATTTATAGGATACTAAGTGCCGTCGAAAAACGCCTCGGCATCCTTCACAGCCAGTTTTACGCTAAAAACGTTACCCAACTCATTGCTAAAGCAAAGGATTTGGGGTTGATTTGAGGGGGAAGGGGGAGGTTAGAAGTTAGAGGTACGATGTTAGAAGTTAGAAGTATGAAGTTAGAAGTACGAAGTAATCCAATAGTGCGTGCTTACTGGGATGAGACTTCAGCCGGCGGCAGACAAGCTCTCCTTCGTCGGAGTGACAAAAAGGGACGGGATGCAAAAAAAATGAAATGGATTACTTAGGACAAACGTATTTATCAAACATATACTTTGTAAGTTCTTTCAGGGTCTTACCGGTTTCCGGGTGGAGGCCGGGAGAGGAGAAGTATTGCAGCTCACCTATGGTATTTTTTCCATACCAAATTCTAATACTGCCATAATTATATTTAAATGGGGTGTCACAATCAGGATGCATCTGTTTGAAATTTGCTATGCGCTCTTCACTATAGAGTTTTAATTTGCCTTCCTGCAACAATTTTTCATCAAAAGACACTTCCACATAGTGATCTTCCTGCCACACCATCCAGCGTTGTTTATTGAATTGGAGATAACTTATTGTGACAAACAATACAATAAAAAGCAAACCGGCTATCGCCCATTTGTAACGCGAGGACATGCCTGTGGGTTCAACCGGCTTTGAGGGCTGGGCCTTTACAAAATCCTCAAAGCTTTCATAACCCAAATAGACACTCAGTGCATTGGCCACAAACTTTTTCAAGTCGATGGGGTCTCCTTTTTTGGCGGTCTTGTAGTGGGTTCTCAAGCTCTTTTCGCCATAAGGTTCGCCGCTTTGTTCCAGGATATAGTCAGACAGGTGTTGTGCTAAGCGCGTGGGTTTGTCGGTTTGTATGTCTTTTTCGGCTTTTTTAAAAGCTTCTAGTAGAAGTTTATTGTCCATAATGTTTTTGATTGCGTGACAATTTCGTCCTCTTAAATAGAACTGTTCTTTTTTGCATCGCCCAAAAAAGAACCAAAAAAGTCTAGGCTGAAGAAAAATAATCTAAATTTCACAAAATAAGGCTACATTTTCTTAACTCGCTTTTGGTTTAACACTTAATTTATTATGTGTGTTTTTTATTGTTTAATCTATAAATTACAGACCATTCTGTCTCGCTCAAACAGAAGAAAATGCTTAACGCCTTATTTTGCAAAATTCTTAACGATTATTTTTCTTAGGCCGTTTTTCTATATCGTTAAATTCCTAAAATTCTTCAACGTTTTAAGCTAAATAATAATTATTCATTAAACAATTAATGGCTGCTATTTGTCTTCTATGCCCTTAGTAATACAACCTACTATGGCATTAAAACATTAAAAGTTTAAAGCACTTTTTTAGTGACCTAAAACTACAAAATATCTGTGGAAACTATATGGAAATTCTTTTCCATGTTCTTTCCACGGTATTTCCATTACTTCCAATGGGTCCTTCCTTTATTTGCCTTGAAATCAAATCACGAGCGGTTTCAGCAATGTAATCTCAAGTGATTTGATTTTCAACGGAGCTTTCAAAGCAGTCGGCCAAAACCCTTCAGGAGAAGTGGGGTAGCGGAGGGCTGCCGGGAAGCTCCCCACTTCTCCACAGGAGGGACGCCTCTTTTAAATAACGGCTTTTGAGTACCTGCCCTTAAAGCAGGTGGTTACTGCCTATTGTCCAATCTTAAATTCATAAACGATGAAAAAAATAGCACTTATTTTCGGTGTGGTTACACTGCTTATGGGGTTTTATTCGTGCACCCCGCAAAGTATGGAAACCCTGACCCCGGTTGCTTGTTGCGGTGATTTAGACCCTATGCCGCCACCCCCTCCGCCGCCGCCCGGAGGAGGAAACGGATAGTCTTTAAACCCGTTGTCACTTTTGGTGGTAGCGGGTTTTTTTTTGGGAGGTTGGGAATGTTTTCAGGAGGATAAAAGGTGTTCTCCTTCGGTAAACCTACGGAGGATAAAAGTGATGGGGAGATAGGGAGAGTGGGAGATGGGGAGATAGGGTGATAGGGAGATAGGGTGATAGGGTGAGTGGTGAGAGCATTTCTCTGTGCAACTCTGCGCTTCTCCGCGCATCCCTGCCAGCCGGCGAGGCAGGTCTGTGGTATAGCATTAAATCCTAATTCGAAATCCAAACGCTAAGGCTTCGACACTTCGACACTTCGACACTTCGACAGGCTCAGTGCAACGCAGGCTCAGTGCAACGCAGGCTCAGTGCAACGCATGACATTTTCTTAAGGTGTAGAATCTTCAATGACAAATAAAGAACAATAATTAAGTAAAAAACTAAAACCCTCAACCCCCATTTCCCATTTTGTTCCTACCTTTAGGCAATGCGAAACCAACCATTAGCCATACTCCTGTTTTGCCTGCTGTTGCCAGTAGCTGTGTTTTCCCAACCGGCAGACAGCACACAACAGTATTACCAATGGGTCAATACCCCCACTCAACCCGATCATTTACCAGCGGGGTACTTTTATTATTTGCAGGCTGCCGATGCCCATATGAAAAACGGTGACACCCTGCACGCCATTGATGCGCTTCGTTTGGCTTCCATAGCAAGTTATAAACTGGGGCATTTTAATGAAAGTGAGCAGGAAGCGGTACAAGCACTGCAATGGCTCGATGGTTTGTCTGATGAACCTGATACCTTGGGGAACAGCCTTAAAAACAGCCGGTATGCCGGGCTCTACAACCACCTGGGGATGCTTTACCACTACAAGCAACATTATGAAAAGGCTTATGATTACTACAACCGGACTTTGAATCGGGTAACAAGCTCCCGCGACAGTATCAGCGGACTCAACAACCGCGGCAATGTCTATCTCGAGATGGAAAACTATGCCATGGCCGAACAGGATTTTAGGCAGGCCATTGCACTCAGTATCCGGTTTGCAGATACCGTAAGGTGGGCACGTGCCCTCAACAACCTGGGGGTCTTGCAACTGGAGCAGAACAAGAGTGAGGGCAAGGCAACCATCAACAATGCATTGCAATTGAGACAGCAAGTCAACGACTTGGAAGGTATGTATTCCGGTAACCGGCATCTGGCGCTTTTCGCTTTAAGCGAAAAAGATACCGCATCGGCACTGGATTATACCACAAAAACCCTGGCTATAGCCCGCGAGCTCAACAGTGCGTCCTATATGCTGGAATCGCTCTCGATGCTGATGGACCTCAATAAGGACCCGCTCACCAGTGAGTATAAGTTATTGAACGACAGCATCAACCAAGCCAATCGTGAGGAACAAAACCGTTTTGCGGCTATGCGTTTTGATGTCGAAAAAGAAGTGCTCAATACCCAACGGGCAGAACTGCAACTGGAAAAGGAGCGCAGTCAAAAAACCTTCATAGTGATCATCGGTGTTTTAGTGCTGCTCTTACTGATTTTAGGAATCATTCTCATCCTGAGCAGGATCAAAGGTATCCGTCAAAAAGAGGTGTTTAAAACCGAAAGCCGTATTTCTAAAAAAGTACACGATGAGCTCGCCAATGAGGTCTATCAGGTAATGGTCAAAATGCAAATCGACACCAACAAAGGGGAAGAACTCCTCGATGACATGGAACATATTTACAACAAATCACGGGACATCTCCAAAGAATACCAGGTGCTGGATGACTCCATACCCTTTGACGAAATCCTCAGTGATTTACTTTCGTCTTACCAGTCAGACCGGGTTAGAATCCTCAGGCGGGACAGCACACCCATCGACTGGAACGGCCTTTCTTCGGTGAAGAAGAACGCCATCTACAGAGTCCTGCAGGAATTGATGACCAATATGAAAAAGCACAGTGAGGCCACGCTGGTGGCGGTGACCTTCAGCCAAAACCGCCAAAAAGTGGAAATCAATTACTCTGATAATGGGGTGGGGGGGCTATTAAAAAAGCAAACCGGATTGCAAAATGCGGAAAACCGTATTTTTTCTATAAACGGAAGTATTACTTTTGAAACGCAACCCGAAAAAGGGTTTAAAGTAAAACTAACCGTATAATGTTTTCAAAAGTACTCATAGCAGACGACTTGGTGAGCATCAACACCGGCGTTCACAGCATTTTAAGTCCGTTGGGCATCCCACACATCGACCGGGTGAACTATTGTGACGATGCCTGGTTAAAAATCCTGGCAGCACAAAAAGAGGGCACCCCTTATGAACTCCTCATCACCGATTTGTCCTTCAAAACCGACCACCGGGAGCAAAAAATCAAGTCGGGCGACGCACTTGCCATTCAAGCAAAAGCCACGTATCCCGATTTAAAAATCATTGTTTATACCATAGAGGAAAAGCCACAAATTGTTCGCAATCTCATTCAAAAGCACCACATCAACGGCTATGTTTGTAAAGGCAGGCAAGGACTGCAACAACTCACCGAAGCCGTGGAGGATGTGTATAATAAAAAAACCTATGTCTCGCCACAGCTGGTTTCGGCCTTACACACTAAATCGGTTCTGGAGATTGATGACTATGACATCGAGCTCCTCAAACAGCTCGCCAATGGTCTCGTTCAAGACGAAATCGCTGACTATTTCAGGGAACACCACATCAAACCCGCCAGTCTGAGCGCCATCGAAAAACGCCTCGGCATCCTGCGCTCCCAGTTTGACGCTAAAAACGTTACCCAACTCATTGCTAAAGCAAAGGATTTGGGGTTGATTTGAGACGCTGCCCACGCGGCATGCTGGCCCCTCACTAAAAATGCCCACCGGGCATTTTCTTAACGTTCGGTCCGGTCTCGATACAATTTTACCTTTTGCTCACCTCGTTCCCAAAAGCTAAAATTCCTGTCACGTCGAGTGTTTTGATGAGGCACGAAGCAAAATGTATCGAGACGTCGACCTGACAATTCCTGTCACGTCGAGTGTTTTGCTGAGGCACGAAGCAAAATGTATCGAGACGCTTCCTGTATATGGGGTCTCGATACAATTTTAGTTTTTGTTCACTTCGTTCCCAAAAGCTAAAATTCCTGTCAAGTCGAGTGTTTTGATGAGGCACGAAGCAAAATGTATCGAGACGTCGACCTGACAATTCCTGTCACGTCGAGTGTTTTGCTGAGGCACGAAGCAAAATGTATCGAGACGCTTCCTGTATATGGGGTCTCGATACAATTTTAGCTTTTGTTCACTTCGTTCCCAAAAGCTAAAATCACTCGACCTGACAATTCCTGTCACGTCGAGTTTTTTACCGCAGTGATAACGGAGGTGGAAAATGTATCGAGACGCGAGACGCGAGACGCGAGATGCGATACGCGATAAGCTAGACGTCACTCAAACTTCTTCTTCGCCAGCTGCACTAAATCATCCAGCTTACCATCAATAAGTGCTTTCTTTTTGGCCCGTGACCATTTTTTGACTTGCTTTTCAAAGGCGATTGCCATTTCCGGGTTTGTGAAATCAGCCATAAAAACGAGTTCTACGGGTCTTCTTTTGTAGGTATAGCAACTTTTGTAATAACCGGTTTGGTGTTGGGTATATCGTTTGTTGAGGTTTCCGGTAAAACCTGTGTAGTATGATGTGTCTGAACACTCCAGGATATAAACGTGGAAGACTTTCATGATTTAAAATTATGAAAAAATAGGTCTCGATACAATTTTATCTTTTACTCATTTCATTCGCAAAAGCTAAAATTCCTGTCACGTCGAGTGTTTTGCTGAGGCACGAAGCAAAATGTATCGAGACGCTTCCTGTATATGGGGTCTCGATACAATTTTAGTTTTTGTTCACTTCGTTCCCAAAAGCTAAAATTCCTGTCAAGTCGAGTGTTTTGATGAGGCACGAAGCAAAATGTATCGAGACGTCGACCTGACAA
>CAXBNF010000026.1:0-36188 GCA_963977065.1 uncultured Flavobacteriaceae bacterium | reverse complement strand
GACCCAAACTGGCCAGTATAAATATTTTTAATTTTTTCATTGTTTTATTTTTTTTAAAATTAAATAATATGTGCTCCTTTATAATAAGACAACATCACATAAAAAAATCCTACCAAAAAGTTCAAGAATTTAAAACAAACAACTGTTAATTGTAAAAACACTTCCTTTTCTTTACTTTTGCAATTCAAAATTTCTTTTATGCAAACAAAACCAGAATCTATTAGTGAATTGTCTTTTGACGAATTTAAATCTGAAGTTTTAAATGATTATAAAATCGCGGTAACAAGCCGGGAATGTAGTTTGTTAGGCAGAAGAGAAGTTTTAACCGGAAAGGCAAAATTTGGAATTTTTGGTGACGGAAAAGAAGTGCCTCAACTTGCTTGGGCAAAAGCTTTTAAAAATGGAGACTGGCGCTCTGGTTATTACCGAGACCAGACATTTATGATGGCAATTGGCGAAATGACCATCCAACAATTTTTTGCCGGATTATATGGACATACTGATATTGAACAAGAACCTATGGCTGCCGGAAGACAAATGGGAGGTCATTTTTCTACGCATAGTTTGAATGAAGACGGAAGCTGGAAAAATCTAACGGCTCAAAAAAACTCCAGCCCTGATATTTCACCCACAGCGGGTCAAATGCCTCGACTACTAGGCTTAGCTCAAGCATCTAAAATTTTTAGAAATGTTAAGGGCTTAGAAAAAAAATTAGACTTTTCAATAAATGGTAATGAAGTAGCTTGGGGTACCATTGGAAATGCCAGTACAAGTGAAGGATTATTCTGGGAAACTATCAATGCCGCAGGAGTTTTACAAGTTCCAATGGTAATGAGTGTTTGGGACGATGAATATGGTATCTCAGTTCATGCGAAGTACCAAACAACTAAAGAAAATATCTCTGAAATTTTAAAAGGATTTCAACGTGATGAAGACAATAAAGGATATGAAATATTAAAAGTTCACGGCTGGGATTATGTTGCATTGAATGAAACCTACCAAAAAGCTTCCCAAATTGCCAGAAATGAACACGTGCCTGTTTTGATTCACGTAATTGAACTAACACAACCTCAAGGACATTCGACATCAGGTTCTCATGAGCGTTACAAAAATGCTGAAAGGCTTGCCTGGGAAGCGGCACATGATTGTAATCTGAAAATGCGTGAGTGGATTGTAGAGTCTGGGTTTGCAGTAGAAGAGGAACTAAAAGAACTTGAAGAAAGTATTAAAAAAGAAGTAAGGGAAGGAAAGGCAGCTGCTTGGAAAGCCTTTCTGGCTCCTCAAAAATCTGAACAAGTAGAACTCATACATCTGCTTGATCAGTTAATGACCTCAAGCAGTAATAAAAACTTTATTGCCAAACTAAAATTAGATTTAGAGTCTATAAAAGAACCTATTAGAAAGGAAATACTCTCTACAGCAAGAAAGGCTCTACGGTATGTGATAACTGAAAATACTGATAAAAAAAATCAACTCATCAATTGGATACATTCCTATTTTGAAAAAATCCAACCTAAATACAGCAAACACCTCTACAGTGAAACCTCATTGAATGCAATTGCTGTTTCTGAAATTAAACCTACTTATAATGAAGATGTTAAAGAAGTTGATGCGCGATTGATTTTACGAGATAATTTTGACAAACTTTTTGAAAAGCATCCAGATGTACTAATTTTTGGCGAAGACAGTGGAACCATTGGTGATGTTAACCAGGGTCTTGAGGGAATGCAGGATAAATATGGCAAATTAAGAGTCGCAGATGCCGGAATTAGAGAAGCGACTATTTTAGGACAGGGAATTGGTATGGCTTTAAGAGGTCTCAGACCAATCGCAGAAATTCAATATCTTGATTATGTGCTCTATGCGCTTCAAATTATGAGTGACGACCTTGCTTGTATTCAATACAGAACCTTTGGTAAACAAAAAGCTCCACTCATCATTAGAACCAGAGGACATAGACTGGAAGGTATCTGGCATAGTGGTTCACCAATGGGTGGAATTATAAATCTTGTAAGAGGAATTCACGTTTTAGTTCCTCGTAATATGACAAAAGCAGCCGGGTTTTACAACACTCTTCTTGCAGCAGATGAACCCGGACTCATAGTGGAGTGCTTGAATGGTTATCGTTTAAAAGAAAAAATGCCATCAAATCTGGGTGAATTCAGAACACCATTAGGTGTTGTTGAAACAATAAAGGAAGGAACTGATATTACGCTGGTTTCTTATGGCTCTACACTGCGCCTTGTTGAAGAAGCAGCAAAAGAACTTCTGGAAGTAGGAATTTCTGCTGAAATAATTGATGTTCAATCATTAATACCTTTTGACTTAAATCACGATATTGTTAAAAGCGTCGCAAAGACAAATCGCCTTTTAGTCATTGATGAAGATGTGCCGGGAGGTGCTTCTGCATTTATACTTCAACACATTCTTGATGAACAAAAAGGATATTATCACTTAGACAGCAAGCCACAAACACTTACCGCTAAAGACCACAGACCGGCTTATGGTACGGATGGCGATTATTTCTCAAAACCATCCATCGAAGATATTTTTGAGAAAGTGTATGCAATTATGAGTGAAGCCAATCCGTCACAGTACCCAAAAATGTAACAATCGATAAAATTTTATTTTCGTTATATTTACATTAAGTATAAATGAAAATATTTTTAAAATATACATTCATTGCTTTTGGAACAATTGCTGTTCTTATTTTGCTTTGGGCTTCTACTCTAAAACTATACAACCTTCACTCTGTTTCTGTAGAACCCGAATTATTCAACACAAACTCCATTGAATACCATTATATAAATCATTTGCTTTTAGGATACTTACACATTATCCCGGGAATACTTTTCTTAGTGCTGGGTGCTTATCAGTTTATTCCCTTTTTTAGAGATAAATACCTAAAATTGCATCGTTTCACAGGTAAAGTTTTTATATTACTGGCTGCTATCATCTTTATAACAGCAATAGTTTTGGCAGTAATTGTACCCTTTGGAGATATGTTGGAAACTATCGTTACAATTATTTTTGGGGCTTACTTGCTTTACGGAACTTATAAAGCTTATATCTACGCAAAAGCAAAAAAAATCAACTTACATCAAATATGGGTGACTCGGGTATATTTTATTGCTATAGCTGTTTCAACCATAAGGGGTATTATTGCCCTGTTTATGAATTTTGCAGATTATACATTAAAAGAGGCGTTTGGAATATCATTTTTTCTAGCTTTTTTTTTACATTTAATAGGGGTTGAAATTTGGATTCGTTTTTTAGCCAAAAAATAATTTTTTCTTAATAAATAAATTGATTTTACTTCATCAACAAAAACTTATGATAGCAAATTTTTCAATGCCACCCATTGAATATTTTTTTTTAAAAAAGTATTGGTTATTTGATTAAAGTTGACCCAAAAACTTACCCTTCATTAGGATAAATTTGCAACTCATCGAAAAATTAAAAATTTAATTCTACAATAAAATAATTAATCGATATTTGTAGGAAAACATCCCCCTTTAAATGAACAACATTAATTCAAATACTAATAATTTCACCTAACAAGTAAAAACTTGTCAAGATATTGGCCTGTCAAGTTTTTAAATTTGACAGGCTTTTTTTTAAACTAAAACCAACAAATTATGTGCGGAATTGTATGTGCCTTCGACCTAAAAGAATCTGCTGAGGCTTTAAGACCTCAACTATTGGAAATGTCAAAATGTATTCGTCACCGTGGTCCCGATTGGAGTGGTATTTTTAACAATGAAAAAAGTATTCTCGCTCACGAAAGATTAGCCATTGTTGACCCCACATCAGGAAAGCAACCGCTTTTCAGTGAAGACGGAAACCTTGTTCTCGCCGCTAATGGCGAAATATACAATCATCAAAAACTACGCAAACAATTTGAAGGAACATATAATTTTCAAACAAAATCTGATTGTGAGGTTATACTAGCACTTTACAAAGAAAAAGGCACAAATTTTATTGATGAACTCAATGGAATATTTGGTTTTGCTCTTTATGATATCGAAAAAGATGAATATTTCATTGCGCGTGACCATATGGGGATAATCCCTTTATACATTGGATGGGATAAAAATGGAACTTTTTATGTCGCTTCAGAGTTAAAAGCATTGGAAGGTGTGTGTTCAAAAATTGAACTCTTCCCTCCAGGCCATTACTTACATAGTAAAGATGGCAAGTTTGTCAAATGGTATGAACGCGATTGGATGGATTATGAAGCTGTAAAAGACAACGCAACAGATATCGCACTTCTTAAAAAAGCGCTTGAAGATGCTGTTCGCCGTCAATTGATGAGTGATGTGCCTTATGGTGTTTTGCTTTCCGGTGGATTGGATTCATCTATAACTTCTGCAGTTGCAAAAAAATATGCTGAAAAACGCATTGAAAGTGATGATAAAGATGCAGCATGGTGGCCACAACTTCACTCATTTGCAGTGGGTTTGGAAGGTTCACCGGACCTTGCTGCAGCACAAAAGGTTGCAGATCATTTGGGAACGGTGCATCACGAAATTAAATTCACCATTCAGGAAGGTATTGATGCCATAAAAGATGTTGTCTATCATCTGGAAACTTATGACATCACAACAATTAGAGCATCTACCCCTATGTATCTCATGGCACGAGCCATCAAAGCGATGGGTATTAAAATGGTACTTTCAGGCGAAGGTAGTGATGAAATATTTGGTGGTTACCTGTATTTCCACAAAGCACCCAATGCAGAAGAGTTCCACAAGGAGACCGTAAGAAAATTAGACAAATTGCACCAATATGACTGCTTGCGTGCCAACAAATCACTTGCTGCCTGGGGTATTGAAGGACGTGTCCCATTTTTAGACAAGGAATTTATGGATGTGGCTATGCGCATCAATCCACAAGACAAAATGATTAAAGGTGAACGTATGGAAAAATGGGTGTTACGCAAAGCTTTTGAAGACATGCTACCGGAAAGTGTCGCATGGAGACAAAAAGAACAATTTAGTGATGGTGTAGGTTACAGCTGGATTGATAGCTTAAAAGAATTGGTTAATGAAACAGTGAGTGACGAGCAACTGTCCAATGCACATTTTAAATTTCCGGTGCAAACCCCTAAATCAAAAGAAGAATTTTACTACCGCTCAATCTTTGAAGAACATTTCCCCAGTGATGCTGCTGCTCTTAGTGTTCCTTCGGTGCCATCGGTCGCTTGCAGTAGCCCCGTTGCTTTAGAATGGGATGAAAGTTTTAAAAACATGAACGACCCAAGTGGTCGTGCAGTAGCTAACGTTCATTCTGACGCTTATAAAAAATAAAAAACATTTATTTAGTCTTTTACTAAAAAGAATTCTTATCTTGTATGTTTTGTGATTTTTCGCTTAAAATCACATTATTAAAACATCAGATTATATGGATTTTACAAACCCATTAGTATATGGGGTTCCTTGCTTTTTAGGACTTATTTTACTTGAACTCACTTACAGTAAACACACAAACAACAAAGATCTTTATAAATGGAAGGACTTAACCGCAAGTCTTTCTATTGGTGTGGGATCAGCGGTCATTGCTGCATTGATAAAAACTGTTTCTGCCATATTGATCTTTTCATTCGTTTATGATTTATTCAATCCGGTTGTAGAAGGTGTGCGCACAAATATTTTTGGTTGGGAATCATTTGGATATGCCTGGTATGTTTGGATTCTTTGCATGTTGCTGGATGATTTTGCATATTATTGGTTTCATAGACAGAACCATATGGTACGGTTTTTCTGGGCCGCTCATATTGTTCACCATTCCTCAGATAATTTTAATTTAGGAACAGCAGTAAGAAATGGATGGTTCACCATTTTTTATAAACCGTTCTTTTATGTTTGGATTGTCATGCTGGGCTTTCCACCTGAAATGTTAGTGGTTTGCCTTGGAATTGAGGCTTTGTGGCAATTTCAACTTCACACAAAGTATATTCCGAAATTAGGATTTTTTGAAAAATTCTTAAATACGCATACAATGCACCAAGTGCATCACGCAAAAAATATTGAATATATGGACAAAAACCATGGTGGAATTTTAAATTTTTTTGACAAAATATTTGGTACTTGGAAAGAACTTGATGATGAAATTGACATTGAATATGGAGTCACTTCACCTCCCAATTCATTCAACATCTGGGTTATTTTGTCCCACGAATACAAAAACATCTGGGCAGACATGAAAAAATCCAAAAACTGGAGACACAAGTTTATGTATGCTTTTGGCCCTCCGGGATGGAGTCACGATGGTAGCACCAAAACCATAAAACAAATGAGGGATTCACTCAAAAAAGAAAAGAAAAAGATTCAATCACTTGACGGAAAAACACATAAAAACCTTGAGCAACAACAAGAAAATACAGAAAAAGTGTTTTCGGAAGTTGGATAAATTGGTTTCCAAAAATTTCTAAATCATAAAAAACAGATAACTTTAAATCTTATACTGGAAACCTTTATGGCAACCACTTTTTATCAAAATTAGGCTTTCGTTTTTCTAAAAAAGCATCTCTCCCCTCTTTAGCTTCATCAGTCATATAGGCCAATCTGGTGGCTTCACCGGCAAAAACTTGTTGTCCAACCATCCCATCATCTGTGAGGTTCATAGCAAATTTGAGCATTTTTATTGAAATGGGTGATTTTGCTAAAATTTCCTGAGCCCATTGGTATGCAGTATCTTCAAGCTCAGCATGAGGAACTACTGCATTAACCATTCCCATTTCATAAGCTTCCTGTGCAGAATAGTTCCTTCCGAGAAAGAAAATTTCACGTGCGCGTTTTTGCCCCACCATTTTGGCAAGATATGCAGATCCATAACCGCCGTCAAAACTGGTTACATCGGCATCAGTTTGCTTAAATATTGCGTTCTCTTTACTGGCCAATGTTATATCACAAACCACATGCAAACTGTGTCCTCCTCCCACAGCCCAACCTGGAACTACTGCAATCACAGCTTTTGGCATAAACCTGATGAGGCGCTGAACTTCAAGGATATTTAATCTGTGATACCCGTCATTTCCAACATAACCCTGATGACCTCGGGCAGCTTGATCACCACCACTACAAAAACTATATACACCATCCTTGGGTGAAGGACCTTCAGCTGATAACAAAACAACTCCAATACTTGTATCTTCCTGTGCATCGTGAAAAGCATCCAACAATTCTGAAGTTGTCTTTGGCCTAAAGGCGTTGCGCACTTCTGGACGATTGAATGCTATACGAGCAACTCCGTTGCATTTTTTATAGGTGATATCTTCATATTCCTTTGCAGTTTTCCAATTGAGTTGTTCCATTTCTAATTATATTATTAGTTATCAAAATACAAATTTAATTCAAATTATTAACTCTATTTGACTTCAGCAGAAGAATGATTTATAGCTGTAAAATGAAATCTTCAAATAATCAAAGTTTAAAAAAAGCTCATTTTTATCTCTTATATTTGTTCAAATAACCTTTCCTATTGAAAACATTTCTTTACATACTTATTTTTTTACTCTCTGGAAATCCTTTTTTTGCACAAGAAAGTTCTGAAGTAAGTGATTTAATGGTAAAAGCCGAAGAGAATATCTATATAAATCCGGATGAGTCCATCCGCATTGCTACCCAAATTTTAAAGAATGCCAATGATTATACTGAGGTATTTCAGACAAATTTAATTTTATCAAAAAGTTATTTTGCTAAAGGAGAACTTGAAGAAGCTATTGGCTATTTTTTTGAAGGGAAAAAACATTTAAAATCTTTAAATGATGAATCAATGCAACTAAGTTTTCTGGTATTTGGAACGACTTTATTTAGAAACATTGGCTTTTATGAAATAACAAAAAAAATAAAAAATGAAGGAGACCTATTTTTAAAATCAGACGCTAATGAACAACAGGCCTTGCATTTTAATATTCAAAAAAGGTGGCTGGATTTAGACTCTATTAAAAAGAGTACCGATTTAAAACTACTATTAGCTCAATTTAATAATTTACCTGAAGATCATAATATTAAACTCCTTACTCTAAAAAGTCAAATTTTAAATTCACTTGCTAAAATTACATTAGCTGAAGGTAATATTGATTCCTCAAAAATTTATTTTGAAAAAGCCCTGAAAACTCAAAGAACAAAACATAGCGGAAGTCTCCAAGAGGCGTATATCTTGGTTGATTATTCAAAATCTTTTTATGAATTAGGTGAGTATCAAACGGCATTAGACACGCTTGAAAAAGCTACTAATATCTCAAAAATATTTAACAATCCATTTCTTGATTATGCTGTTTATAATCAACTTTTAAAAAATTACTTTGTTCTAAAAGACGAAGAAAAATATATTGAATCCAATTTAAAAGTTGATCATTCTTTAAATCTCATAAAATCAAATGAAAGTGCCGCTTCAAATGCAATTTTTAATATTTTACAGAAAAATCACAATGACAACAAGGAGGAACTAAATAAAGAGTTCCGCTCTACAAAGTGGACTTTTGGGACAATAGCAGTTTTGATACTAATTCTGGGTCTTTTTATTAAGTGGTTTACAGCATTCAAACTAAATCACACCAGAGATGTAATTAATTATCTAAAACTCATTAGAGATTCTGAAAAAAAAGAAGAACCTCAAGTTAAGGGAGTTGTAAAGAATTTAAGTATCCCTAGAGAAACAGAAACCTTCCTATTAAAAAAATTAGAAGCCTTTGAAAAAGGTAACAAATTTACTTCAAACGAAATGTCATTAGCACAAATGGCCTCACTGTTTGAAACTAATACAAAATATCTTTCTGAAGTAATAAATAAACACAAAGGAAAAAAATTTCAATCTTTATATAAATAATTTGCGGGTTAAATATATTGTCAAAAAGTTAAAAACTGAGCCAAATTATCTCAACTACAAAGTTAGCTATCTCGCAGAAGAAAGTGGTTTCTCTTCTCATAGTAGCTTTGCAACAGTTTTTAAAAACATTACCGGTATTTCACCAAATGTTTTTATAGAATTATTGAAAAAAGACCTTAAAAAAAGTAAACAAATGAGCGCTTAATTTTTTATGATTTATTCATTTTCACATATAAAATTTAAACTATGCTTTAGCCTACTGGTTTGCTTAAGTTCCTTTTTGACAGCTCAGCAAAATTTTGATTTAATACTAAAAGAAGCAAATCGAAATATTTATGAAAATCCAAACAAAGCCATTGAAATAGGTTTGGAATTATACAACAGTACTGAAACCAGTTATGAGGTTAAAGTAAATGCGCTAATATTAATTTCTACCGGATATTCATCAAAAAGAAACAATCTTTTATCGCTTGATTATGCCAATAAATCTCTGGAATTATTACCAAAAATTAAAAATAAAGTTTTTAAAATTAACGTATTAAATAAGATAGCTGACCAATATCATCAACTTCAAATTTATGATAAATCAATTTCTTACCTAGATGAAGCTTTACAAATCACACAAGAAATTAATGAGAAAGATTCTATTGCAAACTTATTGGGTTACAATTATGCAGTAAGGGGCTTTATTTACAGGGAACAAATGAGTTGTGACATAGCACTCACCTATTTTAATAAGTCAATATATTATTTTCAAAAACATTTAAAAATCAATGAGATAATGAATGCGAATATTAGCATCATTAATTACAATAAGGGAAATTGCTTTTTGTCAAAATCACAAATTGATTCGGCAAATGTCAGTTTTGAAAAAGCCATTAGTTATGCTCGGGTAATTAAAGCCAAAAGTCTTGAGGGTTTTGCTATCAAGGGAATGGCAGAGGTTTTAACAGTTAAAGGTCAGTTCAATGAAGCGATATCAATATTAGAAAAGGGTCTTTCTATGTCTTCAGATGTTGGGGATTTAATACTAAATCAGGGTCTTTACAAAGGACTTGCAGACAATTATCTGGCAATTAAAGATTGGGAAAATTATAAATATTACAATTCAAATTACATTAAAACAAATGATACTATAAAATCCTCTGGGATAAAAACCATTAATAACTCTTTGTCAAATCTTATTAAAGAGAACACTACAGAATTAAATCAAATCCAATCAAAAATCTCACTTACAAAACAAGTATATATTTCTGGCTTCATTTTTCTGCTCATATTTATCCTTCAAATCCTCTATTCTTATCAAAAAAACTTGAGAAAGTTAAAGAATATCAAACAAAAAATATCAAAAGAGGCTTTTTAAAATAAAGTTTGTCGCGATTTTGATATTACGATATATAAATCACATTATCAACTAGTTAAAATTATTTTATAGTTTTAAATTTCGTGAATTTTGAAAGACTATGCTTTTTATTAAAGTATTTACTACTCTATTTTAGCAACGAATTAAAACTTTAAAAAAAATTAGTGAAATGAAAAAACAGTACAGTAAATTTTTTACCACCTTGTTGGCTTTTGGAATGGCCTTAACAGGAATGTCACAGGTAACCAACTTAGGAGCAAGTTTTGAAGCAAATAGTGTTTCTAATAATGGTGAGGAAGTGGTTGGAACAATTGGGAATACACACTTTATTTGGACAGAAGCAGATGGTTTGACTACTATTGGTGGAATAACAAATGGTTTCCCAATGAGTGGAAGAGCAACAATTTCAAGCGATGGCTCAAAAGTTACCGCAACCATAACAAATCCAGTCAATAACTTCAATGAAATGGCATATTATGATGTAGCTACAGAAGAATGGACTTTGCTTGGAGGTATTGGAGGTCCAATTGATTCAAGTATTAGCTCAGCCTGGTCTATTTCAAGAGATGGAACAACAGCTGTCGGTCTAGGATGGGCAGTTGGGGCAAACGCACATGGTATTAAGTGGACAGAAGCCGAAGGGATGATTGATCTAGGAAGTACCGTCGCAAATAGAAGCAGCCGAGCAAACGATACAAATAACGATGGAAGTGTTATCGTTGGATGGCAGGATAACACCTCAGGATTTAGACAAGCGGCCAGATGGATTGACGGCGTTCAAACCTTATTAACAGATCAGGGAGGTAATGCTATTTCTGAAGCAGGTGCTGTTTCAGGTGATGGAAACTGGGTCGTTGGTGGCGGCTTAAATTTTGAAGCCTGGAGATGGAGTGAAGACACTGGAGCAATAGCCATTTCTCATCCAAATAGTGGATTTTCTTTCAGTGGTTCTGCTACCTCAATAAATGAAAATGGAAGTATCATTGTTGGCTTTTACAGACCATTTCCAGGTCCGGCATTATTTGGAGAAGGATTTATTTGGACTGAAGAAACAGGACGTGTAGAACTCAATGACTATGTGGACAGTTTAGGGATGGATGACTTAGGCATTACATTTTCACTTCCTCTAGGAATTTCAAATGATGGCAGTGCTATTGTAGGAATGGGCATACAAGGAGCCAATATTGTTGGTTTTATGATAAAATTACCAACGGTTGCAATTAATAATCTTTGTGATGATGCAATAGCTTTGTCCTGTGGTGATAGCGTTTCCGGAAGCACTTCTAATGCTACAAATATAGCTGGTTCAGACTCTCCAGATGTTTTTTACTCCTTTACCGGAAGTGGTGTTGCAGAAACTGTTACGATTTCACTTTGTGATGCAAACACAAATTTTGATACAATCTTAAGAGTATATTCAAGCTGTGACTTAACAGACGAAATTGCAGTGAATGATGATTTTTGTGGTTTGCAGTCTGAAGTCACATTTGAATCAGATGGAACATCAACTTATATTATTATGGTTGAAGGATTTGATATTAATGAAGTAGGTGATTTTACGCTTCAAGTTACTTGTGAAACCTTAAACACAACTGATTTTGAACTAAATCAATTAAGTATGTATCCTAATCCTACAAATGGACTAATCCATATTAATTCCAGTGTCACTATTGAGACTGTTGAGGTTTACAATGCAGCGGGTCAACTGGTTATGAATAAAATAATAAATAGTTCAAATCCAACTATTAACCTTTCAACTTTACAAAACGGTATCTATTTTGCAAAAGCCTTTTCTAAAGATTCAAGCAAGACTATTAAAATCGTTAAAAAATAATTTTTTTCTATAATTGGTTAATTAGTTTGACCCTTGTCGCTTTTAGTGACAAGGGTTATTACTTTTTATAAAGCAATATTTATAAGGACAACATAAGTTCAATTAATTAATTTTAACCTTCTATCTCAAGAATGTAATGATTGAGTTTTCCTTCATCTCAATTCTAATATATATCTTTACACAAAAAAGAATATGACCCATCATCAGGATTCTGTGAGACTTAATAAAACAATAAGTGACAGTGGATATTGCTCACGAAGACAAGCAGATGTTTTAATAGAACAAGGAAAAGTAGCAGTAAATGGAAAACAAAGCAATCTGGGTGACCGTGTATTGCCTGATGACGAGATTACGATAGAAGGAAAACAATTAAAAAAATCAAATGCAGATATCTTTATTGCTTTTAATAAACCCGTTGGGATAACCTGCACTACAGATTTACGCATCGATGGAAATATAATTTCATATATCAATCACAAAGAGCGTATTTTTCCAATCGGTCGTCTGGACAAACCTTCTGAGGGTTTAATTTTTCTCACCAATAACGGTGATATAGTCAATAAAATTTTACGTGCCGGAAATCAACATGAGAAGGAATATATAGTTACTGTTGATCGTCCCATAAATGATGTTTTTTTGGAACGTATGCGTAACGGGATTCCCATTTTGGATACAGTAACCAAAAAATGTGAAGTCATTCAATTGAGCCGGTTTGTATTTAAAATTATTTTGGTTCAAGGACTGAATCGTCAAATAAGAAGAATGTGTGAATATTTAGGTTATGAAGTAATTGCTTTAAAACGCATCAGAATCATGAATGTCAAATTAAACGATTTAGCTCCCGGAACCTGGCGCAACCTTACTCAGGAAGAGCTTTCCTTAATACATAAAATGGTAAAGGATTCAAAAAAGACCGCTGCTTCTGATGCTGATACTAAAAAACCTCCCGCTAGAAACAGAAATAAAAAATCGTAGTCAATTTCTTTAAGTCCTTCCTAATACTCTTAAGTATTCAAATCCTTTAGTACTTTTATTTTGCAATATTTACGGCTCTTGTTTCTCTAATCACAGTTACTTTTACCTGACCGGGATAGGTCATATCTGTTTGAATTTTCTGAGAAATTTCAAAGGACAATGCAGCTGCTTTTTCATCACTCACCTTTTCGCTTTCAACCATTACACGCAATTCTCTACCCGCTTGAATAGCATAAGCCTTATTGACTCCACCAAATCCAAACGCGATGTCTTCAAGGTCTTTGAGACGTTGGATATAAGAATCTAGCACTTGGCGTCTTGCTCCGGGTCTTGCGCCGCTTATGGCATCACACACTTGAACAATGGGCGATAACAAGCTGGTCATTTCAATCTCATCGTGGTGGGCTCCTATGGCATTACACACTTCGGGTTTTTCACCATATTTTTCTGCCCACTGCATTCCCAGTATTGCGTGAGGCACTTCTGTTTCAGTATCGGGAACTTTACCAATATCGTGAAGAAGACCTGCACGTTTTGCAAGTTTGGTATTTAATCCAAGTTCTGCAGCCATCACTCCACAAAGTTTTGCTACCTCACGTGAGTGTTGAAGAAGGTTTTGACCATAAGAAGAACGGTATTTCATTCTGCCAACAACTTTTATCAACTCGGGGTGTAGCCCGTGAATACCCAGGTCAATCACAGTGCGTTTACCCACTTCAATGATTTCCTCCTCAATTTGTTTGGTGGTTTTTTCTACGATTTCTTCAATGCGGGCAGGGTGAATTCTACCGTCAGTAACAAGTTTATGCAAAGACAATCTGGCAATTTCACGTCTCACAGAGTCAAAGCAGGAGAGTATAATCGCTTCCGGGGTATCGTCAACAATGATTTCAACGCCTGTGGCTGCTTCAAGTGCTCTGATGTTTCTACCTTCTCTTCCAATGATTCGTCCTTTTACATCATCGCTTTCAAGATTAAATACAGAAACACAATTTTCAATAGCTTCTTCAGTTCCAATACGTTGAATGGTATTGATTATTATTTTTTTAGCTTCCTGCTGGGCAGTTAATTTTGCTTCTTCCATAGAGCCTTGAATATAGGCCATGGCGTCAGTTTTTGCTTCGTCTTTGATGGTTTCAAAAAGCTGTGCTTTGGCATCTTGTGCAGAAAGTGAAGAGATAACCTCCAGTTGTTCTATTTGACTGCGGTATAGCTTTTCTACTTCGGTTTGTTTCTTTTCAAGTACAGACAAACGCTCCTGATAATCTTTGATTTGCTCTTCTAAATCGGTATTAAGCTTTTTGCTTTTTGCCAGTTCATTTGAAACCTGAGATTCTTTGTCTCGGGTTCTTTTTTCGGCTTCTGCAATTTTTTTATCACGACTTATAATGACTTTTTCGTGTTCAGATTTTAACTCTATAAACTTCTCCTTTGCCTGAAGAATTTTATCCTTTTTTATGGTTTCTGCTTCAGACTTTGCTTCTTTAAGTATTGATGTGGCTGCCTTTTTAGCAGATTTCACAAGATTGGAGCCGTTGTTTCTCTCAATCATTTTAGCGATGAGATACCCAAGCGCAATTCCTATTACTCCTATTGCTATGATTAAAAATAAACTATCCATGTTGGTTGATTTTAGATAAAAAAAAAGCCTACATTAAAACGTTGATTTGTATAAACTCCTTAAACCAAGTTTAGGGCTACTAAGATGGTCAAAAATCCGCCAATCAGCCAAGAGACTGAGACGGCACGCTTTTACATCTTTAACTCACCCTTTTTAAAGAGATCGTGTTGAGTTTATCAAAATTTGTAATAATGTAGGCAGTACCTTATTATGTTATTTTAAAGAACTTATGACAAATGAACTTGCAATAATTGATTCAAAGCATTTAACTTTTCTTCAACTTCTGCTTGGTCATTGACATTATTTACTATTTTTTGTTCCGTTTGAGCCGCAAATTGTAGGGCACACATCGCCAAAACGTCCTGCTTATCTCTAACGGCATAATTTTGCTCAAATTGCTTAATCATCTCATCGATTTTTTTTGTAGCCCTGCGCAACCCTTCTTCCTGTGAGGGGTTTACCGTTAATGGATATACACGGTCTGCAATCGAAAGTTTAATTTTAAGCGTGTCTGACATAAATTTTAATCATTTAACTGTGAAATACACACATCGATATCACGAATTAATGAATTTATTTTGAGTTTTGTTTCTCGTTTAAATTGGTCACTGCCTAACATAGCATTAGCCACTTTTAAATTATCTGTTTGTTCTTTCCATTGTTTCAATTCCTCCATTGTTTTGGAGTGCTCAAGTTTTTCTTGAGCCAATTCATTCTCCAGATTTGAATTTGTTTGCTTTAAACTTTCATGCTTGTGTAAAAGCTTACTAATCCTATTTTCAAGAGAATCAACAATATCTGAAAGATTGCCCATTAAAAATGTACTTCTATGCTAATCACACAAAGTTAACATACCTTATCAAATAAGGCAACATTTTATTTCATTTTTTTAAAATAATATTTTGTAATTATTTATGTTGTGATTTTGTGACTTTTATTATACCTTGTCTTGTCAACAGATTTCTAAATTATGAGACGCATTTTATTTTTTATTTTTTTCATTTGTTGTATCTCTTACTCTCAGGGAGATTTGTCTAATTTAAGCTATACCATTCCAGATGATATTCCTCAGGATTACTTTGATGTTCCTTTAAAAATACCCGTTCAGTTATCAGGTACATTCGGAGAGTTGCGCTCAAACCATTTTCACGCCGGCATTGATATACGGACACAACAAAGAGAAGGAATCCCCATTTATGCCGCTGCAGATGGTTTTGTAAACCGAATAAGAGTAGCTCATTTTGGCTATGGAAAAGCGTTATATATTCAGCATCCCAATGGATACTCCACCGTGTATGCACACCTCCAAAAATACGGTGGCGCCATTGAAGAGTATGTTAAAAAAACACAATATGAACAAGAGTCTTATGAAATTCAAGTATATCCCAAAGCTGAACAATTACCGGTAAAAAAGGGTGACTTGATTGGCTACACCGGTAACTCAGGAAGTAGCGGCGGACCTCACCTCCATTTTGAAATAAGAGATAACTCATCAAGACCCATGAATCCCAAACTCTTTGGTATTCAAGTCGAAGACACCAGAAAGCCCTTAATAAATAGTGTCTTTGTTTATCCCCAGGGAAACGACTCTCACGCAAATCAAAATCAAAACCCCCAGCAACTCAGGTTAATTCCTCAAACAGATGGAAATTATATCGCAGAAAAAATTACTGCTTTTGGAACTTTGGGTTTTGGCATTTCAACTGTTGACCAACAAAATGCTGCAAACAACCGCAATGGTGTTTTTAGAATCCAAACACATCACAATGGTGAAAGGAGTATTGATATTGTATTTGACCGCATTTCGTTTGATGAAACCAGATACATCAATAGATATACAGACTATGGGTATTTTAAACAACGTAAATCACGAATTCAAAAGCTCTTTATCGAAAGAAACAATCCCTTGAGTATATTAAAATCCTCAAAGAGCAACGGTTTCATTTCAGTACCTGATAGCCTAAGCTCTTCCTACACTATTTTTGTATCAGACTTTAATGGAAATAACGTGCGAATTACAATTCCCATTGAAGGAGCAAAACTACCCATCAAAACTGAAAAAGTTGCTGAAGAACACAACCATTTTGTCGTCGCGCGTCAAGGTGCTACTATCGTTGAGGGAAAATTTTCGATATATATCCCCCCCAACAGTCTTTATGAAGATGCCTTTCTACAAATATCGTCAGATGGGAATATACTAAATTTTCATCAAGACAACATTCCATTGCACACAAACGTTACAATTTCTGTGGATGTCTCAAATTATGAAGCCTCAGATATGGACAAAGTTTTTATTGGAAAGCTAAACTTCAGGGGAGAACCCTATTACAGTAGCACTGAACGCTCAGGCAATGTTTTGTCAACAAAAGTAAGAGAGTTTGGTACCTATGGCCTGGGAATAGACACTATTCCGCCTGTGATTTCAGCAGCCAATTTTTCTGATAAACAATGGATAAGCAATCATCAAAAACTGCAAATTAAAATTGACGATGAACAAAGCGGTATCAAAAATTACCGAGCAACCCTTAACGGAAAGTGGATTTTGATGGAATATGAATACAAAACCAAAATGCTTACCTATGATTTTAGTGACCACATAAATTCAGAAACCGAAAACAATTTAAAACTCATTGTTACCGATAATGTGGGAAATAGTTCTAAATTTGAAGCAACTTTTCACAGAAAATAAATTCATACACTTGAAAACAAATAAATTTCTACAGATTTTACTTGTCTTTTTAATTGGCAATACTATTTTTTCTCAAACCGCAACCATCAAAGGGGTTATCCTTGACAGTGAAAACCAACCCATCCCGGGAGTAAGTGTCACTTATGGAACTTCAGGAGAAATGACAGATATGAGCGGTTTTTATTTACTGGAAATTCCTGCAGACCAAGATGTAACATTGCAATTTTCTCACATTAGTTTTAAAAACATTTCGCTTACCATAAATTTAAGTCCCAATGAAGACTATGAATTTAATCCGGTAATGTCTATGGATATTGAACAAATTGGCGAGGTTCTCATTTCCGGAAGACAAAACAAACAAGTACAAGGTATCATCAACCTAACCCCCGAAACCATTAGAAGAATACCGGGTGCTCAATCCGGAGTGGAGAATTTATTAAAATCACTTCCCGGAGTGAGTAGCAACAATGAATTAAGCACTCAATATGCTGTTCGCGGTGGTAATTATGACGAAAATTTAGTGTATGTTAATGAAATCGAAGTCTATCGACCTTTCTTAATCAGAAGTGGTCAACAGGAAGGTTTGAGTTTTGTAAACAGCGACCTCACCTCCAACGTTGACTTTTCAGCAGGTGGTTTTCAAGCAAAATATGGTGATAAACTTTCTTCGGTTTTAGATATTACATACAGAAGACCGGTGGCTTTTGATGCTTCAGTTGATTTGAGCTTATTGGGCGCAAGTGTTTCAGCAGGTGGAATCTCTAAAAATGGGCGTTTAACGGCTATTGGAGGTTTGCGTTACAGAAACAACAGCTTGCTTGTCAATGCACAGGAAACAGAAACCAACTTTACCCCTGTTTTTGCTGATGCCCAAACCTATATAACATATAAAGTCAACAACAAACTGGAATTGGGATTTTTAGGAAATATCTCCATCAATGATTACAGCTATGAACCCCTCACCAGACAGACCAATTTTGGTACAATTGCTGACCCCAAAGCCCTACTCATTTTTTATGAAGGACAGGAAAAAGACACCTATGAAACCTATTTTGGTGCTTTCAAGGCCACGTATGCAGCCAATGAAAATCTGACATTGAAATTTATAGGCTCTGCCTACCACACACAAGAACAAGAACATTTTGACATTTTAGCTCAATACCGCATTGGCGAAGTCAATACCGATATTGGCTCCAGTGGTTTGGGTGATGTTGAATTCAGTCGTGCAATTGGTTCTCAACTCACACACGCAAGAAACAATCTGGACGCACTCATCTTTAATCTGGAGCACAAAGGTGATTACTTGATTGATGCCCATCAAATAAGTTATGGCTTAAAATACACACGCGAAGATATCAGAGACCGCGTTCAGGAATTTGAAATAATTGATTCTGCCGGATTCTCCATACGTCCTCCCGGTATTGAATTTATCAATGACCAGCCATACAATCCTTTTGATTCGCCACTGGTTCCTTTTAATGATATTGATGCTTTTAATGATGTACAGATTGACCGTATTTCCGGATTTGTTCAGTGGAGTAAACGAACAAATCTCGGCGATAATGAATTGTGGCTCAATGCCGGTGTGAGAGCACACAACTGGACCGTAAGCGGTGAGGGAATTGAATCTGTCACTCAAACTGTTTTTAGTCCGCGTGCACAGGTTGCTTTAAAGCCCAAGTGGGAGGCAGATATGCTTTTCAGGCTTTCCGGAGGGTTTTATCACCAACCCCCTTTTTACAGAGAACTACGCGACTCCACCGGAACGGTGAGACCCAATGTAAAAGCACAGCAATCGGTTCATATCGTTTTGGGAAATGATTATAGTTTTAAAATGTGGGAACGAAAATTCATCCTCAATTCTGAAGTATATTACAAATCACTCACTGATGTAAACCCCTACACTCTTGAAAACGTTAGAATAAGATATCGGGCAGAAAACAATGCCATTGCTTATGCATATGGGCTTGATTTGCGCCTCACCGGCGAATTTGTTCCCGGAACAGAAAGTTGGCTGAGTTTTGGATACCTAAAAACCGAGGAAAACATCAATGACCGCGGTTATATTTTTAGACCCACAGACCAGCGATTGAAATTTGGAATCCTATTTCAGGATTATGCCCCCAGAATACCGGACTTAAAAATGTATTTAAACCTGGTTTACAACACAGGACTTCCAGGTGGTTCTCCCAGTTATGCTGACCCTTATGACTTTCAAACCCGCTTACCCGATTACAAAAGAGCCGATGTTGGGTTTTCCTATGTACTAGTTAATGAAGATAAATTAAGAGATTCAGGATGGTTAAAACCCTTTAAGGAATTTAGTTTTGGTTTTGAAATCTATAATATTTTTGATGTTCAAAACTCCATCACAAACACCTTTGTAAGAGATGTAGATACCAAAGTGCAGTATGCCATTCCTAACTTCCTTACCCCCAGGGTGTTTAATGTGAGAACTACGATGCGATTTTAGGTTTCCCTTAACCAATTTGGATTTTGGTACTTTCAAACTCACCACTAACCTCTCACCACTATAAAAATCAACTACTCACAAACTCTTTGAGCACTTCCACTACATAATCAATTTCTTCTTTGGTATTAAAGGATGAAAATGAAAAACGAATGGATGGTTTTTTAAGGTCTTCTTCGTTTAAAATTTCGCTTAAAACGTGTGAACCTTTTTCACTCCCGCTTTGACAGGCACTGCCTTTGGAACAGGCAATTCCTTTTAAATCAAGCTGAAAGAGCAACATCAGTGCCTTTTCAGGCGAAATGGGCAAACACACATTGAGAAGTGTATAGGTGCTTTTGGAAGCATCTGTACAAGCTCCGTTGAATTTAACACCGGGAATATGTTTCTTTAACGCATCGATAAAATAGTTCTTTAAGTCAAGTATGTATTTTTTTTCCTTCTCAAGATGTAGATATGCCAACTCAAAAGCCGTTTCCAGACCGGCGATGTTGTGAACAGCTTCTGTGCCGGCTCTTAAACCCCGCTCCTGCTGTCCACCAAAAATTAAGGATTGCAAACCGGAATTTTTTCTAATAAATGCAAAACCAACTCCCTTGGGGCCATGAAACTTATGAGCGGCTGCAACGATAAAGTCCACACCCACTTTGGATAAATCCAATTCAAAATGACCAACAGATTGCACGGTATCTGAATGAAACAGCGCTCCACTTGCTTGCGTCATTTTTGCGACCCGTTCTATATCGAGCATTGTGCCTATTTCATTATTCACGTGCATCAAGCTCACCAGCGTTTTTTTGGATGAGTCTTGCAACAAACGTTCAAGCTGTTCATAATCAATCTCTCCACAGGTATTCAAATTCAAATATACCGGTTCGATACCATAGTTTTTATGAAGTTCGTCTATGGTATGCAGTACCGCGTGATGTTCAATTTTTGAAGAAATGATGCGTTGTACACCCAGATCTCTCACACAACTGTTTAAGATTAAATTATCGGCTTCGGTTCCACCTGAGGTAAAAATAATTTCGGTAGCAGCACATCCCAATTGCTTGGAAATGGTTTTTCTGGTATTTTCAATAATAGATTTAGATGACCTTCCATAAGAATGTGTAGATGAAGGGTTTCCAAAAGTATTTTTCATTACTTCATAAACCCTGTCAATTACTTCTTTGCGCATTTGGCTGGTTGCGGCACTATCAAAATAAACGCTGTTCATACTTCAAAAATAGTTTATTTGAAATTAATTGGAGTAAGTTCCGTTTTAAGTTTTGCAAAACTATTACTTTTGTACAATACATTCCTGTTATGAGAAACTTTTTTTTATCGTTCTTAATTATCTTTAGCTTTAGTGCCTGCAATGACGGCGATGTGATTGTGACAACCTTTGATTTTGAATCGATTGAACTCAATGTGTGTGGCGATGTGGGTGATTATGTGTTTTTTAAAGTCAATAACACCAATCTGGAAACCCTTTCGTTTCAACTTAGAACTCAAGATTCAATATTAACCACTGAAGATACCTTAACTTATAACATTGACGCAACAACAAATGTTGTGAATTACAGAACGTTTTCTGATGAGATTCCCAATGACTATTTTTGCAGTTCCATTCCTCCAACATCGCCAAAAATTAAATTAGACTACACCAGTTCTCAGGGAATTGCAACCGTTTTTACACGCATCACTGATACTTTAATAACAGGCATTGGGATTGAACAAGACACCTCCTTTGTTTATACCACATCCATAGTAGTTAACAACCTAAGGCTTGAAAGCCAAAACGAATCTATCACTCAGGAAACGCTGGAGTTGGGCTCATTGAACACAACTGCGCAGTAAATTATTTCGGGTTCTGAAAAATATACACTTCAGTTGCACCGCGCCCATACTTTTGATAATCAGCGTCATAAAACTTGAGGTTGTCGTAGCGGTTTAGCAGAAATTCCAGTTCGGTGCGCAACACGCCCTCTCCCACTCCGTGAATAAAAACCAACCGTTGAATTCTATTTTTAATGGCAAATTCCAGTTGCCGTTTGGCAGTATCCATTTGAAGATTGAGCATATCATAATTATCCATCCCTCTCGTTGACTTGATAAGTTGGTTGATGTGCAAATCAACTTCCATTGCCGGGGCGTTACGTTCTTTTTTTGAGGGAAGAGGAGTGTTTTTTCGTTTTACAGACTCTTTTTCCTTTAAAATAGTTTCTGTAGGGACCGTAGTTTTAAAATCAAAAGAAGAATCTTCATCCATTTTTATCAATTCATTTTTATTAAACTCAAGGACAAATCCATCACGTGTTTTTACGCGAACGATTTGGCTAGTCACAGCAATAACAAGACCTTCCATAAGTTCGTCAATAGCACTTACTCGATCTCCTTCTTTTAGTTTCACTTGAAAAATTAATTTTGGTAAAAGTAACCATTTTATAAAAATACACCCAAATTAAAACTGGAAAGTAGTCAAAATAGTATCAAAAATCACTCAAACACCCACCTAAGAATCAAGCAGATAATCGAAAATATTTAGAAAATATTGATAATTTTTAAAATTAAATTGTATTTTTGATTGATTAAACAACAGTGAACCCCAAACTACTGTATAATAAACCGAATAATTATGAAACACCTACTACTCTCAGCATCCCTATTGCTCTTTGCAGGTAATCTGGCTGCTCAACTCTATGTTCAACCCAACCCATCAACATCTACAGACAGTTACATCTATGCGAACGATGTGGTGTTGTATGTTGAAGACGACATTAATCTTGTTGTAAATACAAACGATCCTGAAACCCGAGCCAGCGTATATTTACGTGGTGATTCCCAACTTATTCAAGGCGAAAAACCAAGCTCAACAAACTCCGGCAATGGTTCGTTATCTGTTTTGCAACGAGGAACCACCAATGCTTATGACTACAACTACTGGGCTTCGCCTGTAGGGAATCCAAACGGTCCAGCTACTGGAAACACCAACTTTGGTATCCCAAGGATATTTGATGTTAGAGAAGATACTACAACACCGCTAACGCTTAGTAAAACATTTAGTACACAAAGTCCTTCTACACCGGCATTGAACGGCATACCAAGTGACGCTACACAACCCGGAATGGACGGTACTTTAAACATTTCAAGAAGATGGATTTATACCTTGAGAGCTCAAAGTGGCTATGCAAATTGGATTTACATAGGTAATCAAAATGGTATTGGTAATGGTTTAGAACCTGGTGAAGGCTTTACTATGAAAGGGACCGGTACTTTTGCTCAAGTGGGTAACACAAACGACCAATTGTACGATTTTAGAGGAAGACCTAATGATGGAACAATTACTGTTCCAGTTGCATTTTCAGGTGGAGTTAACCAAGAAACACTAACAGGCAATCCATACCCTTCTGCACTAGATATGGCAGCTTTTTTAGATATTTCAGAAAACCCTGATATACTCCTAACAGCATACTATTGGGAGTCTGAACCTACAATTAACTCACATTATTTAACCGAGCAACAGGGAGGTTATGCTACTTGGCAACCCGGTGGAGGTTCCATAATACCACCTGAATTAGGTGGTGGTACAACTGGAATGTACTCACCGGCAGTATTTATCATGTATGATGGATCTGGAAATCCATTACCGGGTACTGTAGGAACAGGTGACCCATACGAACGTCGTTTTGCTCCCATTGGGCAAGGGTTTATGGTAAGAGGCGTCAACAATGGAGTAGCAACTTTCACAAACTCTATGCGTCGTCATGTTGCCAGAGGTACGGGAACTTATAGCGATTTTAGAAATCCCGTAGGTTCCAGCTTAGCAGCCAATTCAGGTCCTGCAACACTACCTACTGAGCCTGAATATGTATTTCCTACACTGCGCTTTCAAGTTGAAGTTAATGAGCATTATGTAAGAGAAATGGTTATGATGTTTAATCCGGAGAAAACCAAAGGCAATGACAGAGGTTGGGACAGCAAACACCCATTGCTAATTAATTCTGGTGATGCTTTCTGGAAACTGGAAGATGAAACAGACCCCTATGTAATACAAACCCGCCCTTTTGATGAATTTGATGTGATTCCCCTTGGTTTGAGAGTGAGAAATGGTGTTACTAACTTTGTTGTTAAACTTGCTGAGTCTCACAATTTCAATAACGATATGTATTTATTTGACCTGGTTAATAATTCATACCAGCGTTTGGATTCAGATAATAAAGCTACGATTACATACAACGGCACTGCCGGGAAAGTTGATGACCGATACTTTATCGTCTTTAGAAGAGCGATTCAGGATGATCAAATTCCAAACAAAATTGCTGAAATGAATCTTGATTTCTTCCAGAACAACAGGCTTTCACAACTGGAAGTTTTTAATCCTGAGACTATAGATATCAAGTCGGCTTCTGTATATGATATGTCAGGAAAATTAATGATACACGAAAAGAATTTAGGTATGCAAAACACCTACATCTTTTCAACTGCAAACTTAAGCAGCGGTGTGTACCTTGTAAAATTGGTTACTCAGGATGATATCATTGTGGACTACAAAGTAACTGTTCACAATAAGAATTAAGAAAATCTCATTTTCATTATAAATTGAAGCCGCTCTTGTGAGCGGCTTCTTCATTTTCTATGAGTTTACAATCAGTTAAAATAAAATTATTATCTTTATATAACTAATTATAAACTATTTAACCAATGGAAAATCAAAACAATCAAATCATGTCTGTCAAAGACTGGTTTATTACCGTCTTTATTGCAGCCATTCCACTCGTGGGATTAATTATGTTATTTGTATGGGCTTTTGGAAGTTCAACAAATGCTACCAGAACAAACTGGGCAAAAGCACTTTTACTTTGGTATGCAGTTATTTTTGTTCTTTACATCTTGATTGCTGTCATATTTGGGGCAGCATTTCTCACAGGAATGGGTGATATGGATATGAACTATTAAATCAATCTATAAAAAAACGCCCCAAGTGGGGCGTTTTTCATTTTATTTACTTTTCAAACTGTTTAAGTGTTTTTATGATAATGGAAACACAATCCAGCAGTTGTTCTTCATTCATCACCAAAGGCGGCGCAAACCGAATGATGTTGCCGTGAGTGGGTTTTGCCAGGAGACCATTATCGCGCAAAGCCATACAAATATCCCAGGCTGTTGAACTATCCTGAGAATCATTAATCACAATGGCATTTAAAAGTCCGCGTCCTCTCACCAGTTTTACGATTGAACTTCCTTCAATATATTTGTTCAATTCACTTCTAAAAAGCTTGCCCAAAACTCTCGAGTTGAGTGCAAGGTTTTCTTCCTTTACAACTTCCAGTGCTGCCATACCCACAGCGGCGGCTACAGGGTTTCCACCAAAAGTGGAACCGTGTTGACCGGGCTTGATTACATTCATTATGTGATTGTCTGCCAATACTGCCGAAACAGGATAAGCACCTCCTGAAAGTGCTTTTCCAAGAATTAGTATATCAGGACGACTGTATGTTGATTGACGTTCGCAGTGATTTTCACAATTACAGTTACCACAAACGGCAAGTAAAGAGCCTGTTCTGGCAATTCCGGTTTGAATTTCATCTGCCATAAAGAGCACGTTGTGTTTGTTACAAAGTGCTTTTACATTACTCATATAGTCATCAGCCGGAGTATAAACGCCTGCTTCACCCTGTATGGGTTCAATAAGGAAACCGGCAATATTTTTACTGCTTGTGATGGCTTTTTCCAATGCCTGTATATCGTCATAAGGAATTTTAATAAACCCGGGAGTAAAAGGGCCGAAGTTTTTTCGAGCATTTTCATCGTTTGAAAAGGAGATGACAGTAGTAGTTCTTCCGTGAAAATTATTGTTTGCAACGATGATTTGTGCTTCCCGTTCTTCCACACCTTTGACTTCATAAGCCCATTTTCTGGCAATTTTAATAGCGGTTTCGACGGCTTCGGCACCGGTATTCATCGGTAATACCTTATCAAAACTGAAATAGTCTGTAATGTATTTTTCAAACCTTCCCAACATATCATTGTGAAACGCTCTTGAAGTTAACGTAAGCGTTTCCGCTTGACGGGTCATCGCATTTACAATTTTAGGATGACAATGGCCTTGATTTACCGCCGAGTAAGCCGATAAAAAATCATAATATTTTTTTCCTTCAACATCCCAAACGTGCACACCTTTCCCTTTACTTAAAACTACAGGAAGCGGGTGGTAGTTGTGTGCACCATGTTTGTCCTCTAAATCAATGGCTTGTTGTGATGTGATTTTGTCTAAAGTAAGCATAGATCAAATTTTAAAAGTTTAATAAAAAGTAATTCCTGCTTGGCTGTTTTTGTGGAGAGAAATCATCCTTGAAGTACAAAAATAGCTATAATCCTGCAAAATAAATAAAGAATCTCAAAATATTGCGCAATGTCATTTTTAAGCTAAACCGAAAAGCTTAATTTTGAAAATAAATTTATTATTCATGTCAGATTCCAGAGGGTATTCCTTAAAACAAATTGCAAAGTACCCATTCATCTATGCCCGAAACACAAAAATTGGAATTTTTTTAATGTGTATCGCCATAGCCACCGGTTTAACCTTTTTTCTGGGTGATGATGACTTTGTGAGAACACAATATATAGTACTGTTTTTGTTGTTTTTCTCTATGTTGCTTTGGTTTACAGAAGCCATACCTCCCTTTGCTGTGGGTATTTTTATTGTGGGATATCTCATCTTCTTTATGGGACGTGAAGGCACTATGGATGTACATCAATATGTACAAACCTGGTCTGATGGGGTTATTTGGTTGTTTTTAGGAGGCTTTTTTCTGGCGGAAGCAATGAGAAAAACAAGGCTCGATATCAGGTTACTAATTATTACAGCTCCACGGTTTGGTGACAAAGCAAAATACATCATCCTGGGGCTTATGTTTGTAACCGCTATTTTATCAATGGTGATGAGCAATACAGCCACCACGGCTATGATGCTGGCAACGGTAACGCCTCTGTTTTCTAAAATTGACAACAAATCCCTTCAAAAAGCATTTTTACTGGGTATTCCAACTGCCGCAGCCATTGGCGGAATGGGAACCATAATTGGTTCGGCACCAAATGCCATTGCCGTGGGTGCACTGGAGGCTATTGGAATAAAAATCAGTTTCCTTCAATGGATGAGTGTGGGTGTACCGGTAGCACTTCTTCTCACTTTTATGACGTGGAAGCTGCTGTTGAACAAATATAAATTGGGTGAACTCAAATTATCCACAGATTTTATTAAAGATCTCGAACGCAAAAAAGACCACAAAAAAGAAGAAAAGCTTCAAAAACGCATTGTACTTATTGTTTTAACGCTCACGATTTTTCTTTGGCTTACTTCACAATGGACAGGCATTCCTGTAGCCGCTGTTTCAGGTATTCCCATAGTTGCATTGACGATGATGGGCATCATTGATGCAGATGACGTTAGAAAACTTCCCTGGGATACATTAATGCTCGTTGCCGGTGGACTGGCGTTAGGAATTGCGTTACAGGAACAGGAGTTGGCTCTGTATTTTATTTCAAAGATAACCGTTTTTAATTTTAATGTGTATTTATTGTTAGTGCTCTTTAGTTTACTCACAGTAGCCTTGTCCAACTTTATGAGCAATACGGCTGCAACGACTATTCTGGTTCCTGTGGCAATTTCTTTGATAAGTATCTATGGCGATGTCAACCCCATTTTATTTACGATGGTTATTGGATTGAGCGCATCCTGTGCTTTACTCCTTCCGGTCTCTACACCTCCCAATGCTATTGTTTACAGCACGGGACTTGTGGAACAATCTGAATTTAGGCTCGCCGGATTTTTTATAGGATTCACTGGACCGGTTGTTATTATTTTATGGACGTTGCTGCTTACGTTCCTTTTTTTCTAAAAGCCGTTAATTTGGTGTTTAAATAAACAGAATATCTAAGTCAAACCCTTATTTTTGCCCTATGGCAAGAAAGAATAACAAAAGACAGATTTTTGAAAATATAGCCGTTATTGATGCAGGCGCAAAAGGAAAAAGCATCGCAAAAGCTCCGGATGGAAAAGTAATTTTCCTTGGAAACGCCATACCCGGCGATTTGGTGGATGTGCAAACCACCAAAAAAAGAAGCGCTTACTATGAAGGCGAAGCCATCGCTTTTCACCAGCTTTCAGAAAGAAGAACCGAGCCAAAATGTGTTCATTTTGGCGTTTGCGGTGGCTGCAAATGGCAAAATATGAAGTATGACGACCAACTTTTTTTCAAACAGAAAGAAGTGGAGAACAACCTAGGACGAATTGGAAAAGTAACCTTGCCTGAAATCACTCCCATTCTGGGTTCTAAAAAACAGTACTATTACCGCAATAAAATGGAGTTTTCCTTTTCAGACAGCCGCTGGTTGACTTTTGATGAGATCAACAGCGATAAAGAAATTACAAATAAAAATGCACTTGGTTTTCACATTCCCGGTATGTGGGATAAAATTCTGGATTTGAAAGAATGCCACCTTCAAGGGGAACCTTCAAACAAAATCAGACTTGCCGTAAGAGATTTTGCAATTCAAAACAAGCTCTCCTTTTTCAACACCCGAAATCAGGAAGGGTTTTTACGTACGCTTATGATAAGAACCAGCACGACCGGCGAAATCATGGTTTTGGTTCAGTTTTTTGAAGAGCACAAAACCAATAGGGAATTACTGCTGGATTTCATTGGAGAAAAATTCCCCGAGGTTACTTCCCTACTCTATGTCATCAATTCCAAAGGAAATGACACCCTGTATGATCAGGACATTATTTGCTATAAAGGAAATGACCATATCTTTGAGGAAATGGAGGGACTTAAGTTTAAAATCAATGCAAAATCCTTCTACCAAACCAATTCTGAACAAGCCTATGAATTGTATAAAATCACCAGAGACTTTGCCGGTTTAACCGGAAATGAATTGGTCTATGACCTCTATACCGGAACCGGAACCATAGCCCAATTTGTGGCAAAGAATGCTAAAAAAGTAGTGGGCGTAGAATCTGTTCCCGATGCCATTAACGCTGCAAAGCAAAATGCGCAATTAAACGGTATTGAAAACGTTGAATTCTTTGTGGGCGATATGAAAAAAGTGTTTACTCAGGAATTTATTAATCAAAATGGAATTCCTGATATAATCATCACAGACCCACCCCGTGATGGGATGCACAAAGATGTAGTGCAGCAAATACTGAATGTAACTCCGCAGAAAATAGTCTATGTGAGCTGTAACAGTGCGACCCAGGCAAGAGATTTAGCACTGATGGATGCGATGTATGAAGTTGTTAAAACACAAGCTGTGGATATGTTTCCGCAGACACATCACGTAGAAAATGTTGTACTTTTGGTAAAACGCAATTGATGAAAAAAGTTGTTTTTCTTTTATTAGGTATCTTATCCCTTATCTTGGCTTGTACCCGGGACGATATTTGTACGCCCGAAACTTCAAAAACTCCCCTACTGATTATTAAGTTTTTTAATGCTGAAAATCCTGAGGCTCCAAAATCTGTAAATGCTTTAACCGTTTTTCGTCCGCAGGATGAGTTTAGCTTGTTTGCCCCCGTCACAGCAGACTCAATCGCACTCCCACTAGACACAAGCGCTGATTTTACTGAGTATTTTTTTGTATCAAACGCAAATGACAGTATCCCGCTTGCAGACTTCATCACTTTTACTTATAGCCGGCAAGATGAGTTTATCAACAGAGCTTGTGCTTTTAGAACCAATTTTAGAGATTTAGATCTTTCTTTAGACAATCCCACATCACAAAGTTGGATTGACGAAATTATTATAAGAACTGATAGTGTAAACGCAAGAAATCAAAATGAAGCACACCTTTTTATTTTTCATTAGTTTGCTGGTTTTTGTGCCCCTATCCAAAGCACAATCAACCTCCGAAATATCAAATGACACTTTGGCCCACAAAGAAAAGTTTGGTTTGCGTGTGGGTATTGATTTGTTTAAACCCGCCAGAACCTTATTTGATGAAGATTATTCAGGTTTTGAAATCATGGGGGATTACAGGGTATATAAAAATTACTATGCGGCATTAGAATTGGGAAATGAGGAAAAAACAACCTTTGATGACAATCTCACCTCAAAAGGGGAAGGAAGTTATTTTAAGCTGGGGTTTGATTACAATGCGCATAATAATTGGGCCGGACTAAACAATATGATTTTTGCCGGTTTGCGGTATGGACTTTCTTCCTTTTCACAGGAACTAATTGAATATCAAATCGCAACAGAAGCTCCCTTTTTTCCACCGGATGTGCGAACAGAACCAATTGTTTTTGATGGATTAACTGTTCATTGGGTGGAAGCAATTGTGGGTATTAAAACTGAAGTTTTAACCAATTTATACCTTTCACTAAACCTTCAACTCAAAAACAGGGTGTCAGAATCAAATCCTGAAAATTTTGAGAACTTATTCATTCCCGGCTTTGGACGCACCTATGAAAACAGCAAATTTGGAGCAGGCTTTGGTTATGGGATTAGTTATTTGATTCCGATTGTGAAGAAATGAGATAAACCGCTCAGGCTTCGACTCCGCTCAGCCACCGCTGGAAACCACAAACACTTCTACCCCCTTCTTCGGGTGCCTTCATAAAGTTCATATTTTACAAAACGAGCTTCCAGTTTTCCGTTAAAGGTTTTAATTTTTCGGGAGGGTCTTAATCCCACATATTTAAGGGCTTCGAGGTTTCCGGTGATAAGCCAGGCTTGTGAATTGGGATACCCATGTTTTAGGGTGTTACCAATTTCGGTATAAAAAGTTTCCATGTCAATACTCAAGCGCTCATCATAAGGCGGATTAAAAACGATTTGTAAGGGTCCTTGATTGGTTTTTTTGGTTTTAAAAAAATCCTCATGTTGTACTTTTATAAATTCTTCGAGATTGGCATTTTTAATATTTTCTTTCGCTTTAGCAACAGCTGAAGGTGCTTTATCATAGCCTGTAATAGAAAATTTAAAATTTTTCACTTTCTTGAGCATCACCTCCTCAATGGTTTCAAAAAGCGCATCGTTGTAGTCTTTCCAATGCATAAACCCAAACTCAGGTCGATTAATGTTTGCCGGAATGTTACAAGCAATCATAGCTGCTTCAATTAAAAAAGTACCGCTACCACACATTGGATCCAAAAAATCACTTTGACCGGTCCAACCTGAATGGATTAGCAATCCTGCTGCTAAAACTTCGTTTATAGGCGCAATATTGACTTCTTTTCGGTAGCCTCTTAAGTGCAAACTTCCACCGGAACTGTCAAGAGATAAAGTACATTTATCGCCTTGAATATGAATGTTGATTTGGAGTTCGGGTCTATTTGTGTCAACATTAGGTCTAATTCCGGTTTTATCTCTCAGTTGATCAACAATGGCATCTTTTACTTTGTGTACCACATAAAGGGAATGATTAAAAAATTCTGATGACACACTGGCATCAAGTGAAAAAGTAGTGTTTTGGTTAAAGTATTGCAACCAGTTAAACTTCTGAACCTCTCTGTATAAATCCTGATCATTTCTGGCTTTAAAAGAATAAATGGGTTTTAAAATCTTAATGGCGGTGCGCAGACTCAAGTTTGCTTTATACATAAAACCCAAATCCCCAATGAAACTTACACTTCTTGTCCCAATTTCGACTTTTTGTGCGCCAAGGTCTTTCAGCTCTTTAGCCAGAATTTCTTCAAAACCAAATAAGGTTTTGGCCACCATTTTGTAGTTATTTTCCATAATCATCTTCTCAATGCTGCAAAAATACATTAATTTAGACGTGTTAAAGAATGACAATGCAAAAAGAAACAGAAAATTGGTTTACTTCCTGGTTTGACACCCCTTATTATCACATACTTTATAAAGACAGGGATTATGATGAGGCCTTAATTTTTATGAAAAAACTCACTGGTTTTCTCAAGCTTGAACGTGGTGAAACCATATTGGATTTGGCTTGTGGAAAGGGAAGGCATGCAAGGAGTCTCAATGAATTGGGGTTTGATGTTACCGGGGTTGACCTTTCGCCGGCGAGCATCCTTTACGCAAAGGGATATGAAAATGATACTCTTCACTTTGATGTGCACGATATGTGCAAACCCTATCACAAGAAATTTGATGCGGTTTTCAATTTGTTCACCAGTTTTGGATATTTTGAAAATGAACACGACAATTTAAGAACACTCAAGGCCATAAAGGCAGACCTTAAACTAACGGGAAAAGCTGTCATTGATTTTATGAATGTGAATTATGTGATATCTAATTTAGTTGAAAAAGAAACCAAAACGGTTGATAATATTACGTTTCATATCAATCGTTATGTCAAAGATGGTTATATTATCAAAGACATTTCTTTTAAAGACAATAATGAAAACTATTTTTTTACCGAAAAAGTCAAGGCGTTGACAAAAGAGGATTTTCTGGACTATTTTGCTAAAGCCGGTATTGAATTATTGTTTACTTTTGGTGATTACAATTTGGGTTCTTTTGACCCGGAAAAGTCATCACGTCTCATACTTATATTTAATTGATGCATTACCTTTTACCTATTTTAGCCATTGTTGCAGGATATGTGTTTGTTATCCTTTTCAAACCAAAAAAACCGAGTAGTATCAAGTTATTTTTAGCTTTTAGTGGGGCTTTTTTATTGGCACTCACTGTCTTTGAACTACTTCCTGAAGTGTATGAGTCTGACGTAAAATATGTTGGAGTCTTTATCATGGCCGGTATCCTCCTGCAAATCTTTTTAGAGTTTTTCTCTAAAGGTGCAGAACATGGGCACGTCCATTTACATAAAAACGACACCACTTTTCCCTGGATGCTATTTGCAAGCTTGAGTGTTCACTCATTTTTGGAAGGAATTCCCATTCACGACCATAACCATTTGCTGTTAGGAATCATTATCCATAAAATACCCATAGCTATTATTTTGACAGTATTTTTCATCCAGGCAAACTATTCCCGAAAAAACACCTTGATTTTCTTATTTCTATTTTCATTAATGACACCCGCTGGAAGTTTTGCTGCTGAAAAATTAGTTTTTTTAAAAGAGTATTATGTTGAAGCCACAGCAGTGGTTATCGGAATCTTTTTGCATGTATCCACCACTATCCTTTTTGAAAGCAGTGAAGGACATAAATTCAATTTAGCGAAGCTTTTGATTGTGATTTTTGCAACATTTCTGGCTTTTCTTCTTTAACCCGGAATATGTATTAGAACTTCGTTATGAGGGTTGAAAATACAATAAAATATATTGTTTTCTTAATTTCAGCATAGCATCGCTAAGGTTAAATTAAAAAACAAAGTAGAACGGTATATTTTGAAGTAGTTTCAACCCGGAATAGATTTTCTAATGCATAATCCGGGTTTAAATCACTCTAAGGAAAATAAAAAGGTAGTGAAATAAACTTCCCATTAAAACAAATAGATGCCAAATCACGTGACTGAAATACACTCGATGCCTTACATAAAAAATGATTCCAACACTATAAAAAAGGCCTCCTAAAGAAATTAAAATGATTCCCAGAGCATCTGTACTTTCAATCAATGCGTTCAAGTCAAACACAATCAACCAGCCCATAATAAGATAAAGCATTAGAGAAAGTATTTCAAATCGCCCTGTGAAGAATAATTTGAGAATAGTGCCTATGGCTGCTATACTCCAAACTGTCCAAAACAAAATCCATCCCCTACTGTCAGCAAGTAGCAACAAAACTATTGGGCTGTAGGTCCCGGCTATTAATACATAAATACTTATGTGATCAAAAATTCTGAGTTTGTTTTTTCTAATTTCTCGCTTTTCCAGATGATACATGGTTGACGCAAAATAGAGTAGTACAAGCGATCCACCATAAAGGCAGACACCTAAAAGACTTTGCAACGAACCGTGAGTTTCAAAGAGAAGTAACAATACAAACCCTAATATACTCAAAGCAAAACCTATCCCGTGAGTAAGCCAGTTATAAAATTCTTCTTGTTGGGTTTGGGTGCGCATAAAGCTAAAATAGATAGAATAATCCAATTTAAGAAAAAGAATATTGTTAGTTATGAGGGCAACTTTATAAAACCCAAAAAAGGGTTTTATAAACCACGCTATCCGCTGTATCCCCCAATTAAATTGGGGGGATGCCGCTGCTATCGTTGTTGCGGAAATAATAACTTTGACTTATCCACCACACACCAGATATTTAGGGAGCACCGTGTATGTCCCAGCAACTTAATCAAATACCGCAATAAAGAAATCACAAGATCAATTATATCGCATCCGCGGCATCTTCTCCTGTATTTACAGCCCCTTCCATAAAACCTTGCCAATCTGCAATGTATTCTCCTGCAAAAAATGTATTAATAAATGGTTTTTGTAAAATAGGCATGAGTCTAAACCACTGACCTGCGCCATAAAGTGCATAAGCACCTTTGGTAAATGGGTCTTCTCCCCAATAATAGTTAACTTGTTTTTCTAATTTATTTTCAATGTTTCCAAAATGAGGAGAAAGTGTATTACTTATCTGGTTAGCAATCCAATTATCAGACTGATTTGCTATTACAGCTGCCTTATCTCCAATGCTATACGAAATTAAAACTCCTTTTTTAGAGACTTGATTTTTGGTAGCGTGATAAAAATAATGTGGTAATTGGTCTGAAACAAGGTCAAAGTTTTCAGCTTTCCAAAATCTATCATTAAAAACCATTGCATGTTTGTTTATTCTACAGTATTGCAGCTCGATTATTGCGTTTACTTTTTCTTCGGGAAGTGCCGGAAGCCAGTTTATTTTATTAACTGCAAATGTAGGTATGGTGCAAATTACTTTATTAGCAGTAAAAACCAATCCGTTTTTGCAAGTTACTTTTGCATCTTGGGTTTGGTCTATTTGAGTTACGGCATGATTGAGTAAAATATTTTCCCTTCCTACGGCATCTGCCATTTTTTCAATAAGCATACCATTGCCTCCTTTTATTTTTAAATCCATCTCGTTGTAAGGACTACTTTCGGCATATTCGGCTAAAGCAGCAAAGGCAGATACGTGACGGATACTTTCTCCAAAATCGGTACTGTCTAAAAGTTCACGAAGTTCTAAATCTCTTCCTTGACAGCCATTATTTACCAGATACCTCCACCAGTCGTGTTGGTCCAGTTTTATTTGGTCTGCTTCACTCATATGGTGGTAATCTTCTACTAGCTGTTCAAACTTTTTATTCCACTCTTCGCTATAGCTCCACTTTCCATTAGGGTAATAATTTTCTTTAAAAATAAGATGAGAGTCAAAACGATTGTCTTGAAGTTCTAAGTTAAAATCTGCACATAATTCTTGCATTCTAGTATGAGAATCACCCACCCATTCGCCACCTAATTCTATAATCAAACCAGGGTCAATTTGGTGCGAAAAAACACGTCCGCCAATTCTGGAACGCGCTTCGATAATAGTATAACTAATGTTTCGCTTTTTAAGCTTTAGTGCTGCTGCGAGTCCGGCAAGTCCGGCTCCAATAATTATAACGTCTCTTTTGGTTTGAGACAAATCAAAACCAAATAGCGGATGCGCCAGTACAATACCACCTGCGGCTATTGCACTTTGTTTAATAAAAGTTCTTCGGTTGAGCATTATTAGTAAATTTTTATAACAAGTTACTAAAAAATATTTGAAGAAATATTAAAATAAAATCCATAAATAATCAGTCCCAAAATAAGTATTCAGTTTCTTGCATAAAAAGCTTGAAAAATATTGCTTTCTTTTGACATAGTAAGCAATCATATTTGGTGGAAGCTTTCTTGTTTTGAAATTTCATGGTTTGAAAACAAAGGAACTTATAAGTCGTTTTGAAGCTTTAGAAAAGGAGTTTGTATTCCTAATTTTCAAAACAGGAAGAAGACTGCGACACGAGCCCAATAGTTATCGGGGGATTGTCTAGGACGCACTTATAAAAAAATCCCGACTGTTTTTACAATCGGGATCTAAAGAATCCTGCCTGCCTATGGCTGAGCAGCGGTAAGAGTCCCGATAGCTATCGGAACGAACTGCGCCATACCAAAAAAAAAAGAGGCTGTCCAAAATTGGACAGCCTCTTAAAAGAAGGCGGCGACATACTCTCCCACTGGATAGCAGTACCATCTGCGCTAACGGGCTTAACTACTCTGTTCGGAATGGTAAGAGGTGAGCCCCGTTGCTATAACCACCTTAAGTTGTCATTCCGTGCTTGACACGGAATCTAATATCTTAACATAAAGGAAAAAACAATACTAGAATTATCAGGTAAACAATAATTTATAAAGAGTTAGCTCCCTGCCTGTCTTGCGACAGGCAGGAGGCGGTGTACATAAGCTTACGGGTTATTAGTATCACTCGGCTATGACATTACTGCCTTTACACCTATGACCTATCAACGTAGTCATCTCCTACGACCCTTTAAAGAAATCTCATCT
>CAXBNF010000025.1:0-39663 GCA_963977065.1 uncultured Flavobacteriaceae bacterium | reverse complement strand
TTTAATTAGTTGAAAAAATCACCAAAAAAATCAAAGGCTTGTGCAACGGTTACCAATGTTAGCAAACGGTTTTTGTTTAATTGTTCTTTCAATTTCTCCAAGTGATTTGTGAAATGGAAATTCAATTCCATTGTTGATTTTTCCTTTTTCGTCAATAAAGGCAAATGTTGCACCTCCATCACAAAACGCAGATATTTTCTTGTTACTAAACTTATTCAATATTGAATCATTATCCTCTATTGGTAAAAAGTAATGTTTGGATTTCCAATCGTTGTCTATAATTCTAGCAGCCCATAATTTTTTATTTGCTTTTTTGTCGATACAAACATTTATTAGGTTTATCTTTTCTTTGTTTCTATCCTCAAATAATTTAATAGCCTGAAGATTGTTAACAATTGATGCACCTGCGTATTGGGCAGACCAAAAAACTATTAATAATGGTTTGCTGTTATAACTTTCCAGTATAGAATTAAATTTCCTTTGGTTTAGTTCCAAGTTATTTTGGTTTAGTCCATAATTCTTATTATCAATTCCATTATCCAATAATTCTTTGAAAGCATTAAGTTTTAAAAGGTACTTGTTAGGTTGGTTTATCGTGTCAATTTCCTCATAAAATGTTTCATAGTCATAGCCTAATGTCATTAACCAACCTGATAAATCTGAAAAGTATTTATTGTATATGTCTTCGTTGAAGTTAGATTTCAAATATGTTGCTACCCAATTAGTGTATTGGGAATCACTAAAAAACGTGTTCCAATTGCCGTAAGTAATCTTTATTTCTTTTTGCTCTTTTAGGTTACGCAAATATTCTATTTGTAGAATACTTTCTAAATCATTTGCTAAATGCCAGTCATTGATATTTTCGAGTTTACTATATTCTTTAATGTCGAAATATTTGAAAATACCATTAGTAAAATCGATTTTAGTAGTATCTATACTTTTGTTGTTAGCTATTTTGGATAAAAAACTGGTAATCAATGAGTATTTTTGAAAAATTATTCGGTTTTGAAGAAAATTAAATTCTTTTTCGGATAGTGGTGAGTTTTTAATTATTCGTTGAATCTCGACTTTGTTCTGGGCACTTAATACTATTTCTTCACTTGCTTTTTTGAAATATACAGCATCCAGTAATCTTTTCTGTTCCGAAATGATATTAAGCATATGGTTGTTGAAATCATCCAGACTTTTTTTTGTTTCTAAATCAAAATTGTCATAGTCCAATTGAGTTAGATTTAATATGTTAATTTTTCCAGCACCATTACCAGTTGCGAAGAGTGAAGTTTGTGGATTATCTATGTCAAAATCCAGTTTAAAATTATCGTTGCTGAATAGAACTAATGATATTAATTTGTTTTTAAATTCCAAAGTAAAATTAGCTCCATCCGTAATCTTGTCCGATTGGAAGCTAAAATTCCCATTCGAGTCAATATAAGCACCAATAGTTTTAAAATTATCAAAATTTAGATTTCCTCTTAATCGAGGTGCATAATTTAAACTGATGTATTCTCGCTCCGAGTTATCGACATATCCTTTAATTTCAACTCCTCTGTTTAAATTCCTTTGGCAGGAAACCAACAATATAATAATCGTTAATAAGAAAAGGGCTTTGTTCATATTTATGTTTTTAGTTCGTTGCTTTTGTCAACTGTTTGCTAACGTGTTTGTATATGAGCTGTGGCGTTTTTTAGCACGAACCTCTCCAAATATAAACTAACTTTGGGAAAATCATAGATTTTCCAAATAAGCACAGAACAAGCCATAGCTTATATACGGTGTTGGCAACTGGCTTTCTATTCGAACAGTTGATTTATTTCTTTAAATACCTTTTCGAAATTATCTAATGTTTCTTTTTCGAAAAAGTCTTTATCAGCACCATTTTTTATTATTTCGTTTGCTGGTCTGTAATGATTAAATCTGTCTTTATTTATTTGTTTGTTAATCTGAATTATTATTTGATTTATACTTGCGTTTAGGTCTGCTAACTTAATATCTGTATATTCTGAATGAGCAGAATTAAACAGTTTTAAATAATCTGTTTTTACAAATAAATCTTCAAGGTCAGCTTTTGTATGACTATTTAAAAACTCGTCAAAAAATCTGACTTTGCTTCCGTGAATTATTTTGTCCACAATCATTTTGTCCATTTTTGCTTTTCCTTTAGCATCTGTGTAAGAGTCTAATAAGCAAGCAATTTCTAATTTAGAACCTCGCAATAATGAAATAAATGTCGCTACTTTTTCTAAACCTCCTGTTGGGACTATTGTAATATCTTCTCTAATTCCTTCTCTGCCATCTGATTCGAGAATACCTGACAGAGCTGTTAGAATTATTAAATCCGAAACACCTTCTACAAGTAAATTTTTCTTGCTAACAAATAAATTTTGTGCAATGTCATAACCTAAAGCAGCTTGTAAAGGGAATAATGTGTTCGGGTCTTTCTCTTGAATGCTATCTGAAATAACAGAACCTTTATCTGTTTCAAGTACAGTTCTTACTCTGTCCAAATTTTCAGAGGAAATCATAAATGGTGAATGAGTTGTATAGATTATTTGATAGTCCACAGATAAGTCTTGAAGAAACCTCAATAAATCTGCTTGTGCAGAAGCGTGCAAATTAAGACCTGGCTCGTCCAATAGTAAAATATAATTGGAAGTGTTATCCTCTTGTATTTTTTTAAACCAAACCAAAAATGAAAAAAACCAATTAAAACCTTTACTACGATTCTTTAATGGTAATGAAACACCTTTGCTTTTGACACGCACATCAAGTATATGTTCTACAATTCTGGTGTTACTTCTTTGGTCAGTTTCTTCTTTTTTGTCAATTTGAAAAGTGATATTCAGATTTTTATTTGTCTGCCAATATTTAAACAACTCTGCTGAAATGATTGCTTCTGTTGCTTCAAGTTCTGCAATAAAATCTTCGAAATCAGTAGCTTTTAGAAGTTCTGCTGTATTTATATCTGCTAATTCAAATAATGCTCTTGCAGTCTTATATTCATTATCTTGAAGTTGATTTGCTTCTAATTTTTCAATGCTGATTCTTGATGGCAATGTAAAATATTCATCATAGTATAGGAATTTTGGAAGATTTGTATCTAAATAAATTCTAAATACATATTCATCGATTGGATTACTAAAAGCTTTGAACTCGAAATATTTCTTTAAATTTTTAAATGCATCTACGTAGTTTTCGTCCTTATAAGTAGCTGCTAATTCATCAAATTCTTTTGGTGTTTTAACTTTTACAAGTTTTTCGGTTAACGCATTACTATTAACACCAAGTTCTTTTGTTTTAATATCAATAAATTTCTTTTTATCTGTTGTGAGATTTCCAATTGTTCTACTGCTACTATTGTATTTTGTTGTTATTGAAAATGAGGTGTTTTTAAGAACGTCCTTTCCAATATCATCACTAATCTCTTTTAAAAGCCAATCTTCAATTTGGTAAGTACAAGTTATTGCTTGAGGATTTTCTCCGCTTTTATCAACTTTCTTTTTTTCTTTTCTTGGATAATCGTGAGTCAAATTAAACTTGAACTGTTCGTCATCTTGGAAATAATTAGTTTTTGCAATAGCCTCCAATGCAGAAGTTTTACCTGATTCATTCATTCCGACAAGAATTGTGATATCCTTATTCAATTTGAATTCTTGGTCGGTTTCAAATGATTTGTATTTATGAATTACAGCTTTTATTAATTTCATATTTCTGGTTTTTTTTAGCTTGTTGCCAACGTGTTTGGTTATGATTTGTTGCGGTTAAAAATCCGAGTTGATTCGGATAAGAACCAAATATAGTAAAAACACATAAACATCAATTAAGCAATTAAGCCGCAATAAATTATAGCCGGTGTTGCCCACAGGTTTTTTTATCCGCGTTGTTTTAATTCAGTTCGTTTTGTTTAGTTCAATTTGGTATTCAACATTTTAGTCCGATATTTTTCTTTTAAAATTCCGAAATTAAAATCGGTTGCGCTTTTTATTCCGCATTTTATTCAGTCAATTTTTGAACGAACGTTTGTCGTCAAACAAGCTAATCCCGAGCGATTGAAAAATTGTGCCATTTTTGATTCAAGTCAATGGTTTTTTGGCAAGTCCATTCAGCGTTTGAGTCAGCCGTAACTTTTATCGTTTCTGTTATTCAGCCAAAAGATGATGGCTTAGACTATGTTCGAATAAATGTAAAAACATTTGGCGAGCGTTTAAGTCTGCGCAACTCATTCCGCACAGTTTTTAATTCCGCACAGATTTTAAATTCGGATGCGTTAATTCAATTCCGATGATTTATTTTTATTTTTAATCAGCCGATAATTATGATGTCAAATAACTGGCGTTCGGGTTTGGTCAACTTGTGGGCAACGTGTTTGGCTATGATTTGTTGCGGTTAAAAATCCGAGTTGATTCGGATAAGAACCAAATATAGTAAAAATACTTAAACATTGATTAAGCAATTAAGCCGCAATAAATTATAGCCGGTGTTAGGCGCTGGTTTTTTATTTTAATAGTTCAAATTTCTCAGTTAGTTTCAATAGTTTTTTCAATGGTTTAGTCTGATAAATTGCGTTTTATTTTCCCGAAAAAAAGTCGGTTGCGCTTTTTTATTCCGCATTTTATTCAGTCAATCTTTGGACGCCAGTTTGTCGTCAAACTTGCTCAGCCCGATCGATTGACATTTGTGCCAACTTCGATGGTAGTCAACAATTTTTGGCAAGTCCATTCAGCGAAAGAGTCAGCCGTAATGTTTTGCCATTCTGTTATTCAGCCGAAAGATGATGTTTATCTTAAATTTCGCTGAAAAAATCGAGTTGGGCAAGTCACAAAGACAATTCCTCAGCATTGATTCCGCACCGTTTTTTTAATTCCGATTATTTAATTCCGATTATTATTAAAAGTCTAAAAATTTGATGTATTGATGAACTTTCTTAGTAGGTCAAACTTGCGCCTAACGTGTTCGTGTATGTTTAGTTGCGTTGGTTTATCACTAATTTAGTAAAAGAAAACGAACCAAAGGTTAAACTATATCATTTTCCAAGTAAAGACTTGACTAGCAATTAAATATACACGTTGTTGGCAACTGTGCTTTATTTTACATTCGATGCTGAAATTTTTCTTCCAGCGTCAATTAATACGATATTTTCAGCATTTTCTAAATTTAATTCTTTTAATGTTTTCTTTACTTTATGGTATTCAGAAGCGTCAAAATAGAGTATTGCTTTTATTGATTTATTTGTTGCATTTGCTTTTTCATAAACTTCCACTTGTTTAGCTAAATTCTGTTTTAATTTGGAATTCGATGCTAACTTGAATTCTATTAGCGTTTTGTCTTTCGACCCTTTTGAAATAGCGTAGTCTACAGGTCCACGTCCATTATTCGGTTCTCGATTAACATCAAAGTCAGAAGCAAACCAAGTCAGTCGATAAATAATTTGCAAATCTTCTTCTCGCTTAATTGGTTGATGATTAACATAGAAAAGTCTATATCCATCATTGTCCTCAATTACGGTTTTTAGGTAGTTTATTCTTTTTAAAGACTCCTCGTATGAACTTTCAGGACTTATTTCGTAAAAGGCTGATTTGTTCATCAAAAGTTCAACAAATTTTCCTAGTTGTTCAATAAAAATACTTTCGACTTCTTCAACTTTCTGTTTAGAAATGTTTTTTGCTCCAACCTTATTTTCCTCTTTTTGCTTTACGTAATATTTTATAATCTCTGGAAACTGTTTAATTGTGTTGTGAATTGCAAGTGAAATTTCCTTTTGAGTATTTTTCTTGTTTTTTGGTGGTTTTGGCAATGATTTTTTAAAGTAATTGAATATTTCGTGTCTCAATTGGTCATTTGGAATACTTCCACAAATTCTCGTGAAATCTCCTCTTAAATCATTGCTATTAATCCAATTGTCATCTTTAGTTAGAATATCTCTCGGTGTTAATAGAACAAAGTCTCCAAACAAAAAAGGAAGTTCATATTCTTTAGGCATCCACCTTTCTAATTCATAGTCAAAGTATACTTTGTTTACTTTTACTTTTTGAATGTGTTTTTCATTAATATACTTTTTTGTAAACTCTTGCGTATATTCTAATAAATACTCTTTTATAAGATTTGTTGTAAAATCGCTTATGTTGTCTTTTCCAACACCAATTTCAAAAAGTCCTGCTTTTTCAAGATGCGATGATTGTGTTACTTGCTCTTTTCCTAAATCGTCAAAAACAATATGGATTGAAGAAGAGAATGCTTTTCCAAATTTTTGACCTAATCCACTTCCTCCATTACCAACTTTACTATATCCAAACCAGTTTTGCTTTACTTCAGGAAATAAATACCAAGATTTTACTTCTGCAAAATCATTAATTCCGTTTTCCGCTTTTGTTTTGAGAAAAGTTAAGTATTTGAGGATGTTTTCGTGAAGTTCTTGATATTCCGCTTTTTTACTCCCAAACAATAAAAAAGGGTCAATAAAAAGAGGTAAGTCATTTATAAGTGAAATATTAAATGCTCCAAATTCCTCAAGAATTGAAGGGTTTAATTCGAAGAAATCAGAGAAGTATATTTTCATAGATAATGTTTGTCTTGCATTGTTGCCAACGTGTTTGTATATGATTAGTGGCGTGTTTAAGCACCTAATTTAGCAAATAAATACCAAATAGAAAATCCGCGAGGATTTTCGTAAGTAGGCGAGAACCAGCCATTAATTATATACGGTGTTGCCAACCGTTTTTTATTCCGCATTATAATTTTCGACCGTTTTTAATAATTGTTTTTCAAAGTTATAAATGTCGTCAATAGAATTTATTGGTTCTTTAATTTCCTTCTTATTGTCGTCAAAAATGCTAATGTATTTGTTTCCTCCGTTTAAATGAAGTCGGCAAAGTGGCTTTCTGTTATTGTCATCTAATAAAATTCCAAAATAAGATTGAGTGTCTCTCGAAACAATTCTTTCTTTTGATAATTTTCTTCTCAAAATCGCAACTACAATTGCAAATCCTTCCAATTCCTCTTCTGTAGTTTCCACTTTGCTTTTAGGTTCTTCCTCAACTTCTTCTATTTTTTGTTTTTCCTCTTCTTTATTAAGAGCTGAATTTAATCGGTCGTTTACTTTTTCGCTTATTATCTGCGTAAAAGCTTTATTTACAATTTCGGTAAATTCGTCCATAACATTTGAAGTTAATCTTCCATTATATGCTTTATTAGCAAATAAGCGAACAAATTCTTGAGATGGCGACTGAAGTTCTTGGTCAATCAGATTTTTAATTTCTCTTGTGTATTTTAAATTACTCGCATTATCAACGATTTTAGAAACATCAAATTTTGATTTGTGAAATTTCTCGATTTCTTTAACAGTACTTTCTTTTAAGTTTGTAATGTCAAATTCTAAAAATGGTTTTTCGTCCATTTTATTCGTTTCTTCTAAATCCGTGTAGAATCTATAAGTAATTCCATTTGTTAAAAGGGCAAATCTCGTTTTTGTAACGTGAAAATATCTAAATAATTGAGAGTTGTGAACGTTCAAATCTTGTTTCCAATTTTTACATTCTACAATTAAAATTGGTGCTCCATTTTGAAAAATCGCATAATCTACTTTCTCTCCTTTTTTTAGTCCTAAATCGGCAGTAAATTCAGGCACAACTTCTGTCGGATTAAAAGCATCATATCCTAAAATATTTATGAACGGTAAAGTGAAAGCGTGTTTTGTACTTTCTTCTGTTTCAATTCGGTCTTTCAGCTGTTCTACTTTGTCTGCAAGTCCTTTTAGTTGGTTAAATAATTCCATATTTTTCTTATTAGTTCGATTTTTTTTCAAATGGTTGGCAACGGCCCTGGCTATGGCAAGTGCGGGATTTTGAAATCGCTTACTTGTCCGCCTACCGAGATTTTATTTAGTTGTAATATCTTCATCTTTTAGCACTCAACCCGCATTTGCTATAGCCGATGTTAGGCGCTGGCTTTTTATTTTTTACCATTGATTTTCAATTCGTTCAAGTTGTCCGTTTTCAAAAATCAACTGAATTCGTTCAAGTCCAATTGTGTCAGATTTGAAGTCCATAAACTCGTATAATCTATGGTCATTAAGTCTATTCTCAATTTGTTCTTTACTCAAGTCTGTGTCGTTAATCAATTCAGTTAGTGCTTTCAAGTCATTTTCTGTTCCTTCATATCCGTCTCGCATATACATAATCGTCACGGATTGGTCAATCAAGACATAAGCTGCAACTACTACTGTTGTGAGCAATAGTACTGTCGATATCCAAAATGCAATTTTCCATTTATTCATATCTTATCTTTTCTCTAAATAAGTCAGCCGTAAATAGTCCGATACCTGTCAAAGTTGCTCCAACAATAAATTGCCAAGCATAAAAACTCGCGTCTGAGTTGCCGAATACTTTCTCAAAACTAAAAACGGTCAAGCCATTAATGAAAAACATTGTCAGAATGGCGAAAAGTATTTTTAACCCTATTCGTTTTGATTTAAAATAGGCAAACAGAGAAAGTAGAGTTAAGATTAAATTCAGCGGTATTGCTAAGTCGAGTGCGTCAATTCCTGTTATGTCTTCCGTAACAGCTAATATTCCACCGTTCCAATACATTAAAATGACTTGAACGAAAGGAACGAATGAAGTTATCAACAAGACTCCAAAGAAAATCAGTGATATGATGTAGTCGTTCAGTTTCATTTTTTCGGCTTGCGCCTAACGGTTTGTGTATGGCTTCGTTGCGGTAAAATCGGCTAGATTTTTCCGCCGTAACCGAAAGATAGCAAATTGCAATGAATTCCGATTAGGAATTCAGCCGCAATGAGCTATACACGGTGTTACCACACGTTTTTATTTTTTAAAGTTTTCATAGTATGTTCCATTCGGATTTAGATTGAAGAATTCAAAAATGTCTGTTTTAGCACTTTTGTTTTTTGGATTCCTCAAGTCAGCTTCCAATTCATAAAATTCGGATTCCCAATATGGTTGATTAGATTTTGTTTTGATACAATTCTCTAATGTCTCTTTGTTAAAATTTAAAGTTGCTCCAATCGATTCCATTCTATAAGGATTTGACTTTAATATTTTTTCCCAGCTTTTTGCATTTTTGTCTGGATTTTCAATCGCTAAATGCTTGTTGTATTTTTTTGTTGTAGTTTCTTTATATATAAGTCCATATTGTAAATAAACAGTATCAAAATCTCCGTAATGAATACTTTTGGAATAAGATATTGGAAAATCATATTCTGATTCCGACAAAGGTTGGTTTCCGATTACCTCATAGTCTCCATAAAACAAAACATTGTCCATAATATATTGAGCAGGAATAGATTTTTTTGTTTTTAGTTCTTCTAAATTGATTTCTTTAATTTGGCTTATGAAATGGTAAACCTTAATGACAAGAGGTTGAGTCATAAGGTTCATTATTCCATAATTTTTATTTGACTTAAACTTTGTATCCTTTCTTAAAGGTCTCAAATCGCAAATCAGTCGTCCAAATCCATAATTTCGTCTGTCAACTTTCAAGGCGAAGAAGTCGCCTGCTTTTAGCTTTATCCTTTTTCTTTTTTTTGTAGAGAATTCTTCGATTGATTTTAGGTCTTCTGAAGTTGAGTTTTTTATGAAATCATTGAGCCAATTTTTTAAATCCGAAATGTCTTTAAACTTTATATTCTCAAAATGAGTTGAGTAAAATGTGTTTTGAGTTGTGTGGTTTCCTATTGTTATTCCACTAATCCCGAAGTCAAAATAGGTGCCTATTGGTGTTTTTGATTCTAATGTTGAAGAAGTCAGTTTCTTTGGTTTTCCTTTTTGAGTTTTTGAAAGCAGAAATTCTCGGTTTTCAGTTTCCTCATTATATTGAATCTCTGAATATTTTAATTCAGTCGAAATCACTTGTTTTCGGATAGTGTTTTTATCAAAGTATAAAATTGAACTTGGTCGATAGGAATCTCCTTTGAGTATAATTTTGTCCCAATTATCCGCAACTAATTCTAATCCTAAATATCTACGTTGTTCATTGTTCAATTCAAATGTCATATGTTTTTCTCAAATGTGTGGTAACGGTTAGTATATGAAAAGTAGGCGATTTCGAAGCACTAAACTTTCGGTTAAACACAAACTTTGATACGAGCCTAAACACTTGAACTTATTACCGTCTCGCCTATTTTTTATATACATTGTTAGCACCAGTTATATTTCTTTTTTAATTTCAACTTCGGCTGAAACAGGCATTCCATTTAGTTCATATCTTTTGGCATTAGCAATAATTCCTTTCAGTCTGTTTACTTTTGAGGTGTTATATATTGACTTACCGTAAGTCGATAATCCTTCAACTGCGTTATAAAAATATTCTTTTAGGTTGGTGCAATAAAAAAACCATTTGTCTAAAACATATCTTTCAATTTCATAAGACGAATAGACTTTTCCATTTTTAACATTCCAGTATTTAAGTAATTGAATTAAATCTCTTATGACGTAATTATTGTTTCTATGTTTTGTATCCAATTCAGTTTTCATTCCACTTGGGTTTGTAGAAATCCAATCAGTATAAGCACTTGCCGGTGCTGGTATATAATACGTACCCCAACTCACATAAGCTGGTGCTAACTCAAATTTTATAGAACTTAGTTCAATCACAATTGTTGGTGACGATTGTTTAATTTCATTTCGCGAATAATTTGCTTCGGCAAATGTTTTCAATCGTGTCATTAAAGTTTGAGGTCGATAATTCGCACCATCACTAAATACAACCATATAATCAACATCCGAATTTGGGTCTTTACTTCTTCTTAAAATTGTACGCCTATCGTACGAGCCAAAAACAAATTTTGAGTTTAAATTATTAAAATGATTACCAAGTTTCCTTGATAATGTATTTATAGAAGTATCAATTGAGGTTCTTTCCCATTCTGCAATTTTAATTGCGCCTACGGTATTTTGAAGATGTGTTAGTACTGACATTTTTAAAAGTTGCTCTGAATTTTTATAATAAGGTTATCTATGAATTTTTCGTTAGTTGTCTTATTGAGACGATAAAACCAATCAGGAACTTTTTCAGGAACTGTACGCTCTGTAAAAATCGTATCTTGAATTTGTCTTAAGCTTTCTGAAGAAGGTACACTTCTTTCAATTTTGTAACTTTCTAATTCTGAATCTATAAAGGTCAAAGTTTCGTTCTTAGATTTTATATGACTTTTTAAGGATAAGATATTTTGAATACTAAAAACAAGAAATGGAATAGATGGTGACAGAAGAATTAGCAAATCGAAAAAACCAATGTTTTGAGTAAACCCAATTAGAATGTAAATCAGATAATAAACTGCTGTAATCAACGCAAGGAAACCAACAAATTTCTTACGCTGATTAATTTCCCAAGAAAAGTTGATTCTTTGACAAAGTATAATTGCAATTTCTTTTGGTAGAGAATTGTCAATCTCAGTAGAATACCAATTTTGTAAGTCGTTTTTTTTGTATTTGGAAGATAATTCTTGAATTGTATCAACATTAACTTTGCTTTTGCAAAGTATCTTATTCCAAGATAGTCCGTATAATTCTGTGTCGAATTGTTCTTGAATTGTTGCACCTTGGGTTGTTTTACTCTTTCTGTATAATTCGGTCAATAAGTACGCAACTGTCCACAAAACTCCAAAAGCATTAATAGGATTTTGATAATCAGGTTTTATCAAAGCAATTAAAGGAAATGTTATAGCAATTAGAATACTAATGACATCAAAAAACTGAAATCTTTTACATTGGCTATAAGCAATTCTCTGTGCTTTAAGTAGCTCAATTAGGTTAGCGTTATTTTGTTTAGTTGTAATGTTGTTCATAGTTGAGTCCTAATTGGTGCTAACGGTTTTGTGTATGATTTCGTTGCGTGTTTAAGCACTAAAGTTAGCAAATAAATCACAGATAGAAAGTCCGCGAGGACTTTCGTAAGTAGGCTATAACTTGCAATGAATTATACACGGTGTTGTAAGCAGTTTTTTATTTTTCTGATATTTCAAATCTAAATTTAGCAAGTTCTTTTGTATTCTCTCGAACCGCAGCAATCATATCAAAATTTATTTCAATTAAAAATGTCTTTTCTAATTCGTTAGAATGTATATCTGTATATTTTACATTCAATTCAAGATATGGGAAATAATCTTTCATAGATTTTGGGCCTTTTTTTCCAATTTGATTAACCATATATAGCCAATATAAATTGATAAAGTAATAAGGAATTACAATTTCGGTTTTTCTATTTTCGTTAGAGTATGGCAGAATAAAATTAAAATTTCCTCCAATACTATCTTCGTAAATATCAAACGCCCATTCTATATTCGCTTTCTTTGAGTCAATTATTATAAAGTCCTCTTTTTTTTCCCATTTGACGCTTTTGTCTTGACAAATTATTTTTTTTGCTTGTTCGATATCAAAATTCCACGTCCAACTTACGTTTTTCGCTACTCCAAATCCGATATTATTAATTCCTATTTTAATTCATTAAATCCATCAATTTTTTCCTTTTTCTTTTTCCTTTTTTTATAATAGTAAAGATAAATTGAATTTATCTCGTCATCATAATCTCCTTTATAGACATAAAAAGAAAAGTTCGCCATATTTATATCAGGAAAATAACTGTGAACTCTTTGTTTACGCATTTCATTGATTGTAAGTAATGCAATAATCGCTGTGAGAAGAGTTATACTAGCGATAATAATGTTTATCCAATCGGCAGTTGTTATGTTCACTAATAAGTTCAAATTATAATATTTTAAATTTCAGTTTTTTGACGTGATAAATTGCTTACAACGTGTTCGTGTATGTTTAGTTGCGTTGGTTTAGGACTAATTTAGTAAAAGAAAACGAACCACAGGTTAATCTATATAATTTTCCGAGTAAAGACTTGACTAGCAATTAAATATACACGTTGTTGTGCGTAGTTTTTATTCGCTAAAATATTCAATAAATGCAAGAGCTAGCATACACAAAGTTGCAATTCCAACTATCCAAGTTATTATTGTTACTTGCTTATTAAAACTAAATTGCTTTTTGTTTAATTCCTCCAATTCTTTCTTTTTTTTCTCCTCGTCGACTTGAAAAATTATAGTTGTCAGTTTATTAAAAATATAGCTTAAATTCTTTCTATTTCTTCTCAGTAAATATTCATAATTTCTAACTTTTAATCGGTCGTAATTGTCAAAGTCTATACTTGTGTCATATTTTTGGTCGTCTTCAAGAAAAAGGTAGGTGTCCAACTTATCTTCCTTATGCGAATGAGTAAAAGCAAGATTACTTAAAAGTGATACTCTGACTTCCATTGAATATTTTTCAAGATTTCTGCTTGTAAGTAAGCTGTCAATACTTGTCACAGCAATAGAGACCATTTCTTCAATCATTTTTAATTGAAGTTCGTCAATTTTTTCTTTGAGTATTATATACTTTTTCAAAACTTCCGTAAGCTTTTGTCCGTGCAATGGATTAGCCTTATCATTTTTGAAATATAATTTATCTTCTAATTCGTCAAATTCTGCGAGATATTTTTCGGCGAGTACTTGATATTTTGAATTTATCTCCTTTTTGAGTGCTAAATATATTTGTTCGTGACTTAAAAGACTATTCAGATAATAGACTGAAACTCTGGTTTTTTCTGAAATTTCCGTAATATGTTTAGGCTCGGAAATAATAGTCAAGTTCTCAATGTGATAAACTTTTTCTTTGTCCTTTTTTTTCTTTTTAGTCTTGTCTTTTTTCTTCATTCTCGATTTTTCTCAAATTACGCACAACGTGTTCGTGTATGTTTAGTTGCGTTGGTTTAACACTAATTTAGTAAAAGAAAACGAACCACAGGTTAATCGATATCATTTTCCGAGTAATCACTTGACTAGCAATTAAATATACACGGTGTTGGCAACTGTATTTTTAAAGAATATTATCCAAATCTTGTTTTCCAATAATTGCCATTATTTCTACAACATCCTCATTCACTTTATAGAAAATACTGTCAGATCCACATACGCAACGTCTATACCCTTTTTTTATATAATCAACTGACTCAAAGGAAAAGGGTCTTTGTGCAATTATCTCAAAATATTCAAAAAAAGAGTTAAAGTATTTATCCGCTTGAGTAATTCCGAATTTTTTAACTCCGTAGTGATGAATTCGAATTAAGTCCTCTCTCGCAGTGTTGCTGATTCTAAATTCAGCCATTGAGTAAGTCCTTTGATTGCCTAAGAATTTGCGCTTTACTATCAGAAGTAAATCCGCTATTTTCAGCTTTTTCGAGCTTAGTTCTAATCCAATCAATTTGAACTTGTTGACTTCTTGCTTGTCTAATTAAATCGTTAACTAATTCACTTTTACTAGAATATTCTTTATTGTCAACTTGATTTTTCAGCCACTCATCATTTGGCTTTGTAAATGATATACTTTGTCTAGCCATAATATTAAATTTTGATGTAAATTTACACCAAATATGAATCAATCGCAAATTTTTCTGAATATTGTTGCCAACATTAGTATATACGCCATGACTTGGGGTTTTATTGTTGATATATCGCATTTGTACACCATGCCCAGACGTTATTTTTTACCGAAAGTACCATTTTCCATAATAACATCCAAAGGACTTTTTAAAGTTTTACTGTTTATACTCAAAACACGCGTGTAAACCTCTGTTGTTTTGGTACTCCTGTGCCCCAAAGCCGTCTGTATATACCTAATATTTACACCCCGCTGCATCAAATGCGTTGCAAAACTGTGACGCAAGGTGTGTGGCGTGCTCCAGGGGTTTGAACCTGTTTCTTTTACTGCCTTACGGTAAATCTGCTGTATGCTTGTTTTTGAATACTGCCCGCCGTCCTGCCCCTCAAACAACCAGTATGAAGGCTTGTGTACCTTGTAATAGTTTCGCAACAAATCCAATAACAAGGGACTTAAAACTGTATGACGGTCCTTCTTACCTTTAGAATCCTTTACAAATAAAAACCCATCGTCAGACCGGACATCCTTCACCCGCAACCTGATCACCTCACCAATGCGCAAACCCGCACTGTAAATTGTATGAAGTATAGCCTTGTGCTTGATGTTCTTTGGCGAATTGATAATAGCAAGCACTTCTTCTTCACTCAAAGTATCAGGCAGGTCACTGCTGCGCTTGGGCCGTGTGATTGTGTAATACTCCCGTGGCTGCCCAAGTGTATGCTCATAATAACTCTTGATGGCATTAATCATCATATTCTGCTTCTGCTCACTTATTTTGTATTTCTGTACCAACTCATAAATAAAACCCTCAATCTGCTCTTTGGTGAGCGTGGCCAAATCACTGTTCTTAAAATACCCAAAAAACTGCTCGAGGTTGGTTTGGTAACTTCTTATGGTGGAAACACTGTAATTCTTAAGTTTCATTTTTTGATAATGCCTGTCCAGCTCCAGCTGTATAGCCTCTGTAACTTCAACTTTGGGCACTTGTGGAGGTGCGTGCTGCTCCACAGCCTTTAGCTTTTTACCAAATAAATTCTTTACACGCTTTTTATGCTCCTCTGTATTGGGAAGACTCCACAAACGCTGAGTAGGGTGATAAAAAGAACCGTTAAGTTGCTTAAAAGAAGCGCGTTCCTCCTTCATAAGAAAAGGAATCATAAACTTGATACGCCCGGCATTTTTGCGGGGTAAATACATAACAATAACAGAATCATCCATACTAATAAAACAATTTTAAAAAAAGGTTTACTCAAAACTAATAAAAAAAACACCCACTAGCCGATTTTAAACATTTACAAACGTATTTACATGTTTTTATCCGTTTTAAACGAATACACTATATTTGTAACTCAAAATTTGTAACTAAAAACTTGCAATTCAACATTTGCAACTCAACATTTGCAGCTTAACTAGGATTTCTAATGAGTAGAAAATGTAAAATATGTAAGAAACCCCTGCGCGGTAGATCAGATAAATTATTCTGTACCGTGCGCTGTAAAAATTACTACCATACAAACCTGAGAAAAGCTTCCGGCAAAGCAGCAGTACAAATCAATGAATACCTTATGCGCAATCACGGTATCCTACTTGAACTCCTCGGAAAAAACAAAACACAAACCAAAATCTACCGCACACTGCTCGAACAAAAAAAGTTTCGCTTTAAATACCATACCCACTTTCACATCAACAGCAAGGGAAAAATGTTTCAGTATGTTTATGACCTCGCATGGATGGAGTTTTCAGACGACGAAATCCTTATCGTAAGAAAAATAGAATAAAGCAATAGCCTTTCGAGACGTTTTCATTGAAACCTCATAAAACACGAAAACGAAAAAAGAAAGCGGAGCGATTAATAGGGACTTTTGAGGTAAAAAGTTAGTGATAGAGAGGTGTAGGGGGCAAACGTTCACTTCGGTATTCAACACACTATTTTCAATAGTAATATAAATCCCAATTTTAAATCCATTTTAGTGCCAAACTTAGTATGCTGTTTAAACGACTTCAACAGACCCGTGCCATATTCAAAATACTGCAAACCCATTAAAACTATCTTCTCTATATTCAGTATAGGCGATATGTCTAAAAGTACCAATCATAAAAAAATACTCATAGAAAAAAGTATACTTTCCAAAAGCGCCATGAGTAACCAATGCATTGGAAATAATAAAAATTTATATACCTTTAAACTGTAATTAAATAGAAACAATTTTATGACCCTTGTTATCATATCCTTAGTCATCCTCACCATTGTTTATTTTGTATATATCTATAACACACTCATCAAGTTGCGAAACATGCTAAACGAGGCCTGGAGCGGTATCGATGTACAACTTCAAAAACGTCATGACCTCATACCCAATATTGTAAAAGTGGTGCAAGGTTATGCCACGCACGAAAAGAACCTTTTTGAAAGTATCACACAACTGCGTGCACAAGGAATTGAAGCAAACAACGTCAAAGACCAGGAAGCGGCAGAAGTGGGCCTCTCAAAAGCATTGGGAAATCTGTTTGTAGTTGTCGAAAATTATCCCGAACTGAAAGCAAACCAGAATTTTCTCGAGTTGCAGCGGGATCTTTCGGCAGTAGAGAATGACCTTCAACGCGCAAGAAGATATTATAACGGAAGCGTGAGAAATTACAACATTCTCATTGAGCAGTTTCCCTCTATGTTTGTTGCAAAAGCTGCCAATCATACTCAAAAAGACTTTTTTGATATTAAAAACGAAACAGAAAGAGAAGCGCCACAAGTTAATTTCTAAATCCTTATGAAGTATTTTATAACTTTTTTTGTCACACTTTTTTGCGTAACAATCACTTTTTCGCAAGAGCGTATTATTTCTTACGATTCTCATATCAAAGTAGAAGAATCGGGTGATTTATTGGTAAGGGAAGACATTACAGTCTATGCAGAAGGCAATCAAATCAAACGAGGTATTTTCAGAACTTTTCCCACTAAGTACAAAGACAAATTGGGAACACGTTTCAACGTTGATTTTGAAGTAGTTGACGTGTTGAGAGATGGAAACAAAGAACCCTTTTTTACCGAAAAACAAAACAACGGAATCGTCGTCTATATTGGTGATAAAATGACCTTTTTATCACCGGGCACTTACACTTATTCGTTAATTTATAAAACAACAAGACAGATTGGTTTTTTTGAAGACTATGATGAGTTGTATTTTAATGCCATTGGTGGTGATTGGGCATTCACCATTGAAAAAGCAACTGTTTTAGTTGAATTGCCTGAAAGTGCAGAAGTGATACAACTCGATGCATTTACAGGTGTTCAAGGAAGTACCACTTGTGATTGTGAATTGGTTTCCGGTGAAAACCGTTTAAAGATTGAAACCACCCGTGCTTTAAACCCCAGAGAGCAACTTACCTTTGCTGTTGCCTGGCCCAAAGGCATCGTAGATGAACCCACCACGGCAGAAAAATGGATGTACTTTTTCAAAAGTAATTTTCACGTGTTGTTTTCATTAGGGGGATTGTTGTTTGTTTTCTTAGTGTATTACCGTGCCTGGAAAAAAGTGGGAGTCGATCCGCCAAAAGGAACCATATTTCCCCAGTTTGACCCGCCGGAAGGTTTTAGCCCGGCTGATTGTGCTGTATTACAGAGACTTAGACTAACACAAATAGCGGTTTCTTCAGCGATTGTAAATATGGCGGTTAAAGGACACATCAAAATAACTTACGATAAGAAAAAATATTCCCTCAAAAGAATAACAGAGGAGTATTCCATGCTCTCTGATGAAGAAATTGCACTGTCTAAGGCTTTGTTTGCAAGTCATAAAATAATTGATTTGGATAATAAAAACCACAGTAAATTTTCAAAAGGACGCACAAATACCTATAAAAGCATCAAGAAAAAATTAAAGCCCACCTATTTTAGTTTTAATTACAATCACTTAGGCAAAGGAATTTTAGCATCAGTTATACTGGTAGTGCTTGCATTTATTTTGTCACCCTCACCGGCAATACCCATTTTGTTGATGATACTTTTGGTTATTTTGGTAGCCATTTTCACATATTTAATTAAAGCGCCCACTGTTTTAGGAAGAAAGATAATGGATGATATTGAAGGCTTTAAAATGTACCTTTCTGTCGCCGAACAAAAACAATTGGATAGCCTGCACGAACCTGAGATGACCGTTGAGCGATTTGAAGCATTGTTGCCTTATGCCATTGCACTGGGAGTTGAAAACCAATGGGGTAAGAAATTTGAAAATTCGTTGGCTAAATCGCTTCAAGAAACCAAAAGCTACAACCCATCCTGGTACACAGGAGCCGCAGCCGGTATGGCATTTTCACCGGCAAAATTTAGCAGTGATATGGGAAGAAGCTTTTCCTCTGCCATATCTTCTGCATCCACACCTCCCGGGAGTTCGTCGGGTAGTGGAGGAGGAGGTTCCTCCGGCGGCGGTGGCGGCGGTGGCGGCGGTGGCGGCTGGTAATCCTACATGTCTTGTGGCATTGAGCTCAGTACTTCTGCAGCAATTTTCCAACTGTTGTCTATTCTTTTCAATGTAAGTAAAGTTACCCCATTGTCCTGTACCGTTCCTTGTGGTGTGTTGAATGAAACTGTAAACTCACCCACCACCGATGCCATATCACCGGCTTCACTGATTTCTACATCCAGCGTTTTGATGTCGATTTTAAAATCTTCCAGTTGGGTAGTGGTTTTATAGTTTTCACGCAAAGCGTCATGACCTTGAATGAGTGGTGACTGAGGAAGCTTGAGTTTTCCGTCTGCAGTAAACCTTTGAACCAGACCTTCAACATCATTTTCACTCATAAGACTCTGTGTTTTAACAAATAGTTCTTCAATTTCTGCCTTGAGCTGTTCCTTGTCTATGATTTCTTTAGCATGTGCTTCCGGCTCTGGGCAGGGATTGTTGTTGCAGGAAGCCATAAAAATGAGAAGTAAAAAAATCACAAATACTTTTGATTGATTTTTCATAATGTGTTGGTTTTATGTTAATTATTGAGAAAGATATAAAAAAAAACATAAAATCAGCGACTGTTTAAACTGTGGCATATTTTTTTAAATAAAGTAGGGTATGAATACTGGTTTGTACTTCCTATTACTTAATAATTTTAAAGAGCTTTCTGCGAAAATCAGCGAAATCTGCGGGCAAACACCTGAGTAATTTTCTCCGGCAGATTGCGCAGATACCTGCAGATGAACGTTCATTTTTTAATAAAACTATGCAAAGGCATAAAAATTACCAATCATCAAAATTAAAGGGAGTTCAGTAAAATATTTCCAAAAACACGCCCTATTTTCCTTGTAAGATTCAACTATAAATGCCTATTTTTGCGCAAAAATTTAAAAAGAAAACAATGGCAACAAACAGAACATTTACTATGCTTAAGCCAGATAGTGTTGAAAAAGGACACATTGGCGCAATTTTACAAATGATTAATAAGGCAGGTTTCCGCATTGTGGCAATGAAATTGACGCACATGACCACGGCAGATGCAAAAGCGTTTTATGCTGTGCATAGCGAGCGCCCGTTTTATGGGGAGTTAGTGGAATATATGACAAGAGGACCCATTGTTGCTGCTATTCTTGAAAAAGACAATGCAGTAGAGGATTTCAGAACCTTGATTGGTGCTACAAACCCGGCAGATGCCGCTGAAGGAACTATCAGAAAATTATATGCAGCTTCTATTGGTGAAAACGCAGTGCACGGAAGTGACAGTGATGAAAACGCTGCTATTGAAGGTGCTTTTCACTTTTCAGGAAGAGAAATGTTTTAGTAAAACACAACCTTACATACTATAAAGCCGCTTTGAAAAAGGCGGCTTTTTTTTATCTCAGTATAAGCTCTTTGATAATCTGTTCACCCAGCTCCTCATTCATCAGTTTGATGATTTTTTGTTTGCCATAAGATAACTCCTCCCTTAGCACACTCGAGCTGAGTTGCACATACAATTTTTCACGGTCGAGCTTTACGTTTGTGGTATATTTTACAATTGCAGGACCCATTAACCCATTCCAGGCATCCACCACCTGAACTTGCTTGAGTCCTTTATCCAGCTTGTTTGATTGGACAAATTCTTTAAGTACATCCCCAATTGAAAGTTCTTCTGCGTTCCGTTTTTTCATTTAGTCTAAATTTAATGACTCAAATCGCTTGTAGCTGTAAACCAGCTTCTCTTCATTTTTGAGAATCAGTTGGTTTTCATCGGCTTTTACAACGGTTTCTTTCCAGTTGTGAAAGGGAGTCGAATAGTACAAAACCACTTGATTGTCTTCTACCTTCACTTCAATAGCTTCAGCGTCTTCTGTGATTTGAAAACTGCCGTCGAGTTGTGGAGCTACTTTTTTTCTAAAACCTTTCTCGTCTTTTAATTCGATAAAATCAACGAGCATATTTATGGAATAGGATTTGGTTTCGCCATCAGGCAAAGTGACTTTTTCAATTTCCCAATAACCGTTTAGGTATTCAATTTGTTGTGCTGTATTTTCTTGTTTACACGAAAAAGTGAACAATAATAAACAGCTGAAAACAAAAGGAATAAGTATTTTATTTTGCGTAAGCATAATCAGAAATTTTCAAACCAAAGATAAGCAATCTGAAACGCACTAGCACTTACAACCGAAACATTTTATAGGTTTGATGCACTTTTTTTACTATGGCTTCTGTGCGTTCCGGGTGGGTGTCACTAATGAATAACTGTCCAAAGTTTTCCCGCTCCACCAGTGTGATGATTTGCTCCACCCGACTTTCATCCAGTTTGTCAAAAATGTCATCCAGCAGCAGGATGGGGTTCACATTGCTCTGTGCTTTTAAAAAGTCAAATTGGGCCAGTTTTAAAGCAATGAGATATGATTTTTGCTGTCCCTGCGAACCAAATTTTTTGATGGGGTGCCCGTCAATTTCAAAACTCAAATCGTCTTTATGGATGCCCACAGAGGTGTATTGCAATGCTCGGTCTTTTGTGTAGTTTTGCTCTAAAAGTGTTAGCAAATTTTCTGTTTCAAGCTGACTGCTGTAAACAAGATTCACCGATTCTTTATCTTGGGTGATGGATTGATGTCTTTGGTTAAAAATGGGAATAAATGTATCAATAAAAGCTTTTCTTTTATGATAAATTGTGGTTCCCAACTCGTTTAACTGAGCGTTATAAATTTCTATTGTGTCAATGTTTCGGGTGTTGTTTGCGGCAAAATACTTCAACAAGGCATTGCGTTGTGCAAGCACTTTGTTGTAGGCAATCAAGGTGGTAAGGTATTTTTGGTCCCCTTGCGATATGACTCCGTCAATGAATTTTCTGCGGGTATCGCTGCCTTCTGTAATCAAATCGCGGTCTGCCGGCGAAATGATTACCAGCGGCAGAAAACCCACATGGTCTGCAAATTTTTCATATTCCTTACCATTGCGTTTGATGATTTTTTTTTGTCCGCGTTTGGCGCTTACGATTACACGCTCGGTTTTAGATTCTTTTAAATAAGTTCCGTCAACCACAAAAAAATCAGCATTGTGGTTGATGTTTTGAGTGGTAATTGGGTTGAAATAACTTTTTCCAAAGGAAAGGTGATAAATAGCATCAAGTACATTGGTTTTTCCAACGCCATTGTAGCCCACAAAACAGTTTATTTTGTGATCCAAATCAAAATTTATGGCTTCAAAATTTTTATAATTGAGTAGTGAAAGCGTGGTTAAATGCATAAGTAACTGAAAACGTGATTCTTGAATTCTTACATTTTGGGTTTTAGGCCCTTAAAATGAATCTGCAAATTATTGAAAAATAACAAATATTTTAGCTTTTAAATTATAATAAAAATTTTATTTTTGCCCTTCACTAAAGAATTATTATGGCAACATATAAAAAGAGAGGGCATAAGCCAAAAACCAAAGAAGAGAAGAAAGCAGCTATTGAGCAGGAAAGCACAACTGCAGAGGTATTTAACACCCTTGATGAAAGAGCGTCTAAAACGGAAGAATGGGTTTCTAAAAACCAAAAGTATATTTTTATACTCATTGGGGCTGTTTCTGTTGTTGTTTTAGGATATCTTGCTTACAATCAATACATCGTGAAACCAAAAGAACTGGAAGCTTCAAATGAGATGTATCAAGCGCAGGTTTACTGGGAGCAAGCCTTGAATGCACCACAGAAAGACTCTTTGTTTAACCTTGCTTTAAACGGCGGACAAGGAAAATATGGTTTTCTTGATATAATTGATAACTACAGTGGTACAGATGCAGCTAATATTTCCAGATATTATGCGGGTATTGCTTATATGAATACTAAAAACTACAGAGAAGCAATTGACCAATTGGACAAGTTTAAGCCCAAAGATGAAATGCTGGGGCCCATTGCCAAAGGAAATATTGGAGATGCATTTGTTCAATTGGGACAAAATGAAGATGCCTTAAAATACTATAAAGAAGCTGCAAGCTTAAACGAAAATGAATTTACTTCACCAAAGTATTTATTAAAAGCAGCCTTGGTAGCTTTAGACCTTAAAAATGCTAAAGAAGCTTTAACACATTTGAACAAAATCAAAACAGATTTTCCTGAATCACCTGAAGCCAATCAAGTGGATGTTTACCTTGGTCAAGCACAGGCTATGAGTCAAAATTAAAGTACCTTTGATTTTGTCATTTCAATTTTTAAAGAATGGCAACAGCGCATAAAAATTTATCAGATTACAATAAGCAAACAATCCCAAACGCGAAAGACTTTCGGTTTGGGATTGTTGTTTCTGAGTGGAATCCTGAAATTACAGAAAACTTATTTCAAGGCACATTTAATACCTTGAAAGAACACGGCGCTATTAATGACAATATAGTGCGTTGGAATGTGCCGGGAAGTTTTGAGCTTGTTTATGGTTGTAAAAGAATGACGCAGTGTTATGATATGCTGGATGCCATTATAGCCATTGGTGTTGTAATACAAGGTGAAACAAAGCATTTTGACTTTGTGTGTGAGGGTGTTACTCAAGGAATTAAAGACCTGAATCTTCAGGGTACTATTCCGGTGATTTTTTGTGTTTTAACAGACAATACTTTGCAACAATCTATTGACAGAAGTGGTGGCAAACACGGCAATAAAGGCACTGAAGCGGCAGTTGCAGCCATCAAAATGGCTCAATTACGCAAGGAATCAAAGTTTTAGCATTCCGGTTTATTGTTGATTTCAAGTGTAAAACTTTTTGACTATTTCCGGATTTTTTGCTTGTTCTATTTCATTTTTTACTTGTATATTTGTAGCAGTTATATTTTAACTCAGAAACTATGTTTGAATTTGATCAATACCTCGGTTTTTTAGCCTTTATGACCATAGTAACCATTGGATTTTGGTTAATGATTTTTTTAATGCTCTTTGTGCCTTATTGGATTGGAGGTGCCATTATGGAAATGCTTAAAGAAAAGCGAGCTGCAAAGAATAAAGACAACTCATAATAAATAAATCATATAAAAAAAAGGGAACTCAACTGAGTTCCCTTTTTTTTATGTTTTCATAGTACTTTCTAAAAGTCACCACCTTCAAAATCATCATCGCCACCATTGCGTTGTCTGCGCTCTCTTTCGTTTTTTTGCTGGTTAAAACGATAAGTGAATGAAGCTGTAATTTGTCGCTCTCTCCATTGAAATTCGTTGTCTGATGTAAAGCCCACACCTTGAGTGAATGATTTTCGCTTTCTAGAGTTTAATAAATCACTTACATTTAGAGATAATGAAGCATTGTCATTAAAGAGTTCTTTGCTTAAAGCCAGGTTGATTGAAAAGATTCCTTCAGATTTGGTTTGTGAATTTTCTGATGGACCACTGTAAAACATATTGGTTTGGAAGTCAATTTTTGCAGGTAAACTCACTTTAGAGCTAAATCTGGTAAACCAACTGGTATTTGTAGCACCATAGTCAACTCCTTCAAATGTTCCATCAGTTTCAAAACGGAAGAAATTAAAACTACCATTCATTCTTAACCATCTGGTTGGATTGTAAAGAAATCCTGCTTCAGCTCCAACACGTTGATTTGTTGAAAGGTTAATTGGTATTGTTCTTACGACTTCAATTCCGTTGATGGTTTGCCCGGTTCTAATTTGAACGCGTTCAAAAGCATCTGTTTCATATTGGTAATAAATGGAAGAGGTTAAGGTGAATTTTCCAAAACGTTTTAAATACCCTAAATCAAATGCACTGGCATAGGCCGGGTCCAAATCGGGATTTCCTTGAAAAACGTTTGTAACACTTGAGCGTGAAGGAAATGGATTGATAAACCAACCTCTGGGGCGGTTAATTCTTCTGTTGTACCCCAGTGTAACACTTTCATTTTCAGCTAGCTCATAAATTAAATTTACAGTGGGAAAGAGGCCTAAATAGTTTTTATCAAAATCTGTATCAATGTTTACACCAAATATCTCAGACAATTGTTCTTCAGTGAGTTCAGATGAAAGTTTTCCTTTCAGTTGGGTATTTTCCATTCGCAAACCCAGTAGGAAAGAGAATTTGCCAAATTTATTTCCATACTGTGTATATAGAGCATTTACATTTTCTGAATAGTCAAAAATATTTGTGAGAAGTTCATTTAGTTCAAAATTACCGGTTTCCATATTTTCTTCAAAAAGAGAATAATCAGTAACTTCATTTTCAAAATCACCACGATACCCGGCTTCAAACTGGGCATTTTCACCAATAGGTAAAACATAATCAACCTGAATTAAATATTCATTTTGGTCTTCTTTGGTGATTATATCCTCAGAGGGGAATGCTAAGTTATTAGGAAATGTATTTCGTTCAGTTATAAATGAATTTTCAGTTTCAGAACTGTTTTCATATTGAAGATCGGCCGTTAATTGGTGTCCCTCATTATTAAATTTATTGATGTAGTTTAAAGAAAACTGGTAGCGCGTATCTTCTTCAGTTTCACGTTCCTCTCTTAGAGATTGCTCAGCGAGTCCGCTTTCTATAAATTTTCTTGTATCTGTAAGGGTTTCATCATCGCCATCGCTAATTCTTAAGAAACCGGTTGCTGTTATTGATGATTGTTCAGTTAAGAAATACTCCACACCCAGATTGGTATTAAAGCCGGTTCGTTTTCGATCAAACTCTCTGTCTTCTTTAGTTCTGGTAAAGTCTCCGTTTTCAAAGGTGTTATCAAAATTGGCATTTCCGGGAAATTTTCTATAACTGTATCCTGAGGTATTGAAAATGTTAAACTTGTTAGTTCTTAAATTGATATTTGTGTTGATTCCGTTATTTGCTGGGATTCCGCCATTTAGTGTAACTGAGCCATTGAAACCCAGTGTTTTCTCTTTTCTCAGGATGATATTTAAAATACCTGCTGTTCCTTCGGCATCATAACGTGCAGATGGACTTGTGATAACCTCCACGCGTTCAATGGCATCTGCCGGTAATTGAGTCAATGCATCTGTATCACCAAAACCTGCAATAGCAGAGGGTTTTCCATTGATTAAAATTCTTACATTTTCATTTCCTCTTAAGCTAATTGCGCCCTCAATATCAACTGAAACTGAAGGAACATTGCTCAAAGCGTCACCCACAGTTGCTCCACGAGTAGTTAAATCTTTACCTATATTATAAATCTTTTTATCAAGTCTCACCTGCACCTCTGTGGTTTCTGCTCTTATGACTACTTCGTCCAGACTTGCTGCATCTGTCTCAAGTGAAACCGGAGGCAACTCAGTGTCACTTGATAGTGCTCTATTATTAAGAGTTACCGATTTAAAAGAGATAAACTCAAACTTAATATCATAAGTTCCTGTAGGTACTCTAAGTTCATAATTTCCTTCGAGATCTGTGATACCCCCATTCACTAATTGAGCAGTTTCAGAATCTGATAGTGAAACAGTCGCAAACTCCAATGGAGAACCGGAAGATTTATCAATGACCTTACCTGAAATGGTTATTGTTCCTGATTGAGAAAATAAAAATGTAAAGGAAAATAAAGCGGTTAAAAGAAATAGTGTTTTTTTCATTGAATTGTCTTCTTGTTATGATTGGAATATACTATTGTCAAAGTATGACTGCGAAAATAACACTTGGTTTAAGGCTCAATACCTAAATTCTTGTTAAATAAAACCCAATAATTGATAAATAGAAATGCCTTATTTTACTATCATAGAAAGTGATTAATTGTTTTAAACAAAATCAAATTTGTAAAGAAGAAGAGAGAGTATTCCAAAAAGCATAATAAGCTTGAGAAGGGATGATAATTTTCTGAAATTTTCTTTTTTTTCTGCTGAAAAAAGTTTGATACAAAAATAGAGTAGTGGGCCTATGATTAAAAATAGAAAATAAAGCATGGCAATCGTTTGTCTGTAAAGCGAGGTATACATATAAGTTAAAATTAGTACTGTTGTGAAAACAGCTAATACAAAGACAATCATAGCCGCTCTTTTTCGGCCAATAAGTATGGGTAAGGTTTTGAGACCACCATTTTTATCACCATTTATGTCTTCTATGTCTTTAATAATTTCACGCAACAGCGTCAATAAAAAAGCAAAAAGGGCGTATTTTAAAAGAATTGAAAACACTTCCTTGTGTTGAATAATATTCTGTGAGCTAATGTTTGGAAAAAGCTCAAACAAGCCCACAATGAGTATTGATGTAGCCACCAAAAAGGATATGACTCCATTCCCAACAATCATAACCGATTTTAAAAAAGTAGCATAGATATACAACAAAGCAGCTAACAAAATAAATAAAGCTGAAAATCCGGGATAGCCAACAAAATTTGAAAGGTAAAAACCAAGGCAAACCCCGGTTGCGGTAAAAAAGATATAGTAATTGTAAGCCATTTTTTCAGAAATGTACTTGCTCACAATTTGTTTATCAGCTTTGTTGATCGCATCAATGCGCACATCAAAAATATCATTGATTATATAGCCGCCGGCAGCTATACAAAGCGTTGCAACCAGCAGTAAACCAAAATGAATATTTGAAAGCGTGGTCTCCAATTGATATGCTTCAAAAAGCACATACTTGATGAGACACTGAATGAGAACAATAAACAATAAGTTTTTGTATCTAATTAGTTTTAGAAGCTGCATGGTTTGGTATTGGGTTTTTTATACAGACCTTTTCAATCTACTCTTGCATCAAGATTGTTATTCCATTTTCCCTGAACACGAAGTACTTGTTCAATTACATCACGCACACAACCTTTACCCCCTTTTCTATGAGAAATGTATTTTGAAATGGCTTTGATTTCAGGGACAGCATCTTGGGGACAAGCGGGAAGCCCCACTTGCTGCATCACATACAAATCTGGAATGTCGTCTCCCATATACAATGCGTTTTCAGGCTTAATTTGGTAAACATCAAAATATTCATCTAGCGTTTCCGTTTTGTGTTGAACACCCAGGTGAATGTCTGTAATGCCAAGCGCACGAAGACGTTTGCGCACTCCCTCATTACTGCCACCGGAAATAATGCACACATTATATCCTTTATCAACAGCTGTTTTCAACGCATAACCGTCTTTTATATTCATTTTACGAAGCAGTTGCCCATCTGTAGAAATGCTCACTGTGCCATCGGTCAAAACCCCATCCACATCAAAAACAAATGTGGTAATGTGTTGCAAAAATTCTTTATAGCTTTTCTCTTCCATATGTTTCTGTGATTGCTAGTGATAAAAGTCTGTATATATCTTTTTGAATGGGTGCATCCAGTAAATCGAGGTGTTTTTTCATGGTAGTTGTATCATTTCTTTTTGCCGGTCCCGTTTGCATTTCCATGGGTGTATCTCGTTCAATTTTTGAGGCAGTTTCTTTTATTAAAGGTTTTAAAATTGAAAAGGGTAGCTGGTTATTTTCAGTAATCTCATGCCCAATATGATAGAGGTGATTGACAAAATTACAAACAAAAACAGCTGCTAGGTGCAGGTGTTTTCTTTTCTCTGAATCAATTTCATAAACCGCACTTGAGATGGTTCGCGCCATTGTTTTTAAGAGCTCAAGATCTTTTTGATTTGTGGCTTCAAGGCACAAGGGAATATCATTGAAATATACCTTTCGGTTTTTGGAAAATGTTTGTAAAGGATAAAAAACACCCTGTCTGTTTTTTGAATTGAGCTCATTTAATGAAACACTACCTGAAGTGTGAACCACAAATCGGTTTTCAAAAGGCAAGTTATCAGAAATTTGGGAAACCGCATCATCGGGAACTGCTATGATATAACAATCTGCATCTTCAAGTTGGTCGAGTTGAGTGGTTTTGCTTCCGCGAAAGCGAATCTCTCTCAATCCTTTCTCACTGCGATTGTAAACCTGAACGACTTCAATTGCTGAGACATTTTCAAATGCAGCAAGCAGGTGTGAGCCAATATTTCCGGTGCCTATAATAACAATGCGAATCATTTGGCTAAAATAAGGAAGAAATCTGATTTAAAAGCTTGTGTTGGCGGATGATTTATAAAGGGGAATGTTCTGGTTGATTTTATCATTTTATTATTTTCATTAGGATTGATAAAAACTTTATAAATTAATTAATATTTAACTATTTTGAGAGGTCATTTAAACATATTTAATCGACAAAATTCAGTAAATTTGCGCCAATTTGTTGATCCCTCAATTTGTAATCATGCTCAAAAAGATTGCTTCTATTTTATTCTCCACAAGGCTTACCGGAATTTTATTCATAGTTTTTGCTGTAGCAATGGCCATTGGGACATTTCTCGATATGCAACAAACAACCTCCCCAACACCTTATTCAAGGACATTGGTTTATAACGCCTGGTGGTTTGAGGCCATTATGGGCTTGTTTGTCGTCAATTTTATAGGAAATATTTTTAGATACCGCTTGCTGCGAAAAGAAAAATGGGCCACCCTTTTAATTCACTTGTCTTTTATCTTTATTATTTTGGGTGCTTTCATCACTCGCTATATTGGTTATGAAGGTGTGATGCCTATAAGAGAAGGTGAGACAGAGAATGTGATGCTGTCTGAAAAAGTGTATTTAACGACGATGATTGATGGTGATTTTGAAATAAATGGCGTGCCGCAACGACGGATTTTGGAAGAACGATTGATGTTGTCTGAACGGTTGAAATCAAATTTTAAAATTAAAACCGATTATAACAAACAACCTGTTACTATAGAGTTTGTTGATTACATTAATAATGCAAAAGAAACTCTCATTCCTGATGAAACCGGAGAGCCTTATTTAGAGCTCGTTGAAGCAGAAGGAGGCAACCGGCATTCCCATTGGTTAAAAGAAGGTCAGGTCTCAAGCATTCACGGAGTGCTCTTTGCGGTCAATAACTTTACAGAAGGTGCCATAAACATTCTAGTTGACGAAGAAAATGGATATCAAATACAGTCTCCATTTATAGGAGACTTTATGAGAATGGCCGATGAGTTTCAAGGAGAAGTTGTTCAAGATAGTTTACAACCCTTGCAATTAAGATCACTTTACCAACTTGCAGGATTGTCATTTGTGATTCCACAACCCTTAACCAAAGGAACATTTGATTTGGTTAAAGCCACTGAGGATCAACCATCACAAATGAATGCTTTGGTTCTAAAAGTGACAGCTAATCAAGAGGCAAAAATTGTTAAAATGCTGGGTGGTCAAGGTTTTGTTCCAAAACCTACTAGTGTTAATGTGGGTGGACTTGATTTTCATTTCACATATGGTTCTAAAGAAATGGAACTTCCATTTAGTATCACACTGAATGACTTTATCGCAGAAAAATATCCCGGAACCGAAAAAGCCTATTCGTCATTTATGAGTAAAGTGACTGTGAATAACCCTGATGAAACCTCGTTTGATTATGACATTTTTATGAATCATGTTCTTGACCACAAAGGGTATCGTTTTTTTCAAGCGAGTTTTGACCCCGATGAGTTGGGAACGATACTTTCTGTAAATCATGATTTTTGGGGAACCTGGATAACTTATATAGGTTATATATTGCTATATATAAGTTTAATGGCAATATGGTTTGATCCCAATTCCCGCTTTGGTGCTTTGAAAAAAATGCTCGATAAAGTCAAAGTTAAAAAGGAAAAACTAGCAACTATTGCGTTCCTTTTGATGGGAAGTGTTATGATGGCACAAGAGGGACATCAACATCAGGATGTGAACTATGAGCAGTTAGACTCTATTATTTTTGCCAATCAGGTGGATAAAGAGCATGCAGCAAAATTTGGAAGACTTCTTATTCAAGATGAAGGAGGAAGAATGAAGCCTGTAAATACCTTTGCTTCAGAACTATTAAGAAAAGTAAGTAAAAGCGACCACTATAAAGGACTAGATGCCAATCAGGCATTTTTATCGATGAGTGAATTTCCCAGAATTTGGGTTGAAATTCCCTTGATTAATTTAAAAAGAGGAAATGACAGCATTCGCAAAATTATTGATGTGCCTGTTGAAACTAAAAAGGTCTCCTTGATTAAAATGTTTGACGAGCAGGGGAATAGTAAAATTGGTCCTTATCTTGAAGAGGCCTCAAAAAAGTCGACACCCAATCAATATGAGAAAGACCTTTTAAAAACCTATGAAAGCCTTTATTTGCTAAATCAAGGTTTGAGTGGTAGTATTTTGAGAATTTTTCCGATTCCGGGAGATGAAAATAAAACCTGGGTGTCTTTCCCGGAACTTGAATTTGCCGGAATTCAAGGTGCCGATTCACTATTTACAAGGAATATCCTGCCACTCTATTTTCAGTCTTTAAGAGAAGCAAGAGTGTCTGGCGATTATTCAAAGCCCAATGAGTACATAGAAAACATAACCAGCTATCAAAAGCGTTATGGTAGTGATATTATGCCAACTGAAAGAAGGATAGAAGCTGAAATACTTTATAATCAAGTTGATATATTCAATAGATTGTATAAATATTTTCTTTTGATTGGTGTGTTGATGTTTGTTTTTTTAGTGATTCAAATATTGAAAGACAAAAACAAAACACTTGACCTTTTGGTTACTATATGTAAATACATCATTTGGGTTTTCTTTGTGTTGATGACACTCGGACTCATTCTAAGGTGGTATATAAGTGGTCATGCTCCCTGGAGTGATGCTTATGAGTCTGTAATTTATGTTGCTTGGGCTACCGTGTTTTTTGGTCTTGCTTTTGGAAGAAAATCAAATCTTACTGTTGCATCAACTGCCTTTGTAGCAGCCATCGTTTTATGGGTAGCACATCAAAACTGGATGGATCCTGCCATTACACCACTTGTTCCTGTGTTGGATTCTTATTGGTTAATGATTCATGTTTCCGTGATTGTAGGTAGTTATGGGCCGTTTACATTAGGGATGATTTTAGGAATCGTTTCCTTGTTGTTGATGATCCTTACCAATGAAAAGAACAAGCATAAAATGGACCTTAACATTAAGGAATTAACAATTATTAGTGAACTTGCCTTGATTCTAGGAATAGGTTTGTTAACCATCGGAAACTTTTTGGGAGGTATGTGGGCCAATGAGAGTTGGGGACGCTACTGGGGATGGGATCCAAAAGAAACCTGGGCGCTTATAAGCATTATGGTTTATGCGTTTGTGGTTCACATGCGATTGATTCCCGGTTTACGAAGTCGCTGGTTTTATAATGTAATGGCCATTCTTGCGTTTGCATCGATTATGATGACCTATTTTGGTGTTAATTTTTATCTGGTAGGGCTTCATTCTTATGCGAGTGGAGATAAACCCATCACCCCCGGTTTTGTTTATTACACACTCCTTTTTGTGTTAATTTTATCGACCCTGTCTTATTTTAAACACAAAAAATATTTTAGTAAGAAATAGTAATTAGCGGTGACCTTTTTTTCTGTTTACACGCACAAGAAGCACTTCAACCTTAGGGTCTTTGAGTGCTTTTCTTGTTTGATAAAAGAAAGTAAATAAGAAAAGGGTTTCAAGTTTGTAAATATAGACAAAACAAGAAACCCTTGAAATAGCTTAGTAATCTTTAATTATAAACATAGTCAGGTTGTTCATCAATCATTCGCTGATCTTCTTGAATTTGTTCACTGATGTCAAGTTTTTTATAAAGTTGTTTGGTTATTTTTTCAACTTCTTTTTCGCTTATGTTAAGTTTGATTGCAATTTTTGCATTGTCTTTTCCTTTGGAAATATGTGTTAAGATTTTAGTTTCCAGATTACTTAAGTCATGAAGGTTGACCAAATTTTCTAAATATAAATCATCGACCATTTGAATGTTATCCGGACTTCTTAAAAGTTCTATGCGTTTTAGATAAAGCCTCATCTCAATTTGCATCATTTCATTTTCTTCTTTTAAAGCTCTCATTCTGTACATAATTGCATATGTTAAAACAAGCATTTCAAAAATGCCTGCAGTTTTTATATGAACCGGCGTGACACCTAAAAAGGTAATTCCAAATCCTGTCAAAACATAATAATCAACCATTAATATAAAAAGTAAGCTATAGGCAATCACATAAAATCTGGCATACACTTTTTCTTTGAACAAAAAAGCGCCTGCAATCAAATAATTTAGCAATACAGCCCATATAAAGGCATTGCCAATTGCTGCAAATATCCAATCATTAGTTATCCAATAACTTATAAACGAAATGAGTGAAGCACTAATTAAAGCCGCTGTTAACCATTTAAGTTTTGGCATCAAGTCATCTAGTTTTAAGAACTTTGTTGCAAAATGCGATGCAAACAATGCTACAGATAGATGTAATAAAGGTTCCAGATATTTAATTGTGAAAACTGAATCATATCCCATGAGTCTGAAAAGGCCGTCACTGTAGAAGAAAGACAATGTGATTGTTGTTAAAACTGCACTGTAATACAAAAACACCTTTTCATCAAACAAGAAAAAGCACATTAGATTTATGATAATTACCATAATAGCAAATCCATAATAAGAGCCTAACTTAAATAGAGATTGCTGATTTGCTTTTGCAAAATTTTCTTCTGAAGTTATTTGTAATGGAAAAAATGCCTCTTTTTCAAAATTTACATACAAGTAAATTGGATATTCCTCAAATTCGTCCAAACGAAAAGAAGGGTATCTTGTGTAGGAAATTTCTTCAATCTCTTTTTTGGACGCTGAAAATAACTTCAAATTATTGAGATGTGCAGTCGGGATATGTAACACACTTCCGGTGTTGGCTTTATTAGTAATTTTAAACCAATAAGCACCATTTTCTAAACCAAAATTATTTTTACTAAAAGGTTTAAAATCAGCACTTAATACATCTTCAATTTGTAATTTTTGTTGTGTTTCCTTTAAAAATTGAACTGAATTTTGAGCAAATAAATTGGCACAAAAAAGCAGTAAAACACTAAGGTAAATAGTTCTCATAGGTTAAATTTTAATACGATTTGGGAATACTAATATATATAAAAATTCATTTAATCCTATAAAAATAACACTTTATCGATAAAAAATTAAAATTAATACATTTGAGCAAGTAGCTTAAATTGAGAAACGTGAAAAGTAAATCACACAAAAATATCATCATAAATAACTATTAATCAAATATTTATGATGATAAAAATGTAATTATTACTTTCTAGGGAATTGAAATATAAACGTTAAAAATTTTAACATTTAGTGAATCATATTTTCCGGTTTTACCCATTCATCAAACTCTTCCTCAGTTAGATAGCCTAAATTGACTGCTTCCTCTTTGAGGGTTGTTCCATTTTTATGGGCTGTATTGGCAATTTCTGCAGCTTTGTAATAGCCAATTTTTGGGTTTAATGCTGTTACTAACATTAAAGAATTGTTTAGCTGCTTTTCAATTACTTTGTGATTGGCTTCGATACCTTTTGCACAATGTTCATCAAATGAAAGACAGGCATCACCCAGTAATTGTGCAGACTCTAAAATATTTGCAGCCATCACCGGCTTGAAAACATTTAGTTCATAATGGCCCTGCATGCCACCCACAGCAATGGCCATGTCATTGCCAATAACTTGAGCACAAACCATAGTAAGGGCTTCACTTTGCGTTGGGTTTACTTTTCCGGGCATAATAGAAGATCCCGGTTCGTTAGCCGGAATTATTAATTCGCCAATTCCACTTCGGGGTCCACTTGCCAACATTCTAATATCATTTGCTATTTTGTTCAAAGAAACTGCAAGTTGTTTTAAAGCGCCATGGGTTTCAACGATAGCGTCATGTGCTGCCAATGCTTCAAATTTATTTTCTGCGGTTTTAAAGGGCAAACCGGTAAACTTTGCAATATATTCTGCAACTCGTTTTGAGTAGCCTTTTGGTGTATTGATTCCTGTACCTACAGCAGTACCACCCAAAGCAATTTCTGAAAGATGGTCAAGTGTGTTGTTCAATGCCTTTAAGCCGTGATCGAGTTGGGAAACATATCCGCTAAATTCCTGTCCCAAAGTAAGGGGAGTGGCATCCATCAAATGAGTGCGGCCAATTTTTACTACATCTTTAAAGGCCTCAGATTTCGCTTTAAGCGTATTTCTTAATTTTGTTACTCCCGGAATGGTTACTTCAATTATTTTTTTATATGCTGCAATATGCATTGCTGTTGGGAAAGTATCGTTTGAAGATTGGGATTTATTTACATCGTCGTTGGGTTGCAATGTTTTTTCTCCTTCTCCAATTATTTTTCCTGCCAATTGATGAGCACGATTTGCTATGACTTCATTGACATTCATATTGCTTTGGGTACCGCTTCCGGTTTGCCAAATCACTAGTGGAAATTGGTCATCGTGAATTCCTTCAAGAATTTCGTCACAAACTTTTGATATGTAATCACGTTTTTCTGAAGTTAAATCACCCAATTCTCTATTTGTATAAGCAGCAGCCTTTTTTAAATAAGCAAATCCATAAATGATTTCCAGAGGCATAGATGCTTGAGGACCAATTTTAAAATTATTCTTTGATCGTTCAGTTTGAGCTCCCCAAAGCTTTTCAGCAGGAACTTTTACCTCTCCCATTGTGTCTTTTTCAATTCTGTATTCCATAGTTGCAATAAGATTTTTTAGTATTACAAATTTACGAATTGCCTTATTCATTTTTGATAAAAATCCAATAAAAAAAGACAACCTTTTGAGTTGTCTTTTTTAGCTTTTTTTAGACTTTTAAGAAAACATAGCAGCTACCTTTTCTGCTTTGGGAGTGTCTTTGTAATCATAAAAACCTTCTTTACTCTTTATTCCCAGCTTTCCGGCCATAACCATATTAACAAGTAATGGACAAGGAGCATATTTTGGATTTTTAAATCCGTCATACATGACATTAAGGATGGATAAGCATACATCGAGGCCAATGAAATCAGCTAACTGAAGTGGTCCCATTGGGTGAGCCATTCCCAGTTTCATAACGGTGTCAATTTCTTCCACGCCGGCAACTCCGTTGTAGAGTGTTTCTATAGCTTCATTGATCATAGGCATCAAGATACGGTTTGCAACAAAGCCGGGATAATCGTTTACTTCAACGGGTATTTTTCCGAGTTTTTTTGAAAGTTCAGCAACTGTTTGATAAACCTCAGGTGATGTGTTGTACCCTTTGATGATTTCTACGAGCTTCATAATGGGCACCGGGTTCATAAAGTGCATTCCTATAACTTGCTGAGGTCTGGAAGTGGCAGCGGCAATTTTTGTGATTGAAATCGAGGAAGTATTTGTTGCTAATATGGTGTCATCTGGACAAAATGTATCGAGGTCTTTGAAAATTTTGAGTTTTAAATCCACATTTTCAGTAGCAGCTTCAACGACAAGGCTTGCATATTCAACACCTTCTTCCAAATTGGTAAAAGTTGTAATGTTTCCTAAAGTTTCAGCTTTTTGAGCATCTGTGATTTTTTCTTTTGCCAGCATACGATCCAGGTTTTTGGTGATAGTAGCCAGGCCTCTTTTAAGTGAATCTTCAGATAAATCGATGAGTTGAACTTTGTATCCGCTTTGCGCGAAAGTGTGTGCGATGCCGTTACCCATAGTACCGGCTCCAATAACTGCAACATTTTTCATAATAATGGCCCGCATAAGAAGCGGGAGCGATTTTTTAATTAAACTTCAATTATATTTTTTTTAAAATTTTCTAATATCATCATAGCGACTCTCAATGCATCTGTTCCTTGTTCAAGTGGTACTACAGGTGTTGTGTTGTTGTTTATAGCATCTGCAAACGTATTGAGTTCATCAAGGATGGCATTGTTTGGAGCCACTTTTTGATTGTCAAAATAAATCTGCTTCTTAATACCCTCGGCATTTTGGAGTATCATATCAAAATCTCCCGGGGTTTCAGGTGCATCTTTCATTTTGACTACTTCACATTTCTTTTCGAGAAAATCGACAGAAATATAGGCATCACGTTGAAAGAAGCGAGATTTTCTCATGTTTTTCAACGAAATGCGGCTTGCCGTAAGATTGGCTACACAACCGTTTTCAAACTCGATGCGGGCATTGGCAATATCGGGGGTTTCACTAATGACTGATACCCCACTGGCGTGAATATCTTTCACTTTTGAACGCACCACGCTTAAAATGGCATCTATATCGTGTATCATTAAATCCAATACTACTGAAACATCTGTTCCACGCGGATTGAATTCTGCCAAACGATGCGTTTCAATAAACATTGGGTTGTCTATCATATGATTGACAGCCATAAATGCCGGATTAAATCGTTCCACATGACCCACTTGGCCTTTTACACCGTGCTTAATTGCCAGTTGGATTAATTCCTCAGCTTCAGCTACGGTGGTTGTTATAGGTTTTTCTATAAACAAATGTTTGCCGGCTTTCAATACTTTTTTAGCGGTTTCAAAGTGATATAAAGTGGGGGTAACCACATCAATCATATCAGAAGCTTCAATTAGAGCTTCAGGAGTTTCAAAGGGTTTATATCCAAATTCGTCAGCAATTTTTTTTCTAACCGAAGCGTCAGCATCATAAAATCCCTGCAAGTCATATTTTTCAGATTGTTGTATAAGTTTTAAATGTATTTTCCCCAGGTGTCCTGCACCTATAACTCCGGCTTTAAGCATAGTCATTTATTTTTCACAAAAATAAGGTTTTTTTAGCAGAAAGCGGTAGGATGAAAATTCCAAATTTCTAACATTAAGTAAACTTTAGTTGAACAGTAATTTACATCATACAAAACTTAAACACGAAACATTTTCCTATATTAGCAACATCATTAAAACCCAGATGGTCACCTTGGAAACACGCATTTACCAAAAGGAAAATAACCTTCACATCGGAAAACTTTTTCGAGAAAGCATTAAAGATATTATTAACTCTCGATTTTTAGCACGTCAGCTTGCTGTGCGCGATATCAAAGCACAATACAGACAATCCTATTTTGGCATTTTATGGGCTTTTATCACACCTTTGGCAACAGCAATGGTTTGGATTGTTTTGAACGGGACAGGAACGGTGCGCCTTTCAGATACCGGGATTCCTTATCCTTTGTATGTGTTTTGCGGGACACTTTTATGGTCTATTATCACTGAGGCAATTAACTCACCAATGGCAAGCACTAACAGTGCCCGAGGTATTCTTTCAAAAATTAATTTTCCAAAAGAAGCTTTAATTATATCGGGGATTTATAAATTGCTTTTCAATACATCTATAAAGGTGATTTTGTTACTGGTTTTTGTATTTGTTTTTGGGGTGGGAATACACTGGAGTTTATTGTTGTTTCCGTTTGCAATTTTAGGGGGTCTCCTTATTGGGACTACCATTGGTTTATTTATTACTCCTTTGGGAATGTTGTACAAAGATATCGGAAAAATAATTTCCTTTGGGATGCAATTTTTGATGTATGCAACACCTGTTGTTTATGCGATACCAAAAGAGGGATTGATGAAAACCCTCATGGAATGGAATCCTTTGACCCCCATTATCTTAACAGGAAGGGATCTTGCAGTGGGTACAACACCTGAGTATCTCACTTATTTTTTAATCGTGATAGCTTGTTGTATTCCTTTGTTTTTTGTGGCTTTGATTCTTTACAGGGTTTCTATCCCGGTGCTCGTAGAGCGATTGAGCGGGTAGAGGCAATTCAATAATAGTTAATTGAAGAATTTATAAAACAGCTTTAAAAAATTTAAAAGGTTTATGGCTACTTTTCAAATATTTCAATTTCAAAGAGTGAATCCCAGTTTTTTCCTGTGACTATTAAGCGGTTTTTATCACCTTTATAAGCGATACCGTTTAAAACATCTAAAAATTGATGTTGTTTTACCTTGGATTGTAAATCGCTCAAATCTATAACTCCATCAACAGCTCCATTTTTTGGATTGATAATAGCAATGGCGTTTTGTTGAAAAATGTTAGCATAAATTTTTCCATCTACCCACTCGAGTTCGTTAACACTCTTAATGCGACTTGTATTGGTATAGATTTCAATATAGCTTTCTTCGGTAAGATTTTCAGAATTAAGCGTCCAAATTTTTTCAGTACCATCGCTTTTATAGATTGTCTGGCCATCATTACATAAACCCCAACCTTCATTGCTTTTTGAATAGACAAAACTACCCGTTTTTTCAAGTGTTTCCAGGTTGTATATGAATCCGGTGTTTTCTCTCCAGGTAAGTTGATAAATTTTGTTATTGAGTATGGTGATTCCTTCACCAAAATAAGCTTTATCAAGGTCTATTTGTTTGAGTACCTCACCTGTTTTATAATCTGTTTTTCGAAGAGAAGATTTACCATATTGCCCTGTGCTTTCATATAAATAGTCTCCGTGAAATTCCAGTCCTTGGGTGTATGCCTCTATGTCGTGAGGATAAGTATTGATAATTTTATAGCCATAAAGCTTTGGTCTTTCTGATGCAAGTATGTAGAGGTCTTTTGAGGGTGTTTCAGTTTTATTGTCGAAATACACTTTTGCGTGCAAAATTCTGTTTCCCAGTTTTTGATTTTCTAGTGAAAAACGAAATGGCTCGTCAAGTTTAGCTTTTCCTAAACGGATTTCATCAATAAAAAAAACAATAGAGTCAGTTTTTTTATTTTGCTTGTTTTCTATACTCACAGTCAAGGTTTCATTGCTTTTATAGGACTTTTTTGGCTCTTTTATCTTTATGTGAAATGTAACTTCGTCTTTGGAATTGTTGTTACAAGATAATAACAGTAGTGTTATAATGGAAATGAGGAGAGGCATTAACTTCATTTTTTCTACTTTTAGATGTTTGTTTTTAAAATGCTTACAAAGGTAGTCTTTGCAACTAAAATTTAGTCTTTTAATTATTAAAAAATTTCTTGCAAAAGGTTAAAAAGGTAGTATCTTTGCAGTGGCAAGTCCTACACAACCAGCTCCTGTTGAATCCTCCAGGGCGGGAACGCAGCA
>CAXBNF010000024.1:0-40574 GCA_963977065.1 uncultured Flavobacteriaceae bacterium | reverse complement strand
GACCCAAACTGGCCAGTATAAATATTTTTAATTTTTTCATTGTTTTATTTTTTTTTAGAATGATGCTTTAACTGTGAATCCATAACGCTTTCCACTAGGACCGTTCAAGAAATCAAGACCTCTACCGTTACCAACACCCACACCAATTACGTTAGGGTCAAAGTTGATACCGTCTGGAGTATTGATTGCGTCATAATAGAGGTTGTAACCTGCTAATGTGAACGTAACTGAACCAAAAGGAGTTTTCTCTAAATATTTTTTAGGGAAATCATATCCTAAGGATACTTCATTTAAACGTATTACAGAACCATCATAGATTCTTAATTCAGTTGGACCAAATCCAATGTTGTCAAAGTAGTATGCAGAAGCATTCAATTGAACGTCATTGGGTGTTCCATCTTCTTTTACACCCGGTAAAATAAAGGTATTTAAACGATCGTCTGTATCATTTGTGATACCTCTTGCCAATAGACCACCAATGGTGTTTGAGAAAATATCTCCACCATGCTGGTAGCTTATCAAGAAGTTAAAGTTAAATCCTCTCCATTTCATGCTGTTTGAGGCGTTAACAATAAAGTCTGGAGTAGCATCACCAATTGGATTCACACCTGTTTCAGAAAGGTAATTACCTGTTGCATCAACTAAAAGGTTTCCATTTTCATCTCTGGCAACTTGAGTTCCGGCAATAGTACCAAAAGGAAGACCTTCATAAGCTCTGTTACCTAAATCTGTAAATCCTGAGATACCTAAACTGGCACCTTCTTCAAAATCCTCACCTAAATCAATTACAGTTGTTCTGTACTTAGTATAGTTTGCATTGATGTCCCAGTTAAAACCGGTACCTTCATTACGCACAGGATTTAATCCTAAATCAATTTCAAATCCATAGCCTTCTAATTGACCAACGTTTACTTGAGTACTGGTAAAACCTGTAGAAGGATCCAGAGGTCTTGAAGTAATCAAATCTTTGGTTGTTCTGTCATAGTAAGAGAAGTCTAAGGACAATCTGTTGTCTAAGAAACGAGATTCAAAACCAACCTCGATTTCTTCATAAAGCTCAGGCTTTAAACCTGGGTTACCTAACACAGATGAAGTTGTATTTGAAATATCATCTGTACCACCATCGTTGAAGAACTGTGAAATTAAGTTTAAGTTATTGGCAACCGGGAAGCCACTTGCAAAACCTGCAGATGTTCCAAAACTACCTCTTACTTTTAAGTAATTAATTCCGTTTGTAGTTCTAATACCTGGAAATGCAACTGAAGGCAAGAACGATAAACTGGCACTTGGGTATAGTTTATCATTTTCAATTTGATTTGAAACCCAGTCATTTCTGGCAGATAAGTTTAGGTATAAATAGTTTTTGAAATCAAAATCTGCTTGGGCATAAAGACCTACAATGTTTTTGTAGAAAGTCGCCTCAGCTGTAGAAGCTTGTGTTCTAAAGTTAAAGTGTCTAAATACACCAAAAACAATTTGGTCTTCACTACGTACACCAAAACGGTCAAATCTTTCATATTTTGAAGTTGCACCCGCAGTAAAGTTAAGTCCTAAATCATCTGTTAAGGAATAACTACCGGTTAACATAATGTTGTGATCCCAAATAGTATTTGTAGAGTTATAGGTTCTGTATTCTCCCAAATCAATAGAAGCAGGGAAACCACCACCACGGTTTGTAGCTTGAGTAGTGTTTTCTGAATACGTATCCAAACCTAAACGGTAAGAAATGTTCAAGTTTTCGTTTATTTCATAGTTCAATGAACTTGAAGTAAAGAAACGATTGGTCTTTTGATTTATATAAGAGTTTGCTACCGTCCAGTTAGGGTTTACAATACGATCATCAGATCTGTAGTAAACACTTTGACCAGTAACAGGATTTTGGAATGGTAAGTCCATTAACGGTAAGTTTGTTGGTGTATAAAATAAATCACCAAAAACAGATAAACCATTTTGTGCAGATGAACCATTACTAAATGCTACCGGTGGAGTTTGGAAGTCTGTAATAGAGAAGTTAAAAGTACCACTCACAGAAAACTTATTTGATAATTGAGCTCTACCACCCAAACTAAAGTTGTCTCTTGAAGTTTTGTTTCCGGGAGTAAACCCTTCATCTTCCAAGCGACCGTAGTTAAAGCTGTAGTTCATTTTTCCATCTTCTGAACTTCCTGCAATTGCAACAGAAGTGTTTAAAGCAAGTCCTGATCTGAAAAAGTCTTTTACGTGATCTTTTACAGGTATCCAAGGTAAAGTTGCTCCCTGAAACTGTGGAAATACATCGGCAAGACCGGCTCTGTCATAAGGGTGAGGAAAAGTACCATCTGGATTGATGTTACTAGTAGGGTCTAAATAACCACCAAGTCCTTCAGCGTGAAACCCTGGGCCCCAGTTACTGAAGAAGTTTCCAAAGGCCTGATCAAAACCATTACCATACAATTTAGTGTATTCAGGTAAAGATGCAATTTCATTGTTAAATACTGATTGAATAACAGTAATTTCTGTTTTCTTTACAGCATCTTTGCTTGTTCCTGTTTTTGTAGTGATTAGGATTACCCCGTTTTTTCCTTCAGAACCATATAGTGTAGCTGCACTATACCCTTTAAGTACTGAAATACTTTCAATGTTGTTTGGGTCAATATCCAAAGAACGACTGGAACCACTGTTACCAACTAAAAAGTTACCTACAGTGTTTGTGTCATTTGAAATTGGCACACCATCAACAATAAAAAGAGGTTGGTTACTACCACTAATCGAGTTGTAACCTCTAATGTTAATGTTTGTTGCAGATCCTGAGATACCACTTGTGTTGTTTATTACAACACCAGAGCTTTTCCCTGAAAGTACTCTGGCAACATCGCCCTCAGAGCGCTGCTCGATACTTTCGGAAGCAACTTCACTCACGGCATAACCGAGAGCTTTCTTTTCTCGTGCAATCGAAAAACCGGTTACAATTACTTGAGTGAGTTCTTCACCCGCCTGCATTTGTAAATCGATTCTTGTTGTGGAGGCAGTAACAGCTCTTTCCTGAGTTGCAAAACCTACATAGGTAAAAACTAAGGTTTGTCCCACATTGGCATTGATGGTGTAATTTCCATCAAAGTCAGATTGGGTACCTGTAGTTGTCCCTTTGATTACAATATTAACCCCTGGTAACGGGAGACCAATATCATCGGTCACTGTACCTGAGATTGTTTGTTGTGCAAACGTTAGTTGCACGGTAAACGCCAATAATAGCGTTAAAATTCCACTAAACTTTGTTCTCATTTTTATAATTTATTTGAATTAGCCAATGCCAAAAGTCTTAATAAAAACTTAATAAAACAACTTTTTCAATCGATTTTTTGGTTTTTTTTAAGTTTATGTTACCAGAAAGTTACCAAAATTATTTTTACCTATGTTAAAATTAAACTTTTTTACAAGAATAAAAAAAGAGGCTGTCTATTGGCAGCCTCTCTAGGTTTTACAAAAACAAGAAAAAAATTAGTTAATTTCTCACTTGTATTGTTATTTCACTTCCGGAAACTATACCTGATGAATTGTCAACTCTAAACCTTACAGGTTGAAAGTCTGAAGTGACACTTACATCAGAAAAAGTGACCACAAAAACTCCTGTTCTTTCATTAGCAGGAATTACAATATTTCCGAATGTATAATTTTCAGAGCCTAATTCAGTTTCTTCTTCATTAACTAATACTGAATAGGTCCTGTCTGATGTAGATACATCAGAAACAAACACATTGATTTCCTTATCCAAAGTTCCATCTTCGGGTACTATCGCATTTGGTCCACCAACAGCTGAAGTAAATCCAACAACCGGTAATCTGTCTTGATCAAAATCATCATAGGTTTCACAAGAAACTGCTAAAGCAGCAAATACAAGAATTGTGATTATATATTTTAAATTTTTCATCATTAAATATTTTTAAAATTACTATTTAGTATCCGGGGTTTTGAACCAGGTTTGGATTTAAATCTAAAGAACTAGATGAAAAAGGCAACTGAAATTTAATATCACCGGCTGGCAATGTCAGGTTCTCAGAGGGAGTTCCTGTTCCGTCAGCTAAATCACCAAATGCGCCTCTTTGAATAGACAGACCCCAACGTTTCAAGTCAAAGAATCTCTGGTATTCAAAAGCAAACTCAAGTCTTCTTTCCAGGCGAATAGCATCTCTGAGAGCATTTCCTGCCTCTCCACCCACAAAAGAGCTGTATCTTTCATTTCTAAGCTGGTCAAGTGTAGATAGCGCCTGACCTGTTTGACCCAGTTCAAATTGAGCTTCAGCTTTATTAAGTAAGGCTTCTTCTGCTCTTAAGATTTTAAAGTCAACTAATCCATTGGTTTGACCAGGTCTTCCAAAAAGTTTCTTGATAGCATTAAACTGAAGACCTGACGCGTTGTTTGCCGCGGGCATAGTATATGCTTCCTTTCGAATATCTTCATCGTTAAATTTATTATAAAACTCAAATGAAACAACATATTCAGGAATCAAACTTGTCAATCCACCTTGACTCCAAGTAACACCAATATTAAGGTTAAGCACAGTTGCTTCGTTTGGTATATAAAAAGCCAAACCGTCTTGAGATGAATCTTCCCAGATATCAACAACACTGCTTCTTGGAGCAATTGGAATTGTTACATTGTTTGCTGCATTGATAGCATTTTGCCATTGGCCCATATAAAGGTAAGCTCTTGAAAGTAAAATGTTAACTGCGTCTCTGCCCATTCTACCTTCAGAATTATCTGCATTAATGTTTGCTACAGCAAAAGTTAAATCTTCTATTATGTTTTGATACACTTCGCCTACAGTATTTCTAGCAGGCTCTACCAAAGGATCAGGTTCTGTTAAATAAGCAACACCAAGAGATTCATTGGCATCTGCAGATTGTGTTGGTATTTTACCATAAGTTCTAACCAGGTCAAAGTGTGCCATAGCTCTAAGAGCTCTGGCTTCAGCTTCAATATTTGATTTGTTGTCACCGTTAAAGTCTTCCAATTGAAACAAAATATTGTTTGCTCTGAAAATAACTGAATATGCATTGACATAATACCCTGTTGGAGAGGCTGATGGTAGGTATTGAAATTCATGTAAATACGCTTTTGACCTTCTGCCTCTTTGCGCAAGAGTAACATTGTCTGAAATTATATCAGGAAAACTAAGCAAAGATCCTGCATCACTGCTCCCATAATAACCCGGGGCAGTTAGACCACTGTAAACTCCTCTGATACCATTTTCAAAATCTGCAGCGGTAATAAAAGCTGTATCAGACGATAAATTATCAAAAGGAATTTGGTCCAGACTATCATCACAAGATGTGTAAACACCCGCGATAAATACTAAACTAAATATTTTATAAACTAATTTTTTCATTTTTCTATTTTTTTTAAATTAGAAACTTACGTCTACACCAACCTGGATAGACTTTGTTTGTGGGTAACTAAATAAAGTTGCTTCACCCGGTGCAACAGTATTAACAAAATTAATAGTCTCTCCGGAAGAGATACCTACTTCTGGATCGCCAAAGAACTTTGTAAAGGTCAGTAAGTTTTGTCCTTGAGCGTAAATTCTCAAAGAATTAATAGGTGATCTTTCAAGAGATTCTGAAGGAAATGTATAAGAAAGAACTATGTTTCTCATTCTAATAAAGTCACCCTTTTCTAGGAATCGATCTGATGCAATTACTTCGGCTCTGTATATTGGGCTTGGAAGGACATTTGTGTCTCCCGGTTGCTGCCAGTAATTAAATGCACCTACGTGGTGGTTACCTGCAGGGTTGTTACCGTCAGTTTCAATAGCAGCACGAACAAAGTTATTGATGTAGTTGCCCGTTTTAAATATAAAATCAGTTCTAAGACCCCATCCTTTATAAGTAATACTGTTAAAGAACCCACCTTCTACCTTAGGTATAGTAGACCTTCCATTTAAAACTCTGTGATCTGTATCTTCAGGGAATAGAGAAATTAATTCATCTTGAGTGTAAGCATTTCCATCAATACCAAGGTACAATGGTCTTCCGGTATCTGGATCTACACCTGCATATCTTAAAAGATAATGTTGATTAAGCGATTCTCCTTCTCTCCAAAGTATACTAAAAGTTGTTGGGGGAGCAATATCTTCTCCGTCTGGAAGTTCAATAATTTTGTTTTTCATAAATCCAGCATTACCTCCCACGGTCCAAATTAGTCCCGGCTTTCTAATGATATCTGCTTGAAGAGAAATTTCAAAACCTTTGTTTTCAATTTCACCAAGGTTACCTGCTATACCACCACCTGGAACACCAGCTTCGTGAGCAGTTGGAATGTTAAATAGTAAGTCTGTAGTATTTCGTTCAAAATAATCAAAAACAGTTCTTAAACGGTTGTTGAACATGTTTAATTCAAGTCCTATGTTTGATGTTTTTGTAGTTTCCCACTGAAGTTCAGGGTTTCCAATATTAGAGGGAATAGTAGCAGAACCACCCGGATAAGAACCAAAGGCTACTAAATCACGAGGTGCATATCTATCTATTCCGTTTCTATTACCTACAGTACCATAAGAAGCTCTTATCTTTAAGTCATTTACGGCGTCAACAGCAAAAAATTCTTCATTTGCTATGTTCCAACCAATACTACCACTGTAGAATGTGCCAAACTCCTTACCTTTTCCAAAGTTTGAAGATCCATCAGTTCTTATAGAAGCACTTGCAAGATATCTTTCCTTGTAGTTGTAATCAGCAAACAGACCATATGAAACTAGCGATAGTCTGTTTCTGTTCGTTGAACCAACGGTTACCTCTGCGGCATTAATTTGAGTTGTTAAAGCAGCAGATGGGAAACCTCTACTTGTAACTCTGTAGAAATTGTTCTCATTAAAGTTGTATTCAAACAAACCTAATACATTTACATTATGGCCACTATCGGTATTGATGTTATAGTTCAATCGATTACTTAATGTCATATCAAGTCTTTGTGCTCCATTATCGGTTTTCAAGCCCGGAAAATCAGGATCTCCTATAATATTTTGAAGAATACCACCCGGTTTAGAGTAACTTTCTCTCCTGAAGTTTACGTGGTTAAATGCTGCGCTGAAGGTATAATTCCAGTTTGGGCTGAACTTAACAGTTGTATTAACGCTTGCTAATAGTAAGTTTGTAACTGTATTTTCAGGCTCAGATAATAAAGCTCCTCTGATTGAGAACCCTTGGTGAGTTGGGTTGTATATAGGATTTCCATTTTCATCCAATTCTACTGTTCCATCAGGGTTCAATTGAAACTCTGGTTCATATGGATTGTAAATATACATTGCTCTAAAAGGGTTTTGAACGTTATTACGGTCACGCGGCTCATCACTCAAAGATCTAGTATAACCCACATTTGCACCAATTGTCAACCAGTCTTTAGCGTCAAAATTAAGATTCAATCGACTGTTGATTCTTTCAAATCCTTTAATATTGTCTATAATACCGGTATTTCTATCATACCCGGCAGAAAAGAAATAATCCATTTTTTCAGCTCCACCTGAAAAAGATACATTTGTTGATTGAATTACACCATCCCTTAGAATAATGTCCTGCCAATCACGAGAGTTGTTTAATAAAAATTGTCTCTCTTCAGATCCGGGCTCTGTTGTAACACCAGGTCTTGTTCCTGCAGCAGCAACGCCTAGAGCAAACATTTCAGCTTCATACTGCATTTTTTGCTCTGCATTCATCATCGTAAAATTGTCTTTAATTTTACTGATGGTACCATAACGAGAACTAAATCTCACAATTGCATCACGGTTTCTGTTACCAGACTTTGTAGTTATTACTACAACTCCATTTGCACCTCGTGAACCATATTGTGCGGTTACTGCGGCATCTTTTAGAATGGTAATATTTTCAATATCTTCATTAGAAATTGAAGCAAGGTCCTGCTCTCTCACCGGAGCACCATCGATAACATATAAAGGTGAGGATGCACCTGCAACAAGTGAACCCATTCCTCTAATTCTAACAAATGCTCCTTGTCCCGGTTTACCGTTTGCAGCGGTTACCTGAACACCAGCAGCTTTACCTTGTAAAAGGTTGTCAATACTTGTTGTTGGTGTTAATTGATTAATTTCTTCAGCAGAGATTGCTACAACAGCCGAAGTTTGAACTGTTTGGTTTCTGCGGGTATACCCAGTTACCACAACAGCATCAAGTACGGCGGCATCTGGCTGTAACTTTAAATTAACAGTATTGGTTGCTAAGGTGACAGGCACTTCCTGTGTGGAAAATCCTACGTAACTGAAAACCAAAGTTTGTCCTGGCTCAGCATTGATGGAGTAATTTCCATCAAAATCTGATTGTGTTCCAGTCATCGTTCCTTTAATAATAATGTTAACCCCGGGTAACGGTAAATTGATATCATCTGTCACCGTTCCTGAGATTGTTTTTTGTTGAGCAAAAGTAAGTTGCACAACCAACGCTAGTAATAGCGTTAAAAATCCTCTAAACTTTGTTGTCATTTTATTGTATTATTTAAATTAGCTTGCGCCAAAATTCTTAATTAAAACCTAATAAAACAACTTTAAAGCCATAAATTTGGTGTTATATTAAATTAAAGTTTTGTTAATGTTAACTTAATTTAAAATTTAGAGCTTAAACTGAAGTGTAATTTTGTGTTTGAAAACTTGAAATTTTGCCCTTCAAAAGTTCCATTTGCAAAATTGACTTTAAAAAGGCCTGCCCTAGTTTGAAGCCCCACCCCAAGGCCAAAACTATAAATCTGACTTTTTATTTCTGAAACTTTATTTTCAAAGTAAGCAAGGTCTGTTATACTATGAATGTACGTGTTTTGATTTAGCAAATATCTGTATTCAGTATTGATTACAGAAAACAAAGAAGCATCTATACTATTTTCTTCAAATCCCCGAATGCTGTTTATTCCTCCAAATCGAAATAACTCGTTGGTTAAATAATTTTCTGAAGATAAAAAACGGGTATTGTTGTTTAAATAAATGCTATTTATACTGTTGAGATTAAAAATGTGATTTACTTTTAAGTCTATTTTATATTGTGGGGTTACTGAAGTGGCAGTTTCTCTTTTACCAAGCTCGTTTTTGATTACAATTTGGCTTTTACTTGGAAAAAGTATACTGCTCTGTGAATTGATATAACCACCGCCAAACACAAAAAATTGTGACATATAGTCCTGAATGAACCCTCCGGCTTGTTGCTCATCTAATAAATTGCTTGACTCATAATCTTTGTATCCGGCAAAAACTTTTGTTTTAGTGTCAAATCTAAAAGTTGTAAGAATGTTTTTTTCTACGATTGAAAATGTGCTGTCCTGTTTAAAAAGACTCAATCCCATTTCCATACCAACTGGTGATTTAAAAAGGTAAGGTAATTCTAATGCCGCTTCAAATTGTTCTTGAAGGTTTCCGTCGTTTCTGTATTGTATATTTAATTTTTCACCAAAATTTAGGTTGTTGCTTAATACTAAATTGAGATACCCATTTAATTCTATTTTATTTGTTTCCTCATTTGTAGCAAATCCCAGAATTCCATCAAAGGTGTTGTTTGGAACTTTTTCAAGATATAAATATATCTCTGTTGCTTCATTTGTAAAGAGTACTTCAGGAGGCTTTGTGTTTTTTACAAAACCAAGGTTTTCCAGGAGCAAACTTTGTTGATTTATCTTTTGTTGCTGAAACAGCATACCTTCTTTAAGGCCAATACTGTAACGCAAGAATGCTCTTGGAAAATTTTCATATCCTTTAATTTGTATTGCGGTGACATTTCGTTTTTTTTGAGATGTAATAGTCAGCTTTGCCAGAAGCGTATTTTTAAAGTCTTTTGAGGGCATTAGATTTTCTAGTTCAAGAACCACAAACGGGTCTCCCATTTCACTGAGTCTGGAGTTCAGGTATTTTAAAACAGTTTGAATGTATTTGAAATCAATAGTCATTTCATTTGATGTGGAATTTAAGGAGATATTTTCCAGCTCTCTTTTTGTGATCCCAAATTTTTTGAGATCTTCAATATTGCTCAAAATAATTTTATTGTAAAGAGTGTTTAGTTCAAATTGAGCCAAAAAGCTGCTGTCTGAAGACTTTGAAAATGCCACTATTTCAGATTCAATATATCCTGAATTTTCAAGACTTGATTTTAAAGTATCTATAGCCGATTTCAAGCTTTGGAAATCAGAGAAAATTGTTGTTGTAATTTTTGATTCCAAAGCAGCAGTTTCTGTACTGTCAATACCCACAACTTTAAGATGTAATTTTTGGCTGAATACACTCACTGAAAAAAGTGTATATATATATAGGTATAATAATAGATGTAAATAGGATTTCAATGGTAAGGATATAATGTTGTAATTAAACGAAAGTTAAGACCTTTTCGTGCAAAGAATAAAATAAAAAAAGACTTATTTGAAAATTAATGAATTAAGATTTGATTAATTAAGATTTATTTCTACCTTTGCCAACCCTAAAAATAGGGGATTATTTTATTATATTCTAGTAACAAATATTATATATGCCAACAATTTCACAATTAGTACGAAAAGGAAGAGCCAAAATAACCAAGAAGAGTAAATCGGCTGCTTTAGAATCGTGTCCTCAAAGAAGAGGTGTGTGTACGCGTGTATATACGACCACTCCAAAGAAACCAAACTCTGCAATGCGTAAAGTTGCAAGGGTAAGATTGACCAATGGAAAGGAAGTAAACGCATACATACCCGGAGAAGGCCACAATTTACAAGAGCACTCGATAGTATTGGTTAGAGGTGGAAGGGTAAAAGATTTGCCGGGAGTTAGATACCACATCGTTCGTGGAGCCTTAGACACCGCTGGTGTTGCAGGCAGAACACAACGCAGGTCTAAATACGGTGCAAAACGCCCAAAGAGTAATTAACAACTTTTAAAGAGAAGACATGAGAAAAAGACAGGCCAAAAAAAGACCGCTTTTACCAGATCCAAAGTTCAATGATCAACTTGTTACGCGTTTTGTGAACATGATGATGCACGACGGTAAAAAATCGGTTGCCTTCAAAGTTTTTTATGATGCAATAGACATCGTAGAAGAAAAAAAACAAAACGATGAGAAATCGGGATTAGAGACTTGGAAAGATGCATTATCAAATGTAATGCCTCACGTAGAAGTTAGAAGCCGAAGAGTGGGTGGAGCTACTTTCCAAATCCCAATGCAAATCAGACCAGACAGAAAAATTTCAACTGCTATGAAGTGGTTAATTTCTTATTCAAGAAAAAGAAATGAGAAAGCAATGTCTCAGAAACTTGCTGCGGAAATTTTATCTGCAGCCAAAGAAGAAGGAGCTGCTGTTAAAAAGCGTATGGATACACACAAGATGGCTGAAGCAAACAAAGCATTCTCACACTTTAGATTTTAATTTACGATGGCACAAAGAGATTTAAAATATACAAGAAATATAGGAATCGCTGCGCACATTGACGCAGGTAAAACGACTACAACTGAACGCATTCTCTTCTATACAGGGGTGAGCCACAAAGTTGGTGAGGTTCATGATGGAGCAGCCACTATGGACTGGATGGAACAAGAGCAAGAGAGAGGTATTACCATTACTTCTGCCGCAACCACCTGTACCTGGGTTTTTCCAAAAGAAAACGCACTACCCACTGAAGATGCAAAAGACTATCACTTTAATATTATCGATACCCCGGGTCACGTTGACTTTACGGTAGAAGTAAACCGTTCACTTCGTGTACTTGATGGTTTGGTTTTCTTATTTAGTGCAGTAGATGGTGTAGAGCCACAATCTGAAACTAACTGGAGACTTGCCGATAATTATAAAGTTCCTAGAATGGGCTTTGTAAACAAAATGGACCGTCAAGGCTCAGACTTTTTGGCTGTTTGTCAACAAGTTAAAGATATGCTAGGTTCAAACGCAGTGCCAATTGTACTTCCTATTGGAGATGAATTGGACTTTAAAGGCATTGTAGATCTGGTCAAAAACCGCGCAATTGTTTGGCACGAAGAAAATTTTGGTTCTACCTTTGATGTTGTTGAGATTCCTGAGGAGATGAAAGATGAAGTAAGAAAATACCGTGCAAAACTTATAGAAGAAGTAGCGGGGTATGATGAAAATCTTCTTGAAAAATTCATGGAAGATGAAGATTCAATTACAGAAGATGAGGTTCACGCAGCACTAAGAGCTGCTGTTATGGATATGAGTATCATACCCATGATTTGTGGCTCAGCTTTTAAAAATAAAGGAGTTCAATTCCTGTTGGATGCCGTATGCCGTTATTTGCCTTCTCCTGTAGATAAAGAAGGTATCGTTGGTATTAATCCAAATACTGAAAAAGAAGAAATTAGAAAACCTGATGTAACAGAGCCTTTTGCAGCATTGGCGTTCAAAATTGCTACTGACCCGTTTGTAGGTCGTTTGGCATTTTTCCGCGCTTATTCCGGAAGACTTGATGCCGGTTCTTATATTTTGAACAATCGTTCAGGAAATAAAGAGCGTATTTCAAGAATCTACCAAATGCATGCAAACAAGCAAAATGCAATCGATTATATTGAAGCAGGAGATATTGGTGCAGCTGTTGGTTTTAAAGATATTAAAACCGGAGATACATTGTCTGCAGAAAAGCATCCTATTGTTTTGGAAAGTATGGTATTCCCAGATCCTGTAATTGGAATTGCTGTGGAGCCAAAAACCAAAGCAGATGTTGATAAAATGGGAATGGCACTGGCAAAACTTGCTGAAGAAGATCCTACGTTTACTGTAAGAACAGATGAAGCTTCAGGCCAAACCATCATTTCAGGAATGGGCGAGTTACACTTAGATATTATCGTAGACCGTATGCGACGCGAATTCAAAGTAGAAGTTAACCAGGGAGAGCCTCAGGTAGAGTATAAAGAAGCTATCACAAGAAAAGCAGACCACAGAGAAGTTTACAAAAAGCAATCAGGTGGTCGTGGTAAGTTTGCTGATATTGTATTTACAATGGAGCCTGCCGAAGAAGGAAAATTAGGACTTGAATTTGTTAACGTCATCAAAGGTGGTAACGTTCCCAAGGAATATGTTCCTGCAATCGAAAAAGGATTTAGAGAAGCTATGAAAAATGGACCTCTTGCCGGTTTTGAGATGGATAGTATGAAGATCACACTTAAGGATGGGTCTTTCCACCCTGTGGATTCAGATTCACTTTCGTTTGAACTTGCTGCAAAAATGGGATATAAAGCCGCTTCAAAAGCAGCCGGATCAGTTATCCTTGAGCCTATTATGAAAATTGAAGTAATCACTCCTGAAGAAAATATGGGTGATATCGTTGGTGACTTAAACCGTCGTCGCGGACAAGTGAGTAATATGGGAGACCGTGCAGGAGCAAAAACCATTAAAGCAACTGTTCCTCTATCAGAAATGTTTGGATATGTTACTACATTAAGAACATTATCATCAGGAAGAGCAACATCAACAATGGAATTTTCACACTATGCAGAAACTCCTTCAAACATTTCAGAAGAAGTAATTAAAAAAGCAAAAGGATCTAACGATTAATTTTAAGAGCGATGAGTCAAAAAATCAGAATAAAACTTAAATCATACGATTATAACCTGGTAGATAAATCTGCTGAGAAAATCGTTAAAACAGTTAAGAATACTGGAGCTGTTGTAACCGGACCCATTCCGTTGCCAACACATAAAAAAATCTTTACTGTATTGCGTTCTCCTCACGTAAATAAGAAATCAAGAGAGCAATTTCAATTGAGTTCTTACAAGCGTTTGCTTGATATCTACAGTTCCTCTTCAAAAACGATTGATGCTCTTATGAAGTTAGAGTTGCCAAGTGGTGTTGAAGTTGAGATCAAGGTGTGATAAAGTAAAATTTCCGCGAAGGCGGAAATCTCGTCTGCAAATGTCTAATTCGGCATTTATATAACGAGATACCCACCTGCGTGGGTATACATGTCCGGAGCTGCGAGCGAAGGAAAAACGGTAAAAATACATTCAGGGTCGAACGTATTTTTGGCCCTGAAATTTTTTAAATAGAATTAAATAAATAGTATTAATTAATAATTAAATAAATATGTCTGGGTTAATTGGAAGAAAAGTAGGCATGACCAGCATCTTTGATGAGAACGGAAAGAACATTCCTTGTACCGTTATTGAAGCAGGACCATGTGTAGTTACCCAAGTCAGAACCAAAGAGGTTGACGGGTATGAAGCTCTTCAGCTTGGTTTCGATGACAAAAAGACTGTTAATAAAGCTGCCGAAGGCCACGCTAAAAAAGCAGGAACCGTTGCAAAACGTAAAGTCGTAGAATTCCAAGGATTTGAAGAGGAGTATAAATTAGGTGATTCCATCACAGTTGAACAATTTATCGAAGGGGAGTTTGTGGATGTATCCGGAATTTCAAAAGGTAAAGGGTTTCAGGGTGTTGTGAAAAGACACGGCTTTGCCGGTGTAGGTCAAGCTACTCACGGACAGCATAACCGCCTTAGAGCTCCCGGTTCTATTGGAGCTGCATCTTATCCTGCAAGAGTATTCAAAGGAATGCGAATGGCAGGTAGAATGGGTGGTGGAAAAGTGAAAGTTGAAAATTTAAGAGTTTTAAAAATCGTTCCTGAAAAGAACTTGATTGTGGTAAAAGGATGTGTTCCCGGCCATAAAAACGCTTATGTAATTATTCAGAAATAATGAAGGTAGCAGTATTAGATATCAACGGAAAAGAAACAGGTAGAGAGGTAAACCTTTCTAAGGATGTTTTCGCTGTAGAGCCAAACAATCACGCAGTGTATTTAGATGTGAAGCAGTACCTTGCAAATCAACGTCAGGGAACTCACAAAGCTAAGGAGCGTGCAGAGATTGCAGGTAGTACAAGAAAGATTAAAAAACAAAAGGGAACAGGTACCGCTCGTGCGGGTAATATCAAAAACCCATTGTTTAAAGGTGGAGGTAGAGTTTTTGGTCCAAGACCAAGAAGTTATTCCTTCAAACTTAATAAAACATTAAAGCGTTTGGCTCGTAAATCGGCCTTGTCGATGAAAGCTAAAGACAAACAAATTTATGTTATTGAAGACTTCTCTTTTGAAGCACCAAAAACAAAGAATTTTACAAATCTTCTTGGCGCATTGGGCCTTGAAAACAAAAAATCTTTGTTTGTGTTGGGAGAGTTAAATAATAATGTATATTTGTCGTCGCGCAATTTGAAAGGTACAGAAGTTATAATCAACTCAGAATTAAGTACTTACAAAATATTGAATGCAAACAGTCTTGTGCTGTTAGAGAGTTCGTTAGAAGGGATTGAGCAAAACTTAAGTAAATAGAAATTATGAATATCTTAATTAAACCCATCATTACAGAAAAAGCAACCCGCGATGCTGAAGACAAAAATCGCTACGGCTTTGTGGTTGCAAATGAGGCGAATAAGATTGAAATCAAAGATGCTGTTGAATCAGCATATGGAGTTTCTGTTACTAAAGTTCGCACAATGAATGTTCGTCCCGACCGAAAGACGAAATACACAAAAACGGGTGTCATAACTGGTAAAACAAATGCTTTCAAAAAAGCAATTGTACAGGTGGCAGAAGGAGAAACAATAGATTTTTACAACAACATCTAGAAATTAGACAACAATGTCAGTAAGAAAATTAAAACCCATTACCCCGGGTCAGCGTTTTAGAGTAGTAAATGGCTTTGATGCCATCACTACTGATAAGCCGGAGAAAAGCTTGCTTGCTCCGAAAAAAAGATCGGGAGGTAGAAACAACAGCGGAAGAATGACCATACGCCAAGTAGGTGGAGGTCACAAGAAAAAGTATCGTATTATTGATTTCAAAAGAGACAAAACCGGAATTCCGGCCACTGTTGATTCAATTCAATATGATCCAAACAGAACAGCGTTCATTGCTTTATTGAACTACCAAGACGGAGAGAAACGATATATCATCGCTCAAAACGGATTGCAAGTTGGTCAAAACCTTGTCTCAGGTGCAAATGTTGCTCCTGAAATTGGAAATGCAATGCCACTTTCTGATGTACCCCTTGGTACAATTATCTCTTGTATCGAGCTAAGACCCGGTCAAGGAGCTACAATGGCGCGAAGTGCCGGTGCATTTGCTCAGTTAATGGCAAGAGACGGTAAATTTGCAACTGTAAAATTACCATCAGGTGAAACCAGATTGATTCTTGTTACTTGTATGGCTACCATAGGAGCTGTTTCAAACAGTGACCACCAATTGCTAGTTTCCGGTAAAGCCGGTAGAAGCAGATGGTTGGGTAGAAGACCAAGAACTAGACCGGTAGCGATGAACCCTGTCGATCACCCAATGGGTGGTGGTGAAGGTCGTGCTTCTGGAGGTCACCCACGTTCTAGAAACGGAATACCTGCAAAAGGTTACAGAACCCGTACTAAGACAAAATCGAGTAATAAATATATCATAGAACGTAGAAAGAAATAAGCTATGGCAAGATCGTTAAAAAAAGGACCTTACGTTCATTATAAATTAGAGAAAAAAGTACAACTCAATGTGGAGTCAAACAAAAAGAGTGTTATCAAGACCTGGTCTAGAGCCTCTATGATTACTCCGGATTTCGTTGGACAAACCATCGCAGTTCACAACGGGAAACAATTTGTTCCTGTATACGTAACTGAAAATATGGTAGGACATAAACTAGGCGAATTTTCACCCACAAGATCTTTTAGAGGTCATGCAGGTGCTAAAAACAAAGGAAAAAAATAATAAGCTATGGGAGTTCGTAAAAGAGAAAGAGCAGAGCAAGTCAAAGAAGCGAAGAAAAACATCGCCTTTGCAAAGTTGAATAACTGCCCGACATCACCAAGAAAAATGCGCCTAATGGCAGATTTAGTAAGAGGTGAAAACGTAGATAAAGCGCTTAATATTTTGAAGTTCAGTTCAAAAGAATCTTCACGCAGACTTGAAAAGCTTTTGCTTTCAGCCATTGCAAATTGGCAAGCAAAAAATGAAGAGGCCAGCATAGAAGATGCAAACCTTTTTGTTCAGGAAATTCGCGTAGATGGTGGAACCATGTTAAAGCGTTTACGCACAGCACCTCAGGGTCGTGCACACAGAATTAGAAAACGTTCCAATCACGTAACAGTGGTTTTAGGAGCTAAAGATAACACACAAAGCAAGTAATTAAATGGGACAAAAAACAAATCCAATCGGAAATCGCCTTGGAATCATCAGAGGATGGGAATCTAACTGGTATGGAGGTAATGACTACGGCAATAAACTTGCTGAAGACGACAAGATTAGAAAATATGTTCATGCTCGTTTAGCAAAAGCAAGTGTGTCAAGGGTAATCATTGAGCGCACTCTGAGACTTGTAACCGTTACTATCACCACTGCAAGACCCGGTATCATTATCGGAAAAGGCGGCCAGGAGGTAGACAAGTTAAAAGAGGAACTTAAGAAAATTACCGGTAAAGAAGTACAGATCAATATCTTTGAAATCAAAAGACCTGAACTGGATGCCTTCTTAGTAGCAACAAGTATCGCTCGTCAAATTGAAAGTAGAATTTCATACAGACGTGCAATCAAAATGGCAATTGCTGCTGCAATTAGAATGAATGCTGAAGGAATTAAAGTGCAGATTTCTGGCCGTTTAAACGGAGCAGAGATGGCACGTTCAGAATCTTACAAAGAAGGTCGTATTCCTTTATCTACTTTCAGAGCAGACATAGATTATGCGCTTGTTGAATCTCATACTACTTACGGTAGACTGGGAGTGAAAGTATGGATTATGAAAGGCGAGGTATTTGGAAAGAGAGAGCTTTCTCCATTAGTTGGTTTGTCAAAGAAACAACAAGGAGGAGGAAAGCCTGAAAGAGGAGCCGGAAAACCAAAACCACGTCGTAGAAAGTAATTTTTTAAATAAAAGAAAATGTTACAACCGAAAAGAACAAAGTTCCGTAAGCAAATGAAAGGCCGTATGAAAGGTGTTTCGCAACGCGGAAACCAATTATCAAACGGAACCTTTGGTATTAAATCATTAGACTCAAACTTTTTGACTGCACGTCAAATAGAAGCTGCGCGTATTGCCGCTACCCGTTTTATGAAAAGGGAAGGTCAACTCTGGATCAAAATATTTCCAGATAAACCTATTACAAAAAAGCCTCTTGAAGTACGTATGGGTAAAGGTAAAGGAGCTGTAGAATATTGGGCAGCTGTTGTAAAACCGGGTAGAATACTCTTTGAAGTAGCCGGAGTACCTGCAGACGTTGCAAAAGAAGCATTGCGTCTTGCGGCACAAAAGTTACCTGTAAGAACTAAGTTTATAACCGCTAGAGATTTTCAAGCTTAATTATTCAACACTATGAAACAAGCAGAAATAACAGAAGCATCTACGGCTAAGTTGCAAGAAAAACTTGCAGATTCTAGAAAAACATATACTGATCTAAAAATGGCTCACGCGATTTCACCTTTGGAGAACCCAATTCAACTCAGAATGCAAAGAAGATCAATAGCTAGAATTCAGACTGAACTAATTAAAAGAGAAGTACAATAGTACATAGCTGAAAGATGGAAAACAGAAATTTAAGAAAAGAACGTATCGGGGTAGTAACCAGCAGCAAAATGGAAAAATCCATTGTAGTATCTGAGGTTAAAAAAATGAAGCACCCCATGTACGGAAAGTTCGTGTTAAAGACAAAAAAATATGTCGCTCACGACGAAAAGAACGATTGCAACGAAGGAGATACTGTAAGAATCATGGAAACAAGACCTTTAAGTAAATCTAAGTGTTGGAGATTAGTAGAAATCATTGAAAGAGCTAAATAATCATGTTACAACAAGAATCAAGACTAAAAGTTGCAGACAACACGGGAGCCAAAGAAGTTCTTACTATCCGTGTGTTAGGAGGTACTAAAAAAAGGTACGCTTCTATTGGAGATAAAATTGTAGTAACTGTTAAAGAAGCTACACCAAACGGAAACATCAAAAAAGGTGCAGTTTCAACCGCTGTTGTTGTACGTACCACCAAAGAAGTAAGAAGACCAGACGGTTCTTACATTCGTTTTGATGACAACGCTTGTGTTTTATTAAACCCAACGGGGGAAATGAGAGGAACACGCGTTTTTGGACCCGTTGCAAGAGAATTGCGTGATAAACAATTTATGAAAATTGTATCATTAGCACCAGAGGTGTTATAATATTATAAACGATGACAAAGCTTAAAATTAAAACAGGAGACAACGTTGTAGTTCTTGCCGGAGACCATAAAGGATCTGAAGGTAAAGTAATGCGTGTCATTACTGAAAAAAATAAAGCCATAGTAGAAGGAGTGAACCTGGTTTCAAAACATGAAAAACCAAATACAAAAAATCCACAGGGAGGCATTGTAAAAAAGGAGGCTCCAATACATATATCCAACCTTGCTCTCATTGATCCAAAATCAAAAAAAGCAACACGAGTTGGTTTTAAAATGGAAGGCGACAAGAAAGTGCGTTTTTCAAAAAAATCTAATGAAGTAATATAGTTATGGGATATTCACCAAGACTTAAGGAAGAATATAAGAGCAGAGTAATAAAAGCTCTTACTGAAGAATTTGGTTACAAAAATGTAATGCAAGTTCCCAGATTACAAAAAATAGTTATCTCAAGAGGAGTTGGGGCAGCCGTGGCAGACAAGAAACTTATTGACTATTCAGTTGACGAAATTTCAAGAATTGCCGGTCAAAAAGCTGTAGCAACAATCTCTAAGAAAGACGTTGCATCCTTTAAATTACGTAAAGGAATGCCCATAGGAGTTAAAGTAACTTTACGCGGCGAAAGAATGTATGAGTTTTTAGATAGACTTGTAACATCTTCACTTCCGCGAGTTCGTGACTTCAATGGTATTAAAGCCAGCGGATTTGACGGAAGAGGAAACTACAACCTGGGTGTTACAGAGCAAATCATTTTCCCTGAAATTGATATTGACAAAGTAAACAAAATCCAAGGTATGGACATCACATTTGTGACCACTGCAGAGACAGATAAGGAAGCAAAATCACTTTTAACAGAAATGGGATTACCCTTTAAAAAGAATTAAGAGATGGCTAAAGAATCAATGAAAGCCCGTGAGGTAAAGAGACAAAAAATGGTAGATAAATATGCTGAAAAACGTAAAGCTTTAAAAGAAGCCGGCGATTATGAAGCATTACAAAAATTACCAAAGAATGCTTCACCTGTAAGATTACACAACCGTTGTAAATTAACAGGAAGACCCAGAGGGTATATGAGAACTTTTGGAATTTCACGTGTTACATTTCGTGAAATGGCAAACCAAGGGTTGATTCCGGGAGTAAGAAAAGCTAGCTGGTAAAAATTTAAATTTAACTGGTTGAAGGTTTCGACAATAGTTGAAAAACCACATCCGCAAACACAAATAAATGACAACAGATCCTATCGCAGATTTTCTTACGAGAATCAGAAATGCAACACAGGCTAGCCACAGAGTGGTTGAAATACCTGCATCAAATTTGAAAAAAGAAATTACAAAAATCTTATTTGATCAAGGGTACATCTTAAGTTACAAATTTGAAGACGACAATGGACCGCAAGGAACTATTAAAATCGCTTTGAAGTATGATAAAATAACTAAAGAGCCTGTAATTAGAAAAATACAACGAATTAGTAAACCTGGTTTACGTAAATACGCAAGTTCATCAGAACTTCCCAGAATTCTTAATGGTTTAGGAATTGCTATCGTCTCTACATCGCATGGTGTAATGACTGGCAAACAGGCCAAAGCTGAAAATGTGGGCGGTGAAGTATTGTGTTACGTTTACTAAAAATCGACAAACAAGATGTCTAGAATAGGTAATAATCCAGTAGCAATCCCAGATGGTGTAACAGTAAGTGTTAATGAAAACATCATTACGGTAAAAGGAAAATTGGGAGAATTAAACCAAGAGTTTTCAGAAGTGGCCATTAAGGTTGAAGATGGAAATGCATATGTTGAGCGCCCATCAGATTCAAAGGCTCACCGTGCTAAACACGGTTTATACAGATCTTTAATCAATAACATGATTCAAGGAGTTTCAACAGGATGGACTAAAGAATTAGAATTAGTAGGTGTAGGTTACAGAGCAAGTAATCAAGGTCAAAAACTTGATATCGCAGTTGGGTATTCTCACAACATTGTAATGGACGTTGCTCCTGAAGTTAAAGTTGAAACCATATCAGAAAAAGGAAAAAATCCAATTGTAAAACTTACCTCACACGACAAACAACTTGTGGGCCAAGTAGCAGCAAAAATTAGAGGTTTCCGTAAACCAGAACCTTACAAAGGAAAGGGAATTAAATTTGTAGGTGAACAATTAAGAAGAAAAGCAGGTAAATCTGCATAAGCATAAAAGTTATGGCATTATCTAAAAACGATAGAAGAACAAGAATCAGGTTACGAGTTAGAAAAACAATTTCTGGCTCTGAACAAAGACCAAGACTTGCAGTTTTCAGAAGTAACAATGAAATCTATGCACAGCTTATTGATGATGTTAACGGTAAAACAATTACTGCTGCCTCTTCAAGAGATAAAGACATAGATGCTTCAAAAGTTACTAAAGTTGAAGCTGCAAAACTCGTAGGAAAAGCAATTGCCGAAAAAGCTGTAAAAGCTGGAGTAGAGACAATTTCTTTTGACAGAGGTGGATATCTTTACCACGGAAGAATTAAATCATTAGCAGAAGGAGCCCGAGAAGGCGGACTTAAATTCTAAAAATTATGTATCAAGATTATAAAAACGTAGAATTAGTAAAACCAAGTGGTTTAGAATTAAAAGATCGTCTGGTAGGTGTACAACGTGTAACCAAAGTAACAAAAGGTGGTAGAGCTTTCGGCTTTTCTGCAATCGTAGTAGTTGGTGATGAAAACGGTGTTGTAGGTCAGGGATTAGGAAAATCTAAGGATGTAGCTTCAGCAATTGCCAAAGCAATTGAAGATGCCAAGAAAAACTTAGTACGCATTCCTTTGAACAAAACTACCCTACCCCATGAGCAAAAAGGAAAATATGGCGGAGCAAAAGTAAACTTATTGCCAGCAGCTCCCGGTACCGGACTAATTGCCGGTGGTGCTGTACGTGCAGTACTTGAGGCAGTGGGAGTTCACGATGTATTGTCAAAATCACAAGGTTCATCAAATCCACACAACGTGGTTAAAGCTACCTTTGATGCTTTATTACAAATGAGAAGTGCACACACTGTCGCAAGACAACGTGGGGTTTCTCTAGAGAAAGTTTTTAAAGGATAAATTAAACGAGTTATGACAAAGATAAAAGTAACAAAAGTAAAAAGCGCGATTAACCGTCCTCTTACACAAAAAAGAACGCTTGAGTCGTTAGGACTTAAGAGAATAGGTCAAACCGTTGAGCACGATAATACACCAAGTATTATTGGTATGGTCAATAAAGTAAAACACTTAGTTTCTGTAGAGGAAGCTAAATAAGAAATAAATACTATGGATTTAAGTAACTTAAAACCTGCAGCAGGTTCAGTGCAAAATAGCAAGAGATTGGGTCGTGGAGAAGGTTCTGGTAGTGGTGGAACCGCCTCCAGAGGTCACAAGGGCGCCAAATCTCGTTCAGGTTATTCAAGAAAAATAGGTTTTGAAGGTGGTCAAATGCCACTTCAAAGACGTGTTCCAAAATTTGGGTTCACTAACATCAACAGAAAAGAATATCAAGGTGTAAATCTTGATACACTTCAAAAGCTAGTTGATGAGAAAAAAATTAAGGACACACTTGATTTTGAAACAATGGTTTCATTGAGACTTGCAACCAAAAATGAATCAGTAAAGATACTTGGAAGAGGTGAGCTTAAAGCAAAGCTGAAAGTGTCTGCACACAAATTTACAGCTACTGCAAAAAATGCTATTGAAGCAGCAGGAGGTGAAGTGGTAATTTTATAACAACCCTATCAGAATGAAATTTATTAATACCCTTAAAAATATCTGGAAAATTGAAGAGTTGAGAAACAGAATCTTAATAACTCTTGGTTTTCTTGCTGTTTATCGTTTTGGAGCACAAGTAGTACTTCCTGGAATTGATGCATCTCAACTTCAAGGTTTAGCAGACCAAACAGATGGTGGGATTTTAGGTTTACTAAATGCATTTACCGGAGGAGCATTTTCAAATGCTTCTGTTTTTGCATTGGGTATTATGCCATACATCTCAGCTTCTATTGTGGTTCAATTAATGGGTATAGCTGTACCATATCTCCAAAAACTTCAAAAAGAAGGGGAGAGCGGCAGAAAAAAAATAACTCAGATTACACGCTGGTTAACCATCGCTATTACTTTAGTTCAAGGACCTGGTTATATTTATAATCTCTTTAATATTTTACCCCCAGAGGCTTTCTTGTTAGGGAATAGTGTGACATTTATAGCCGCATCAGTTATTATACTAACAACAGGCTGTATTTTTGCAATGTGGTTGGGTGAAAAAATTACAGATAAGGGAATTGGAAACGGTATCTCCATATTAATTATGGTAGGTATTATTGCAACATTACCTCAATCTTTTGTACAGGAATTTGCATCTCGAGTTTTTGAATCAAACGGCGGATTGATTTTTATCCTGATCGAACTTGTCATCTGGTTTATAATCATTCTTCTTTCTGTATTGCTGGTTATGGCTGTGCGCCAAATTCCGGTTCAATATGCAAGAAGAACTGCAAGCGGAGGATATGAGAAAAATGCTGCCGGTTCAAGACAGTATATTCCTTTAAAGCTAAATGCATCTGGTGTAATGCCAATCATCTTTGCTCAGGCAATTATGTTTGTGCCTGCTGCACTTTCAGGTTTATCAACTTCTGAAACTGCACAGTCTTTTACTGTAGCTTTTAGCGATATATTTGGTTTTTGGTACAACTTGGTTTTCTTTTTATTGTGTATTGTGTTTACATTCTTTTACACGGCTGTAACTGTACCAACTAATAAAATGGCAGACGATTTAAAACGAAGTGGCGGATTTGTTCCCGGTATTAAACCCGGATCTGAAACGGCAGAATATTTAGATAGAATTATGTCTCAAATAACCTTACCGGGATCTATATTCCTTGCATTAATTGCAATATTTCCTGCGTTTGCCGTAAAACTTTTAGGTTTACAGGCAGGATGGGCATTATTTTATGGTGGTACTTCACTCCTCATTATGGTGGGTGTGGCAATTGACACGATGCAACAAATCAACGCATACCTGTTAAACAGGCACTATGATGGCTTGATGAAGTCAGGAAAAAATAGAAAAGCAGTAGCATAGTTATGGCAAAACAAGCAGCAATAGAACAAGATGGAACAATTATAGAGGCTCTTTCTAACGCTATGTTTCGTGTAGAATTGGAAAATGGTCACATTGTTACAGCACACATATCGGGTAAAATGCGTATGCATTATATTAAATTATTGCCCGGTGATAAAGTAAAATTAGAAATGAGTCCTTATGATTTAAGTAAGGCAAGAATAACTTACAGATACTAAAAAAATGAAAGTAAGAGCATCCATTAAGAAAAGAAGTGCCGAGTGCAAAATTGTGCGTCGAAAAGGCAGATTATATGTTATTAACAAAAAGAACCCAAAGTTCAAACAAAGACAAGGTTAAGATATGGCAAGAATAGCAGGTGTAGATATCCCGAAACAAAAAAGGGGTGTAATCGCGTTAACTTACATATTTGGTATCGGTAAAAGCCGTGCCAAAGACATTTTGGCAAAAGCTGAAGTAAGTGAAGACAAAAAAGTAAATGAATGGGACGATGATGAAATCGGTCGCATTCGTGATGCTGTAGGAAATTTTAAAATTGAGGGTGAGTTACGTTCAGAAGTTCAAATAAGCATCAAACGCTTAATGGATATTGGATGTTACAGAGGCATTCGTCACAGATCGGGACTTCCGTTACGTGGACAACGCACTAAAAACAACTCAAGAACCAGAAAAGGAAAACGTAAAACTGTTGCTAACAAGAAAAAAGCAACTAAATAATACCTAGAGAAATGGCAAAAACAACCGCAAAAAAACGTAAAGTTATTGTTGAATCTGTAGGTGAAGCACACGTTACAGCTTCTTTTAACAATATCATCATTTCGTTGACAAACAAAAACGGTGATGTAATCGCTTGGTCTTCTGCCGGTAAAATGGGCTTTAGAGGATCTAAGAAAAACACTCCTTATGCTGCACAACTTGCTGCTGAAGATGCTACAAAAGTAGCTCACGATGCAGGTTTACGTAAAGTAAAAGTGTATGTTAAAGGTCCCGGAAATGGTAGAGAATCTGCAATACGCTCTATTCACAATGCTGGAATTGAAGTGACTGAAATCATTGATATCACTCCAATGCCACACAACGGATGCAGACCTCCAAAAAGAAGAAGAGTCTAAGTAAGTTAGAAGTGAAAACTTAGAAGTTTGAAGATCAACATTGAACTTTAAACTTTGAACATTGAATATTTAAACAATAAGTATAAACAAGAGAAGGAACACGATAGATGGAGGACAGACCTTAATTCATCATCCCTTCTAAAACAAATTTTAATATGGCAAGATATACCGGTCCAAAAACTAAAATAGCCCGTAAATTCGGTGAAGCTATCTTTGGTGACGACAAAGCATTTGAAAAAAGAAATTACCCTCCGGGACAACACGGAAACGCCCGAAGAAGAGGAAAGAAATCTGAATATGCTACCCAGTTAATGGAAAAGCAAAAAGCAAAATATACCTATGGTATCCTTGAGCGTCAATTCAGAAATATGTTTAAAAAAGCAACAGCTGCTGATGGCATTACAGGTGATGTTTTGCTTCAGCTTTGTGAATCTAGATTAGACAATGTAGTCTTCAGAATGGGTATTGCCCCTTCAAGAAGTGCTGCACGTCAATTGGTTTCTCACAGACACATCCTTGTAAATGGTGAAAAGGTAAATATACCTTCATACCACGTTAAGCCGGGTGATGTTGTTGCAGTAAGAGAAAAATCAAAATCACTTGATGCTATTTCTCAATCACTTTCAAATGCATCCCACCCTTATGAGTGGATTAACTGGAATAATGATAAAATGGAGGGAACTTTTATTTCGACCCCACAAAGAATTCAAATTCCGGAAAATATCAATACACAATTCATCGTCGAATTATACTCTAAATAATAAACCTTAGGAATTACAAACATGGCAATACTAAATTTTCAGAAGCCCGATAAAGTTATAATGATCAACTCCACAGATTTTGAGGGGAAATTTGAATTTCGCCCCTTAGAGCCTGGTTATGGGTTGACCGTTGGTAACGCGCTTAGAAGAGTACTACTTTCCTCCTTAGAAGGTTTCGCTATCACATCCATCAGAATTGAAGGAGTTGATCACGAGTTTTCAACCATACCGGGAGTAGTAGAAGATGTAACCGAAATTATCCTTGGTTTAAAGCAAGTGCGTTTCAAACGTCAAATTGATGAAATCGATAATGAAACAGTGACCATGTCGCTGTCTGGAAAAGACCAGCTAATAGCAGGAGACTTCCAGAAATTCATCTCAGGTTTTCAAATTCTTAATCCAGATTTAGTAATCTGTAATATGGAGTCTAAAGTGAACCTGAATATGGAAATGACCATTGAAAAAGGAAGAGGGTATGTGCCTGCTGAAGAAAATAAAAAGGCTAACGCCCCTCTTGGAACCATCTTTACAGACTCTATCTACACACCCATCAAAAATGTGAAATACAGTATTGAGAACTTTCGTGTAGAACAAAAAACAGATTATGAAAAACTGGTTTTTGAAATCGTTTCAGATGGGTCTATCCATCCTAAAGACGCATTGACTGAAGCAGCTAAAACATTGATTCACCACTTCATGTTATTTAGTGACGAGCGCATTACCCTTGAGGCAGATGAAATCGCTCAAACTGAAACTTATGATGAAGAGTCCTTACACATGCGTCAGCTACTTAAAACCAAACTGGTTGATATGGATCTTTCAGTAAGAGCATTAAACTGCTTGAAAGCTGCAGAAGTTGATACACTTGGAGATTTGGTTTCTTACAATAAAAACGACTTAATGAAATTCAGAAACTTTGGTAAAAAATCATTGACTGAACTTGAAGAGTTAGTAAATGTTAAGGGACTGAACTTTGGAATGGATCTTTCAAAATATAAATTAGACAGAGATTAAATAAGACATGAGATTTGAGAAGTGAGATAAAGAGATTTTTCTCACCACTCATCTCTAATAACTAAGAAAATGAGACACGGAAAAAAAATAAATCACTTAGGCAGAAAAACAGCACATAGAAAATCTATGTTGGCAAATATGGCCTGTTCCCTAATTGAGCATAAAAGAATTAACACAACAGTAGCAAAAGCAAAAGCTTTAAAGCAGTTTGTTGAGCCATTAGTGACTAAATCAAAAGAAGATACTACACACAACAGACGAATTGTATATAGCAGGTTACGTCAAAAAGATGCTGTCGCTGAACTATTTAGAGAAGTCGCAGTAAAAGTTGCAGACCGTCCCGGAGGTTATACCAGAATTATCAAATTGGGTAACCGTTTAGGAGACAATGCAGATATGGCGATGATTGAGTTGGTTGACTTCAACGAAATATACAACGCAAACAAACCTGCTAAAAAGAAATCAACCCGTCGTGCCGGAAAATCAAAGAAAGCCGATGATACCACAGCAAAAGCTACACCGGCTGAAAAAACTGAAGAAGTTACTCCGGTAGCTACTCCAGAAGCAGAAGCTCCCGAAACAGCGGCACCGGAAGCAACAAACGAAGCAACCGAAAACAACGAGCAAGAACCAAAAAATGAGAAAGAATAAATTTTTATTTTCATTCTAAATACACAAGGGATAAACTTTCAAGGTTTATCCCTTTTTTTATATTATTTTTGCACACCAGTATAACATCACAACTATAAAGCTACTATGAAGTATCAAAGCAGAAAAAAAGCAATCATTTTACTGGCAGATGGAACTATTTTTCACGGTAAAGCCGTGGGAGGTAAAGACGGCACAGCCTTTGGAGAAGTTTGTTTCAATACAGGAATGACAGGCTATCAGGAAATATTTACAGACCCTTCTTACTTTGGCCAATTGATGGTTACCACAAATGCCCACATCGGGAATTATGGCACCAATAAAGACGAGGTAGAATCTGAAAGCATTAAAATCGCTGGCTTAATCTGCCGGAATTTCAGTTATAACTACTCCCGTGATATCGCAGATGCTTCTTTGGAAGAATTTTTAAACGACAACAATCTATTTACTATTTCTGATGTTGATACAAGAGCCTTGGTAATCTATATTCGTGAGCATGGAGCGATGAATGCTGTAATCTCAACAGATGTTGAGAATATAGAAGGACTAAAAAAGCAACTTGCAGAAGTTCCAGATATGAACGGACTCGAGTTGGCGTCCAAGGTCTCTACCAAAGAACCTTATTTTTTCGGTAAAGAAAATGCCTCATATAAAATTGCAGCTTTGGATATTGGTATTAAGAAAAATATTTTACGGAATCTGGCTGAAAGAGATTGCTACATCAAGGTATTTCCATACACTACCACTTTTGAGGAAATGGCCGCTTTTGAACCTGAAGGATACTTTTTGTCAAACGGTCCCGGTGACCCACAACCCTTAACGAGTGCAATTGAAGTAACAAAAGAAATTATTAAAAGAAACTTACCATTATTTGGGATTTGCCTTGGACATCAAGTGATTGCACTGGCCAACGGTATTTCAACCTATAAAATGCACCACGGCCATAGAGGAATCAACCACCCCATTATGAATTTGGTAACAGGTAAAGGCGAAATTACATCTCAAAATCACGGTTTTGCCATCAACAGAGAAGAAGCAGAAAATCATCCTGAAATAGAAATCACACACCTGCACTTAAATGACCATACCGTTGCCGGTATCAAAATGAAAAGCAAAAACTGCTTTTCAGTGCAATACCACCCAGAAGCCAGTCCGGGACCTCACGATGCGAGTTATTTGTTTGATCAATTCATAGATAACATTCAAAAAAATCAATCTGTAAAGGCATAGTATATTACGCCTAAATCAGAGATAAATATAATAAATCAATTTCATAAAAAAGGCGTAATATATTACGCTTCAATTACTATAAAATATATAAAATATGAGTTTAATTGTTGATATCCACGCCCGCCAAATTTTTGATTCCAGAGGAAACCCCACCATTGAGGTTGATGTAATTACCGAAAGCGGTATATTGGGACGCGCAGCAGTACCTTCAGGCGCTTCAACAGGAGAACATGAAGCAGTTGAGCTACGTGATGGCGGAAAACAATATATGGGAAAGGGTGTGCTAAAAGCAGTTAAAAACGTAAATGAGATTATAGCACCGGCACTTTTGGGAGCTGTTGTTTTTGATCAAAACTTAATTGACCAAACAATGATTCAGCTTGATGGAACAAAAAATAAATCAAAATTGGGTGCTAATGCCATTTTGGGTGTTTCACTAGCTGTTGCCAAAGCGGCAGCATTAGAACTTGGTTTACCATTGTATCGATATGTGGGCGGAGTGAGTGCCAATACGCTTCCGGTGCCAATGATGAACATTATTAACGGTGGGTCTCACAGTGATGCACCCATTGCCTTTCAAGAGTTTATGGTGATGCCTGTAAAAGCAAGAAATTTTGCCCATGCTATGCAAATGGGTTCTGAAATATTTCACAACCTAAAAAAAGTATTACATGATAGAAAATTAAGTACAGCAGTGGGTGATGAAGGTGGTTTTGCTCCAACATTAGATGGTACAGAAGACGCATTAGAAACTATTGCGCTTGCTGTCAAAAATGCAGGGTACAAGATGGGAACCGAAGTCAAAATTGCCTTGGATTGTGCTGCAGCCGAATTTTTTGTGAAAGGAAAATATGATTACACTAAATTTGAAGGAAAATCTGGCAAAGTGAGAACGTCAAAACAACAAGCCGATTATTTGGCTGAGTTGGCTTCCAAATACCCCATCATTTCCATAGAAGACGGAATGGATGAAAATGATTGGGAAGGCTGGAAATACCTCACAGAAAAAATTGGCAACAAAGTACAGTTAGTGGGTGATGATTTGTTTGTCACAAATGTAGAGCGTCTTTCCAGAGGAATCAAAGAAGGTATTGCCAATTCCATCTTGATTAAAGTAAACCAAATAGGAACCCTCACAGAAACTATTGCTGCTGTAAATATGGCTCACAATGCAGGTTATACTTCAGTAATGTCACACCGCTCAGGTGAAACAGAGGATAACACTATTGCAGACTTGGCCGTTGCTTTAAACTGTGGTCAGATTAAAACAGGTTCAGCTTCACGAAGCGACCGCATGTCAAAATACAATCAATTGCTTCGTATTGAAGAAGAACTAGGAAGTGTGGGGTATTTTCCACAAGCAAATGCTTTTAAAGTGAAATGATAATTAAATCACTTCTATTTAAGGTTTTTTTAACCCCGTAGGAATGGTTTTCACTATAAAAATCTCCTTATATTTCGTATCTTCGCAAATAGAAGAAAATTAAATAACATACATAAATATGTCAAAAATAGCCACATTAGAAATTGATGGAAAAAAATATGAGTTTCCCATAGTTGAGGGTACTGAAAATGAAGTAGCCATCGATATAAAATCTTTAAGAGCTTCCTCAAATGTTATCACATTAGACCCGGGATATAAAAATACAGGTTCCTGTGAAAGTGCCATTACATTTCTAGATGGTGAAAAAGGTATTTTAAGATACAGGGGATACAGCATAGAAGAACTTGCTGATAAAGCTTCTTTTCTTGAAGTGTGTTTTCTGTTAATCTTTGGGGAATTACCCACTCAGGAAGAGCTTACTAAATTTCACAAAGATATAAAAGGTCAATCTATTGTAGATGAGGATATGAAACGCATACTTGATGGGTTTCCAAAATCTGCACACCCAATGGGTGTTCTTGCATCTTTGACTAATGCATTGGTGGCATTTAACCCTTCATCAGTCAATGTTGACTCTGAAGAGGATATGTATAAAGCCATTGTAAAGATTTTAGGTAAATTTCCGGTTCTTGTTGCCTGGACAATGCGAAAGAAAATGAGTTTGCCGCTCAATTATGGTGATACCTCCCTGGGCTATGTTGAGAATATTCACAAAATGATGTTCCAGCAACCCAATGAAGATTATAAAGTAGATAGAGCTGTCATAGAGGCATTGGATAAACTATTAATTCTACACGCAGACCACGAGCAAAACTGTTCGACCTCGACAGTAAGAATCGTAGGTTCATCACACAGCGGTTTATTTGCATCACTTTCAGCAGGTATAGCAGCACTTTGGGGACCACTTCACGGAGGAGCAAACCAGGCAGTTATAGAGATGCTAGAAGCGATCAAAGCTGATGGGGGTGACACTTCAAAATTTATTTTAAAGGCAAAAGACAAAAATGATTCGTTCCGATTGATGGGATTTGGACACAGAGTTTATAAAAACTTTGACCCGCGGGCGAAAATTATCAAGAAAGCAGCAGACGAAGTACTTGGAGAGCTTGGGATAGAAGATCCTGTTCTTGAAATCGCCAAAGGATTAGAAAAAGTTGCCCTTGAAGATGAATATTTCATTTCAAGAAATCTGTATCCGAATGTTGATTTCTATTCAGGAATAATATACAGAGCTCTGGGAATTCCTACAGATATGTTTACAGTAATGTTTGCCCTAGGAAGACTACCCGGGTGGATTGCTCAATGGAAAGAAATGCGTCTTGGTAAGGAGCCCATTGGAAGACCCAGACAAGTCTATATTGGTCATACTCACAGAACTTTCAAAACAAGAAGTGAACGATAATTAATACAAATTTTAGTTATTAAACTCCATCCAGAGGAATCTCGATGGAGTTTTTATATATTTGAACAAATACAAAGAAGATGCTAAAATTAAATGTCAAAGATGAAACTTCCAGGCTGAGAGCCGTCGTTTTGGGAACTGCAAATAGCAACGGCCCAACTCCACTTGCAGAAGAAGCCTATGACCCAAAATCTTTAGAACACATCCTTGCCGGGACTTATCCTAAAAATGAAGATATGATTCCGGAAATGGAAGCCTTTTCAACTGTTTTAAAAAAATATGATGTAAAAGTATTTAGACCCGAAGAAATCAAAGATTACAATCAAATATTTTCAAGAGATATTGCATTCGTTATTGATGATGTTTTTGTAAAAGCCAATATATTACCTGATCGTGAACGGGAACTCGATGCGATTCAATATGTAATTGACCAGATAGACCCGGCAAAAGTGGTTAGACCTCCAAAAGAAGTACATATTGAAGGAGGCGATGTAATGCTTTGGAATGACTATATCTTTATAGGAACCTATAAAGGTAGTGACTACAAAGAATTTATGACTGCTAGAACCAATATGGAAGGTGTGGAGTATATTAAAAACCTGTTTCCCAATAAAATAATAAAGGAATTTGATCTGGTAAAATCCAAAATAGAAGCACGCGACAATGCCCTCCACCTGGACTGTTGCTTTCAACCGGTGGGACCCAATAAAGCCATTATATACAAACAAGGATTCAGGGAAGAATCAGACTATACTTTTTTAGTAAATCTTTTTGGAAAAGAAAACCTGTTTCAGATCACACGAGATGAAATGTATCATATGTTTAGCAACGTTTTTTCAATTGCACCTAATGTGGTGGTTTCTGAACGAAACTTTACCAGGTTGAACAACTGGTTACGAAGCAATGATTTTACAGTTGAAGAAATTCCCTATGCAGAAATTGCCAAACAAGAAGGCCTTTTGAGATGCAGTACATTACCTTTAATTAGAGATTGATGTAAACTTCTATCAGTTTTTTCGACTATAAACGGTATTAATAAATCTTACTGTTTTAATGAAAAAAAATGTTGGATTACTTTTTCTACTTCTTTTCTCAACTGAAGGAATTTCTCAAGGAAAAATTGATGGATTTTACAGAGGTTCAGGAAATATAAGCACTTCTTTTGGTCTGGGATTTGAAGATACACCAAATTACTTTATAGGAACTGAAAGGTCTGACATAGGCAGAACACTTTTTTTTGGCTCTGCATATGTAGCTTATGGGATTACCCCAGATTTTGATGTAAATGCTTCTTTACCATTCTTTATGAGTAATGAGAAACTCAGGACGCAGGATGTTAGCTTTTTTTTAAAATATCGATTGTATAAAATTGAATTTGAAAACAGTAAATTAGAAATTAGTTCAGGCTTGGGTTTTTCAACCCCAATAAGTGATTATGAAACAGGTGGGTTGAATGATATTGGACAGAAAGCTACAATATTGGAAACCAAATGGATGATTCATTATCAATGGAACACAGGATGGTTTTTAACGTTTCAAAGTGGTTTTTCATTTAAGCTTGAAGAAGTTCCTAATAGTTTACCCATCACTTTCAAAGCTGGCCGGGCGCTATCAAATTGGTATTATGATGTCTGGTATGATTATCAAAAATCTTTTGGAGGTATTGATTATAGGGAAACCCCGCCACCACAAAATTTTAAAGAAATAGGTGTTGATTATCATAAGGCAGGGGGCACTTTATATCGGCCTTTGGGTCAAGATTTTGGCATATATGCAAGCTTTTCCTATACAATTTCAGGAAGGAATGTTTTTCAGGGAGCCGGTTATGGTATTGGATTGGTATATGATTTTTCTTTAAAATAGATTTTTATTTTGTTTAAGAAAAGTTGAATAACAATTCCTTATTTTTGCATCCTAAAATAATACATCACGATGCTTCAGACCACCAATACAATTTTAATGATACGCCCTGCGACTTTCAGATTGAATGAAGAAACCGCCATAAATAACTACTATCAAACCACTTCAGAAAATTTAAAATCAAAGGACGTAAATAAACTAGCACAGGAAGAGTTTGATGGTTTGGTAAAAAAATTAAGAGATACAGCTGTCAATGTTGTGATATTCAATGATGATGGTTCCCAGGACACCCCAGATTCTGTGTTTCCAAATAATTGGGTTTCTTTTCACCATAATGGTGATGTGGCACTTTACCCCATGTTTGCTGAAAACAGAAGAAGAGAGCGAAGAGAAGAGGTTATTTTACAACTTGAAAATGAAGGTTTTAAAATCAAAAATATTGTTGATTACTCTGCTGCTGAAAAAGAAGAGCTTTTTTTAGAGGGCACCGGAAGCCTCGTTTTAGACCGCGTAAACAGAAAAGCATATTGTGCACTTTCGCCGCGAGCTGATGAAGAATTACTCATTGAATTTTGCGAGGATTTTGAATACACACCGGTTGTTTTTACAGCTTATCAAACTGTTGAAACCAAACGTTTGCCTATTTACCACACAAATGTTATGATGTGTATAGCCAAAGAATTTGCTGTCATTTGTCTGGATTGTATTGACGATATGAAGGAACGTAAAAATGTTGTTAAGCATCTAAAAGAAGATAGAAAAGAAATTATTTCTATTTCTGAGGAACAAGTCAATCTTTTTGCAGGGAATATGCTCGAGGTTTCAGACTCAAAAGGAAATTCTATCACAGTAATGTCACAATCTGCCTATGAAAGTTTGACTCAAGCCCAAGTAGTATCCATAGAAAAATACAGTAAAATTCTAAGTAGTCCCTTAACCACAATTGAAACCCTGGGAGGGGGCAGTGCTCGTTGTATGATGGCTGAGGTGTTTTTACCCAAAGAAGGATAGGCTTCATCAAGGTTCTTTAAGTCCTAAATGCAGTTGATTACTTCAACTAAGTAACTCTTCATATCTGGTTGGATTTATAATTCACAATATTTTTAATCATGCCTCCAAAAATAAAATAGTGAAATGGCAAAACGCTATACCAGTAGAGGCGACCCCAAAGTCCCTTTGGCCTGAAAGTAGCTGTTTGCTTTAAAATACCATCATTTATTTCAAACTGAAGCCAGGCTTCACCGGGAAGTTTCATCTCGGCGTAAAGCAACAAACGCTTTTCATCTTTATCGGCATAAAGCACCCGCCAAAAATCCAATGCATCACCCGGAAATATTTTATCGGGATGCGTGCGCCCGCGACGCAAACCCACGCCGCCCCCCATTAAATCCATATATCCTCTTATTTTCCATAGCCAATTGGCATAATACCAACCTCGCTTACCACCAATGGACCAAATGTTTTCCAAAGCCTGTTTTTCATCTTTGACCTCAATTGTTTTTACATCACTCAAACAACCGTGTTGCGGAATTTGAATCTGACTTTTTAAATCATTAAACCGCCCTGAAATAAGTGCATCCTTCCAACTGGAAACTACCAGGTTTTGTTCGATTTTCTGAAATGCTTTCTCAATGGCTTCTTCATAAGTGATGGGTTGTATTCCTAAAATTTCCTGAAGTTTGTTGTCTTTTGCAACCACTTCGGTCTTCATACTTTCCACCAAATTGACCGCTAGCGAATAAGTCGTGGATGTTACAAAATACAACCAATAAGATGACAAACGTGGCGTCATTACAGGTACAGATAATATCCAAAGTTTTAGTTTTCTCACTTTGGAGTATCGTTGCAACATTTCCTTATAAGTAAGAACATCCGGACCACCAATGTCAAAGGATTGGTTATAGCATTTTTCGTTTAAAATGACTCCGGTGAGCATCGCGATTACATCTCTTATTGCAATGGGCTGCGTTCTTGTTTCCAGCCACTTTGGCGCGACCATAATGGGGAGCTTTTCACATAAGTCCCTGATGATTTCAAAAGAGGAACTCCCTGATCCCACAACGATTCCGGCGCGTAAAACGGTGAGTTTAAAATTGCCTTTAAAGAGGATTTCTTCCACTTTTTTTCGTGACGAAAGGTGTTTTGACAATTCTTCCTGATTCACTATACCACTCAAATAAATGACTTGCTGTACCTCTGTAACAGCCATATACTTGATGAAATTTTCTGCAGAGTGGGCTTCTTTCTCATCAAAATCACCGGTTGACGAACTCATAGAGTGAATTAGGTAATAAGCGACGTCTATGTCTTTTGGGAAATTCTTGGTATTGACTTCGTCAAGGAAATCAACCTCTACAAAACTGATGTTTTTAGCGAAAGCTTCATCAACATCCATCCTGTTTTTATCGCGCACTGAGCACACCACATGGTGACCCAGTTCAATGAGTTGTGGCAACAATCGTTTGCCAATATACCCATTTGCGCCGGTGAGAAGTATCTTCAAAATTTTATTTTAAAGATACAGATTCTCTTTGGTTTATTGAGTTAAAGGAGCGTAAAGTATTAAAATGCTATTTAATTTTTATATTCCTTTTTTAATTTCTCCTTTATAAATGAAAATTGAAGTGCAAAAGTTAAAAAATCACGGTTATTTATTCTATCATATTCAAAACGACAACCCCAGTTTGAGTTAAATATAAAACTTTGAATATAAATTGAATAAGTAAAATAGTCAAAATAATATCCTGTTGAAGCACCAAAATAAAAGGAGTCAAACTCATTTTGGATGCCGAGTCTAAAACCCATATTTTGAAAATCATTAAGTTCCTGAAAACCAACAGATGGAATCAAGAAAAAATGCAAGGATCTAACATAAAATTCTTTTGAAAGATCAATTTTTCTTATAAAAAGATCATTAGATTTTAATTCTTTCTGTTGAAATTGAAGAGATGTTTTATAAAAAAGCCTTGTTCTATTCAACTTTAGTTTTAAATCAATTCCATAATCATTTTTAAAATCAGTTTGAAAAGATGCTAAATATAAAAGTGTTGAATTAATATCTTCAAAATGAATTAAAGGCAATTCTTCAAAACCATTACTTAATTTAATTCCAAATAAGGTATTGCTTATATCACTATTCAATCCGATTGTAAACCACTTGTTATCATAATAACTAACACCTAATCTAACTTCAACATGAGTTTCATTTGTCCTGAGTTTGTATTCCAAGGATGAGTAGCCCACATATGAAAAAATTAAAGTAGTAGTGCTGTCCGGGATAATTATTTTAAAATTCCCATTAAAATCTGTGGTTACTTTTATTGAGCTATCTTTTATCGATACAAATGTGCCCGGCAAAGGAATTCCCGTTTGATCATATACAATCCCAGTAATTTCTTTTTTTTGTGAAAAGCAATTTCCTCCAGGAAAAAGAAAACAAAACATTAGGAATAAAAAAACTTTACTCATTAAAACTGTTAGATAAAAATTTTGAATATACTATCTAATAAATATACTAATAATTTCAAATAACATTTATTAGATTAAACAAGAGTTTTTATTAAATCCAGTGCAGCCCCACTAATGTATTCAATACCAATGGCAATGACAATAAATCCAATAATTCGAGAAATAGCATTGATGCCCGAAGCGCCTAGTGTTTTTGAAATCAAATAAGAAGAACGTAAAATAAAGAAAGTGGTTAGACAAACCAAAATCACAGCCGTGAGGATATAAATGCTGTCAACACTCCATCCATATTCTTGTTGGAATGTGATAAGTAAAGAAATAGAACCGGGACCTGCCAGCATGGGGATAGCCAGTGGTGTGAGTGAAAAACGTTCACGCATAGACAAATCTTTTTGCACGCGTTTGTTTTTCATGCCCTTATGCTTGGCAAACCGTCCTGTCAATAGGGCAAAACCTGAGGAAACAATTATCAATCCGCCGGCGATGCGCAGGGAGTTTAAGCTGATACCAAAAAATTGCAATAAATACTTTCCAAGAAAAAATGAAATCAAAAGAATCACCAGCACATTAATAGCAGTGAGCAGGGCAGTTTTTTTGCGTTCGGTGGGGCTTTCATCCTCCGTTAAACCCACAAATATAGGTACTGTTCCCAGAGGGTTAATAATTGAGAATAATGCAACAAATGCATAAAGGAATAATTCCATAGGTTTTTGCTGCAAAGGAACTGATTCAATGTGTTTCTATAATCATGAGAAAGTTATGTGAATGTGAAATAAAAATCACAAATCCTCAACCTGAGTAGGTGCATTGTCAATTTTATAATTTATGACCTTTTGAAAAAATTGGTGGGTACTTTTATCTGTGGCGCTTACTTTAATGAAATAGTGGTCACGATAAATACTGTACTCTTCGGCTTTGCCTTTGTAAATGTTGAGTTTGTAATAGGGTATAACCAATGCAAATGATTCCAGTAAAGAACGAAAACCCACAATAATTCCATTGGGTCTCATTTCAATATTACACACATTGCGGTTGTTGTCGAGAATGAGTAGGTTGTAGATTTCAATACTCGTTGAAGTAATAAACAGTTTGGGAGAGCCTATACCTTTCATTTTAATGCGCTCCATTAACGGGAAAGGCTTACCCACCTCCCCATCAATTTTTCTTCTTATTTCTGAATTGTTGTAAGAGACGTTTAACAGCATATTTTTCATTTAAAAATACAAATTGCCTTCAATTTATCCTAATTTGTCCACTGGTTTAAGCTATAAAAATTTCTTAAAACTTGGCCTAAAATACACCAATATCAGAAAAAGCAAACCAAAAAAAGTACCATTTTTTCTGCTTATCTTTGCACCCTTAAATGATTGCATAAAACAGATAGAATGAATTTACAGCACATACTGGAAGCTAAAATTAAAGAAGCTTTTATCTCCCTTTACCAAACCGAACTCCCTTCTGTTGAGTTTCAAGCAACACGCAAGGAATTTGAGGGTGATATCACGGTGGTTATTTTCCCAATGTTACGACAGATAAAGACCAATCCGGAAAGGTTGGGAAATGATATAGGGGCTTTTTTAACGGCTCATCTGGAGGAGGTTGTGCGTTTTAATGTGGTAAAAGGCTTTTTAAATATCGTGATTGCGGATACTTATTATCTCGATTTTTTTAAAAATATTAAAGACAATCCCAGTTATGGATTTCAACCCGTTTTATCAGAAACTAAGGCTGTAATGGTCGAGTATGCTTCACCCAACACCAACAAACCTCTTCATTTGGGGCATATTAGAAATGTACTACTGGGTTATGCCGTAGCCGAAATTTTAAAAGCCTCAGGAAAAAAGGTTTATAAAACCCAAATTATTAATGACCGTGGCATTCACATTTGTAAAAGTATGCTGGCCTGGAAGAAATTTGGAAATGGAGAAACACCTGAAAGTACTGGCCTTAAAGGGGACAAACTGGTGGGAAATTATTATGTAAAATTTGACAAAGAATATAAAAAAGAGATTGAAGCACTAACTGCATCAGGTAAAACTGAAGAAGTAGCCAAAAAAGAAGCTCCGCTACTATTGGAAGCTCAATTGATGCTTCAAAAATGGGAAAATGGTGACCCTGAGGTAGTTTCTCTTTGGGAAATGATGAATGGTTGGGTCTATGAAGGATTTGAAGTAACCTATAAAAACATTGGTGTTGATTTTGATTCATATTACTATGAAAGTGATACTTATTTACTTGGGAAAGATGTGGTAGAACAAGGTTTGGCAAAAGAAGTTTTTTATAGAAAAGAAGACGGCAGCGTTTGGATAGACCTTACCGATGAAGGTCTTGATGAAAAAATCGTTTTGCGAAGTGACGGAACCGCTGTGTATATGACGCAAGATATTGGAACTGCCATTCAGCGTGTAAAAGATTATCCCGATGTGGGCGGAATGGTTTATACTGTGGGTAATGAACAAGATTACCACTTTAAAGTCCTTTTTCTCATCCTCAAAAAGTTGGGCTACACCTGGGCAGAAAATTTATTTCATTTGAGTTATGGAATGGTTGACCTTCCCGGCGGTAAAATGAAAAGCCGAGAAGGAACTGTTGTAGATGCAGACGACCTTATAGCTGATATGACGCAAACAGCCAAAACAATCTCTGAAGAATTAGGAAAACTAGACGGTTATACTAAAGATGAAAAAGAATCTTTGTACAGCACCATTGGTTTGGGAGCTTTAAAATATTACATTCTCAAAGTAGACCCAAAAAAGCGCATTCTTTTCAATCCTGAAGAATCTGTTGATTTTCAAGGAAATACCGGACCCTTTATACAATATACCTTTGCACGCATTCAATCCATTTTAAGAAAGGATCAAAATTCAAATTATACGCTTCCCGCTGTAGTGGAAATGCACGAAAAGGAAAAAGAACTCATCAAACAGTTGCAGCTTTATCCTGAGGTTATACAACAGGCTGCTTCAAGTTACAGTCCTGCATTGTTGGCCAATTATATTTATGAATTGGTGAGAGCCTATAATTCTTTTTACCAAAGTGTGCCTATTCTCGCTGAAATTGAGGAGGACAAAAGGCAATTGAGAGTGCAGCTTTCACGAAAGGTGGGAGTGGTTATACAGTCTGCTTTTAAGTTACTTGGTATTGAAGTGCCGGACCGAATGTAATTAAAAAAGTATTTGCAGAGACACATTGGGTGTAATCCCTAAAGAAACCTGTTCAACCTGATTGATTTGAAGGTTTTCAGTATCGCTGCTGCTATCTAGGGTAAAGTAGGTATTTAATACGTTTTTTTGATTGGTAAGATTCAGCACGGCAGCGTTAATTTTAGCAGCAGTATTTGCACCTAGTTTAAAATCATATTCAACAGATAGATCAGCTCTAAAGTAATCGTCATTCCGAGCTGTATTGGGTCTGTCAAATTGAATAACAGGCTGTCCGTTTTCAAACACTATAGCATCACGACTTAGCGGAAGCGATACCGGTCTTCCTGTGTACCAGTT
>CAXBNF010000023.1:0-44255 GCA_963977065.1 uncultured Flavobacteriaceae bacterium | reverse complement strand
TCACGCTTTCTCACTTTTTTTGTTTCATTTCGCTTGACAAAACTTTGTTTTGTACTTTTCAAAATTGAAAACAAGATTTGCAGAATCTTTTTACATCCGGCGCTGGAAATACAAAAGCGAAAGCTCACGCTTTCTCACTTTTTTTGTTTCATTTCGCTTGACAAAACTTTGTTTTGTACGCTGCATGAAACAAAAAAGTGATTTGCTTTCGCAAATCACTTTTGTGCTTGTCGGGATGACAAGATTTGAACTTGCGACCCCTCGCCCCCCAGACGAGTACGCTACCAGGCTGCGCCACATCCCGATGAAAATCAAAAAACTTTAATTTTCGGATTGCAAATATATATTTTATGAAAACATTTGCAGCCATTTTATTTCCTTTTTTTTATCTTTTCAGAAAATTAAAAATAACCACTTATGAAAATGAAATTTTTAGCTCTTTTTCTTTCAGCTTTTTTTATTTCTTGCGCACAAGTAAAAAAAAATGATGTTGAAATAATACCCACACAATCCTCTTTTTCCTTTGAAACAATCTTTTCAGATGTTTCTATTCCCTGGGCACTCACTTGGCTTCCTGATGGTTCGATGCTGGTGGGAGACAAATCAGGTGAAGTCACTTTAGTAAAAGGAGAACAAGCAACACCCATCTCAACCGGATTTGATGATCTTTATCTCAGGGGTCAGGGTGGGTTACTTGATATTATAACGCATCCCAACTATGATGAAAATGGATGGTTATACATCACTTACTCCTCAACACAAGGTGATGGAGAAGGTGGAAACACAAAGCTCGTTAGAACAAAGCTGGAAGGTTCAAGCTTTACAAACACTGAAGTACTCTACAAAGCAACTCCAAATACCACTGCAGGTGTCCATTTTGGCTCACGCATTGTTTTTGACAATGATGGCTATCTATATTTTACTATTGGTGATCGTGGAAACAGGGATGAAAATCCGCAAGATATCACACGAGATGGAGGTAAAACATACCGCCTAAACGAAGATGGAAGTATTCCAAGCGACAATCCATTTGTAAATGAACCCGGGGCTAAAGGGGCCGTTTATACCTATGGACACCGCAACCAGCAAGGAATAGACCTTCACCCTGAAACCGGAAAAATCTGGTCTCACGAGCACGGCCCAAAAGGAGGTGACGAAATCAATATCCATAAAAAAGGTGCTAACTATGGCTGGCCCACTATTACTTATGGTGTAAACTACAGCGGAACCACAATCACAGAAGAAACCGAAAGACCCGGTATGGAACAACCCCTTTATTATTGGACACCTTCCATCGCACCCAGCGGTATGGCATTTGTAACCGGTGACACCTACCCGGAATGGAAAAATCAACTCCTGGTTGGATCACTAAAGTTTCAATACCTTGAACTTGTAAAACTAGAGGGAGAAAAAATTGTAGAGAGAAAAAAAATCGCTGAAAACATTGGAAGGGTTCGCACCGTAAAAATGGGACCGGATGGATTTGTCTATCTTGGAGTTGAAGGAAAAGGAATCGTTAAAATTGTACCCAATTAATGAGAAATCATATACGCTTAATAGGTATAACCTTTTTAGTAGTTTTACTATTTTCCTGTCAATCTAAAGAAAAAAACAACACAGAAAAGAATGGATATGTTGCCAGCAAAAGTATTCAGGAAAAAACAGATTTGCAAAAAAGCATAGATCGCGGGCGTGAGGTTTATGACGGGTTTTGTGTTCAATGCCACCTGCCAAACGGCAAAGGAACCAAGGGAATTTTCCCGCCACTTGATGGAGCCGACTGGCTCACAGAAAAAAGAGCAGAAAGCATTCACGCCGTTAAATATGGTCAAAGCGGAGAAATTATTGTAAATGGAGTGAAATATAACAACGTGATGCCCCCAATGGGACTTTCAGATCGGGAAGTGGCTGATGTGATGAACTATATAATGAATTCATGGAGCAACACACAGGAGAAAAAAGTTACTATTGAAGAAGTAAAAGGTATAAGTAACTAAGTTTTCTGTTGAAAAACGCTCAAAAATAATAGTACCTTTGCTAAAACAATTCAAAAATGCTAATAATAGGTATCGCCGGTGGCACCGGTAGCGGAAAAACAACCGTTGTGAATCAAATAATCAATGAACTTCCACCCGATGAAGTGGGCGTAATCTCACAAGATTCCTATTACAAAGATACCTCCCATTTGAGTTTTGAAGAACGGGTAAAAATCAATTTTGACCACCCACAGGCCATTGATTTTGAATTACTTGTTTCTCATTTGAAAGAACTCAAGAAAGGAAATCCTATTCAGCAACCTGTCTATTCGTTTGTAGAACATAACAGAACAGGTAAGACCATTACCACCGTGCCAAAACATGTAATGATAATCGAAGGGATTTTAATTCTCACACATCCTGAAATACGCAAAATGTTTGACATTAAAATCTACGTACACGCAGACAGTGATGAGCGTCTCATTAGGCGATTAAAAAGAGATATTGCAGAAAGAGGACGTGATCTCGATGAAGTTTTAAACCGTTATCAAACAACATTAAAACCCATGCATCAGCAGTTTATAGAGCCTACTAAAGAGTATGCAGACATCATTATTCCAACAAATCGATACAATACAGTTGCAGTTGATATAGTTAGAACAATTATAAATCAAAAACTCAAAGTATAAGGAGATGCTTTCAAAACTTAAAAAAAACAAATGGTTTAAAAGATTAAGCAACAAATACTTCCTTATTATTTTAGTATTTGCAGCCTGGATGTTCTACTTTGATGCCAATTCCTTTTTTGTCCATAAAGAGCTTAGTGACGAAATTAAAGAACTAAAAAACAACAAAGAGTACTTTCAAAAAGAAATTACCAATGATAAAGAGTTTATAGAAAAACTGAAAGATGAAGACCAAATGGAAAAATTTGCACGTGAAACCTATTATCTCAAAAAAGATAACGAAGAAATTTTCATCATAGAACATCAAGATAGTTTAAAAGACTAAAAGAACATTACATGAGTACTAATTTATTCGATGATTTCAATTCCGTTTCTTCCAAAGAATGGAAACAAAAAATTCAAGCCGATTTAAAAGGTGCAGACTACAATGAAAACCTTATCTGGAAATCACCTGAGGGCATCCACGTGAAACCGTTTTACCACCATGATGAATTTCTGGAGGGCTTTACCCCCATTCCCGGTCAGCCGGAAGGTTGGAATATTGGGCAGTTTCTTTTTATTGATGACGTTGAAGTAGCAAACAAACTCGCACTGGACGCCCTGCAAAGAGGCGCCGAAGCCATTTATTTTACCGCTGAAAAAGAATTTAACACAGACACACTTTTTAAGAATCTTCCCATTGAAAACCACATTTTTTATTTTGACCTGAAATTTCTTTCTCCGGAATTCTGTAAACATCCCGCTTTCGCCAAAGCAAATGTATTTCTGTTAAACGATATCATCAACCACCACACCAAAGACGGAAATTGGTACAAAACACTCAAAGAGGATTTCAGTCAACTGGAGGACATAGTTTTAAAAACCAAAACACTTTCAGTGGATGCAATAAGCTATCAAAACTCTGGTGCAACTATTTCTCAACAGCTCGCTTATGCACTGGCACATGCCAATGAATATCTGAATGCTTTCGGAAATAATCCTGCTTCAATAGAAAATGTCATTTTTAAAATTTCAGTGGGTTCCAATTACTTTTTTGAAATTGCAAAAATAAGGGCCCTGCGTTTGCTATATGCAAGTTTAGCAAAAGAGTATAATGTCTCAAGAACTTGCCATATCATAGCATTGCCCTCAAAACGCAACAAAACTCTTTATGACTATAACGTCAATATGTTGCGCACAACCTCAGAATGTATGAGTGCCGTACTTGGTGGCGCTGACACTATTTGCAACTTACCTTATGACAGCTTGTACCATAAAAGCAATGAATTTGGCGAACGCATTTCCAGAAATCAATTGCTCATATTAAAACACGAGAGTTATTTTGATTCGGTCACAAATGCTTCAGATGGGTCTTATTATATCGAAAGTTTAACCACGCAGCTCGCTGAAAAAGCGTTGGAAATCTTCAAAGACATCGAGAAAGGCGGCGGATTCCTGGCTCAATTAAAAGAAGGAACCATCCAGAAGAAAATCAAAGAAAGTGCTGCAAAAGAGCAGAAGGCATTTGATGATGGTGAAAAAGTACTGCTGGGCACAAACAAACACCCCAACAAAGAAGACCGTATGAAGCACAACCTCGAGCTTTACCCTTTCCTAAAAACAAAACCCAGAAAAACTCATATTGAACCGATTATAGAAAGACGACTAGCAGAAAAACTGGAACAAGAACGATTGGACAATGAATAGAAAAAACATACAACATATAAAAATCGAACAAGCTGAAAATACCCTTCCCTCTTCAGAGAAGACATTGGATACCGCTGAAGGTTTTTCGATAAAAAAAACCTATTCCAAAGAGGATATCTTGCAGCTGAAACACCTGGATTTTGTTGCAGGCATCGCACCTCATTTGCGAGGGCCCTATTCCACAATGTATGTGCAAAAACCCTGGACCATCCGTCAATATGCCGGTTTTTCAACCGCCGAAGACAGCAACGCATTTTACAGACGCAATCTTGCTTCCGGTCAAAAAGGACTCTCTGTCGCTTTTGACCTGGCAACCCACCGTGGGTATGACAGTGACCATGAGCGCGTGCAAGGAGATGTGGGAAAAGCAGGTGTAGCCATTGACAGTGTTGAGGATATGAAAATTCTCTTTGACCAGATTCCGTTAGACAAAATGAGTGTGTCGATGACCATGAACGGTGCCGTCTTACCAATTATGGCTTTCTACATTGTAGCTGCCCAAGAACAAGGTCTCTCACCGGATCAACTCGCCGGAACCATACAAAACGACATTCTCAAGGAATTTATGGTGCGAAATACCTATATCTACCCACCCACTCCGTCCATGAAGATCGTTTCAGACATCTTTGAATATACTTCCAAAAACATGCCTAAGTTCAATTCCATAAGTATTTCAGGCTACCATATGCAGGAAGCCGGAGCTACCTGTGATATTGAGCTTGCATACACCCTGGCAGACGGGTTGGAATACTTGAGAACCGGTATTGCTGCAGGGATGGATATTGATAGCTATGCACCGCGGCTTTCATTCTTTTGGGCCATTGGTATGAACCACTTTATGGAAATTGCCAAAATGCGCGCCGCACGAATGCTCTGGGCAAAAATCGTTAAGCAATTTGACCCAAAAAATGAAAAATCATTGGCACTCCGCACCCACTGTCAAACCAGCGGATGGAGCCTTACAGAACAAGACCCGTTTAATAACGTGGCACGCACCTGTATTGAAGCTGCCGCAGCTGCTTTTGGTGGAACGCAATCCTTGCATACCAATGCCCTGGATGAAGCCATTGCTTTGCCCACAGACTTTTCCGCACGCATCGCCAGAAACACACAAATCTTCTTACAGGAGGAAACTGAAATCACCCGCACAGTCGATCCCTGGGCAGGTAGTTATTATGTGGAAAACCTAACTAACGATATTGCCAAAAGGGCTTGGGAACTCATTCAGGAAGTAGAAAAACTTGGAGGAATGACCAAAGCCATTGAAGCCGGAATCCCTAAAATGCGCATTGAAGAAGCAGCAGCTAAAAAACAAGCCCGTATAGACAGTAGTCAGGATATTATTGTGGGTATCAATAAATACCGTCTCGAGCAGGAAGACCCTCTACAAATAATGGATGTAGATAATCAAAAAGTGCGTTTATCTCAAATTGAACGATTAAACAAAATCAAAGCAGGACGTAATTCTGAAAAAATAACAACTTCTCTTGAAAAATTAACCGATTGTGCCCGCACAGGTAAAGGAAATTTACTAGCTTTAGCGGTGGAAGCTGCCCGCGAAAGAGCTACATTAGGAGAAATCAGTGATGCCCTTGAAACCGTATTTGGCAGATACAAAGCTCAAATTAAATCCTTTAGTGGCGTGTATAGCAAAGAAGTAAAACAAGACCCGTCCTTTGAAAAGGCTAGAAAAATGGCCAATGAGTTTGCCGAATTGGAAGGCCGGCGTCCGCGAATAATGATTGCGAAAATGGGCCAGGACGGTCACGACCGTGGTGCTAAAGTAGTCGCTACCGGATATGCAGACGTGGGTTTTGACGTTGACATTGGTCCCCTATTCCAAACGCCTAAAGAAGCCGCCAAACAAGCTGTTGAAAACGATGTGCACATTCTGGGTGTTTCGTCTCTGGCTGCCGGTCACAAAACACTCGTGCCTCAAGTGATTGAAGAACTTAAAAAGTATGGCCGCGAAGACATCATGGTGATTGTGGGTGGTGTAATACCGCAACAAGATTACCAATACCTTTTTGATGCCGGTGCAGTTGCTGTTTACGGCCCCGGAACCAGAATCAGTGATGCTGCGATTGAGATGTTACAGATTTTGATGGATTCTATTGGGTAAAACGAAACTCTTTGAACTTAAATATTATCTCTATTTTTACCATATGGAAATCAAATTTCAAACCAAAGATGATAGTAAAAAAGTGTAACTGGAAGAATTTTTAAACTTTCGGGTGGTGAACGGGTTTTGGGTTTTTTGCACTTTGTGCGCAAATAAATCGTTTTTCGAGAAAAAACAAAGCTGAACCCACTAAAAACTTTGTAATTCAGGATTTATTAGACCTACAGGAATTTAAAAAAATAAACAAACTATAATTTACAATGAACTACAACCAAAAAATGCTTCGCGACAACGCGCTAAAAGGAAAAACCATCGTAGTAACAGGAGGCGGCAGCGGACTCGGGAAGTCTATGTCCACCTACTTTCTTGAATTGGGTGCCAATGTCGTGATTACTTCACGTAATCTTGAAAAACTCCAAAATACCGCTAAGGAAATGGAGGCCGCTACCGGTGGTAAAGTACTTTCAGTTGCTTGTGATGTAAGGAATTATGACGAAGTGGAAGCGATGGTAAAAGCCTCGGTTGATACATTTGGACAGGTAGATGTGTTGCTAAACAATGCTGCCGGCAACTTTATTTCGCCCACAGAGCGCCTTTCGGCAAATGCTTTTGACACCATTATCGATATTGTTTTAAAAGGAAGCAAAAACTGTACGTTGGCGTTTGGCAAACACTGGATTGATAAAAAAGAAACCAATAAGACCATAGTAAATATTGTCACGACTTATGCCTGGACCGGTTCGGCCTATGTCGTTCCCAGTGCGACTGCAAAAGCTGGGGTACTGGCAATGACGCGCTCCCTCGCTGTGGAATGGGCAAAATATGGTATTCGTCACCACGCGATTGCTCCCGGTCCCTTCCCCACCAAAGGCGCGTGGGACAGATTGCTTCCAGGTGATTTAAAAGAAAAGTTTGATTTGGCTAAAAAAGTACCGCTCAAACGGGTGGGTGACCATCAGGAACTGGCCAATCTGGCGGCTTATTTGGTCTCTGATTTTGCACAATATCTAAACGGCGAAGTCATTACCATTGACGGGGGTGAGTGGCTTAAAGGTGCCGGCCAATTCAATCTTTTGGAAATGGTCACACCCGAAATGTGGGATATGTTGGAAATGATGATCAAAGCAAATAAAAAATAACCATTCTTTTTAACTAAAAAATTACAGTAGCCTTAACACCTCTGTGAGTGTCTAATTCGTATATTTCAATAGAAATTAACGTTAAGATTATGAATACCTTTAAGTTTTGCCTACTTATTATAGTTCTTCTGTCTTCAGAATTCCTGTTTTCCCAAAATTTTAAAAACGGAACCCTTGTAGACACTAACGACAATACTTACAGTGGCCGATTTTCAATAGACAACGACAATAAATTATTGCATTATCGCAGTGGCCAATCCTCAAGAGTCTTTGGCTACAGCCAAATTAAAACCCTCATTATTGATGATAATGAGGTCGTTGTAAAGCAAATCGACAATCAAAACACTTTACTTACAATATTGGTTCAAGGAAAAGCAACACTGTACCAAAAGAACAACTCGCTTTTTTATATCCAAAAAAAGGATTCAAAATGGATTCCCATTGAGATCTCAGAAAATAAGATGATCATTCCCGGCATTTTGAACCTGGCCTTTAATGATTGTAGCTCCATAAGGGAAACCATTGCGAGCACCGGTTCTTTCAATAAAAATAATTTGGTAAGCCTTACTGAAACTTATAATTTATGTGATTATAGCGCCGAATTTGAATTAACGGAAAAAGAAATAGCGCAAAGCAACAGGTTTTTATCTGATGTTTTTTGGCTTTATGCAGGTGTAGGTGTTTCAATAAATAATTTGGTTTTTAGTGATACAGAGAAGGCGGTTTTAGTTCCTCAGATGAGTCTGGGTGTGTTGGCTTCTCCCGGGTTTTTGGGTAACTTACAAGATAAACTGTTTTTAGGTTCAGAAGCGTCTTATGGTGTTGCATCATCTCAAAATTTAAATTCCTCAACACAATCACTGGACGTGAGGGTACACTCCTTTGTATATACTATAGATATACAATACAATTTCAATTCCTCAAACCGCTTAGAGCCCTTTATTGGCGGTGGAATTAACTTGCATTCAGACCGTTTTAAAGGTTCGCTTGACGGAGAACGATTTAACAGTCGTGATGGAGGCTTTAACTACAATTTAAAAGCAGGGGTTATGTATGAAATTGGAAAGTACCGACTGGGACTCTCATTCAGGTATATTCCTGAATACACTTCAGATGCTTCCTTTTTAAATTCAGAAGGAGAATTGGCAAAACTGGATTTAAAAAACAATTACTTTATGAGTAAACTGGAGTTTCATTTTTAAAGCTTCATTTATTTTACACTGAGCTTAACGCGCCATTCAAACTCACTGGTAGAAACCACTTCACCTTCTTGATCCTTTCCAATGGAAGTCATCCAAAAAGTGACACCCTGACCTGTGCGAATCGTTTCTTCTATCGCTGAAACTACCTTTTCGCCATCATTACAGGAAAAAGTAATTTTACCGGTCGCTTTTCTGTTGTAATTTCCTTTTTGATTGGCAACCAGCATGGATATTTTCTGATTGCTTTCTTTAATGTGCATCATCACAAGTGCCCCTGTACTTAATTCTGCTGCCATTGCCTGCACGGCAAAATACATCGAGTTAAATGGGTTTTGATTGATCCATCGATGCGTCACTTTAGTGATACACTGGGTTGTTTCAAGTTCTTTTACCCTGACTCCGCAAAAAAATGCAGCAGGTAATTTAAAAAACAGAAAGCTATTGATTTTTTGTGGTGTAATCTTCATGATATGGCTAATTTACTCTATTTCCGGAATATTTGAATTAAAAATTACAAATTATGATTTGTTAATTTTATGTTAATATTTGGTACTATGTTTTGCATAATACCATCTTTTATATATATATTTGCATAGTAATCTAATAGGTATTATATTTTAGCAGAAACCAAAAAGGATTCATTCATCAAAAATCAACGTCATAACGAGGGAATCGTAGTGACATCAAAATCAATCAAAAAATGGGCACACTAGTAAGTATTTTGTTGGCTGTAGTAATGGAGATACTAGCTCCTTCTACTCTTAGTTCCTCAGAAATTAAAGACAACATCAATCGCATTGAGGTTGAAGAAGTTTTACTTTATTTTGAAGAATTGCCAACTGTAACATCAATTAAAAATTGTTAACATGAACATTGAAAACACAAAAGCACAAATGCGCAAAGGTGTACTTGAGTACTGTATCCTTTCCATTTTAAAGGATGGCGAAGCATATACTTCAGACCTACTTGAGACCTTAAAAGATGCAAAAATGCTGGTCGTTGAAGGCACAGTATATCCCCTACTCACGCGATTAAAAAACGCAGGTTTATTAAGCTATCGATGGGAAGAATCCAGCAGTGGACCCCCAAGAAAATATTATGAACTCACTGAAACAGGTAAACTATTTTTAAATGAATTAGACGGAACCTGGGACGAACTTAAACTAGCCGTATCAAAAGTAACACGCCAAAATAAAAAATCATGAACAAAACAGTAAACATAAATTTAGCCGGAACATTTTTCCACATCGATGAAGATGCCTTCGCAAAATTAAATCGATATCTAACTGCTATTAAACGTTCTTTTTCAGACCCTGATGGGCGCGACGAGATTATTAAAGACATCGAAGCGCGCATTGCTGAATTATTTTCTGAAAAGCTAGACACAAACAAGCAGGTAATCACAATAAAAGAACTTGATGAGGTTATTGCGGTAATGGGACAACCTGAAGACTATGCGATAGATGAAGAAATGTTTTCAAACTCAACAAATACCGGAAGTACTGAGCAAAAGAGTGCAAAAGGATATAAAAAGCTATTCAGAGATCCTGACAATAAATATATTGGAGGGGTTTCATCGGGATTAGGACATTACATTGGGCTAGACGCTATTTGGATACGATTAATATGGGTTTTATTAACCATCTTCTCAAGCGGTACTTTTATTTTAATCTATATTATTTTCTGGATTTTGGTTCCGGAAGCAGTTACCACGGCAGATAAACTAACGATGCGTGGAGAACCGGTTAATATTTCCAATATTGAAAGAAAATTCAAAGAAACCTATGACAATGTTGCAGATAAAGTCAAAAATGCCGATTATGATGCTTATGGAAAAAAAATCAAAACAGGTTCTGAATCCTTTTTTGATACCGTGGGTAAGATTCTGTTAGCACTACTCACTGTTTTTGTAAAGTTTATTGGTGTTATTATCATCTTAGTAGCAGCTACAACCTTAATCGGTTTATTTATAGGCTTGTTTATAACAGGGATTTCAGGTTTTTTTGGTAGTTGGTATGCAGAGGCCTTTCAAATTGTAAATGACACCTTAGTTCCCATCTGGTTGTTATCAATTTTGATTTTCCTGGCTATCGCAATTCCCTTTTTCTTCCTTTTTATCCTTGGATTGAAAATTTTGGTTGACAATTTAAAATCAATTGGCAAAGCAGCAAAACTCACCTTGCTTGGCTTATGGTTAATTGCTATTTTTAGTTTGATAAGTATTGGCGTATTACAAGCCGTTGAACATTCCAATGAAGGAAGTGTGATACAAACTGAAGAATTGAATATCAAAACCGGAGATACACTTTATTTGAGAATGAATGCAAATCCACATTATGAAAAAGATGCTTTTAAAAGCAGCGGATTTTCACTCAAATACAATGAAAACGATGAGCAAGTGATTTATTCAAACAATATAAGACTTATTGTAAGATCAACAAAAGACTCTTTGGCCTCTTTAATGGTAAATAAAAAAGCAAATGGACGGGATTATTTAGAAGCAAAAAACAGAGCCGAAGCCATTTCACACAACCTCACATTTGAAGCAAACAATCTTATACTTGACGGATTCTTTATAACATCTGTTGAAGAAAAATACCGTGATCAGGAAATAGAAATTACCTTATATTTGCCCGTGGGAAGTTACCTTTTCGCAGACAACAATACCTATAGTTACCACAGAAATTCTACAAGATATCGGGATATTCTTCTCAATGGACAGGAATCCAAATATCTGGAAATTCAGGATGGCAAAACATTTTGCAATGATTGCTCTGAAAAAAATTCATCTTCCTATTCTAATGACAATACCGATGTAGAATATCATGTTATCGACTGGGATGATGAAAACTGGCAAGAAACCTGGAAAGAAGGAAACCGAATAAAAATTGATAGAGACGGAATTGACATTAATATCACAGATGAACGTGATTCTGTGAGAGTAAAACTAGACAAAAGAGGAATCAAAGTTAAATCTAATTAAAAAAGAAACCTATGAAATTCTTAAAAGTATCATTTTTAGTTTTTATTTTAATAATTGCCAATAGTTGTGTTTTTAATTTACCTTTTGAAAGTATAGAAGGAAATGGTAATGTTATCAAAGACGACAGGATGTTTAAAGAAAAAATTGATGTGGTAAAAGCAAGTAACGGACTTGAAGTTTTTCTTGTTGAATCCTATCTTCAGATTGTTTCGGTAGAAGCTGATGAAAATCTTCAAGAGCATATTATAACAGAACTTATTGATGGAACTCTTTATGTTAAAACTGATAAAAACATAAGAAATGCTAAATCAAAAAAAATAACAATTGCTTTTGTTGAACTTGAAGGATTACAAGCCAGCAGTGGTGCATCAATTAAAAGTCTTTCCAGCATGCTTTCTGATGACTTATATGTAAAGGCAAGTAGTGGTTCACAAATGGACTTGAGTCTTGTTGCTCGAGAACTTATTGCTGAATCCAGCAGTGGTTCAACAATAAACTTAAGGGGGCAGGCAAGAAATTTTAGCTCGAAAGCTTCTAGTGGCAGTTCAATTGATGCCAAGGAATTAGAAAGTATTTATTGTACATCCAAAGCCTCCAGTGGTGCAAATATTACGCTCAATATCATTAGGTCTCTCGATGCAAAAGCCTCTAGTGGTGGTAACATCAAATATTATGGTGAACCCGAAGTGGTCAATCAAAACAAATCCACCTCCGGTAGTGTGAGGAAAATGTAACTAAAACGAGGGTTTAATAAATTGTTAAACCCTCTTATTGATAGATCTGTTAATTAACACCCTCTTTTTCGAGCATTGCAATTCTTTCCTCAAGTTGTAACAGCTTTTCAATTTTATTTTTCAATACCTCGTTTTCCTTTTTTAATTCTTTGAGCGCCTGTACAAATAAGGCATCATAGTCTCCATAAGCTGTCTGGTAAAAACCCTGTGCATCTAAACTTACTTTTTCGGGGAAAAGAGTTTTCAGCTCCTGCGCTATAAATCCATATTGCTTTCCATCAGGTCTTTTGTTTCCGGTAACTTCATCATTCCACTCATAAGTGACTCCATTCATTTGTGTGATTAAATCAAGAGCTGTTTTTCCTTCAATGGTTTGAATGTTCTTTTTGAGACGACGGTCACTATTCGCTACAAATCCCCCTGCTGTGGTTTTTGAAGCCTCTCCGTTAACTTCCAAAGCATTTGTGAGTGGGTTTCTACCTATACCCACAGTTCCGTTAAATCGCAATAAGTTAGTGTCAAACTCTCCATAAATCAATGCGTTATCAAAATCGGCGTCTGAGTTTTCAATGTACAAACGGTCACTGTTTGTCTCAAAATAGCCGGCACGGTTGCCAATAAATACATTGCCTTCAACAGCATTTAAATCATCCTCAAATCCACGCCCTGCTTCCCTGCCTATGATGACATTTCGGGAGCCTGTTATGTTTCGGGCGGCATGATACCCTATCGCTACATTTTCTTGTCCGGTTTCATTCAGCACCAAAGCCTGATAACCTATTACAGAATTGTGTTGACCTGTAGTATTTGTCGCTAGTGCCTGATATCCCAATGCAGTGTTTCTCGATGCTGTGGTGTTATTAAACAGTGCCTGATAACCAATTGCCGTATTTCTTGAGCCGGTAGTATTCAAATACATCGATCTGTTACCAAAAGCAGCATTTTCCTCACCGCTTGTGGTAAAACGCATGGATTCTATTCCAACAGCTGTGCCTGCTCCACCATTTGTCTCACTCATAGCATGATAACCAATTGCTACACTGCGACGGGCATCCGGACCTGTATTTGCCATTGCCCTATATCCTATAGCAACATTGTGTCTGCCCACGGTGGTGCTTTCTAATGCCCGCTCCCCTATTGCGGTATTACCACCCACACCGGATTGTAAGGAGGAAAGAGCCCTGTGGCCCAGTGCCGTATTTTCAGGGGAAACTGAATTGGACGTCAGTGCCTGAAATCCAACCCCTGTATTCCTGTTGTTATTTTCATCATCGTTTTCCCCGGCCTCCATACCTAAAAAAAGGGAAGAACCTGAAATTTCAGATTTACCATCCAATAAATCATCAATGCGCTCTGCACTTGCGGTTAAAAAAGATATCCAGGCTGGAATGCTGTGGTCCCAAAAATAAAGCCCTTTTTCAATGGAACCGTTCCCAGTAACAAACAACAGCATCCCATCTTGATTAACTCCCGGGTTGGTTATTGGGAATTCATCTACCCTAGGTATCAAAATTCCATCTGTTTCAGAAGGGTTTGTGGGGTCAACCGTGAAAATATCCAAACTTGCTTGCGGATTTGTAGTGCCTATACCCACCTGGGCAGTCAAAGTGACACTTAATAAAAACAGAAATAAACCTAAAACTTTATGCATCATGATTAATTTAAATTGAAATTAAAACCAAAGCACAAGAGGTTAAGGAGGTTTAGGGAAGACTTGGAAGTTCAAAACTAGATGATAATTGAATGCTTTTTCTATGGGAATTCATAGAGATTTTAAAATGTGGGAAATCTGTTAGTTATTAGGTTAACTATTTAAAAAAAGCACAGCGGAAATTCCAAGCACAAGGCCAACAAACTCTTTTTTATTTATCATTTCACCATAAAATATCCAGCTTGCAAAAGTGAGTAACACCAGATTCAAGACAACAAATAACGCAGAAGCAACAACAATATTTTTTTGAGTAAAACTATAGGCCAAAAAACTCAATCCCACGATGTAACAAGCCATTCCGGCACCATAAAATGCTTTGGAATTGGTCTCCACCCATTGTTTCATCAAAAGATCTCAAACTGTATCTATAATTACACCTAGAAAAAGTAGAAATACAATATTTGAAAAAAGTTGAGTACTTTGTATTTTGATAGTTTCAATCATTGTTTGAAAATGTTTTGTTTTGCAGTATCAAAATTAAACCTCAACAATAACATACAAGTCTATGATTTCAAACAACTTAAAAAATCTATGAATTCCATTATATTAAGAGTGTGCTTTTAGTTTTTTATAGAAAAACCAACCCATTCATCTTTACCTTGTTCAGTAAATAGATGGAAAAAATATGGTACATCCCTTTTGTCAAAATTTAAATAAGCCTGAAATTGATAAGCACTTCCAACGCTACTGTTTTGCTCAGCCAAGCCAAAAGTTGTATATCCCTTTAGTTCTCCATAGTTCTTTTCAAGAAATTGAAGTTTTTGTTCCAGTAGCCCCTCAATTGCTTGTGGAACTTCCTGCGAGTTTCTTTTTTGATCTAACAATTTAAAATCCTTATTTATAATTGCTGAAGACAATTCATTAAAGACCTTAAACTTATTTTCTACTCCTTTCATAAAGTCAACCTGATAGCTATAACTCGCATTTTTATTTTCTTGAGTTATTAATTCTATATCGATTGTTTTTATACTTTCTTTCTCATTAGCCGTCATTTCCTGATAAGCGAGAAGTGCAATATTTGCAGAGGAAACATTGGGATGTAAAGTGTCTATCATTGAACTGTTTGATACAGTGATTTTAACATATTCTTCATTTGTATCCCGTGTTAATCTTTCCTTATTTACCTGTGCATTGTAAACTTCTGCTATGGTCTTTTTGGATTTTGTTTGTGTGTTGTCTGAGCAGCTAAAAAGCAAAAGAAATGCTGCAACAAATGCTGTTGTTTTCATAAAAATAAAATTTAAAAGTTTGATATTTAGATAATTAATTACTTTAAAAGGTCATATTCAAGGGCCATTTTAACGAGCCCAACGGTGTTTCTGGCTCCTGTTTTTATGAGCATATTTCTGCGATGGGTTTCCACGGTTCCAAAACTGATAAACAGTTTTTCGGAAATCTCCTGAGTGGTACATTCTTCCATAATCAATTTTAGTACATCCTTTTCTCTGCGGGAAAGTTTTGGAAATGAATCGGTAATCTTTTGTTTACTGGTATTGGTTACACTGTTGATAACAATATCATTGACTGTTTCATCCAGGTAAATTTTTCCGTTATAAACAGTTTTTATGGATTGAATAACTTCGTCTTGTCCGGCATTTTTTAACACATAACCTTTGGCTCCGTTACCCAACATGAGTTTAATCAAGCTGCTTTCCTTGTGCATTGAAATAGCTATTACTTTCAGGTTTGGGTAGTCTTTTAAAAGCCTTTTACAGGTTTCAATACCATTGATTCCGGGCATATTAATGTCCATTAAAACAACATCGGGTTGATTGACTGAAATCTTTTCAATAGCCTCTTCACCACTTAAAGCATAATCAATCACTTCAATTTCGCTTTCGTTTTGAAGTAAAAGTTTCAATCCTTCAATAACCATTTTATGATCGTCCACAATAAACACTTTTATTATCATACCGGAATATTTATAGTTATTGTTGTACCTCTTTCGGGCACACTGTCCCATTCAATAGTTCCATCGAGAAATTCTACACGGCTATTGATGCTTTTTAAGCCTAGCCCTCCATTTGTGACGGCTTTCTCATAATTAAAGCCTTTCCCGTCGTCTTCAATGATGAGATGAATTTCATTTTTATGTCCAAAAAGCTGAATAAAAACCGATTTGGCCTCAGCGTGTTTCCTAATGTTTGATAGTACTTCCTGAATCAATCTGTAAATTGTTATCTGTTTTGTCTTCTCGATAGTTTCAGGAAGATGATGTATGTCCAATGTTACCTCATAATCAAGCGAACGCATATATCCGGCTACATCCTCCAGTGCTCCTTCCAATCCAGAAATACTCAATGCATGGGGCATCATATTATGTGAAATACGCCTTACCTCAAGACATGCCTCATCAATGAGATGGTTTGTGCGTTCTGTGATATTTAATTTTTCAAGTTGTTCAATTTCCTTTTGAATGATCGTAAAATGGGCTTTCACATTACTTAACAATCCGCCAAGGCTATCGTGCAAATCTTTGGCAATGCGCAAACGCTCTGCTTCCTGTCCTTCAATCATACTACTCATAGCAAGCAATTTATTTTTTTGAGTGAGTTCCGTAATTTTTTGTTTTTGTATATCTTCTTGTTGTTGAGCGATTGTCTTCTGGTACTGCAAACGCTTTCTGAAAAATAGATAACCCACAATTAAAAATACTGTCAAAGCAATCAAACCATACAAAACAAGGTTCTTTTGCCTGTTCTTTTCTTCAATCTCCAGCTTTTGTTCCAAAAGGAGTTTATCTTTCTTTTCTGCTTCAAATTTTTGGAGGGCTTCTGTTAAATTTCTGTCTTTTTCAATTGAAAAAATAGAGTCCTTTATCAGGTTGTAATCGTAAAATAATAACATAGCGTCCCGGTGCCTATTAACATTGTAATGGGCGTCTATTAAGAAAGGCATCAGGTTGTAGCGTTCCTTCATAAAACCGTTTGTTAAAAACATTGAATAAGCCCTTTTCAGGTAATCTAATGCTTTTTCATCTTCATCTTTTTTCTGAAATAGCCTGCCATAATTACCTATTGTTTTTGCATAATTTAGCACATCTTCTGTTGAGTCAATCTCTATTATTAAGGCTTCATACATGGTCTCTGCCTTTTCCAATTGATTGTTTTCGGCGTAAGCCGCTGCAAGATTAATTTTTGCGGGTTTAAGGTAAATTGCACTTGAAGCATCTTGTAACAAACCCACAGCTTCCTCAAGCAACTGAATTGCTTTTTGTAGCTCTCCATTTTTAGTGTGAATATTACTTCTGTTGATTAACGCAATTCCCATTCTGCGATGATCATTAGCCCGTTTACTCGTTTCATAGGATTTTTCAAAATAAACCAATGATAAAGAATCGCTGATGTTGTTTTCATAAGCCGAAGCGATCCCATTGTATGTTGAACTTAGTCGTGATAACTCATCCTCCTTGGATTCAAAATAGTTTGCGGCCTTGAGATAAAAAGGCAGTGCTTTATCTGGGTTTCCATTGACGACATTGGCATTTCCCATATAAAAATTGGCGATTGCAATTTGTAGCGAATCGCCAATTTGAATTGCCATTTTGAGATATTCTTCCGTATATTTTTCAGATGAAGGCGGGTCTGAATAATACGTAGCCCGGCGCAATTTATTATAAAGATCCATTTTTAAGGTATCTGCTTTTGCAAATCGTAACAGCTGGAGGAGACTATCTTCCGATCGATTTTTTTCAACTTGAGCAGTTATACTCAGAGAAACCCATAAGAATAAAAAGATACATAAAAATAAAGCCGGTTGTTTCATACCTCAGATTACCTGATAGTGATTACTTTTTAAATATAATGATTCTTTTTAAAAGATTAGTCAGCATTGATTCTGTACTTAAATTTATTCCCCACTGATTGGTTTTTCATTGCAACCATAACAATTTTACCTTTTACATTGTTAAGGGTAAACGTTTTGACCTTTCCATTTTTGTCATTTGGGAAGGTGTAGGATTGTAATTGGGTCATCACTCCATCTCTTCCCATAGCACAAATAACAACTCCTGTTTGTGCTCTGCCTTGATACTTATTGATAGTAATTTTCATTTGATGTTTAAAGGAAGGTGGTGTTACAAAAGTACTTGATGTTTGACCCATGATCGTTCCGGTTTCATTGCCTCCATCAACTTCGAGTAGTCTTGGACCAATGGTGGCCCCGCTGTTGTTAACTATCCAGTTCCATGAGTTTTTAACATGTTTTACCTTATTTTTAAATGGTATAAGGCTTATATTGGGTTGCCAGGGGCCAAATTTTTCCCATGTTTTTTCTGCCAGTTTTTTTCCTTGATTGCAGTTTTGTGCCTCTGCCTGAAAATTAAAAGCAAATAAGGCAATGACGATCATTGTGATAATTCTTTTCATAATTATTGAGTTAAATTGTGTTGCCTACTCTTTTTGCTTTTCGGCTTCCGCATTTATAGTTTAATTTATTTTGATTGCTCTTTTGGAATAAAGCTTCCTTTTCCGTTCCAGGTTTGGAAGCCCACGGGCAATCCTTCTTCGAGTTTCAATAATGGCAAAAAGATTTCAGCATCCATTTTTACGGTACTTCCCTGAAGGTTGAGCCCCAGCATACTTCTAAGTTGATTGGCACCCGAGTTACTTACAGTTACAGCAGCATCTACTTGTTCTCTTGTAATTTCCACTCTATTCGCATAAATGTTAGCCCAGCGTTCTGCCATAGGGATTTGAATCAAGGCTGTTTCATTTCCTTCGCTTATGGGGTCAACGTACATGGCTTCATCAAGAATAGCATCTACCCGCATTTCGGCACCACGCTCACTATAATCATATTTTGAATTTCCTGTAAAGAGGTTATTTTTCAATTCGATTTTTGCTCCTTTACTTAAAATCCCACCCATATGGCCAAACCCCAGCACATTGTTTTCAATTTTTGCCGTTAAATACTGATCCAGTGCCAAAGCATCGCCTCCATAGGAAGCAACAGCATCGTGTTTCCAATTGAATAGAGAGGTGTTGTTATAAATATGGAATCTGGGTGTTAAATTAGGGTCACTTCCGGTATATCCGGTGCGGGCATGGATGCCATAACCTGTATTGTTAATAGTGAGATTGTTGCGAATAATGCCTTGTCCTCCCTGAAAAACTCTTACCGAAAGGGCACCTTCTGAAGGTGCCGTGTTCATAACAACACAGTTTTGAACAGCTACATTGGTATATTTACTGGCAACGATTACTATCCCGCCGGAATTGGGTGACGGATTCTCATTTGTTGCAGGATTTGCTTTACGCCTAATCGCCAGACCCTTTTTTTGATGATAGCGGTTTCTGGGGCCGTTATCTATAATAATTCCGTCAACAATAATGGTCCCTCCTTGCGATAACTGTCCGTTTGCCTCGCGCTGCTGATCGGTTCTGATATATATTCTGGGATCGGTTGATTTTTTATAGTCGTTGGTACCGGTAAAAACCGTTTTGTGTTTGTCCCAGGGATCTCTGTATGAAAAGGTTTCATCATAGCCCCCGATAATGGTTATCGGGACATTGATTTCATCAGCTCCACGAGCTCCTTTGCTCATATAGGTGCCACCGGCAATGCGGATAACATCATTGGGTTTTAAATGGTGAATAATATTTCCTAAATCTTTTGCAGGACGCTCTTTGGTACCCAATTGACCTGAGCCGTTGCTTGCACTTACAAACCATTCTCTGCCTTCGTTGGAAAAATTGGGTGAACTATTGGTGTTTTTTTGTGCGTTCATAGTAATGTGTACAAATGCTAAAAGAAGCATACTTAAAAAAAGGGGGGTTGTTTTTTCTTTCATGATTAACTTTTAAAAAATGATTATGGGTTATTTATTTGCTGCAATACCAAATTCAAATCGTTCCGGATTGTTTACATTTCTCACGGTAATGCTTACCACTTTACCTTTTACATCACTGAAGTCAAATTCAAAAGTGTCTGCAACGTTTGATTCATCGATGATAAAATGGGTGAGGTTTTGGGTTTCGCCTTTTGCTGAATGTGAGCAGATAATGATTTCAGTGTTGTCAAGCAAACCCGGATTTGAAAATTCAATGTTTACCGTCTCATCTGAAATCAAAGAGGTAACAAACACCCTTCTTTCGCCTTTCTTAATACGGCCTTTCTTTTCTTTTCCATTAAGGAAAAGTATTTTTGGGGCATCTTTTTTTAAGCTTGACAATCCTATTGAACCCAAAGAGCTTTTCAATTCATTAAAATCATCTGCAATGGCATCAGGATCTGTAAGTGCCTGTTCCAAATTGGCTTTTTCCAAAAGTGAGTTGACAAGACCAAGTTCCTGACTGCATTGCTGAGACGCAACTTGAAAGGTCATACTGAAAATAAGTGCGGTTATGAATAAAAGTGATTTCATTATATTTGAATTTATAAAGCTAAATTAGGTTAGCTTAACAAACTCATTATCAAAGAAATCTAATAGAAAAAAAAATATGGGAATTCATAGAGGGAAGTCATTTACAAATTGAAAGACTTTTTAAAAATCAATTTGTTGTCAAATCTTTTAATAAAATTTCAAAAGCTGTTCTATTCTCTGAAGTATAAAGTATGACTTGTTCCGATTTTCCGTGATAATTTCGTTTAAGGACAGAAGTCATCATTTCTCGTCGTATTGCATGAGAGCTCTTTTCCTTAAAAAGAAGCTCACTAATGGAGTTGATTTTTTTAAAATCGCCTGATGAAATTGGAGCTATTTTATCTGTCCCACCACTGTATATTCCCGATGAACTTTCTTCGGGCTGTATAGCCTTATATTCTATTTCGTTTGCTGTGATGGTATAACGATTGTTGTTTTGATCTGTATATACTAATATCATTTCAGAATTTAAAGATGCACAAGAATTTAAAACAGCGAAAACGTACAAATAAAAACCAATAAAAAAAAGTGTTCTCATATACTTAAACAATTATAACCCCTAAAGTGTTCAAAACCTTTAGGGGCTTTTCCGGAAATCCCCACATTCCCGACTTAAACTTATTTATAACAGCCTTCAAACAAATAGGTGCGGTTTTTCTTTGAGATTAAAAAGGGTCTGGCCATTTCTTTTCCCTTAGCATCAGTAATCTTAAGCTGAACAAACAGTTCATCATTAGACTCTTTCAGTGGGCTTGAGTAAGCTATTTTTAATTGATGTCCGCTTTTGTAAGTATGCAAAACAGTATTCTTTTTTGCTTTAGCAAACTTTTCCTTGATGGCTTTATTGGCATTTTTGCTGTCAAAATATTGAGGTCTTACTTTCGGATTTACCCAACACTTTTTTTTGTTCAATTGATGCAATCGATTTTCTTCTGCTGCATTGGGTTGACTTAATGATTGTCCGGTATCACAAAGGGTGTATTGTGGGGTGTTTATACCATAACCACAAGCAATAATGCTAGAAAGCCACTGGCCTGTATAACAATAAACCTGCTCTGCATAGCTTTGTTCACTGCAGGGGTCTCCTTGCAATTGTTTGCCTACTGCATCTGCTGCTGAAGTAAGTCCATCAGTTGCTGCCGGAGCCGGCACTTCTCCCTCATCAGGAAGACCTGGCTCTTCTGTCTGAGTGTATCCGTTTACACAAATTGAAATGAATACGAAGAACAAAATGGATTTTAGAATTGTTTTCATAAGATTTATTTTTAGTTGATATATTTATTTTTCAAATTTAAACTGAGAACTTCTATTTTATGTCAAAGAATTCCTTGATTGTTAAAATTGTATGAATTCATAGAGCATTAGCAAAACAGGAGTTATGACCAAAGTCATAGTACGTTCAACAGTCTCATTTTATCTTTGTACCTGAAAACAGTACAAATGCAGCACTTAATTCAAAAATACAACGTTCCCGGACCGAGGTACACCAGTTACCCCACTGTGCCTTACTGGAATGAAAATAGTTTTACAACTGAAGACTGGACAAAACGATTGAAAATTCAATATGACCAATACAATGAAAGTGAAGGCATTAGCCTCTACATTCACCTTCCCTTTTGTGAAAGCCTTTGTACTTTTTGCGGGTGCCATAAACGCATTACTAAAAGACATGAAGTTGAGAATCCTTATATTAGTGCCATCCTCAAAGAATGGAATCTTTACCTGCAACTCTTGGAAGATAAACCGTTAATCAGGGAAATCCACTTGGGAGGAGGGACACCCACATTTTTCAGTCCCGAAAACCTAACAAGATTGATAAAAGGAATCCTTAAAGACTCCTTTTTGGCAGAAGAGTATAGTTTTAGCTTTGAAGGACACCCTAACAATACCACAAAAGAACACCTACAGGCACTTTATGATGTTGGATTCAGACGAGTGAGTTATGGGGTGCAGGATTACAATATGGCTGTACAGATAGCAATTCACCGCATTCAACCTTTTGAAAATGTAAAAAAAGTGACAGAATGGGCACGTGAAATAGGCTATACATCGGTGGGACACGACATCATTTTTGGCTTGCCCTATCAGAATTTAAAACATATCAAATACACCATAGAAAAAACCAAAGAGTTAAAACCAGACCGCATTGCCTTTTACAGTTATGCACACGTGCCGTGGATAAAAGGAAATGGTCAACGAGGATTTAGTGAAGAGAACCTTCCCTCCCCGGAACAAAAGCGAGAGCAATATGAGACCGGAAAACGATGGTTGGAAAATATGGGTTATGTTGAAATTGGAATGGATCATTTTGCCTTGCCTGATGACCCTTTGACCCTGGCAATGCAAAAAAAGACCCTGCATCGCAATTTTATGGGATACACCACCACAAAAAACAAAATCATGATTGGTTTGGGTGCTTCTTCCATAAGCGACAGCTGGACGGCTTTTGCACAAAATGAAAAAAATATAGAAGCTTATTACAAACTTTTAGAACAAAATAGATTTCCGGTTTATAGAGGTCATTTACTCTCTCAAGAAGATCAGATTCTAAGAAAACACATTCTCAATTTAATGTGCAATCTGCAAACACAGTGGTCTGTATCTGAAGAAGAAATCATCAATTTTTCAGAAATTAAAGAAAACCTCTATGAAATTGAAAAAGATGGATTGATACATATAAACTCAAATGCTATAATTATACTTGAAAAGGGAAGGCCCTTCGTTAGAAATGTCTGTATGGCATTTGATATTTTATTACAACAAAAACAACCTGAAACACGTTTGTTTTCTATGACTGTTTAACACTTAAAAACCAAAAACTATGAAAAAAATTATTGTTCCCATAGACTTTTCAGATCATTCTGATTATGCCCTTAGAGTTGCGGCAGATATAGCACGCAAAAACAAAGCACAACTTTATCTGCTCCACATGCTTGACATTTCAGAACAAATGATAAGTATTACAGAAGCCACTAAAAGACGGGAATTAATGTTTTTTATGCAGTTGGCTACAAAACGTTTTGAAGAATTTGTGGAACGCGATTATATGAAAGGCATAAAAAGCACCCCAATCATCAAACACTTTAAAGTTTTTGAAGAAATAGATAATGTAGCCAAAGAGGTGAAAGCAGACCTTATTGTGATGGGTTCACAAGGTGCAAGCGGAGTAAAAGGATATTTTGTGGGCTCTAACACTGAAAAGGTAGTGCGCACTTCAGACATTCCTGTTCTGGTTGTTAAATCAAAAGCAAAAGAATTTCATCCAAAAACCATTGTTTTTGCATCCAATTTTGACATTGAAAACCTAAATGCTTTTAAAAATATAAAGCAGTTTGCTGATAGTTATAAAGCTACTTTAAAAATGGTTTATATAAATACCCCAAATGTAAATTTCAAAAATACACTCGAGATAAGAGAACAAATGAGATTGTTCCTGAATAAAACCAGCATTTCAAATAACTCTGAAGATATTTTAATTTTTAATGATTATTCAGTTCCTGATGGCATCATAAATGCAGCTGAGTTGCTGCAAGCAGATATGATTGCCATCCCCACTCACGGTAGAAAAGGCATCAACAAATTGCTCGCCGGAAGTGTTGGGGAAGATCTGGCAAACACCTCTCAAATTCCGGTATTGACAGTGAAGATTTAAGCGCTTTTAGATCCTTAAAAATGCCGGTCAAAAACAGCCGGCATTTTTTATTTTTTAATGACCTTAAAGGATTTCCGGCTTTCGTCAAAAGGGGAATCAATTGTTAAAAAGTAAAGCCCTTTTTCTATTTCAGAAAAGTTGAGTGCTGCACTATCATTGTCTTCAATTCGTTGTGTAATCAACAAAACACCTCTCACATCATAAAGCTTTGCGTGTATGGGAAACGCTTGTACACCATCAATTCTTAAACCCTCTGAAACAGGGTTCGGAAAAACAAAGACCTGTTCAAGAGTGACCTCATTTAACGAAAGTGGAGCATTGAAATAAGTACATAAAACAGCAAACAGGGCTTCTTCAACTGTATAATAAGAACTGGTATTCCCAGACTGATACCCTAAAAAACTACCATTGGTTAAAAAGGAAAAAGCGACCTCACCATCTTCAGAAAAATAAGCATCACTAATCAACCCATAAGCCTCGCCGGGATGGCCTATAAAACTACCCCATTCCGAATTCAGGCAAATTTGATCGTCCTCAGATAAATTGGCATGGTGCACCCCCAGTCCCCATCGGTTAAATAAATCAAAATAATTATCTCCATTACTGCCGTTAAAATCCCATTGGATGGATTTCATTTCTTGTAAAGTTTGCTGTGAAATAATCCCGGGATGAGAAGCGCCCTCACTTTTTATAAATTGCAATAAAGTTCCCAATTCATTTGCTGAAGCCCGCAAGCCGCCTTGTGGCGAAAAAAACAAGCCATTGGTTCCCAAAACCAACGAAGGAAGATTAGTAGGCGGGGCCGGCATTACGCCCTGATAATTGTCAAACTGCGGATTCCATCCCCCTTGATTGCGATACAACACAGCGATATCATTGATGTTATTGATATCCTGAATGTTGTAACTTCCGGTAATTCCCAAAGGGTCGAGTAGTTCATTTTTCATATACACATCAAATCGCTCATTGCTAATGGCTTCAATCAAAGTTGCAATCACGCCATAATTGAGGTTGCTGTAAGTAAAATAAGTTCCCGGGGACTCTGTGCGATACATATTGGCGGAATAAAAAGAACCTTGGGGAAGGAGTAATTCTTCAAGGGAAGGAATGGGGTTTTGCGAAAAAGTGGCATTTAAAAAACCGTTGTAACCGGAGCCATCCTGTATGCTTGATGTGTGAGACAGTAACATTCTGAAAGTAATCTCAGTACCCGGAAACGAGGGATTTGTAATGGGGAAACTCAAATAATCATTTATCGGGTCGTCCAGATCAAACGCTCCATCATCATACAACTTTAAAAGCCCGAGGGCAGTGACCGTTTTTGAAATGGAAGCGATGCGGTATTTAGTATCTTCATCCATCTCCAGATTTCTTGTAAAATCTTTTAAACCAAAATGAAACGATTGCTCAATCCCATTGTTTTCAACCCAAACAGACATTCCCATCAATTGAAAATCTGTAAATACCTGTTCGATATTTTCTTCAAGAGTCTGTGATTGCAATGGGTTTAATACAACAAACAAAAATAAAAAATGAAGCCCACGCAGGTTTAGCAATGGAGAATACCAAACAAATTTGTTCATAGAAAACAGTGTATAAAATCAATTCTCAATATATTAAAAAAACTGTAGAAAAAACCCTTTTTGATTTATTGAATTGAAAAATGAGATTTTGGAACAAATAAAGTATCTTTGAAAGAGTATTCAACTCTTTTTAAAGATTTTCATGAATCTAACAACTTGAATTTAAATTCATTGTTCCATTTAAAAACGAAACAGATGAAACGAAAATTAGGTGATATCATACTTCAAATCATTCCTGTGATGATTGGGGTCTATTTAGGCTTTGTTATTTCAAACTGGCAGGACAATCAAAAAAGAAGCACACAATCCCAAATACTGATTGACAATATCAGTTTAGAAATTGAAAGCAATACACGCATCATTGAAGCTGTGATTGAATATCATAAAATGCTAAGAGACAGTAGCCGGTACTATGCTAATGCAGAAATCATTAACAAAATGCCTACTTTTTTTCAAGGAACAAGAACCCAGCAATTATTGAGCAGCGCCTACAATACAGGCATCCAAACCGGAATTATTAACGAACTTCCATTACACAAAATTCAGTTATTAAATAAAGTATATAACTATCAGGATTTTTGTAATGAGTATGCTAAAATGTTAATGAATGGGCTCATAAACAAGGACTTTTCAGACAGTCCTGATGGTATAAAAAAAATTGCAAGCTACCTCTCTTTAACGATGACAGACATTGTAATTCAGGAGGAACATTTACTTGAAATTTATAAAGAAACTGTCAATGTATTGAAATAACCCAAATGATTCTTTTGATTCTTTAATAACAGATATATTTGAACAATGAAAACATTTTTAATCATACTCCTCTCCGTTTTAGGCTTTGCATTTGTCACCACTAAAGAGCCACTTAAGGTGGATGCCATTTCCTCAGAAACAATGATTAACATAAAACTGGATGAAGGAAAAAAGTGGCCGACAGATGATGCAACGACCTCACATATACAAACTATGATAACGCTATGTGAACAAGCCCTTTCTCAAAAAACCTATGAGGTTACAGCTCTCAATGACGCGCTCACCAAAGAAATTAATCTATTAAACCGAAACACAAAAATGACCGGTGATGCCCGATCTCAATTACACAATTATCAATTGGGAATTCGCAAGCGCATCCAGGCAATCAGTGACAACAGAGGCTCAGTGGAATGGCTGTTACACGAATTGAAACGCTATGCTGACTATTTTGATTAAATCCAACTATGCAAGTCAATAACCTTCAAAATCAAAATTCAATACTCAATAAATTTGTCGCTGAACTCAGGGATGTTTCCATCCAAAAAGATGCCATGCGCTTTCGAAAAAACATCGAACGCATTGGGGAACTATTGGGCTATGAATTGAGCAAGCAACTTGATTATATAGCAACGTCAGTGAAAACACCGCTGGGTGAGTCCAAAACCGCTTTGCACGCAGACCAAATTGTCGTATGTTCCATTTTAAGAGCCGGTTTGCCGCTCCACAACGGACTTATCAATTGTTTTGATCGAGCTGAAAATTCGTTTATTTCGGCTTACCGTCACCATACCTCTTCAACTGAGTTTGAAATCAAAGTAGAATACCTTGCCACTCCTTCCCTCGAAGGCAAAACGCTCATACTCGCAGATCCCATGTTGGCCACCGGCCGCACTTTTATCAATGTTCTGGAAGCTTTAAAACCTATGGGAACTCCAGCAAAAATACATTTGGTCTCTGTGATTGGCTCACACCCGGGTGTTGATTATTTAAAAGGAGTTTTAAGTGATGAAATAACCCTATGGATTGCAGCCATAGATGAAAAACTAAACGAAAAAGGCTATATCGTCCCCGGTTTGGGTGATGCCGGTGATTTGAGTTTTGGAAGTAAAATGCAAAATTAGGGATTTCAGGCTTCGCATACCGTAGCTTAAGCGGAGGTGGATTCAAATGTCAAATTTGAAATTTGAAATCTTAGGTTTGAAATTTTTGCTAAATTGATTTCTGAACTTACAACTCACCTCTAACCTCTCACCACTAAAAACTACTCCAAAACCGGTTCCCCACTAAAAAATGCTTCCAGTTCTTTCATCGTTTCTGTCGAAGTTTGAAGGTCTTTAACAATTTCTCCTTTTTCAAGAACCACGATGCGGTTTGAGACCTCAACAGTGTGCTGCAGGTCGTGACTGGAAACCAATATAGTAACCTCAGGATTGTTAGCAAGCTCTTTCAGGATTCGTTTGAGGCGTATCTGTGTGGTAGGATCCAGATTGGCAAAAGGCTCGTCGAGAATAATCACTTCAGGGTCTCCAATCAATGCGGCAATAATCCCCACTTTTTTGGAATTCCCTTTGGACAAGTCCCTCAGATATTTTCTTTTATTGAGGATTTCGTCATTGAAAAAATCGGCAAAAGGAGCTAAAAATGCATCCACATCTGCTTTGTTCCAACCGCGCAATTCGCCAATAAAGTAGAAGTATTCTTCCGGAGTTAAATAACCTATCAGAAAGGTTTCATCAATAAACGCCGAAGTAAAAGGTTTCCAAGCTTCGCTACTGCTTATCTCCACGGCATTGCTGGTGATACGACCGGTGGACGGCTGAATCAAATCCAACAGCAAACTAAAAAAGGTCGTCTTCCCGGCACCATTATTCCCCACCAAGCCAAAACTCTGCCCTTTGGGAATCTCCAGTTGCGGAATGCTCAATACAGTGGTGGTTCCGTATGTCTTGGTTAAGTTTTCTACGTGTATCATGATTATTTCAAAATTTTTTATTTCAAATTTATATTCGGTCATTGGTCTTAATGAACTTCCCTGATTAGAGTTTTCCGGTTTTTTTCTGTCATCTGTCATCGGTCAACCGTCATCGGTCTTCATCACCCACTTCGCCCCTTTAACTTCTAACTTCGTACTTCTCTCTTCTCTATTTTCTCTCCCTCACCTTGTCTCCCTCTCTCCTTGTCTCCCAATCACTTTGTCTCCCGCTTTAGTTTCGACACTGCGGCAAGCTCAGCACATCACTCAACTCAATCAACAGAAATTTTTTATCTTCTCTATTTTCTTTTCTCTCCCTCACCTTGTCTCCCTCTCTCCTCTTCACCCAATCTCCCTGTCACCCCACACAACTCACCACTAACCTCTCAGCACTAATTCCGCTGACTATATGCCGCAATCGTTTTGTACTTTTCCGTTTTATAAATAGTCTCAATAATAGCAAACACCTTATTTTTAAAGGCAAAGCCCAGTACGCCGGAACCGGCAACAATTAAATAACCCAGTGTAGGTCCATACGTATAGTGACCAATGGCATACAGCATCATGGGCAATAACAATTTGGGCAACGCCAACAGGACACTTTTAATGTTAAAGGACTGCTTGTCGCCAAAGACGTTTTTGTTCTGGGTAAGGTCGATGGGTGTTTTTACATAAGCCCCTGCCCACAAAACAATGTGTGCATTCACACCGATGTTATAAATCGCCCCCACCAGAAGGGCTAAATAGACTTCCCAGCCAAAATAAAGGTAAAACGAACTTAAAATCGTAGTCACAACCGTGGCAATGACCATCAACCACCATTTGGAATCTAAATAATCACGGTAGGTGATGTTTTGGCTCATCATCAATGGATAATAGGCACTGTCCCAACTGGGCACAAATTGCCCAAATGTGAACAAAAACCCACCGGTCACAAACAAGCCTGCAAATATGCGCCACACGGGTCCTTCATAGGCTTCCACCGCACCAGTAAAAAACAAAAGGCCATAAAATATAAACAGCACGCTCATAAGTATGGTGGTGCGTGAACGCTTGTTGCGTTTTAAAAGTTTGATGTCATTCTTAAGAAAACTGCCCATCAGTCCAAACCGATCCAGCCAGCTGTAATTCTCAGTTTGCGCATCCTTTTGCTTAACAGATAGACCCGAATCCAAATACAAGCGTTTTTTATAAAACTGAAACGTATAAACGGCCACCAAAATCAATGCTAAAACCGGAAATAAAACAAGGTATGGCGTGGTATAAAACCCATTAAAAACTGGAGCTGTATACAAAGCAGTATCAAAGATTGAAAAGTAATGCAAACCGGCAATACTCACCAAAACAACACCCAAAGCAAAGAGAAGCACATCTCTGTTATTGCTTAAAATATTGAGAAAGTTATTTAGGAAAATGAACGCAAAGCAAGCTACAAACCAACTAAACGAACCGCTCACTGAAAAACCTTCCCTGATAAGTACCAATGTAAATGGCAATAAGAAAAACAAATGAATCCAGTTAAAATAAGATAGCACAGTTTTACCCAGGGTGTAACCCACGATGTTGTTTTTGGAAATATTAAAAGTGAGTAGCGGTCTGATGTTTAACACAGGTGCCTTTTGAAAGAAAAAACGAATCAATAAATCAAACAGGATATAATACAATAGTACCTGATTGACTGTTGCAAAAGGCTCCAATTCTAATTTTTCAAGAATGTAATAGGCTCCAAAACCCAATAAGAGAAACATTGCTATAAAGTAAATCGCCCCCAATGCCATAAAAATTTTCAACACCAGGTTTGACTTAAACGAGGCCGACCTGATAAAGGATTTCCACTCCAGAACAAAGAATTTTTTAAACATAGCGGGTTTTCTTGTTATAGTTTCGCTTAAGGCGAAAGAATGAATTTACAATACACTGTTTGTTGATATAAACCTCTATTTGTTACAAAGAAGCTCAAGTTTTAAATCAAAGCTAGGATTCAATTTTTAATAAACGCTTATAAATTTCAATAACTTGAGGCAAAACCGCTTGCGCTGTATAGGTTTCCTCAACGTGCTTTTGAAGTCCTGCAGCATCTGCAGCTGCAAGGCCTGGATTTTGAATGTAATATAAAAGCGCTTCTGCCAGTGCATTAGAATCACCGGGAGGCACCACTTTTCCAAATCCCTGAACCACTTCGCTGCAATAGCCCACGTCTGTACAAACCACGGGTAAACAGGATAGTCCATATTCCAAAAGACTCATTGGCAGCCCCTCCATATCTGAAGATAAAACACCAATACTTGACTTATTTAAAAAGGAGTGAACATCAGCTTGCTGACCGGCAAATACAACGGCTTTATCCAGACCTAAATCTGCTATTAAGGCTCGAAGTGTTTTGGAATAGACATCATTTTTTTCTTTTCCAATGAGCTGCAATTTCCAGTCATGATGGGATTTATAAACTTCAGAAAAAGCAGTGATTAAATTTTGATGGTTTTTGGGAGGCCTCAAATTAGCCACACACACAATGGTTTTATTTGTGCCCCAAAGTGCCTTCCTTTTAAAATCGATTTGCGGAAGGCTAACAAAATTGGGGATATAATAAATATTTTTTGTTTTCAAGTGGGCTTTATGCCAGTCTTTCAGAGTTTGGTTGACTGTAAAAACCGCATCAAAATACCGAGAGCAAAAAACAAGGGATTTTTTTCTATTGGTGTGGGATTGGGGTCTGTTCCCGTGGTGGTCGTGCCATACTAATTTTAAATGCTTACAAAACAGTTTAAGCAAAGTCCCAAAAACATAAGAAGTGGTATGTGCATGAATCAATTGAATGTTTTCAACTTTAATTAGGTGAATTGCCTCTTTCAAAGCTTGGATTCCAACCAAACCCCTACGATTCAAAAAGTGATAATTGACTTTGGGATGAATACTTTCTTTTAAAAGCCCCTCTTCCCTGCTGCTCCATAAATAAACACTTAGCCCCTGCTCTGCCAGCGCATTCACATACCCCACCGCCATACGCTCTGCACCGCCGGGATTTAAAGAATCTATGAGGTGAAGGATTTTCATTTTTTGGTGAATTGTTATTTGTTAATGGTTTATTTTATGGTTTTAGTTCAGGAATAAACTATTTCTCGCAAAGAAACGCAAAGATGTTCGCAAAGAAGCGCAAAGATTCTTTTAATGTTCATTATTTACTCTTCCAGATTGTTCACAATTCTATGAATACCGTCTTTAAGATATTTACAGTTGAAATTTATAAGTAGCCCTAATTTTTTATCAGATAGTCTTAAATAGGTCAGTAACTGTGAAAAGTGAACAGGTGCAAGACTATCAATAGACTTTACCTCTATCAATAATTTATTTTCAACAACAAGATCAATCCTATAACCTACTTCCATTTTAATCTCTTTATAAACAAATGGCATTGGAACCTGTTGTTTAATATCAAGACCTGATTTTCTCAAATCAAACGCTAAGGCATTTTCATAAGCCGATTCTAGTAATCCTGGGCCTACATTTTTGTGCAACTCCAAAGCTAAACCAATCACTAAATATGACAATTCATTCTCATTCATGTATTTAAAAAGAATAAATTTAAAAAATTAAATAATCCCTTTGCGTTCCTTTGCGTTTAAACTTTGCGCCCCTTTGCGAGAAACCATTTACCTCCTAATTATAAATCAAACTACTTATCTTTTCTTCAAACGCTTCAAGCGTAAATTGCTGGGACCAGGTTTGGGCTTGAATTGACATCCTTTGAAGTCTTTCATTGTTATTTATAACTTCTAAAAAAACCTCTACATCCCGCTCCAATTTTTTTGCCAATAACACTCCCCGCTCTCCTTGTCCCAGCATTTCAGGCACACAAGATACCGGAGTTGCTAACGGAATACATCCCCAAAACATCGCCTCAGCCACTGCTTTTGGCCAGCCTTCAGAACGGGAAGCTAAGATAAGAAAATGACTGTCCTGATACGCCTGTTCAACGACGTCCCCTGTCTGATTGCCATGTAAATGAACGCTCGCCTGAAGTTGGTTGGTTGTGATATAGTCTATAATCACTTGTCGTTCCGGGCCTTCTCCATAAAGATTTAAACTGATATCAATTCCTTCCCGGATGAATTGATGTATAAGTTTCACCGCATATAAGGGATTTTTTCCGGATGTGAGCCCACCCACAAAGAGGGCCTTATAGGGCGATTGAAAGGCTTTTGTGATTTTTTGACGTTTGGATTCCGGATACGTAGCAGTAAAAAAAGGAACGATATTTTTTGAAGTATGAGGCCAGTTACCATAGACCATCACTTGCATATTTCGGGTGAGGAAGGAGTTGTTGAGGAGCCATTTTTGAAAACGGTAACTCAGGGGCTGCTTCGCGTTGGGGTCCCAGTTACCGGCATATTTGGCTGATTTTTTCTTCTTTGGAAAAAAGAGTTGAACCACACTTCCCAGCAAACCCATATTCCCCGGGCATCGCAGGTGGATGTGTTCGGCCTTTCGCATGGCTTTAAAAAGCACCCATAGAATAACCGGAATTTGTAAAAGAGCTTTTAGTGTATTTCCAATACTTGTCATTGAAAAGGCAGGTACTTTAAAAAATGTGATGCTCGCACTTTTATAGGGCAAATCAATAGCACCGGGAGTGGTTTCGACTAAAGGAGCAACCACTAAAATTTCGTCAACCTGCTTTTCCCAAAGATTCATTTCCCTGACATAAGGGCCATAAGCAAAGTAGCTGTTGCCTTGCTTTTTGTGGGATGTATGGGTGATGATTAGGAGTTTCAATGGTGAATGGTTCAATATTATATAAACATCATTTTACTGGACTAAAATAAGCCTTATTCAGCAAAAGTATACCATCTTTAGGTTTTGTTCTTAAAATAATTAGAACATGGCAGCGAAGGAATTAAATGAACTATAGTTTTAAACCATTAAGAAGTTAAGCTTAGTGAAGAGTAAAAAACTTACTATTTCTTAATGCCTTAATGGTTCTAATATGAGATTGCTATAAACACTCTTTTTTAAACCAATAAGAAGTTAAGCTTAGTGAAGAGTAAAGTTTAATCTTTTATTTATTGAATTGATTTACTTAATTTTAAATGAGTATAAATTAAAATCAAATCGCTATTTTTATCTATTATGACAAAAAAATATGTAACTCAATTATCTTATGATATTATTGGATGTGCTATTAAAGTTCATAAAGAACTAGGGCCTGGATTGCTTGAAAGTGTTTATCAAAAATGCCTTAGATATGAACTGATCAAAAATGGGTTTAAAGTTGACCAACATATTTCAGTTCCTGTGTCATATGATTCAATTCATATTGAAACAGATTTAAGACTGGATTTACTTGTGAACGATTGTATTGTAATTGAACTTAAAGCAATTGAATTTTTACTACCTGTCCATGAGGCTCAAATTCTAACATATATGAAGTTACTTAAAATACCTCAAGGACTCTTAATAAATTTCTACACTGACAATATTACAAAATCAATGAAGCCTTTTGTGAATGAATACTTTAAAAGATTGCCGGAGTAAATTATAAACCTTGAATGGGTGGGTGAAAATATAAAATTTTAAAACACTTAATGCCCTAATGGTTGAACTACTGTACTTAAATAACCACCCTTTTATTGAACCATTAAGAAGTTAAGGATAGTGAAGAGTAAAAACTTACTAATACTTAATGCCTAATGGTTCTAATAAGATAATGAAATAAAAACTCTTTTATTGAACCATTAAGAAGTTAAGGATAGTGAAGAGTAAAAACTTATTATTTCTTAATGCCTTAATGGTTTACCTCTGGGATATACATAACAAACCTTTATATTGTAAATATGTTTGAAATTTCACATAATTTTAAAGATTAAAGGTAAAATTATAATTTGATTTCTAGTACTCTACTCAATTACAATCAAACAGCTAACCCGCTAAACCGAAAACACAAAAAACTACCTCTTCCGCATCTTCATCGTAATATGCATACATCGAAACAAACTTTTATCTGAAACAGCCGACTGATTCCAGTCTTGATTTTGCCACTTTTGAGCCATTTGTTTTTTCTTTTCAGCGCTTAGAGGCAATAAATTAAGTAGTACAATCCATTTAGATTTCCCTAGGATACCTCGCCGTTCTTCAATGTCAAAAGCGTTTGCAAATTGTTTGTAGGTTTTTCGGGTAAATGGCCACTCCCAGGCGGCATCACTTTGAAAAGGTCTGTAAAGAAGTCTTAAAAATTTTATGGGTACACTGGTTTCCAGTGGATCATAACTAATGATGGTGCCTTTTGGAGCGAGCTTTTCATTCAGTCTGTCAATCAAAACACTTGTATTCTCAAAATGATGCAACACCCCATACGCATAAATAAGATCAAATTCCGTTTCCTGAAAGGCATCTGAAAGGAAATCGGCTGCAATAGCCTTGGCGTGTGGTAAGTGCTCCAGGCGTTTATTCAGCTTTTCAATCGCGACCTCACTCAAATCCAAACCAAGATAAGACTTTGAGTTTTCAGCCAAATACATCGATAAAGTGTTGCCGGCATAACACCCCAAATCCAATACTTTTTTAGAACTTAAATCCCCAAACCATACTTTATGAAGGGCATAATACTGTTGTTGCATTCCTGAGTTCTGCCTGATTCCTTTAAGTGTCTTTTCCCTTAGTCTAGACCACAACCGCGTCGCCAGGTTTTTTTTCTTGGTATTGTAGAATTCCTTTTGCTTTTTATTGGTTTCTATAATGTCTTTTGAAGTTTTCATTGCGAGAATTAGTTAGCATTAGGATTATCCTTTATTTGATTTTGGGAGCATTAAAAAACAAACTCCACCAACCCACAACGCGTCCCAGAGCCTCAGTAAAAGCAGTTTTTCTTTTTGAGGTAGTCAATACATTGACAAACCGAATTTTAATTAACAAGATAGTGATTGCATGCCATTTTAGAGTTGCTTTTAAAGACGGACTGGGATGCGCCACCCGCCAAACATACCAGCCGTTGCGCACCACCATCTTTCCATAATGGTATTGGTTGGGTCTGCCATCCGGCTCGTGTAAATGCTGCAATCGGGCTGCTGTATTAACATACAATGCTCCCTTTTTAGACAAACGCAGACTAAAATCAGCATCTTCATAGAGGCCATAGCCTTCAAAATAAGTGGAAAATGACATGGTTTCAAATACATCCTTTCTGTAAGATGATACCCCACCCATAATCTGTTGTACGGGATAGGTTTTGTTGCTTGGCGGAAGGAATCCCACACTACGCCCGTGACCAAACTCAGGGAAATGCGCCGGGGGGACATCACTGTCGAGACCCAATTTCTTTCGCAATACAAAACGGCTGCCGTCTTTGCGTTTGTAGCCGTCATACACATATTCATTTGTACGGGGTACATACCCTTCCGGAACAGTCTCCCAGACCACTTCATTGCTAATATATCCACCCACAGCCAGTGCATCGGGGAATTGGATATAAGTGGAGAGCAATTGCTCAAAATAATCAGGTTCCAAAACAGTATCATCATCCAAAAAACAGATGACAGCTGAAGTCCCGGCTACCTTTTGAATCCCAAAATTGCGCTGCCGGGTCAATCCTCTGTCCTGTGCACTTACCTGATAATAACGCACGCCTTCAAACCCGGCTCCTGCCAGCATCTGTTGAGTGCCATCATTGGTAGAACCGTCCACTATTAGGATTTCATCTGGCTTACATGTCTGCTGCATCACCGACACCAGCAAGCGATGTAATGGCTGCGGACGCATATAAGTGCAGATGATCAGGGAGGTCTCTATATTTGTGGTTTCTGGTTTCAAGTTTCTGGTTTGTAGCGTGTAGAGTCCTAAATAGGATTAACCGTTTATTTTTTTATCTATTTTATCTTCTTTATTTTCTCTATTCTAAAATCTCATAGTTATTATCTAATAGCTGTCTCTCCCAGCCAATTTCTCTGCCCAAATCACACTCTGGTTCCATTGCGCTTTAAAAATCCTAAAATAACGAAAAGGATTTTTAATGGATTGCTTTGGGTAGTATTTAAAGAATAAGGTTGTCTTATACCCTTGTCGTTGTTCTTTGGAACGGTGCTTTAAATGGAAAAGCATAATTGTGGGTGAAGGCTTTGGTTGGATGGGTTCGTTTTCCCATTCCAACTTGGGTTGTGTTCGAAAACCGCCAACAGGTGCTTTTAGGTGTAAAATTGAGGGCTCAGGTATGTAAATAATATCAACTCCCTTATTGCGTAGCTGCATACCAAAATCGGCATCTTCGCCAAAACCGTTTTCAAAGCCCATATCAAAACGGATGTCTTTTAATGTTTTCGTGTAAACGATACTGCAACCGGAACCAAAGGATTTCCATTGAATGGGGGTTTTATTAATTTCAATTTCATCCTCCTGAAGACAGGAAAGAGTTACAGCTTCAACTTGTAAAGCAATCATTTTTTTAAAGGCTTGCTCTAAAAAATTACTTCCCATTCTTATATCATCGTCTGCCAGAAAAACAGCGGCTGCCGTGACCTCATTAAGTGCCAGATTTCTGGCATTGCAAGCTCCTGTTTGACGAATAAAAATATGCTTTACCTCAAAGGGCCAGGACGCTGAAGTTAAAAAATCGAGTTCGCTACCACACTCCAAATCAGGATTTTGTTCTACTAAAATGACTTTTTTTGGCAAAAGGCATTGAGCGGATAGGTCTTTTAAAACAGCATACAAATACTTTTTTCTTCCAATTGTGGGAATCACTACATCCAAGCTCAAAGCTGCTTCCGCTTTTTTGTTGGTTACTAAAGGTATCTTGTCAAGTAAATCAAGTGGTAGTTTACGATTCTTGTAAAATAACGCTGAGATTAGAGGAAATAAAGGAAACTTTTTATTGTAATAGATCATATTAAGGAAAAGCAAAAAAGTCCAGCGAGTCTTATAATGTTGCTTTACAAACCGAAATAAGTCAAAAGAAGTCCCTTTTTTTGATTGCTTTTTAGGAACTTCTATCAGCAAATTGGGGTTGTTGTAACAAAAAATCCCTTGTGGCATAACTAATTTTCCGAGCGAATTTAAAAAATAGGCGAAATTCACCACGAAAGGTATTTTATCAGCTATCGCATTTAAAACTGTAGCAGTTATACCTCCCACCATCGAACTCAATTGCCAGGTGGGATAGGGTACTTTAGGATTGATTTTTATAAACGGACTGTCCTCCACAAAGCCTATTGAATCACCCAAATAAGTTGAGTTCCCATAGGAATGTATTATTTTATGATGATGAAAAAGCCGGGGTATTTCTATCAGGTTGAGATTGTCTTTTTGTGATGCTTCACACCATACAATCAACGCGTCCGGAAAATCTTTAGCTAAAGTAAAAAGTTGCTTGGCAATATTTTGAGGTTGTAAAACAGACAACTGTTTATCGCCGTTTTTAACAGCAACAACTTTGTTTTGATGATGAATTAACAACAACATACTTTAGGATTTGTCTTGATTGTTGACAATTGATTTGTAAAAATCACTGTTTTTCCGGGTGATCACTTTCGTTGAAAAATGTTCAGCCACACGTTTTCGGGCTAGGACTCCAAGTGATTTCCTTAAGTTGCTATCCTTTAAAAGAGCGCCTATTTTATCTGCATACCTTTGATGGTCTTTGGGGTGAACGGTGTAACCGGTTTCACCGTCAATCATCAATTCCTTTGCCCAGCCGATGTCTGAGGTGACCAATGCTTTTTCCATAGCCATGGCTTCCAACCAGGTCATTGGCATGGCTTCAGCAAAACTGGGCAGAACAACTACCGTGGCTTTAGCAATTTCTTCTTGTATTGCAGTATAGGGCAACTCTTCTAAAAAGTGAACCTTTTCTTTTACCGCATCGTCCAACCCTTCCAAAATCATTGCTTTGGTAGATGTTCCGGTAAAGACATCCACCACATCTTTACCGGCAAAGATGAATTGGGTTTCAGGATGTGCCGCGTGGACTAAGTTATATATGGAAACGAGTTCCAGCACGCCTTTTTTTCTGATGATGGTTCCAAAATAAAGCACCCTGTCCGCTTGTTCCTTTTCGGGTTGTGGTTCAAAACGATGGATATCAATACTATTGGGTATCACGGTGATTTCCTTTTTTAAATCGAACAAGGCACGTGTTTCAGCTGCTGTAAATTGGCTTACAGACAACAGGTGGTCTGCGCCCTGCAAAGCCCACTTTTCAAAAAAGTAATTTTTCTTTTTCTGAGGTCGCCCGTCCAGTTTGCAGAAATAGGCGTCACTTCCGTTAAAGCGAATCACCAAAGGCACCTGCAATTGCATAAAGGCGGTGATTCCGGTCCAGTCCGGGGCTTCCACCAAATCGATGTGCTCTGAGCGGCACAGCCGATTGAGATACGTTTCTAAAAACTTGCGGTAGCGGTAAAATCCAAAAAGACTATAGGCGCGTTGTTTGATCACATGAAAGGTGATATGGTCTTCCATAAACACCGCATCTTGCTTTTGCCCACAAACCACCACCGTGACAGTGACCCCCTCTTTCACTAACTGGGTCGCCAGGTTTTTGATACTGGTGCCCAGACCACCGGACTTGCCGATGTCGGGATGGGGGTATTCGGGGGTTAGGAAACAGATGTGCATACAGTTTATTTTTGTTCAGAAAAAAGATACGCCCACTTAGTATCCTTAAAATAATCTTGAAGTTCTGAAAAGTTAATTACCAACTCTTCTAGTGGTTCTGTATTTTGCTTTTTATTATTCGCTTTAACTTTTTGATAATTTACATTTAAAACATTTGTTATTTTACGTATGACAGAATCAGAATCCTTAGATAAGTCTTCATAAGTTACTTCCACAAACGGATGTGAAGCAAATTGACCCCTTGTTTTTTCTTCATTAAGGGATGCTTTTTTAAAGGCTTCTTCACATTCATAGATGGAAATCTCCACTTTCTTTTCTTCGATTGAAACTTGATGTGGCTTGTGAATATTTTCTGTCCATAATTTGGTTTTTAGGCCTACCTTTTGAGATACTAATACTCGCATCCAATTTTTTCTAACAAGATGAATGATGGTAATGGATTTATCATTTTTAATAAAATCCCAAACTGATTGATCGCCTTTTAATGGATGATTATAAAAAAGTTTAAATCCCACTTGCTCGATTTTCTTTGGTTTTTTAGAAAAAAAGCGATTCCAAATCTGATTACAGGTATTCCCGTTTAAATTTTTAAATAGTTCTCCTTCACAAATTATATTTTCATGATTATTTAAAAGTGCCATTAATAGTGTAGAACCGGTTCGTGACTGACTGATGATGACAAACTTTTTATAGTTTTTATCACCAAAAATTTGATTAACTATTTTTCTCTTGCTTTTAAGTAAAAAGCTGTAAATTCTCTTTAAATCATTAATCATTATTTAATATTTTTTCAATCCCCTCCCAAATACGCTCTGAAGCCTTTTGGGGTGGGTGTTCATTGATGGTTTGAAACCAGCTTCTTGCGGCTTCAAGTGTATTTTCTTTAGGGTGGTCTAAATTAGTTAAAATTTCCGGGAGTGCTTCCGGGTTGTTTAACCAATACACCGGAGCCTCTTTGGGCATGGATTGAAAATGAATGTATTTGTAAATGCTTTGAATGTCCTTTTTCACCGGCTCCTGTGTCGGATTGTAATTGATATAAGCAGTGGGGACCCCATGACAAATCCCGTCAAAAACCATCGACGAACCCACATTGATAATTAATTCTGAATGTGCCACGGTGTTTAAAAGCCTGCGGTTGTCTTCCGGAGAGGGCATCACAGCATTCCATTGATCACCCACTTGTTTCCACAAAGGAGGCAATTCACTTATTTCACTTTTAAAAGTGGAAAGCACGGCGTCATAACGACCGGAAAAATCCACAGGACTCCTTCTGAACAGGATTTGCCAGTGCCCTCCTTCAGCGTTTACTTTTCGTACGGCCTTAGCCGTTTCTTCCAAATAATAAGGATCGTGTGGCGAAGTGGTGATGTCGTCTCCTGAAAAACAGAGGTACCGCTTGTTGACATCCAACTCATGTTCGTTACAAAATGCGGTCTTTGTCTGTTTGAGTCTTGCATCAAAATGCATCTCAAACTGAGGAGTACCACTAATAATAATTTGATGCTCCCGGATGTAAGGGTAGTAAAAAAGCAATTCGGCTTTCATATGGGCGCTCCACACAAAATAATAATCGGTTTCCACGACCATAGTGGCTTTGGGCAGGTTGTCCCAGGAAAAAATAAAAGTAGCCGTGGGAATCCCTAAATCCTGTGCGGCTGTGAGGGGTGCAATTGCATTCACCGGACGCTGATTGGTGCAAAATACAAGCGCAGGTTGCTCTTGCTTTAAGGTCGCTAAACAAGCTTGATAATAGGTTGTGTTACGCTCACTTTGTTGCAGTTTTTTACGTAAACCGCTTAAATTATTTTGATAAGTTTTACTGTAATACTTAACAATGCTGTTTTTTATTTTTTGTTTGAGGGTTTTAGTTGCCGGTGTAAATCGATAGGAAGTAAACACCGGGTTACCGGTCTGTCGTTCAAAAGTCTTGAGCTGGATATCAATTCGAGCACGTTTTAATAAATCGGTTTTAGGACTTGGTTTTCCTTGTAACTGAATTTCTTTAACTTCCATTCCCTTTAAATCAAAGGGTGTATTATTCCACACAACAGTTTCGATTCCCCAATTTTTACCGAGATTAATAAAATCTGAATAAACAAAGTTTCTCAATCCCACACCATCGGGTAACAACAATAAAATTTTTGAATTAAGAGCCATTGTCTTCTAATTTGGCAACTAAGAAACTAAAATTCATCCATTGCCACAAGTGAAAAGACGAATCTTGATTTCCGTTTTGATAGCGGTGCCATTCGTCCCTCATTTCCTTAAAATCAAACCAATCGTTATATCGGGAGGTTTTTAGTTGACCGATGGTTTGTTCCACTTGTGCTTTTAATTCATTCGACATCCATTCCCGCTGCGGTGTTTGTAATGCTCGTTTGGGAGCATGTGCCACTTTATCGGTAACCAAATCTCCTAAGATTTCCCTGAGTACAAATTTGGTCTGTCCGTTTTGTAATTTAAAGTGTTCGGGTTGTGCAAAGGCAAATTCAACGAGACGGTAATCTAGAAACGGTTCGCGCAACTCAGTAGAAAACGCCATCGAAATACGATCATTAAATCGCAATGCCCGTGGAATCTTGGTATAAAACAAGTCACGGTATTGTTTGTTCTGTAAATCGTTGTCAAAGGGTGTTGGGTAATCTGGTTTAGACGCCATACTTAAAAAAGAGGACTGCAAACAGTTGGTTTTAAAAGGACTTCCATGAGTCGTTTGTCCTTGAATGGTCTGTTGGGATGCTGTGTGGTAATAGTCATAGCCTGCCCAGGCTTCATCCATTCCCTGCCCATCCAGAATTACTTTTACACCGTCCTGTTGAGCTTTTTGAAAAAGCTTCGCGTAAGCTAAAGTTGGAATCCCCCCAAAAGGCTCCTCCTGAAAGTTGCTTATTAAGGTTGCATAAGCAGTCACCTCAGCTGCTGAAAATAACACTTTGGTCAAAGGGGTTTGAGTATGTGCAATCATAGCCTCCACCCACGGCAATTCGTCATAGCGTTCATCACCGGTGTAAAAAGTATAGGCTTTAATTTGTGGTGCATCAGGCCTTAAATTGACCAAACTCAATAACAACGAACTGTCAATTCCACCGCTAATGTTGATGCCCACAGGAACATCTGCACGAAAACGCAGGGAAATACTGTCTTTAACCAAACCCAAATAGCGGTGTTTTACCTCTTCCAAAGTCAAGTCAGTGGGGACTGCAGCAACATTATTTATAAAATCATACCATTGTATAACTTTTATATCAGAATCACTGAACTCCAGCGCATGTCCTCCGGGGAGTTGATGGATACCCTCAATAAACGTTTCATAAGGGTATCCATAACTTCCAAAGGCAAAATAATTCGCAAAAACCGTTTTGTTAAACTCCTTATTTTCTGTGACTTTACGTATGGCCTTCATCTCACTGGAAAAATAGAAACCATTTTTGTTTTGGGTATAATAAAAGGGCTTGACGCCAAAACGGTCCCGGGCTGCAAAAAGTTTTTTTTGGTGGGTATCCCAAATAGCAAACGCAAACATCCCATTAAATTGGTTCAGGCAATCACTGCCATAGTGCATATAAGCCGCAAGCACAACCTCAGTATCACTTTGGGTTTTAAAATCATAGTGTCCTTTTAACGATTCCCTGATTTCTTTATAGTTATACACCTCACCATTATAAACCATGATATAACGCCCACTTGAATCTATAAAAGGTTGATTGGCTTCCGCCGAAAGGTCAATGATAGACAAGCGGTTATGCCCCAAAGCAGCAAAACCGGAATCGAAATAACTTCCTGAAGCATCGGGACCGCGATGGGACTGGGCACCTATCATCGCTGAGATCGTATTGCTTGCATCCTGCTTACCAATATATCCTGAAATTCCGCACATGGTGTTTTGTTTGTTCTCGTTTTTGTTTACAATTTAAAAGTTTCCCGCAGATTCCGCAGATTTGCACAGATGAAATGGATTTGGTGATAAGAAAGACCATTTATGAAATTTAACTATGACCCTTTTTAAGTATCCATTCTGCTCTTTCCCAGTCTTCAGGTGTGTCGAGGTTGACGAATTGTTTGTTTTTAGAAATAATATACCCAATTGTATCCCCATACAACGATTCTTGCTTTAAAATCACCTCCGTTTTGGTGAGGTAAATACTGCCATCCCTAAAATAAGCCACGGGCAATTCCTGCCGTCGCTTGATGATTTCTTTTTCGCCGGTAGCAATATGCAAACATCCGGTTTCATCCGCCTCAAAGACCCAATGCGGATTGAATTCAGCAGGGACTTCCCGGACGCTTACCAGCGAGTCAACTTCTTTATCAATAAATCGCTGAATGGCAGCATCTATACTTCCCTTTTCACGAAAAGGTGTGGTGGGTTGCAACAAGCAAACCGCATCAAAAAGCGCCCCATTATCCTTAAAAAAAGTTAAGGCATGCTGCACCAACTCCAGCGAACCGGAAAGATCTGTTGCCAAATGCGCCGGACGCACAAAAGGCACCTCAAGACCAATCGACTTGGCCAGGCTTATAATGGCCTCATCATCTGAAGAAAGAATCACACGCGACAATAAACGGCTCTCCCGGGCAGAATCCACAGTATATTCCAACAAAGGTTTCCCCCCCAACAATTTAATGTTCTTGCCCGGTATGCCTTTGCTACCACCACGAGCAGGGATGATAGCGAGTATTTTGGGTTTGTGGATCAAAGCGTTGTCTTTAAAAATGTCTGAATTACAAATATAGAATACAACGGGTATTCTGATTGTATGATTTGATGAAAATATAAAAAAACATATCAACTCAAATTCAAAGAGATGACCCCGCTGGGGTCAATCATTGGATGGTATTCTTTGCTTCAAGCATTTGACCCCGATGGGGTCAATCATTGAAAGATTCCATTTAATAAAATCCGAACCCCGAAGGGTCTCCCTTTTGTAAAACTAACAGATAACCTAAAAACAGACCCCAGAGGGGTCAAATATTTGTAATAAATACCCGAAAGCTATAAACATATGACCCCGCTGGGGTCAATCATTGGACTCCGCTGGGGTCAATCATTGGATGGTAACCTTTGCTACAAGCATTGGACCCCGATG
>CAXBNF010000022.1:0-45636 GCA_963977065.1 uncultured Flavobacteriaceae bacterium | reverse complement strand
CGGAGGAGCAAAGTTCGAGTCCGCCAAAGGCGGAGGAGCAAAGTTCGAGTCCGCCGAAGGCGGAAGAGCAAAATAACCCGACACTTTCGTGTTGGGTTTTTTTGTGGTTAAAAATAAAACAATCTGTAAACACACTCACCAGATTTGACACACCCTTAAGCTCTTCTAGATTATTTCTTTTTTTTTCGTTTCTTTGAGTACACCAGCCGGCAAGACCATGAAATGCAGCTATACAATTCTCATCCTTATATTTCTTTTTTGTTGTAATCAAAGTTTTGGGCAAAATGACACTTTAGTACCACCTGATAACATCAAAACCGGCTGGACATTTGGTCTATTGCCGGCAGTTTCTTACAACAGTGACCTTGGCTTTCAATATGGCGGGGTGGTTAATTTCTTTCATTATGGCGATGGCTCCCGTTATCCAAAATACAATCATTCACTATTCCTCGAGATTTCCCGATTTACAAAGGGCTCGGGCATCAACCGCTTTTTTTATGATTCAGATCAATTGATTCCAAACCTTCGCACCACGGCCGACTTGAGTTTTCTCACAGAAAAAGCACTCAATTTTTATGGATTTAATGGGTATGATGCCGTTTATAACCCGGAATGGGAGGATGATGAGAACCTCACTGACTACATCTCCAGAGTCTATTACCGGCACGAGCGCCAAAAATTTAAATTTACCTTTGACCTTCAGGGAAAGCTGAGTGGCAATCACCTGCGATGGCTTGCGGGAATAGGTCTATTTAAAACCCAAATCGCTCCGGTGGATATCAATGCACTTAACAAAGGAAAAGACGATTACGAGTTGTTGCCCGATGTTCCCGGGCTTTATGACCGTTATGTGGAATGGGGAGTTATCTCTGAAAAAGAAAAAGAAGGCGGCTGGAACAATCATTTAAAACTAGGAGTGGTATTTGACACCAGAGATTTTGAACCCAACCCATCAAAAGGCGTTTGGAGTGAAGTTATTTTCTTTATTTCACCTGATATTGCAGGAAATGATTTTGGATATACTAAAATGAGTCTCACACACCGGCAGTATATTCCGGTACTTCCCCAAAAGAAACTCACACTGGCGCTGAGAGGTCACTACCAAACCACTATAGCAGGCAATGTGCCTTTCTATATGCAGCCCTATCTTATCAGTTCTTTTTACAACGCTGCCAATACTGATGCCTTGGGCGGTGCCCGAACCTTAAGAGGGGTATTGCGCAACCGCGTGGTGGGTGATGGAGTGGTGATGGGCAATGCCGAACTGCGATGGAGAAGCAATCCAAAAATACTCTTTAAACAAAATTTTTATCTCGGTATAAACGCCTTTTTTGATACGGGGAGAGTTGTTGATAAAATTGATATTGACACTTCAGGGGTGCCCGAAAATGAACGCTCTGTTTTTTTCGATCCGGGTGCTGAACGCTTTCACTCCTCGCTGGGAGCCGGAATCAGGGTGGTGATGAATGAAAATTTTATTGTGGCTTTCGATTTTGGCAAGCCACTGGATGCGCGAGATGGTAACAGCGGACTCTATATTGGTTTGAATTATCTCTTCTAATCCGATCAGCACTTCTGATTTTTATCAAGTTATTAACAGTCAGTTAGTTAAATATTTTGTACTTTATCTGAATGAAACATCAAAGATACATATGGCTGGCGTTGATATTACTTGCCTTATTACTTATATCCATTTTTGCAGCAATGAATCCTGTTTTTCCATTCAATTATGTGTTGTGGATTGCCGGGATTATAGTGTTATTGATAGTGGTTTTGTTTATCCTTCAAAAGAAAAGAAAATCTAAAAAGACCTTTAAGGATTGGTATGAAGATCATCCTAGAAACCCAAAATAGCACTTCGTCTCCTTTGAGGTGATTATTATCATTTTTATTCGGAAAACAAAAACGTAACTTTCATATCCAAAAACAGTTAGGGTTATGAAAGCGTTCCTTGCTATATTACTTTTACTACACGGAGCCATACACATTATTGGCTTTTTAAAGGGATTTCAGTTAGCTAAAGTGAGCACACTTGCTGCAACTATTTCAAAACCTATGGGGATTTTTTGGGGGATAACAACAATGCTCTTTCTCGTTACCTTGATAGGTTTGCTTTTGAAAAAGGAGTTTTGGCCTTACTTGGCCTTTGTTGCCATCTTCTTTTCACAAATACTTCTCATTCTTTACTGGCAGGATGCCAAATATGGCACCCTAGCCAATGTGCTTATCCTTCTGTTGACCTTACCTTTCTTTGGAAAGCAGCAAGTTGACAACCAAATCACTACAGAAAAAACCGCTTTACTAAATTCATTTCACACAAATCCTCAGGACATCCTTAGGCCGGAAGAAATCGCCCACTTGCCCCCAATAGTTCAAGCGTGGTTAAATCAATCAGGGGTTGTTGGGAAACCTAAGGCATTCTCATTGCGCCTTAAGCAAAACGGGCAGCTAAGAACAAAACCGGATTCAAAATGGATGTCTTTTGATGCACAACAGTATGTTGATGTGAACAGCCCCGCATTTATTTGGAGCGCTGATGTCAAAGCATTTCCCGGCGTTTATTTAGCAGGGCGCGACCGCTTTGAAAATGGAACCGGCGAAATGGTCATTAAACTGGCGTCTTTGATTCCTGTAGTTGACGAAAAAGACAACCTTCAAATCAATACGGGATCTATTATTCGGTTTCTTGCAGAAATTTGTTGGGTTCCTTCAGCCGCTGTTCAAGAATATCTTGTCTGGGAAGCGGTGGATGCCCATTCCGCGAAAGCGACTTTGACTTGGAATAATCTATCAGTTAACGGAATTTTTCAGTTTGCCGAAAACGGCGAATTAATTTCCTTTGAAGCACCAAGGTTTTTTGGCGGAAGCAAAGACGCGCAACAGTACCCCTGGAAAGTTGAAATGATGCAACACAGCGTTTTTGAAGGTGTCAACATCCCTGAAGTGAGCAGAATTATCTGGAAGCTACCCGAAGGTGATTTTGAGTGGCTTCGGTTAACGATTACAGAGTTGAATTACAACACGACCAGCCTTTTTTAATGAGTCATAAAATTCTTGTAACTTTAGTGAATGCTTAAACTCTATATTATTGGTCTGGCCATTCTGATTACTGCGATTTTGGCCAACTTACTGGCTTCCAAACTTGGATTGCTGTCCTGGTATGATTTTCTAAATTTACTTTCATCAAAAGGCGGGGAAGGATTTAAAACAGTGCGATTCATCGATTATCTTTGGTTGCTGTTGTTATATCCTTTTTTTCTTGGGGTGGGCTATTGGTTTGGAATCAAATTATTTCAGGTTATCTTTAGCTAAAAAACGATGGAAAAATCTGTTACCGAAGCTATTGCATACCGGCGCTCTTGCCGGGTTTATAAAAACGAACAAATTGATGCTGAAAAAGTGAAGCATTGCCTTGAAAATGCTGCCCTGGCGCCCACCAGCAGCAATTTGCAGTTATGGGAATTTTATCACATCACCAATCCCGAAGTTCTTAAAAAACTAGCCGTGGCTTGCTTTAATCAAAATGCAGCCAAAACCGCTCAACAAATGGTGGTTGTGGTGGCCCGAAAAGACCTTTGGGGCAAACGCGCCAAATCAAATTTGCATTTTCTCAATAAAGCTTTTGACAAACCCAATCTCACTGATCGCGAGCAGGGACGCAAAAAAATGGCACTCAATTACTACGGGAAGTTAATCCCATTCACCTATTTTGATTTTCTGGGTATTTTTGGTTTTTTGAAATACTGTCTTTTTCAGGTGGTGGGCCTTTTCAGACCCATATACAGGCAAGTTAGAAACAGTGATATGCGCATTGTGGCTCATAAGAGTGCAGCACTCGCCGCACAGAATTTTATGATCAGTATGGCTGCTATTGGCTATGATACCTGCCCCATGGAAGGCAGCGATACCCTGCGAGTCAAAAATATTCTTAACCTTCCAAGGGGTTCAGAAATCAATATGGTGATTGGTTGTGGAATCAGGGATGAAAGTGGCATCTATGGACCCCGTTTTCGGGTGCCTTTTGAAACGGTTTATAAGGAAGTTTAAAGCTGTTTTTATAATTTCAATGATGAGCAAAGTCATAATTTAATTCCTTGATTCTCATTACTTTTATGGTTTAACCAAAACCATTAAGTCATGGAAGTCTCTCTCTTTTTAGCCAAATTCTGGGGATGGTATCTCATTCTCTTTTTTTTCATCCTTAGTTTCAATCCCAAACGTATCAAGCAAATCTTTGAGTTTCTCAAGGATCCAAAATTTGCCATTATCGTCTCTTTTCTCGCCATTTTTATTGGGCTCATCAACATTATGCTTCACAACATTTGGGAAGCTAGTTGGACACTCATTATCACTTTAATTGGCTGGGCAGCTTTAATTAAAGGATTGCTGATGTTTATTTCGCCTCAAACAGCGATTAAAAACATTGAGTATATCAATATAAAACTGATACAGGTGGTCTATGTTTTTCTCTTTTTTTGCGGGCTCTATCTACTAAATATGGGTTATGAACTCATACCTTATTAGTCTTTTAATCCATAGCCATACCGCCATCTATCAAATGTTTGACTCCGGTAATGTATTTGCTGTTGTCTGAAGCCAGGAATAACGCGAGTTGTGCCACTTCCTCATTTTCAGCATAGCGACCCAGGGGGATACCGGCTTCAAATGCTTTTTGCATTTCATCTGGATTATCAGGGGCAAATCCGGCTTCAATGGAACGCATCATTCGGTTGTTAACCGGTCCGGGATTGATGGTGTTTACCCTGATGCCTCGCTGAGAAAATTCTGATGCTGCCACTCTCATAATGCCCTGTACCGCATGCTTACTGGCAACATAAGCTCCCAGATTGGGCGAACCCTGCACACCTGCGACAGAAGAAGTAATTATCACGCTGCCGCCATCGGTCATTTTGGGGACAACCACGGCACAGCCCAACCAAACGCCTTTAACGTTAACATCCATTACTTTTTGGTACATGTCGTCAGGGTAGTCTGTAATGGGCATAGTCACTCCCTCTATACCTGCATTGCTGAAGAGAATATCAATTTTTCCAAATTGTTTTAGCGTTTCATTTGTGAATCTTTCCACATCTTCTCGTTTGGAGACATCAGCAGCTGTAAAAGCCACCTCTTTTGAATTTAAAGAAGACACAGCTTCTATGAGTTGTTTTTCTGAAAGATCGACCAGCATGACTTTGGCACCTTCTTCCAGAAACAGTTTGGCTGTAGCCAGTCCAATACCTCCCGAACCTCCGGTAATGATGGCGACTTTGTTTTGTAGCGTTTTCATCTGTTCATTTTTAATATTTTGCACAAGATAACATCCATGAGAAGAACCGGCAATGACAATCGTCAACTGTAAGGAATAGTATAAAAAAGGGCGTTTAATTTTGTTTAAACGCCCTTTTCCGGAATTAAGTTACCTTCACTTTTTTGGGAGGAATGGCTTTAACATCTTCTTTCTTGAGAAGGGTGAGGTGCAAGATGCCGTCTTTATAGATAGCCTTTACATCCTTGTCTTCATCAATACTTTCAGGCAAAGTCATCGCTCTGTTAAAGCGATTGAAACTAAATTCCTTTTTAACATAGCCTTCTTTTTCTTCTTCAGACTTGTTTTCTTTTTCTGCAGTAAGATTGAGCATTCCATCTTTAATGGTGATATCAAAATCTTCTTTTGAAAAACCGGGAGCAGCCACTTCAATCTTGAAGTTGTTTTTTTGCTCCTTCACATTAACAGCCGGGGTAAAATCAATTTCCGGCAGTGAAAGTCTGTTAAAAAATGGGTCCATGTTTAACAGCTCTTTTGCGGGATCCATCACATCATTTAATAGTGGATGCTGGAAAATGGAAGTGTTCCCAAAAACGGGCAACCTTCTTTTTTTGTTTGCAACGAGTGTCATGACTTTTAATAATTTAAAATGAATGAACTTAAACTATAATAGATACTACTTTGAGGAGTAGTTTATTTATTTTCAGAAGGCGATAAGACTTCTGAATATCCTGAATGCGCTTCAGGAGTGGATCAATGCTTTTTTAAAGGCAAAACCTAAGAAAATTTAAACTGCGATGTCCATATTTTTCCAATCGGGATACCTTTTTTCGAAATGAGCAACGGCCTTGTTAAACAACCTGACATCTTTTTTGGTGATTTTGTCTTTTTGCAAAAGCTGTTTGTACCGTTCTTTGTAGTTTAAAGGAATCATGGTACATATATTTTAATGAACGTTAATCACACAAAGTAGGTCGCAATGATATTTTGGATACTAAAAGTACAACGATTGTTTATAAAAAAATATGACTATTATCAGTTTTTGAACAAATTGTAAAAAAATTGAGGTGCTTTAATACACAATACTCCAAATCCCCCTCACTTCATTTTCCTCATAACCGGTTGCCAGGTCGTTGGGGTATAGCAATCTGATTTGTTGCAGCACATTAATGTCTATTTTCTCCGGTTTGCCGTGGCATTGCAGGCACATCGAGTTAGTGACGATGGGGTAGTAGAATCGGGTGTTGTTTCCTTCGGGAAGGACCACCGGCTTGGGGTCTTTGCCTTCAGCAATTTGCTTTTGAAAATAGTTGATATAATACTGCTCCTCTTCATTGGCAGCATTGTTTGGGTTGCGGTTTTTATCACTCACGCGTTTAATGACCGCGCCGTGTTTTTCTTCCATTTGTTTGGTTAAAGGAATGGCTTCCACATTGCAAAACTCCAAGGCGTGGAGTGTCCCTTCTTTTTGAATGGCGCCCATCAGGTTTTGACCTAAAAGTTGTTTGGTGGAAAGGGCATATTCCAGTCCCATTTCTGCCTTTTGTTCCAAAGTGGTCTCTATGGATTCGCTTTGTCCCATTCCTTTTTGTTTTCCCTTTCCTTGATGGCCCCGTGGCATTTCATCCAGCGGGTTGTGTTCATACAAATAGTCGGCTATTTCTTCTAAAACACCTTCGGGAAATTTTTGATAGGGCATTAAACCAAAATTGCGAATGGCACCCGGCATTTTGGCTTTGGCCTCTGTGGGTTGCTCAAGAAAAGCGAGAAAGTCTTTGGTAAATTCTTCTTTAGTGGTGCCTTCTTTGATGTAATGGTTTTGCACCATGACCATGGGCGGTGCAATGCGGTTTTGTTTTCCGGGTTTATCCGGAGCGTGACACACATAACAATGGGTCTCCATTAGTTTTTTACCGGGATGTGTTGCAACTGCAACTTCGGGATGTAATTCAATGCCTTCATAAGGCTCTTTGTTGTTTTTGCAACTCGCTAACAATAGGGTGAATACGACTATGAATAGGATGTTTTTCACTTAGAAAGTTTTGGATCTTAAAATTACAAAAGCCCGGTAGTTTGTTTTGTAACCTTTGTTACAATAAGTAAAAAAATCAAGAAGCCATTATTTGCTCATTGCTTTTAGAAGTCTCCCCTTTCCAGTTGGGATTCAAATGTACATACGCTTTTACCGCTTCGTTAAATTCTTTCACCTCTTGTGGAGTGATGTTGTTTTTTTTCAGAAGTGACTTGTAGCGTTCTTTGTAGTTTAAAGTAATCATAAGAGCTGTGTTTTGGGTGAATGATTGATTTAGCTTTTTCAAAGATGCAACAATATGCTGCTTGCAAACAAGGGGGTTTTTCCTGAAATCGAAAGGGGACTTTTATTTATAAAAATACTATTTTTGAAAAATTCCAACTCACACTTAAAATGTTATAAGTAAGTTGAATAAAAAGTTATTAATTTACTAGCGCATCGGTTGCAAACAATTCTAAATCTTATGAATACCCGATTTTTCATTCCCATTTTTCTTCTTTTGTTTAGTCTTGGTTTTTCACAGAGCCGCGATACCTTTTGTTTAAAGCTCTACAAAATGAATGTCTTGCTTCAAAAAAATCATTATGCCCCCAAAGCAATTAACAACACCATGTCTGAGTATGTTTACAGTACGTTTATCAATCTGCTTGACCCTGACGAACTCATTTTTATGCAACACGAAGTGGACAGTTTGTCAAAATACAAATTGCTTATGGATGATGCTGTTTTTAATACTGAATGTGATTTTTTAAACGATTTTATTTCGACTTACAAAGGAGGGCTGGAGCGTCAGCTTCATTTACTGGACGAACTGGAAAAGGAAGTCTTTCAACCGGAACTTGCAGACTCCCTGAGACGGAAAGAAAAAGGGGTTTATTATGACACAGCAGATGAAATAAAAAATGTTTTCAGGAAACGTCTGGCTTACAGTGTGCTTGATAAGTTTGCACGCACCGCAACAAACAAAGACTCCCTGTACAGCCGGCTTCCTCTGGTGGCTGAGGAAATGAGCAAGATCGAAATCGAAAACCTGCGGTGCACTATTGAAAACCAGTTGAACCCAAACAACGGTTTGGACACTTATATACTGGATTTGTTTGCCAATGTGTTTTCGGGTTATTTTGACCCGCATAGCAACTATTTTAATACAGACGCCAAAAATGATTTTTTCAATTCGTTGACTTCAGGTACGCTCAGTTTTGGGTTGATTATGGAGCAGGATGACTCAAACGAGGTAAATGTGTATGACATACTCACAGGCAGTCCCGCCTTTCGCGATACACGCATTGAAAAAGGCGATCGTCTCATCAGGGTGCAACACAAAGAAAAGACCTATGAGGTGAACTGTGTCAATATGAATGTGGTCAATACCATGTTTTATTCAGATACTTATAAAAACCTGCTGCTCACGTTCAGAAAGAAAAATGGAGTGGATTTTGAAACACGCCTGCAAAAGGAAATGCTCAAGAATTATGAAAACTCGGTTTTCAGTTTTATTATTGAAGGGAATAAAAAGCTGGGCTACATCAATGTGCCCACTTTTTACAGCAATCTGGAAGGCAATACCACCAATGTGTACAACGACTTTTTCTTTGAGCTCAACCATTTAAAAAGTGAAGGCGCAAAAGGCTTTATCATCGACCTGCAGAACAACAGCGGGGGCGATATGACCCAGGCCTTATATATGATAAGTTTGTTTCTTGACAGCGGCCCCATTACTCTTTTAAAACACCGCCAAAACCAATACAATCTGGTGTATAATTTTTTTGAAAAAAAACACTTCAAAGAACCGATGGTGGTACTGGTGAATGGCTATACGGGTTCTGCCAGCGAACTCTTTGCCGCGGCTATGCAGGACCACAAGCGTGCAGTGCTATTGGGGCAGCAAAGTTATGGAAAGGGAACCCTGCAAACCTTTTTTCCTTTGGATGATGAAAACCCGGAGGGCGAACTCCTCAAAGTGACCATCGAGAAAATGTTTCGTCTTGACGGCAAGAGCCATCAGCTCACGGGCGTTGAACCAGACATTGTCACACCGGCATTGCTGGAGCCCCTGTTTTACAAGGAAAGTGACTATGCCCGTGCACTGGAAGTAGAAGACCTGGGCGAGGTGTTTAAACTCAAGCGCAAGTTTCCCTCCTCCTATCGAAAAGCCATTGCAAGCGGGCAGGAACGCATTGCTATGAGACCTCATTACAGCGAAGTAACTGCTTTCAACAAATCTATTGAGAAACAAATGGCAGAGAAGCGTGTTTTTCCCATCAATTTTGAAGCAGTATTTCAAGCCATTGAAAAGGAAAACCAACTTTTTACGGGCTTTTATACCCTTTATGAAACCACCTATCCCCTGCAACTGCGGGTGCTTGAAAAAGACGAAAAAACCATGAACTATGACCCCTTGCTGCAACCCATGGTGGAAGCCAACAAACAACGTGTGCTCACCAACCCTGATGTGCTTGAAGCGGCCTATGTGTTGTTGGATTTGTTGTAAGGGAAGCTTGTTTTAAATACTTCGACAAACTTCTTTTAGTTTATCCATAATTTTATTGAACCGAAGTTCTTGACTTTCATAAAAAAGATTTCCCAATATAGCTTCTTGCTTTACACTATCTTTCAAAATATCTTGAAAACAAGTTTGCAGGTATTTTTTAACCCCGGCATCTGCTGATGAAATAAGCTCGCCTAAATGGGATGTATAATTCAATATATAAACAATATCTTCAAAATCATGACTTGTTCTTGGATCCATAATTCCTCTGTCATAAAAAGCAGTAAATTTTGACGCTAAATAATAAGGTAAAGACAAGCACTTAATTTCTACGTCATCAATTTTAAATGTAATGATGTGTTGAAAGCCCGGTTCAAACCATGGATTTGCAGGAGCCCAACCAACGGCTTTTGTGGCCATCACATCCACTTTGAAATCTTTATAGCGAAAACGGCAAATCACATCATCTTCACTTGATTGGGAAAATCCTTTTTGTGTTAGTTCTTCCCTTATTTTTTCCAATTCACCAAGGCTGGCAATTTCCATGCTGATATCAATATCTTTTGTTGGACGAACATCCTCAGCCGAAGGATCGTTGATATATAAACTAACGACAGCACCTCCCACATAAACAACCCGGTTGTTGAGCTCGCCCAATGCTAATGCAATAGTTTGTGTTGCTATTCTATTTATGAACGTATTCTTTAACATAGTTTTTTCCGAAGTATTTCAATGGCTTTATTTTTTTCTCTTGTACGTCCAACACGTAAAGCATCACACAAAGCCATGTATTCATAAAATTCAGGATCTTTCAAACAAGCTTCCGGCACTTTTGGATGTAATGGTTCTATGGATTCACCACGAACTGTCCCTTCGCCATATGGCCACACGTAAGGCTCCTCACTCAGAATTTCCTGACTTAATGGTGGTGCAGCATGTGAAGTGGGAAGTCCTCTTACTTTTGCTCCTGGCTGTTGTGGATACACATATCGCAAACCATGCTCTAAAAAATCTAAAATAGAAAGTTTCATTAAGCGTTTTTTATCTTTAGCAATCAAACCCGCCAGAGAAGATCGGTGGAGACTTTCACTTACCTCGCTGCCACTAATGCCTAATTCTGTAGCTAAATCTTTCATTAACCATGGAGTATCTCGTTTAGCCGCAATTTTCAATAAAATAACGATATCGTGAGGGCGCATGCCGCTATGCTTTTTCATGGAAATCAAATTTGTCTATGCAAAGATAGGAATAAATTCGCAATTCGCAATTCGCGAATCACGAATTTATTCAAAATCGTTTCATTTATTTGATGAATGAGTTCATGCTATTGAGTTTGTTGCCTGCTTTGCTTAGAGGAGGTGATGATGGTGACTTGAATTTTTTGTGTCTATTTTACCCCTCAATTCAAATGGCTGAACTTTAATTTTATTAATGGCTCCTCTTCAGTAGATTTTATGATTTCAAATATCTTTTGGGAAGCCGGTTTCAGACTTTTGAGCAACAGTCTTTTGCTTTGGGTTTGTATTTTATATCCAATGGAATTATTCAATGCATAAGTAGCTCCTGTGACAAAATTGTTTGCATCCAAAAAATACACCATATAATCTGCTGCATTTTTGAAGTCCAGAAGGGTATTGATTTCATCGTGTTCAATCAACAATAGTGTGTTGACAGATTCAAAGGTACAGTCAGAAATTTTCAGGTTTGTTTCAGGGGTTTTAAGTACCGTGACCATAAGTTCAGTTTGTCTATATAAAAAAGAGTTACCGTCAGGAAAATTGAAGAGCATTAAAATGGGTTTCATACAAATAAAAAATAAGATACTATTAAACGTCTGTATTTGTATCCCGACAAGGCAATAAAGGAAAAGGCAAAAAACGTTTATTTTGACTTGCTGTCCGTATTGTTTGACCACCGTGGAGACTGCTCTCGGTTGGTACCCGCCGCAGGCGGATTCGAAATACGTTGTAAAGATACACCTTTTTGATTACTCTTCACGCTTTACTGCTCACACTTCACTAAAAAGGCATCCAATGCCTCTTCACTGTAAAACTCCTCCAGCATACTATATGGCACCGCATTCAAATACTTATCAAGCTCCTCTTTTTGGTCAATGATTTTCTAGTATTGGCCTTGGTGATTGTAGAGGTAGAGGGTATGTTGCTCGTTGATGAGTAGGGTTTCTAGGGTTCTGTTGGCGCGGTGGAGATAGTTTGTCTTTTGTAATTCTATTTTATTCATGAACTTCTTTAGGTTGAACTTGTGCTTTTAGTAAATCATCCATTGTAGTCAAGGCAGGGAGAAACTTGCGAAGTAACTTTCTATTTTCCTCTTCAGATTTTTTGAAAAGCTTATTTACATTTATGGTAAAATCCATCTCTTCATTATAAGCAAAAGGTTTCACGAGTTTTACTTCGTAATAATATTTTGTTTTAGAGTTTTCTTTTCCTTTTATTTTTGAGCGATGTTTTAATGTTATGGATTTGATTTCACTTTCAAAACCTGATAACACTATAGGATACCTTCTACCCCCTGAATAGACCACCAATTTATCTGCTTCAAGTATTCCTGTTGGGAAATCTTTTACTTTGTGATTACGTTTTATGGCATGAAAGTAAAAAGTTTTGCCTCCTTCCAATGTTTTTAACTTCAACTTACTACAAAACCCTAAAGCAATTTTAATAGTTTCATCTTTTGGCTCATCTTTTAAATATAGGCTGAATTGTTTGTTGTCAATAAAACCGCTTATCTTTTTTCTATAATCGGCTGCAACTCTTTCATCTTCAATTTCTAATTTACGGTTTTTGCTGATGTTTAAAAACTCTTTTTCTTGGTCAATGCCTAAGTATCTTCTATTCGCCAAGTTTGCAGCTATGCCTGTGGTGCTACTTCCGGCAAATGGGTCAAGAACCCATGCATTAGGTTTTGTGGAAGCCAATACAATACGTGCTAAAACTGAGAGCGGTTTTTGTGTTGGATGCTTCCCACAGCTTTTTTCCCATTTAGCAATTGCTGGTAATGTCCAAACATCTTTCATCTGTTTGTCATCGTTTAACCGTTTCATTAAATCATAGTTGTAGTGGTGGGGTACTTTTTCTTTTTTCCTTGCCCATATGATTTGCTCCGTAGAATACGTAAAATACCTACATGAAAAGTTGGGTGGAGGGTTGGTTTTCTGCCAGGTGATAACGTTGAGAATTTTAAAATCTAACTCCGTTAATAATTGACCAACAGAAAAAATATTATGCATTGTGCCACTAATCCAGATAGTTGCATCATCTTTCATTTTATCTCTTACTAACGAAAGCCATCTTCTGTTAAAGTCATTGATGTAATCAAAACCAAAAGATTTATCCCAGTTTCCTTTGTTGACACTTACTACCTTCCCATTTTGAATAGATAGGCCATTATTGGATAAAAAATAAGGTGGGTCAGCAAAAACCATATCAAATTGATGCTCGATTTGTGGTAACAACTCAAACGTATCTCCGTGGAGAAGGTAAAAATCTTTGTCTTTGGATTTGAAATAAGGATTAATCATTCTTCTAGCATATCTGCAAAAAATTGAACCATAGTGCCAAGATTGTGTCTTCCTTCGGCGAAGCCATATTTCTCACAATCATCTGGTATATATAGCTCTTGAGATTTTATAAATTCATCTTTTGCGACTAAGCGTAACGCTTGGACTAAAATAGCTATTTTTTTACTAGGATTTGGAAACTCAATAGATGAACTTTCTATTAGCTGTTGTTGTGAACGATGTTGTTCAAGAATACTCATAGGTTAAAAGTATTGATTAACAGTATAAAGATACTAAAAATGATACTTATTGTATGTGGTTTTACAAAAAAAATTCATTGAATTTTGATGAGAATGAAAAATGAACTATTAGTCAAGTTTGGCGAGCGAATACGCAGTCTCCGAAAAGAGAAAAACTGGTCGCAAGAAAAGCTTGCCGAAGAGACTGGTTTTCACCGAACCTATATCGGAATGATTGAGCGTGGTGAACGAAATCCCTCATTGATTAATGTTCAGGTTTTTGCGGAGGCTTTTGAAATGGAAATCAATGCCTTGTTTAATTTTTAAAAGGGAAAGTGTTAAGAAACTCAATGAATATCAAAAAAACATATATCGATTTATTTGCTGGCTGTGGAGGGTTGTCTCTTGGGCTATATAATTCTGGTCATTGGAAAGGTTTGTTTGCAATTGAAAAGAGCGAAGATGCTTTCAAAACTTTACAACATAATTTAATTAATAAGCATAATCATTTTGATTGGCCTGATTGGTTGCAAAAATCAAGTCACGACATCAATGATATTATAAAAAATCACTTAAACGATTTAAAGAGTCTCAGAGGTAAAGTGGATATGGTCGCGGGTGGGCCGCCTTGTCAGGGTTTTTCTACTGCTGGCAGAAGAATTGAAAATGACACTCGAAATAAACTGATTGAATCGTATATCAAGTTTATTAGACTTGTCCAGCCTAAAGTCATATTCTTTGAAAACGTTAAAGGGTTTACTCAAAAGTTTGATAAGAATAAAGTAAAAGGCAGAGTCTATTCAAAATATGTTCAAAACGCTTTAAAGAGAGACTCTAAAAAATTTGATGCCAAAGGATATGATGTATATGGAAAACTGATTGATTTTTCTGAATTTGGTGTTCCCCAAAAAAGAACCCGTTATATCTTAGTTGGGATCCGAAAAGATATTACTGAGCATATCAGTCCGGAACAGTTTTTTGAACAAATTAAAAATAATAAAAAAGAATTTTTAGGAAATAAAGGAATTGGATTGACAAACAATTTGGAAGACGCTATTTCAGACTTGCTTAGAATTGAAGAAGCTGTTTCTCCAGACACCAAGTCATTTAAAGCGGGACTTTATAATGAGCCAAAATCAAACTATCAAAAGCTGTTGAAAGGAAAGGTTAAAAATGATATCCCTGACAGTCATCGATTTGCGAAGCACAATCCTGTAACAACTAAAAAATTTGAGTTTATCTTAGAGTTTGCAGAAAAAAACAAAACACTCTCTTTTGAACTAAAGGAAAGGTTCAATCTTAAAAAAAGAACTGTTATCCCCCTATCTGGCAAGTTGCCAACCCCTACAATAACTACTTTGCCAGACGATTACATTCACTATTGTGAACCAAGGATTTTTACGGTACGTGAATATGCAAGAATCCAATCATTTAATGATTGGTATGAGTTTAAAGGAAAATATACAACTGGCGGTAAAAGAAGAACTCAAGAAGTTCCGAGATATTCACAAATTGGAAATGCTATACCCCCACTTTTTGGAGAACAAGTTGGTTTAACATTAAATTCAATATTGAATGGATAAAGGTAAGCTAAAGTTTGACGTGAAAACAGGGATGAAAAACATAATTGGTAGAGACCTAATTACTGATGATTTTATTGCAATTTATGAACTTGTTAAAAACTCATATGATGCTTATGCCGATTACGTAAAAATTTCTTTCAATAAAGACGAAATTATCATAGCAGATAATGGGAAGGGAATGTCCAAAGATGATTTGGAAAAAAAATGGTTTGCTGTTGCTTATTCCGCGAAAAAAGATAACACCGAAGACAATGATTTAAAAAGAGATTCTCATTTGAACAATCTAAAATCTCGTAGATTTTATGCTGGAGCAAAAGGTGTTGGCCGCTTTTCTTGTGACAGATTAGGAGAAGATCTTGAATTAATTACTTCGAAAACTAAGTCAAACATTACTTTTAAAGTAAGTGTGGATTGGCGGGAATTTGAAAAAGATGCACAGCAAAGTTTTGGTTCAATTGAAATACCGTTTGAAGAAATTAAAAATCAAACCATTTTTCCCCAGAAAAAAGGACATGGAACAATATTAAAAATTAAAAACCTCAACTCAACTTGGGATAAGGTAAAACTTCAAGAATTAAGAAGGTCACTTGAAAAATTAATAAACCCATTTTCTAAGGTGAATTCATTTAAAATTGAAATAGTTGCCGAGGAATTTATTGAATTAGATAAAAGTTCAAAAAATAATTTAAAAATTAATGGAGTAATTGATAACAGTATTCTTAAGGTACTTGATATTAAAACTACTCAAATTGATTTAAACTTAAAAAGTGATACTATAACTACTAAAATTATAGATAGAGGCTCTTTAATCTACCATATAGAGGAGCCTAATAAATACAAATCGATTATAAATGATTTAGAAATAAATCTCTATTTTTTAAATAGAAGTGCTAAAATTAATTTTGGTAAATTAATGGATATCGAACCTACTAATTATGGAAATGTATTCCTCTTTAAAAATGGATTTCGAGTTCAGCCTTACGGTAACGTTGGTGATGATAGCTGGGAATTAGATAATAGAAAACAACAAGGGTATAATCGATTTTTAGGCACAAGGGATTTATTTGGAAAAGTTGATTTAACCACGGAAAATTTTGATGAATTCAAAGAAGTCTCAAGCAGAGATGGAGGTCTAGTTGGAACACTTGGAAAAAAGATATTATTTGAGGTATTTAATGAAAAAGCTTTTTTGAGGCTTGAAAGATATGTAGTAGGTGTTTTATGGGGAGAAGCATTCAAAAGGAAAAAGTATTTTTTAAATGAAGAAATTGCTGATTTACAAAGAGAAGGTTTAAAACAAGATAAGGACAAAGATACTTATGAAGATGCTTTAGGTAACATAGGAAGCAAAATTGATTTTGTAAACCTCATAAAAACCTTAAGTGATGATAAAGAAATTAAAATAATCGATTACAACAAAAACTTAGTAAACTTTGTAAATGAAAAACTTGACATTGTTCAGCCAAAATTCATTGCGGATTTAGAAAAAATTGCTGAAAAAACAAATGACGAAATTCTCTTAAATCAAGTAAAGTTAACCGAAAACAACTTCAATAGGATTACAAAAGAGAAAGAAGATGCTGAAAAACGTGAAGAGGAAGAGCGCAAAAAACGTATTAAAGCCGAAAAAAAAGCTGAAATAGAAAGACAAAAAAGAGAAGAGGCAGAAAGAAAACAAAAAGAAGAGGAAGAGAAAAGAAGAAGAGCAGAACTTGAAACATTAAAAAAAGAGAAAGAAAGAGCTGAAGCTGAATTAGCTAAAGTAAGGGCTGAACAAAAAGCAAAAGAAGAAAAAGAAAAAAGCAAAAATTTATCTGATAAGTTAAATATTGAAACTAAAAAGAATCAATACCTTAACGCTACCCGTAAAACATTAAGTGATGATGCTGAGCAGCTCGTTCACTCTATCGATTTATATGTAGGAAATGCTTCAACTTACATCAATGAATTAATTACATCAAATATTAGCGAAGAGATAAAAACCAAATTATATTCTATAAAAAGTAATATTGATAAGGCTATTAAGGTTTCTCAAATTATTATAAAGTCAAATTTTGACTATAAATACACTAACCAACGTGTCAATTTACCACAATACATTTCCGAATACTTAGAAGATTTATCTGTTTCCTACAAAGGATTAAATGTTGAAACAGTTAATATCATCGATAAATTTGTGTTAATAAATCCAATTGAAATTGATATCATTTTAGATAATTTGGTGTCAAATTCAAGAAAAGCGAACGCAAAAGAAGTTATTGTAGAGTTCAAACTAAATGACAAAAAATTAGAAATATATTACTATGATAGCGGAGATGGAATGCCTGAATATTTGGTGAAAAATTCTAAATCAATTTTTGAATTAGGTGTTCGAGAGTCAAAAGCAAAAGGTTCTGGCATTGGAATGTACGATGTAAAAAAGAGAGTAGATAACCTAAAGGGAACTATTGATTTTATTGGAAATAATTTAAAACTTAAAGGAGCCTCCTTTAGAATCGTAATATAATGGCTACTAGCAATAAAATATTATTAAATTATCTTGTTTTTGATGATGAAGACGAAGAAGTGAATCAAAATAAATCTAACGTAAAAGTGGCTGGGTTTGATTGTAAGTTAACTTTTATCAACCCTGTTAATTATTGGAATCAAGATACAAATGAATTTGAATTAGACAAATTTGATAAAGAAATAGATGAGTTAATTAAAGGTAAACAAATAAATCTGATAGCATCTGATTGGAACATGGTTCCAAAAACTGAGAATCATCAAGAAGTTAATGCCTTAGAAGTTATTAAGATTCTGGTTAAAAAGCATCCTAAGTTTAAAAAAATCCAATATTTGATATACTCTGGTAAACCAAAAGAAGTAAGTCAAGTATTGATATCTGAAATCCGTACAGATTTGCAGTCCAATGATGAACCGATTTACTCTAGGGAATTACTAAGTATGTTGTTGGAAATGAAAATTAAATTTTGCTCAAGAAACGAAAGGTTTAATGAGGTTAATACGCTAATTAATAGTAATAAAACAATTTCATTAATAGTCTTAAATGCATTAAGTCAGTTTGATAAAAATACTGTTCATAATACGGGAAATCAATATTTTGACGGTAGAGAAATTGGTAAGTTACTAGATTTAATTTCTGAAAATAACGATTTGGGTTTAAAGTTTATTCGGGAAATAATTGAACTTTCTGTATCTCACTATTCTAAGTTGAATGAGTAGTATTCATATAATACACGCATTAGATGATACTACAGAATTTTTGAGTGTCTTTAAAAATTATTTTAACGATAATTTCTTTGTTATTGAACCTAATGTTGATTCAGTAAATGAATCAATATCTTTTTTGGAACAAGTTCCAGAAGAAGATTTAATAGTTTTTTTAGGTCACGGCCATTCAACAGGCCTATATGCCCCAGAATCAGAATCTTTTGAAAAAGAAATTTTTATAGATATAAATCTTGCAAATAAAGTTTTCAAAAATAAGAAAGTAATACTTTTGACATGCAATTCTAATCAATTTATAAAAAAAATCATCAACTTTAGGTACATAGTTGGATTCGGTAATATTTTAAGCTCAATCCAAGAAGTAAATGCAGAAGCAGAAGTTTCAACTGGTATATATAGAAATCTTTCTAATCAGGACATAGAATATTTTAATCATTCATATTGTAGTGCAGTAGTTTTAGCAATAAAAAAATATCAAAGTGGACTTTACAATTTTACTGAGCTACCAAAGCTTATCGAATTTTTCATTAATCAAAGAATAAATAAAACTCTACTAAAAAAAGAAACCAAAAACAGAGTTGAAATTGCGAAATTATTATTTGAGTTTAGAAATGAAATGGATTTTTGTTGATAACAATGTATTATGTGACTAACACCCAGTCACATTACTTAACCAATCAAGCCAACTCTGAAGCACTTGTTTGACATATAAATAATTTAGATTTAGAACACTCTAAAGTTTTTAAGAATAAAGCTCTAATAATAATTCAATTATGGTTTAAAATATTTTCTAATGACCCCTCCTTCAACATCTCCAAATTCAACAAATAATCTGCTCTATCAAAATACTCGCGTAGCGGTCGTAAAGTAGATTTCCAACCGGCTCCATCTGTGACCCAAATAAACTCAATTCCTTGTGCATTCCAGTATTCGTTCATTTTGATATATTCTGTGGCTGTAGATTTAAGTTTTGAGCCTCCACCACCGTAAAAGTTGCATTCGATAAAGTAGAGTTTGCCATTGTTGTTAATAGCAAAGTCTATTTGTCTAGAAGATTTATCTACAATCAAATCTATGCCCCACTCAAGTTTAATTCTTTTAGCAGTCGCCTGTGACATATATTCCAAACCCAAGCTTGTACAGGTTTCTTTTACAAACTCTTCTACCAGATTTTCCATTAGTGTTCCGCCACGGTTTTTTCTACCGTTGCTGTCTAGTCCAACTTCAACACCAGTGGCATAATCCACAAAGCTTTTTAGTTGTTTGTTTTCAATCAAATCACCCAAACCTGTGTTGATGATGAACTCTACAATTTCTTTTATTTCGCTAGCAGTGTATTCGTTTTGAAAAAAATCTAAGTGGTTATAAACAAAGTTTTTGTTGTCAATCAGCACATCAACGCTTCCCGCTCTTATTGCTAATAAGGTAGGGATAGTTCTTATGGTTTCGGGATATTTTTTAAAGAGTTCAAAAGCTTCCTCTCTCAAATCCTTTTTTCCAACTAAATAATTAAGAAGATGCAACTCTTTTTCAAAAAGCTTTATGTTTCTGATTACTTTATCCCAATTGACAAAATAATCCCATTGGGTTATTTTCTCTTTGAAACTGGAAGTGATTTTTTCAAAGAGTAAATCTTGGTTTTCAATATTAAGCAATCTGCAAAGCTTGTTCGGTTGCATAGTTGGTTATTAATAATTCATTTAGCTTCCCTCTTTTTTCAGGATTAGCATTAATACTTCTTTTTGCCTCAACCCTTGATATAAAATAATCTGTATAAAGCTCGTCAAAAAAATTATTATTTGGGTCATTATCTCTTACATCTGAGTTGCTAAGCATCCAATTATGACCTAAAAGATCTAAATCTTGACAAAAATTTCTTAATCTAATCTGTTCATTGTCATTAAATTCATCCATAGCATAGGAATTAAAGCTGGATGTGTTGTTCAAAGGTTTGTATGGTGGGTCAAAATAGAAAAAGGTGTTTTCATCTGTATGTTCCAATGTGCTTTGATAATCACCACATAACAATTCAACTCTTTGTAATGCTTCACTGACAGCTAAAATGTTTTCAGTATCACATATAGTGGGTTTTTTATAGGAACCGATTGGAACGTTAAAAAGGTTGTTTCTGTTTACACGATATAATCCATTAAAACAAGTTCTATTGAGAAATATGAATAAAGCAGCTTGATCGGTAGAGTTTAAATTTCTAAGGTTGTATTGAGTCCTCTTTTCATAGTAATACTCCTTTTTCATTTCTGCATTATCAGATAATGAATGATATTCCTTTTGAAATTCTTTAAGTATAGAAATTAATTCATTTGGTTGTGTGGCAATAACACGATAGGTATTGATTAGGTCTTTATTGATATCGTTAATTACAGCTCTCTCCATATTCGGGAACGTTCTTAACATCCAAAATAATACGGCTCCGCTCCCAACAAAAGGTTCAATGTAAGTAAAGTTTTGGTTTATCAACACATTCGGTAACGAATTTTGTATTACACTAATGAGTTGTGTTTTCCCACCTGCCCATTTCAAAAAAGGTTTTGCCATAATTTTTTACTAAAGAGATTAAAAGTTAATTTCAAATATAGAACTTAAATAAAACATTTTCTTGATGACATTTTAAAAGTTGTAAAGACTTTATTAAAAGATAAATTATTAGTTTCCTCCCACTTTTCTCCCACCTTCCTCACACATGGCTTCCTAAAAATGCGGTTTTCAGGAGGTTTTCTGGAACAATCCTGGAACAACCCTGGAACAAATGGAAATAGTATTAAGTACAAAGTATTAAGTACAAAGACACGAGCGATAGTTATTTCAGGACGGGTCAAGGACGGGTCATTCGGATAGCTGCTCCATAGCTCAAGTAGGGATGCTCCATAGATACTCCATAGATAAGGCATACATTAGTTAAATTAGAATCAGTTTAAATAAGCGATAGAAAAGAGACAGTAAATGCCGGGTGACAGATGTTTTTCACTCACCTCTCACCTCTACCCACTAAAACCTACTTCCTATAAGCCTCCCCATACGGGCTCCAGAGTTCATAAATGGGGTCGCCTTTGGAGCTTTTTCCCTTGTGGTGCCATGTGCCGTCTTTGACCTCAAACTGAAACTGAAGACTGGCACCCACGCGGCTGTCATCACGGGAAAAGAAGGTGATGTTTTCGGTATAGGTGCCGTTTTGAGCAGTATAAGTGCCGCCACCGGTACCGCTAAATTCTTTGGTGACCGAGTTAAAAGCAATCCATTGAAAGCGTCCACCGCTGAGGATTTTTACTGTTCTGCGATCGCCGGGAGTCATGGTATTCATCGTGCCGTCACGCTCGCGGCCGGTGATGACCCAGTTGCGGGTAAGGGCATCGGTTTTGTCTGAGAGTCGTTGCCAAATTTGTGACTGTGCGCCGCTGCTTAGTTCCAGTTGCTCGTCTTTAACGGTTGCCTTGAATTCCATTGTACCGCCAATGCGCTGTGCACTGCGGGTGTTGAAGTCCTGGGTTTCGGTGTAGGTTTTGCCTTTGAGGCTGTATTCCCCGCCATAGGCATATAAAAATTTGTTGGTACGGGCTTCCTTGGCGCCCACAGCAAAATAGCCATCCTGGTAGATAGCAATGACTTCGTTTTTGGTGAGCATTTCGCCGTTTTCGTGGGTGAGCTGCCAGGAGCCGTTTAAGCTTTGGGCGAAAAGCGTTGCGGTTATCAATAGACTGAAGAGGGTGCAAAATGCTTTCATAACGAAGTGAGTTTTTGAGTTTTCACTAAAATACAAAAGATTTTTGAGACTTTGTAATGACTTAAAGTGATATTGGTTCTCGCTTACTCTTGCAGGGGTTCACGCAAAGAGCACAAAGTATGCGCAAAGTCGCAAAGGAGTAGTGATAAGTCCTAGGTCTTAAGTCATAAAGTCCTAAGTCAATTTCAATCCTTTACTCCAAATATCTTCCATCAAACACCATTTGGTAATCGAGAATACAAAAGATTTTTGAGACCAAATACTTCTAACCTCTAACTTCGTACTTCTAACTTAATTCTTTACTCCAAATTTCTTCAAAATATCTTCCATCAAACACCATTTGGTAATCGAGGATTGCAAAAGGTTCACGCCCACAAAAGCTGTAAACCAAAGCCAGTTGATATTGACATAAATCGCCAATAATAAGCTGATAAGAATAAACGTGCCGGCAACGGCTCTAATGATTCTGTTTAACATAGTTGTTTTGTTTTTAAGTTTATGATTTATTTTTTTAAGTATAATCTATTTAAAATAAGTGTCAGGTCGAGTGAATTTTAGCATTGCAAACGAAGTGCAGCAAGGTTAAAATTTGTATCGAGACCCTTGACGTGGGGAAAATGCCCAGCGTTCTCGATACAATTTTTACCACCGCTATGCTTTGGTAAAAATCACTCGAACTGACATTTGGCACTCAATATTTCTTACCTCAAATAGACCGTTCAATCGGCACCACAACCACCCGCACCGGGTTATTCGTTTCCAAATTGTTATTGTACTGTATGACCAATTCAAAAAACGGGTCAATCTTTTCTTCAGGGGCAAACGAAAACACCATGAGTGATTCGCTACCGCCTTTATCCCCGGGAAACCAGCTTTGGGTGGCGACTACCGAGTTGTTAGCATTCTTGTAGCCGTCAATTTCTGAGGTACTAAAGGCCTCGATACCGGCTTTTTTAAACAGCTTGAGAACGTCCTTTTGGAATTCTTCAACTGCGGTTACGATTAATAGTTTCATTTTTTTGTGTTTTAGTATTTAAAGGTTTCACGCAAAGTCCGCAAAGACTTGCGCAAAGTCCGCAAAGGGTTATTGTCTTTATTCTTTATTTTCTATTCTATTTTCTTCCTCAATAACTTCTTCTTCAACCTCAGGATACTGCTTCCGCATAATCAAATAATACACCAGCGGTACAACTAAAAGTGTTAAGAAAGTTGAACCAATCGTTCCACCCATCAACGAGATGGCCAGTCCCTGAAATATGGGGTCAAACAAAATCACAAAAGCACCAATGACCACTGTTCCCGCGGTGAGCAGAATGGGGGTGGTACGCACGGCTCCGGCTTCCAGAATGGCTTGCTTCAACGGAATTCCATCTTCCAGTCGCAGGTTGACAAAGTCAATGAGCAGAACCGAGTTTCGCACCATAATTCCCGCCAGGGCAATCATCCCGATAAATGAAGTAGCGGTAAAGAACGCACCCAGCAACCAGTGTCCTATTACAATCCCTATCATCGATAACGGGATGGCCACCATCATCACAATGGGTGCTTTAAAGTTCTGGAACCAACCCACAATGAGCATATAGATAATCACAATGACCCCTAGGAAAGCAATCCCCAAATCACGGAAAACCTCAAGGGTAATTTGCCATTCGCCGTCCCATTTGACGGTGTAGTCATCCTCATGATCCGGCTGGCTGGCATAGAGTTCGTTCATCCTATAGCCTTCCGGTAACGGAATTTCTTTTAATTTTTCTTCCATACCCAGAATGGCATACACGGGGCTTTCCAATGTACCCGCCATATCGGCCAGGACATAGACCACGCGTTTTTGGTTTTTGCGGTAAATGCTTTTCGGCACCGTACTTTCGTTAATGGTTACCAAATCACCCACAGAAACCATATTTCCTTGTTGAGAAGCAATTTCAATTTGTGCAATGGCTTCAGGACTGGCTTTTTCTTGTTCGTCCAGTGCCAGTAGTATGCCCACGCGCTCGGTGGCATTTTCGTCATACAAATGGGTGACGGCACGGTCGCCCAATGCCATGTTCAGTGTATGCACAATTTGTTGAGGTGCAATCCCATAACGCATCGCTTTTTCACGGTCGATGTCATAGACAAATTCGGTTTGGTCGGCTTCCACCATCCAGTCGATATCTACGACGTCGGTGGTGTTGCGCAGGATGCTTTGCACCGAGTCGGCCACACGTATTTGCTCTTCATAATCGGGCCCGTAAATCTCGGCCACAATAGTACTCAACACCGGAGGTCCTGGGGGTACTTCTACCAGCTTGACGTTGGCGTCATATTTGGAAGCGATTCTCTGAATATCAGGACGCAACAATTTGGCTATGTCATGACTTTGTAGTTTGCGGTCGCCTTTGTCTTTAATGTTCACCTGAATATCAGCCGTGTTGGAAGCACCTCTTAAATCGTAATGACGCACGAGTCCGTTAAACGTAATGGGAGCCGAAGTACCCACATAGGTCTGATAGTTCACCACTTCCGAACGACCGGAGAGGTATTGGGCAATTTCCTGAGTGACTACGTTGGTGCGCTCCAGCGTGGTGCCTTCGGGCATATCAATCACCACCTGAAACTCGTTTTTGTTATCAAACGGAAGCATTTTTACCAGTACGGTTTCCGTAAAAAACATCGCTACAGAGCCTAACAACAGTAAGGTCGTAATCCCCAATGCCATCCAGCGCTTAAACGGATTATCCAGTAAGGGTCGTTCAAACCTGCTGTAGATTTTATAGATGCGGGTGTCTTCAATTTCGATGGGTTTCTCGGTCTCGCCGGAAGCGTTCTTTTTATCTTTTTCGCGTAAGAAGATATACCCCAGATAAGGCGTAATGGTGAGGGCGATAATCAATGAAAGAATCATCGCGATTGACGCACCAATGGGCATCGGGCTCATATAAGGTCCCATCAATCCGCTAACGAAAGCCATCGGTAATACCGAGGCAATAACCGTAAAGGTCGCTAAGATTGTTGGGTTCCCCACTTCGTTGATGGCATAGAGGGCGGCCTGTTTAAACGGCAGGCGTTTCATCTTAAAGTGGCGGTGCATATTTTCAGCGATGATGATGGAGTCGTCCACCACAATACCGGTGACAAATACCAGGGCAAACAAGGTGATGCGATTGAGTGTGTAGTCGAGTAAATAGTAACTAAGCATCGTCAAAGCAAAGGTCACGGGAACGGAAAGGAAAACAACGAGTCCGCCACGCCAGCCCATCGCCAGCATCACTACCAGGGTTACGGCTATGATCGCACCCAGAAGGTGCAACAAGAGTTCGCTCACTTTTTGGGAAGCGGTTTCTCCATAGTTTCGGGTGACAGAAACCTGTACATCATCAGGAATAATAGTAGTTCGCAGATGTTCAATTTTATCCAGAATAACATCTGAAAGTTTCATGGCATCAGCCCCTTTGCGTTTAGCAACAGAAATGGTGACGGCCGGGTACTCTGAAGGAAAATCTTCTGCCAGATGGGGATGTGCCAGGCCATAACCAAAACTTACATATTCCTTTGAAAGCTCAGGCCCGTCAATCACCTGTGCAATTTGTTTTAAATAGACCGGCTGGTTTTGTGAAGTTCCCACAATCAGGTTTTCCAAATCGTCCACGGTTTGTAAAAAACTACCGGTGTTGACTTTGAATTCGGTATCGTTGCGGTTAAATGCCCCGGAGGTCATCTGGGTGTTGTTGGCTTTTATTTTTTCAGCGACCCCCAGCATATCGACACCGGCGGAAGCCATTTTGTTTTTGTCGAGCACCACGCGAATTTCACGGCTGCGTCCGCCAATTTTATGAGTGGTGGCCACGTCGGTCACTTTTCTGATTTCGTGGTTCACCTCATTGGCAATTTGCAGCAGCTGGTGGTCGTCATAGGTTTCGCTCCAAAGCGTCAGTCCCAGCATAGGAACATCGTCTATGGAACGTGTTTTTACCAGTGGTGGGGTGACCCCTTCCGGCATTTGATCCATATGCTTCATCAACTCATTGTAGAGTTTCACATAAGACCGCTCGATGTCTTCACCCACATAAAACTGTACGATAATCATCCCCTGTTCCTGCATGGAGGTGGAATAGACATATTCGACCCCTTTGATGTTGGACACCATTTTTTCGATGGGCTTGATGACCCGTGACTCCACTTCAAGCGGACTCGCACCGGGATAGCCTATAAAGATATCGGCCATGGGCACGTCAATCTGTGGTTCTTCTTCCCTTGGGATTAAAAAAGAGCTATATACCCCAATGACCATAAACACAACCATCAACAGGATGGTGAGTTTGGAGTCTATAAATAATTTGGCAATTTTGCCGGCTAAACCTTCTTTCATTTTAACTATTTTATTTTGTTTGTTGTCATCCTTCTTTGTGGCTCTTTGCGCTTCTTTGAGCAACTTTGCGGTACAGCTATACCACAGAGTTGCACAGAGGTTCCACAGAGTTACACAGAGAGATTAGTCTTACGTCCTTTAACCCTAAGTCAATTTATACTTCATACTTCTAACTTCGCACCTCTAACCTCGTACTTCTAACCTCGTACTTCTAACTTCGCACTTCTAACCTCGTACTTCTAACTTCTAATTTTGCACCTCCACTTTCACTCCATTATAGAGCTTTCCTTCCGCCTTCACGATAATTGCTTCTTCAGCATTGAGTCCGGAAAGAACTTCCACTTCGTTGCCAAAAGATCTTCCCAGGCGCAACCAGCGAAGCATCGCTGTGTTTTGCTGGCTTACGGTATAAACCCCGCGCAAATCACCTTGGGTCACAATGGCTTCCTGTGGCACAGTTACCAATTGTGGGGTGTCATTGGTTTGTGCTACCGGAAACTGCACCGTGGCATACATTCCTGATTTTATAGCGTCATTTTTATCGAGAGCTATTTTCACCGGATACTGTCCGCCGGTCATGGAAGAGGAGCTACTCACTTCTGTTACTTTCCCCGAAATGCTTTTGTCGATGGAGCGAATGTGTACTTCCACAGTTTCCCCGGTTTTAATCTGACCAATGGCCATTTCGGGAATTGTGGCGCGCACTTCAAAGTTGCCGGGCGCTTCAATAGCCAGCAGTGGCATACCGGGGTTGGCCATCGCACCTGCTTCTACAAAACGGTTAGTCACCACCCCGCTAAAAGGGGCTTTTATGTTAGAGTAGGCAAACTGGGCATCCACTTCTGCTTTCATCGCTTTGGCAGATTCCAGACGGGCTTTGGCCATTTCATAGTTGGCAGTCATATCGTCCAGCTCTTTTTGGGAGGCACTGTTTTGCGCAAACAAGGCGGTAAAACGTTCGTAATCTCTTTTAGCATTATTGAACGCCACCTTTGCTTCGTTAATACCTGCGTTGACCTGTGCGCGTTTGGCTTGCAGGTCGCTGTTGTTGATGGAAACCAGCAATTGTCCTTGAGTGACCTTGTCGCCAATATTCACGTGAACACGGTTTACATGTCCCATCATTCGGGTGCTGAGGGTGGCGTTATTGACGGCGACTATTTCTCCGCTAACGGTGAGATTATTGCCTGAGCTTGCAGCCGGGGCTTTGGTGGTAACCTGAATTGCCGTTTGGCTGTCTGTTGCTGTTTCTTTTTCTGAGTTGCCACAGCTGCTTAGAAGCAGGGCGGTTAGGGCTAGTGTGCTTAGTATTGTTGTTTTCATTTTCATTTTAATTGTTAATTCTTATCTCTTGGCCCCTCTCTCCGGTCACTGAGCGGAGTCGAAGTGTGGAGTGGGTGAAGAGTTTTTTATTATTTATTCTCCTTTGGTTAAAAATTCCAGATGCGCTTTCGCGAAATTGTATTCAAATACGGTTTGTAAGTATTCCAGTTGTTTTTGGGCATACTGGGTTTCACTTTGTAATAATTCAGTGGTTTTTTCAAGTCCTTGTTCAAAACGGTTGGTGCGGATGCGTAAGGCTTCTTCTGATTGTTCTACTGCCAATTGGCTCCGTTTTAACTGCTGTTGTAAATCATTGAGTTGTCGCTGTGCTTTGTTGATTTCCATTTGGCTTTGTGCCTTGTATTGATCGAGTTCAATTTGAGCTTGCTCGAGTTCTGCTTTGCTTTTTTGGGCTTTGCCAAAACGCTTACCGCCTTGAAATAAGTCCCAGCTGAGTTGTGCTCCTACCAGATAGCCATTAGCGTTGCCCTGAAACACTTCGCTGTCATACAGTTCATAGCTTCCGAAGGCATTCAGTCGTGGAAGGAAAGCCATTTGGTCTGCTTTGTTCATTTTCGCGTAAGCGTTTGCAGCCAGAGCCATCGCTTGGATGTCTGAACGGTTTTCGTTTAACGAAGAATTTTCAAGGGTTGTTAACTCCTGAGATTCTAATGTGTCTGTGGGATTCCAAACGGAATAGGTTTCTTCACCCATCAAAAACGACAGGTAGTCTGAAGCGTTCTGCACGTTACTCTTTGCTTGTTGCAGTTGGTTTTGTACTTCGCTCACGCGCACTTCAACGGCCAGCACATCTGCGCGTTGCAGATAGCCTTGATTATAACTGTTGTCGGCGAGTTTCTTGTTTTCCTGAGCGGCTTCAAACGCTTGTTCCAAAACGTCAACGGCTTTGTGTGCCAGTTGGAGTTGCATATAGGCTTTTTCTACTTCCAAAAGGATGTAATCCTGTGTGCGTTGTCCCTGCAAATGTGTGGCCTGCATTTTACTTTTGGCCGCCTGACGTTGGAAGATGCCGTCTATATTGATAAGGGGTTGTTGTATTTCAAATCGGGTAGCGAAGTTGTCGGTGCGCTCGGGGTTGTTTAACAGCGCCGGATTGAAGTCGCTCTGCGTCAGGATTTCCTGATTGAGTTTCGACCCAAAAGCCATCAAGGGGTTGGTAGTGGTCATTCCGGTGTGGGATGCGGTGATATTAGGAAGGAATACCGCGTTGGTTTGCCGGTAGTCGGCACGTGCTTGCAGGAATTCCTGTTCGGTGATTTTTAAATGGCGGTTGTTCTCCAGCACATTATTTATGGCTTGTTTTTTAGAGAGCGGTTTTTGCTCTTGGGCAAAAAGCAATCCTGTGCTTACTATGGATAAAAGTACTACTAGTGTTTTCTTCATCGTGGTTCTCAATTTGACAAGGCAAAAGTACACCATCAAATCAGGCCGGTCAGTAACCTTTGTTACTGATGGGATTAGAAATGAAAAAAACATAAATTAACACCAATATATAAACCTTTTTATTAAAAGTTACTCCCCAATAAGATTGTAAGCACCTTTTACTAAAAATTGTGCCGATGCAGGAAAGGTGTTGGCATTTTTTATTTCAACAAAACCATTGTGTTCTTTTCCGGGTGTTATCTTTACTTTTCTAAACTGCAGTCCTTCGGTATCTAATTTAAGCAACGCATAAAAATTGCCCTCCACTTCCACCACAGCTTCTTTAGGTAATGCTGCTGTTGAGGTGCTTTCGGCTTCAATTTGTGCTTCCACAAACATCCCAACGGCAAAACGATTGGCAATACTATCAGGAATGTGACCGTGAACTTGAGTGGTGCGGGTTTGACTGTTTACTGTTGTGCCGATTAAATGAACGGTTCCTTCATAACTTTCAGAAGAAGTTTCTGAGGTTTTAAAGACAATGATCTGGTCTTTTTTCAGTTTGGGAATGTCGCGTTCAAACACTTGCATTTCCAGGTGCATATGATCGTTGTTGACAATTTCCATCAAGGGCTCATTTTCTGAAACATAAGAGCCTGAACTGATATAAATGGCAGACACAAAACCCGAAATGGGAGCACGCAACTGCACTTGAGAACTGATGTTTCCGGGCTGTAAATTACCCGGATTGATGCCCACCATCTGCAATTGTTTTTTGAGTGACTCCACTCGGGCAACAGCCGTTTTGTAATCGCTTTCTGCTTTGAGAAAGTTTTTTTGAGATGTGATTTTTTCGTCATATAGAGTGGCTTGTCGTTCATATTCCGATTTTAAAAAGGACAATTGCTCTTTGGTTTCTAAAAAGTCTTGTTGCAACTGTACAAATTGCGGATTTTCCAGCGTAAGTATCACCTGCCCTTTTTTTACTTGATCGCCCACTAGTAAGGAGATATTTTTTACAAACCCACCCATCATAGCATGAATGGCCGCTTTGTTTTGCGGCGGCACATCAATCATCCCTTGTGTGCGAATGTAAGTGGGAAATGGCTCTTCTGTTAAACGATTCACTTCAAAAGCATTGGACTGATATTGAGCTTTGGTAAGTGTAATCAAGCTTGCATCTTCTTCGGTTTCAGGAGCAGAGCTTTCTGAGTTTTTACAAGCAGTAAAAACGAATGTCAGGAGGATTAAAAAGGATATATAACGGATCATGATTTTGTATTTTAATTGTTAGTATCTAAAAGATAGTGTTGTTTTAAAGATTCTCGATTGTATAAAAAGAGGGTTTCCAGATAATTCAACTGAATTTCCATGGCATTCTCTAAACTTTGGATGTATTGAAAAAAGTCTATTTCGCCATTCTGATAACTTTTCCCGGCGGTGTTTTCAATGGCTTTGGCAAGATCAAGCCCTTCATTTTCAAAATACACAAGCATTTCGGTATGTTTCTTAACCTCATCTCCAAATTGTTGCAACCGGTTTTTGAGTTCAAGACTGTTTTGGCGACGCGCTTCATCAACAATGGATTCCTGTATTTTTCCGGCTTGAATGCGCGCTTTGTCTGCACCAAACCACAGCGGAATATGCACGCCCACCTGATAGCCTATTAGTTGTCTGTTGAGACCGGAATTGGTGCCTTGAAAATATTCCAGGCTTAAATCGGGCAGCAGTTGTTGCTTTTCTACCTTGGTGGCTGCTTTGGCAACTTCCAGATTTTGGGCATGCCATTGATTCATTGGATGTGCGTTTGCTGAAGTTTCCAGAAACACTTTTTTCTCCATCGGAACGATATGCGGAACCAAGGTCGTTTCTGACTGAACAAGCTGTTCTAAAGCCGTTTTGGTAATCTCGATATCATATAACGATTGTTGTAGCAGTGTAGCGATATTTTTCTGCTTAGCCTGGGCTGTGATTTTTTCGAGGTAATTACTTTCACCTAGTTCAAATCGTCTGTTGGCAGCGTTGGAAAAATTAGAAAACAAACTGTCTAAATAGTGATATATTGCTGCTTTTTCGTGAGCATAAAGAAATCGATTGTAAGTTTGCTCCAATTTAAAAAACAACTGGTGTTTATGCACTTCATAGCGGATTTGTTGTAATTGCTCCTGAGCTTTAAACTGTTTATTTCGTGAGGTATATACCGTGGGAAATGCCAGGTTTTGTCTGACCCCAAAAATTTGAAGCGGCTCCTCATTGACCGCCAGATTGTTTTCGTCATAGCTGTAAAACACTTCCGTTTTGTCGAGATTCCAGGAAGTAGCCTTCTGTTTGCCGGCTTTTTCAATTTCAAATTGCGCTGACCGCAGCATAGCGTTGTTTTCCAATGCCATGCTTTTAAGTTCCTCCAGACTTTGTGGGGGTTGTTGGGCAAACGCTGGTAAAGCCAATAATAACAGAATAAGTGGAATGGTTTTGTTTGGGATCATGGTGTTCTTTTTTTCAGATTGTTTCGAATTTCCAAATAGGGAGTACAGCACCGGTAAAACAATTAGTGTAAGCAACGTTGCTGAAATCAATCCGCCTATGACAACAGTGGCGAGTGGACGTTGTACTTCGGCACCGGCACCTGTAGATATGGCCATAGGAAGGAATCCCAGTGCTGCTGCAGAAGCGGTTAAAAGCACAGCCCGAAGTCTATCTGTAGCGCCTTTCGCCATAAGGTCGTCACTGTGCGCGTGGCCTTCTTTTTTAAGGTCTTTGTAGTGTTCAATCAACACAATACCATTCAACACTGCGATACCAAAAAGGGCAATAAACCCTACGCCGGCTGAAATACTAAAAGGCATATCGCGCAACCAAAGCACAAAAACACCACCAACGGCAGCAAGTGGAATGGCTGTAAAAACCAGCAATGCTTCCCTGACAGAATGAAAAGCAAAATACAGCAATATAAAAATAAGGAGCAATGCCACTGGTACGGCTATAAATAATCGGTCTTTTGCACTTTGAAGGTTTTCAAATTGTCCGCCATACTGAATGCTGTATCCGGGAGGCAAGTTCATATTTTCATTAATCAACGCTTGTATATCATCAACAACCGATTGCAAGTCGCGGTTACGAACATTAACACCCACAACCACCCGTCTTCTGGTATCGTCTCTTGAAATTTTGGCAGCACCTTTTTCATAAGTGATGGCCGCCAGTTCACGTAAAGGAATTTTTTGTCCAAGCGGGGTATCTACCATCAGGTTTTCAAGGTTTTGTATGTCCTTCCTTACTGATTGGTCGAGTCGCAGCACCAAATCAAAGCGTTTTTCGCCTTCAAATACAACTCCCATTGTGCTACCTGCAAAACCCATACTCATTATTTGGTTGAGGTCTGCTATATTAAGCCCGTACCGCGCAATTTTTGTACGGTCATATTTAACCAGCATTTGTGGCAGACCCACAGTTTTTTCAACTACTATGTCAGCTGCACCATCTACATTGCGAATGAGACTTTCAATTTCGCGTGCCTTTTGGTCCAGGAGAGCAAGGTCTTCTCCAAAAACTTTAATGGCGATGTCGGCACGCACCCCGGTAATGAGTTCGTTGAAACGCATTTCAATGGGTTGGGTAAACTCTACTTCCATTCCTGGAATGACGCTGAGGGCTTCTTTAAAGGCATCTGCCAGCTCGTCTTTGCTCGATGCCGAGGTCCATTCCTTTTTGGGTTTTAGGGTAATGATGACATCGGTTTCTTCCATAGACATCGGGTCAGTAGGTACTTCAGCAGCACCAATACGCGTGACGATTTGATCGACTTCCGGGAATTTTTCTATTAAAATAGTTTCAATTTGTGTAGTCGTTTCAATGGTTTTGCTTAACGAAGTTCCTGTTTTTAATACCGGCTGAATCACAAAATCACCTTCGTCCAAGGTAGGAATAAATTCACCTCCCATCGTGGAAAAGGTGTAAATGGCTAATGCCAAAAGAATCCCTGCGGCTCCTAAAATGAGCTTTTTGGATTGCATTGCAAAATTGATGGATGGTTTGTAAAGTTTGTGTAAAAAATTAATGAGTTTTACTGAAAAATTCTTATCGGCATTCTTTACAGGTTTGATAAACAGTGATGCCATCACCGGAACATAGGTGAAACACATGATCATAGCACCAATTAAGGCAAAACTAAAGGTAAGCGCCATGGGGCGAAACATTTTTCCTTCCACACCACTCAGCGAAAGTATAGGAATGAAGACGATTAGAATAATCAATTGTCCAAATACAGCAGAGTTCATCATTTTGGAGGCGCCGTTGAAGGTAATGGTGTCTTTCAGTTGGCGGCGTTCATGAACAGGAACGGCTTCCAGTTGTTTCTGATTTTTAGTAATTTGAAAGGCGATAAACTCGACGATAATTACAGCACCGTCAATAATAATCCCAAAATCAATTGCTCCCAGACTCATCAAGTTAGCATCAACTCCAAACAAATACATAAATGATAGTGCCACCAAAAGACAGAGTGGTATCACGGAAGCAACGACCAGTCCAGAGCGTAAATTACCCAGTAGTAAAACCACCACAAAAATAACAATCAAGCAGCCCAGCACCAGGTTTTCTGTGATGGTAAATGTTGTTTTTCCAACCAAGACACTTCGGTCTAAAAAGCCATTGATATAGACGCCTTCAGGTAGGGTAGCACTGATTTCTTCAACACGTTCTTTGACGGCATCAATTACTTTTTTGGAGTTGGCATCTTTGAGCATCATCACTTGACCAAGGACTTTTTCGCCTTCCCCGTTTCCGGTGATGGCACCAAAACGGTTGGCAAATCCAAAACCCACTTTAGCAATATCTTTGATATAAACCGGAAGATTCTCCCGATTGACTACAACAATGTTTTCAATATCTTCAATGGTTGTTACAAGCCCTTCTCCACGAATAAAATAGGCTTGATTTTCTTTTTCGATATAGGCACCTCCGGCCACGCTGTTGTTTTTTTCAAGCGCCTCCATCACTTCGCTAATGCTAATGTTCATGGCCGACAATTTTTCAGTGGTGATGGCTACTTCATACTGTTTGAGTTTACCACCCCAACTGTTGACTTCAACTACTCCCGGGATTCCGGCAAGTTGTCGTTTTACAATCCAGTCCTGTATGGTGCGTAACTCGGTTTCGTCATATTGGTCTTCATAACCGGGTTTTACATCCAGAATGTATTGGTAGATTTCGCCCAGACCGGTAGTGATGGGACCCATTTCAGGAGTTCCAAAGCCTTCAGGAATACTGCTTTTAGCTGCTTCAATTTTTTCAGCAATCAACTGCCGCGGCAAATAGGCTCCCATTTTGTCTTCAAAGACTATGGTAACAACTGAAAGGCCGAATTTTGAAACAGAACGAATTTCTTCAACTCCGGGGAGATTGGCCATTTCTAGCTCAACAGGATAGGTGATAAATTGCTCAATATCTTGTGTTGAAAGGTTTTGAGATGTGGTGATGACTTGTACCTGATTGTTTGTAATATCGGGCACAGCACCAATGGAGATTTGAGTTAAAGAATAAATGCCAAACCCGGCAACAAAGGCTGTAAAAAGTAATATAATCAGTTTATTCTGTAAACTGAATTGAATGATTTTTGATAACATAACACACAATTAGAAATTCTAAAATGGACTGCTTTTAGCAATCGTTAAAAATTAGGGATGTGTTATGTGTGTTTGGGTGGTTGAAAAATTTCAAAAATTGCTGTTGAAGAATAGTTTAATTGATAGCTAAAGTTATCAAGCTTTTCAAAATTATCAAACCTTTTGAGTTCAGGAATAAAATGTTGTTCCAGCAATGCTACTGGGGTGTGAACTATTGAGCAACCGGAAAATGGTAATTTATCGTGGTCGTGACTTTCGTTCTGATTGTGCTCCTCTTTCTCTTGACCATAATGTTTTGAAATAAAAGTAAGAAGATTATCTCCATAATTTTCTTTGTGATACTGCGCGTGTTCAATAAAGTCTTGTATGCTCAAAATATCTCCCACATTGATATGCAGGCTTTGAAGCATTATCAGAGGGGTTAAGAAATATGTGACAATAATTTTCATTAAATACTTAATCTAAACAAAGTTAAGTCATTAAAAACAAAACCAAATTACAAAACAGAAATTTAGAATCAATACAAACTAACTCAAAATAAAATCAACCGCCAGTTGTGCATGCAATTTTGTGGTGTCCATTAGCGGCAGGAGAAAGTCCTTTTGCGAAAGTAGCATCGGCAACTCAGTACAACCTAAGATAATCCCATCAGCCCCATTTTCTTCCAGTTTTTTCATTTGTTCAATGAAATAGTTTTTAGCTTCGGGGGTGAATTTGCCTTGGGTCAAGTCTTCAGAGATATAACGGTGAATTTCTCCAAAGTTCTTCCGGTCTGGATGCACTGTTTGAATATCAAAATTTTTATCCAGATAACCGGGAATAAAATCCATCGTCATTGTGGGTTTGGTGCCCAGGAGTCCCAAATTTTTCAATCCTTGTTTTTGAGCCTCCTTACCAATGGCTTCGGCAATATGAAGGATGGGAATATTGATTTGCGGCTGAACATATTCATAAATCAAATGGGGGGTATTGGCACAAATGATAATAGCTTCAGCTCCGGCAGTTTCCAGTTTTTTACTGATTTCCAGATAGGCTGCCTGAATTTTCTCCATGTTTTGTTCGCGCATCAACTGAATGTTCAAACTGTAAAGCAATAAGGGCGGATTCTGACTGCCGCCTAATTTGTTGCCGGCCAGTTCGTTAATCAATCTATAATATTCAACGGTGGAGTGCCAAGAGGTGCCACCAATCATGCCGAGTAGTTTCATAGAATAAGGTTTTTAAATATTCACTTTTCACCACCACCCTCTCACCAAGTGTTTTTGGGATTTGATGCTTGTTATTTGGTGCTTTTTACTGCTCACCGCTACTGAATACCGGTCACTTAACTTATTTCCCCATTCTCCCCACAGCACAACTCACAAATGATTTCGCTTTAGTGGTCAATGGATTGGCTTCTCCAACTGCGGGATAGCCCAGCGCGAGCAGTTTTTTCTTTACGTTTTCCAAATCAGATTCTGAAGCAAAATCAAATGTCACTTCATCGTTTTCGACATCAACCTGTACATTTTCTATATTTTCAATTGCTGAAATTTTGGTGGTTACGGTATGTGCACAGCCGCCGCATTTTAAGTTTTGTATTTGGAGTGTTGTTTTCATTTTTTATTTATTAAAAAAGGGAGCCTCAATTGTATGCTGCTCCCTTAACTAACCAACCAAAAAATAAATGACTATTATTTCACTTATTTATAGTGCAAATTTATAAAGAAAGCATTTCGTGTACAGTAACTATTGTTACAAACAAACTATTTTAAAGTTGAGGGGCACACTTCATCTGTCACGGGAATACCGGCTTTTTTAATTCCCGCAAATCCCTCAGCCACATCAATCATATTGTGAATACCTCTGCTTTTTAAAATGGAAGCGGCAATCACACTGCGGTAGCCACCGGCACAATGCACATAAAAGTCTTTGTCTGAAGGAAATTCAGTGAGGTGGTCATTCAGGAAATCCAAGGGTGTTAAATGTGCTTTTGCAATATGAGAGGAGGCATATTCTCCTTCTTTTCGCACGTCAAAAACAGGTATTTCTTTTGATTCTAAATCCTGTTTAAACTGTTCTGCCGTAATTGACTTTATGCTGTCCACTTCTTTTCCACTTTTGATCCACGACTCGAGACTCCCTTTGAGATATCCGATGGTTTTATCAAAGCCCACACGAGAAAGGCGCGTGACTGCTTCTTCTTCACGGCCGGGGTCTGTGACCAATAAAATGGGCTGTTCAGTATCGCCAATCAAGGCACCAACCCAGGGCGCAAAACCACCGTCAAGACCAATAAAAATAGAACGCGGTATGTGTGCTTTAACAAAGTCGTTTTGATGGCGCACGTCAAGCACCACGGCTCCGGTTTCGTTGGCAGCTGTTTCAAAAGCTTCCGGACTTAATTCAAGTGTTCCACGTTCAATCACCTCCTCTATATCGTCATAACCTTCTTTGTTCATTTTTACGTTCAACGGAAAGTAGAGTGGTGGTGGTGCGAGTCCATCGGTGACTTCTTTTACAAATTCTTCTTTGGTCATATTGGCACGCAGGGCATAGTTCATTTTTTTCTGATTGCCCAGGGTGTCCACGGTTTCTTTCATCATATTCTTCCCGCAAGCTGAACCTGCACCGTGCGCGGGATAGACTATCACATCGTCTGCCAGTGGCATAATTTTGGCACGTAAACTGTCATACAGCATCCCGGCCAATTCCTCCTGGGTCATAGAAGCTGCTTTTTGGGCTAAGTCAGGACGGCCCACGTCACCCAAAAACAGTGTATCTCCACTAAAAATGGCGATGTCTTTTCCGTTTTTGTCTTTAAGGAGGTAGGTAGTGCTTTCCATGGTATGACCGGGCGTGTGGAGTGCCACAATGGTCAAGTCACCCACTTTAAATTCCTGACCGTCTTCAGCGATAATTGCGTCAAAGCTTGGGTTTGCTGTTGGGCCATACACGATTGGCGCCCCGGTTTTCTTCGAAAGGGTTACGTGACCACTCACAAAGTCGGCATGAAAATGGGTTTCAAAGATGTATTTGATTTTAGCATTGTCTTTTACTGCTCTGTCAATATAGGGCTGCACTTCGCGCAAAGGGTCAATGATGACCGCTTCGCCGTTATTTTCAATATAGTAAGCACCTTGTGCCAGGCAACCGGTATAAATTTGCTCAATTCCAGCGAAGGTGGGAATCTCGTTATTTTGATTTTCTACTGTATTCATAATTCAAATATTTTTAAGGGAAACCTCCCTTGTTACTTTTACTGATGCAAAATTATAGTCTTGGTTTGGAGTTAAAAGTTACTTTGGTTACAATAAGGAAAATTCCTTTAACAAAATATAAATTGCCATTAGAAAAACAAACCATCCAAAGGCTTTCTTTAATTTTTTACCGTCAATTAACTGATTGAGTTTGACTCCTGCAAAGATACCAATTATAGACAACAAACTAAACACCATCAAAAAGTTCCAGTCTAATTCCATAGTTTCAATATCCCCTATGAACCCGATGAGTGATTTCACGGCTATAATGAGTAGCGAGGTGGCTACTGCTGTCTTCATAGGTAATTTAGCAAGCAGGACCAATGCCGGGATGATTAAAAACCCACCTCCTGCACCTACCAATCCTGTGAGGATTCCGATGACAAAACCTTCAACAATAATGAGCGGGTAATTGTAAACAATGGTTGTACCGGGTTCAGGTTCGGGGCGTTTGTTGCGAAGCATCGACCAGGATGCCAGTAGCATAATGATGGCAAAAAACACCATAATGGCGATGTTTTTAGTCAAGATAAAATCACCATAGGTCAATAAGTTATCAGGGATGGAAGGCATCAAAAATCTTCTGGTGAGATAGACGGCGATAAATGACGGGATGGCAAAAACAATGGCTGTTTTAAAATCAACAAGTCCTTTTCTAATGTTTTGAAATGCACCCACCAAGGCAGTAAGACCCACTACAAAAAGGGAATAGGCAGTTGCTGTCACCGGGTTTACGGCAAAAAGATAGACAAAGACAGGGACGGTGAGTATGGAGCCTCCGCCACCAATTAAGCCCAATACGATCCCTATTACTAGCGCACTTAAATATCCTAAAATTTCAATAAATTCCATATTTCAGGTGAATAAAGAGCAAAATTAGTTAGTTAAAAGCGATTTTAATGTGCCTAAAGTTGCTTGATTTAGGTTGAATATATTTCAATAGCATTCCGTTGAAGTTTGATTTTTCCTCTGTTTTCCAGAGTTTTTAACAATCTTGAAATCACCACTCTGGAGGTGTGTAAATCATAAGCTATTTCCTGATGTGTATTAGAAATGGTTGTTGTTTTTGAGATTCTCACCTTTTCTTGCAAGTACTTCCAAAGCCGTTCGTCCATTTTCATAAAAGCAATGCTGTCAATGGTTTCTAACATTTCGTTAAGACGATCGTGATAGCTGTTAAAAACAAAATTACGCCAGCTTTTGTATTTGGATGTCCATTCTTCCATTTTTTGAATGGGAATCATAATTAGTTTTGTATCTCTTTCAGCGATGGCTCTTATTTCACTTTTTTTCTGTCCCAGACAGCAACTTAAGGTCATCGCGCAGGTATCTCCTCTTTCGAGGAAATAAAGTAGTAACTCATCGCCGTCATCATCTTCCCGCATCACTTTAATTGCTCCTGAAATGAGTAATGGCATTGCTGTCACATAAGTACCAATATCCATAAGCAGTTCTCCTTCGGGGATTTCTTTATAGACACCGCTTTTATTAATTTCATTTAAGAGGGATTCTTCAAAAAAAGATCCAAAGTTTTCGCGCAGGAGTTCTATCATTTTTTTAAAATTATGAATTCGGTTTTTGTAAAATTACATAAAATAAACCATTTGAATCTCTTAAAAAAGCAATGAAAAAAACCCCGTAAATCTATATGAATATCCCCATACTCAATATAGATAAACGGGGTAGCTCAGGTGCCGCACCTGAGCACTTACACCAATTTTATTGTTATGAATTATTTATTTGGCAAACCTAGTAGAAAGTTTTTATGGTATTTTACGGGATTCCTCATTTTGAGAAAAACAGTGTAAGAAAAATGGAGAACTAATAGTATATTTCAGAAATAGTTTTATTTGAAAGTATGTACTTTCGTTAAAAATTATTAACCTCCAGAAAGTACTTTTTTTTGATTTAGGAATTAATAAAAACATGATTTAAGTCATGAGCTAGGATATTTATCAACCGAAAACGTTAGAGTTTGCATAACTTTTTGCAGGAATCAGTTTATTAAATTAATTTTACATTCATGACAAAAAATCTTAGAAAAATCGCGGTACTTACCAGTGGAGGTGACGCCCCGGGAATGAATGCCGCCATAAGAGCTGTGGTGCGTTCTTGTGCGTATCACAATTTAGAATCTGTGGGTGTTTTTAGAGGCTATCAAGGTCTTGTTGAAGGCGACTTCAAAACACTCGATGCACGAAGTGTAAAAAACATCATCAATCGCGGTGGAACGGTATTAAAATCGGCTCGCTCTAAAGACTTTTTTCTAAAAGAAGGACGGCAAAAAGCTTTTGACCATTTAAAAGAACAGCAAATAGATGCATTAGTGGTCATAGGAGGTGATGGTTCATTTACCGGTGCGTCGATTTTTATCAATGAATTTGACTTTCCCATTGTTGGGCTTCCGGGAACTATTGATAATGATATTTCAGGCACAGACAACACCATAGGGTATGATACCGCCCTAAATACGGTTGTGGAAGCCATAGATAAGATAAGAGATACTGCCAACTCACACAATCGTTTGTTTTTGGTTGAAGTGATGGGAAGAGATGCCGGTCACATTGCTTTGAATGCAGGTATAGGAGCCGGAGCAGAAGAAATACTAATTCCTGAAGAGGATATGGGTAAAGACCGTCTCATCGAATCTTTACAACGAAGTAAAAAATCTGGTAAAACTTCCAGTATTATTGTTGTTTCTGAAGGGGATCAAATAGGGAAAAACATTTTTGAACTGGCCGAATTTATCAAAAGTAATCTTGAGGGCTATGATGTTAGAGTCACTGTTTTAGGACATGTTCAAAGAGGAGGGTCTCCCAGTTGCTATGACCGTGTTTTGGCCAGCAGAATGGGCGTTGCCGCCGTTGATGCTTTAATAGATGGAAAACGAGATATTATGATTGGCGTTCAACACAATAAAATGGTGCAAGTGCCCTTTGAAGAGGCTATCAAGCATCAACAAAAAATAGATTTAGAGCTGCTAAGAGTAGCAGACATTACATCCATATAAATTAAAAAAATTATGATTAAAATTGGAATAAACGGCTTTGGCCGCATTGGCAGATTGGTTTTTAGAATAGCAGCACAACGTGAAGATGTTGAGGTGGTTGCGGTAAATGATTTACTGGATGTTGACCATCTCGCCTATCTTTTAAAATATGACTCTGTTCACGGAAAGTTTGACGGTGATGTTTCTACAAAAGACGGACACCTTTTTGTAAACGGTAAAACTATAAGAGTAACCGCAGAGCGCGATCCTGAAAACTTAAAATGGGATGAAGTACAGGCTCATACCATTATAGAGTGCACCGGGTTTTTTACATTAAAGGCAGATGCACAGAAACATATCAATGCCGGTGCTAAAAAAGTGGTTATTTCAGCCCCTTCAAAAGATGCACCCATGTTTGTCATGGGAGTAAACCATAAAGAGGCTAAGGCAGAAGACACCATTGTTTCTAATGCTTCTTGTACAACAAACTGTCTGGCACCCATAGCAAAAATTATTCATGATGCTTTTGGAATAGAGGAAGGATTGATGACAACAGTCCACGCAACTACCGCAACACAATTGACAGTTGACGGTCCTTCGAGAAAAGATTTCAGAGGAGGTAGAAGTGCACTTCTCAACATAATTCCGGCTTCTACCGGAGCTGCAAAAGCAGTTACTAAAGTTATCCCTGCTCTGGAAGGAAAACTCACGGGAATGGCATTCAGGGTTCCTACAGCAAATGTGTCTGTAGTTGATTTGACCGTGCGCACTCAAAAAGGGGCTTCTTTTGACGAAGTGAAACGGGTTATCAAAGAAGCTGCAAATGGTGCTTACAAAGGGATGGTTGCTTATACAGAGGAAGCCGTCGTCTCTCAGGACTTTGTGTCAGATGAGCACATTTGCACATTTGATGCCGATGCCAGTATTGCTCTTAATGATAATTTCTTTAAGTTAGTGGCTTGGTATGACAACGAGTATGGCTATTCGGCAAAACTGGTTGATCTGTCAGAATATGTTGCTAAATTGTAATTTATGACATTAATTGCAGACGGCGGTTCTACAAAATGTGACTGGGTCCTTTTGGATAGAACCGGCAATCAGGTTTTTAAAACCAGAACCTTAGGACTTAATCCATCGGTAGTTCCAGAGGAGGAACTGTTAAGCCGCATTAAAGAAAATACCGTATTAAGGGGTGTTTTTAATAAGGTTGAAGCACTGGATTTTTATGGTGCGGGATGTGGAACGGCAACACCAAGACAAATTTTACACAAAATACTTGAGTCCTTATTTGTCAATGCTAAAGTGACAGTAGCCGAAGATATGGTTGCTGCTGCACTGGCTGTTACAGATAAACCCGGTATCGTTTGCATCTTTGGAACAGGCTCAAACAGCTGTTATTTTGACGGAAAAACCACCCGAACCAGTGTGGATTCCCTTGGGTTTATTTTAATGGATGAAGCTAGTGGCAATTATTTTGGAAAACGCCTCATCAGGGATTATTTTTACAAAAAAATGCCTGCTCAAATCGCTGCCGATTTTGAAAAAAGATTTGACCTCACTCCGGATGTCATCAAAACAAATTTGTACAAAAAACCAAATCCAAATACCTATTTGGCCTCATTTGCTGAATTTATATTTACCCGAGAAGAAGTAAATGGTTATTTTTATAACTTAATAAGTGAAGGCGTACTCAAGTTTATTGAATACAAAATACTTTGTTATAAAGAAGCACAACAGGTACCCATTCACTTTATAGGATCTATTGCCCATTTTTCCAAAGATATTATCAAGGACTGTCTCAACAGATATAATTTGGAATTGGGCAATGTTGTTCAACGGCCCATTGGTGGTTTGATTGAATATTACAGAAAGAATAAACTAAATAATTCATGAGTTTTCCATCCATAAACCCTGTCAATACTCAAGCTTGGGCAATGCTACAAGCCCATTTTGATGCGGTGAAAGACCAGTCTATACAAACCTATTTTACAGAAGATGACAGCAGGGCTGCCCGTTTTTCACTGGAATGGAAAAACTTTTATCTTGATTATTCTAAAAACAGGGTGACTTCAGAAACAATGCACTTATTGCAACAGCTTGCTGAAGAAGTAAGGCTAAAAGAAGCTATTGAGGCCCAATTTTCAGGAGAAAAAATCAATCAAACGGAAGACAGAGCAGTGAGACACACCGCACTGCGTGATTTTGAAAACCTGCCCAAGGAAGTAAAGCAGACACTTAAAAAAATGCGTGTTTTCTCTAAAAAAGTGATTGATAAAAGCTGGAAAGGGTACACCGGAAAACCCATCACAGACATTGTCAATATTGGTATTGGAGGCAGTGATTTGGGTCCTGATATGGTTACAGAAGCCCTCAGCTATTATAAAAACCACTTAAGAGTTCATTATATTTCAAATGTAGATGGCGACCACGTTCAGGAGACTCTAAAGAGTCTCAATAGAGAGACCACACTCTTTATTATAGTTTCCAAAACATTTACAACGCAAGAAACCCTTACCAATGCATCAACAGTTAGAAACTGGTTTTTACAGCAGGCAAGCCTATTAGATATTGAATCTCATTTTGTAGCAGTTTCCACAAACCTGAAAGAGGTACAAAACTTTGGAATCGCCCTCGAAAACATTTTCCCAATGTGGGACTGGGTGGGTGGTCGCTTTTCATTGTGGAGTGCCGTTGGGCTTTCCATTTGTTGTGCAGTGGGTTATTCAAATTTTGAAAGGCTTTTACAAGGTGCCCATCAAATGGATCACCATTTTAAAAATGCGGCTTTTCAAGACAATATGCCTGTTGTCATGGCATTGTTGTCCATTTGGTATAACAATTTTTATCAATCTGAATCTGAAGCCATTGTTCCTTATTCTCAGTACCTTTCCAAGTTTGTTCCCTATTTACAGCAAGCCATTATGGAAAGTAACGGGAAACAGATTGACAGAAATCAAAACCCTGTCAAATATCAAACCGGAACTATTATTTGGGGGAGTACAGGTACCAATGCACAGCACGCTTTTTTTCAATTGCTGCACCAAGGCACAAAGCTCATTCCGGTAGACTTTATCGCTTTCGCGAAAGCGTTGCACAAACAGGACCACCATCAGGATATTTTATTGGCCAATTGTTTTGCCCAATCTGAAGCCCTTTTAAATGGAACCATCGGAGAACAAATGGATAGTCCTTTCAGACACTTTACCGGAAACAGACCTTCAAATACGCTTCTTATCAAACAACTCACGCCTGAAAATCTTGGAGCGCTTATCGCTTTGTATGAACACAAGCTATTTGTACAGGGAGTTGTTTGGAATATTTATAGTTATGATCAATGGGGTGTTGAACTGGGTAAAAAACTAGCAAAAGGAACGCTCGATTCGCTACAAGATAAAGAATCAAAAAAAATGCATCCTGTTACAGAACGATTGATAGAACAGAGTAAGTCTTAAGTACTTCTCACTCAAAGAAATTAACTTTTGCGTCAATTTTTACATCGACAAACGGGAGTTCCTTTGAATTGCTTTCCAGTCTTTTGATGAGTAACTCTGCTGCTTTTTCACCAATCATACTTGCATTTTGATCTATATAGTTCATTTTTGGGAACGCCAACAGCGCATTCTTGTCATTTGAAAACCCAATCACGGTTACTTTTTTAGCTTTTCTGAGGTTTTGGGTTAACAAACAATTTTGAAACATAATTCCGGAACTGTTGTCTGCTGCAATTACAGCATCTGCAGGGTTTTTTTGAATCCAGTTAACTAATTTTTTATGCATTGCGGCTCGGCTTTCCAAACTGAGTACCATAGTATTGTCATTTGCACTCGAATACTCTGAAAGCGCTTTTAAATATCCTTTCTTTCGGAGTTTACCTAAATTTAAATTGTTTATCGAACTTAAAAACGCAATTTTTTTATACCCCTTTTCAATGAGTTGTTTTGTAACTTGGTAGGTGATTTTTTGATCATCTACACCCACCTTGTCACAGTTAATTTGGTCTGATAAACGGTCAAACAATACCAGTTTTTGAGGGTCAATATTATTCTTAATATGATTAATATCGCCATTTTTAAGTGTTTGAGCAGCCAGTGAAATTAAAAATCCATCCACACTGCCACTTTTTAAAAGCCTTACTTTTTCAGCTTCCTTTTTTGTCATTTCATTGCTTATACAAACCAGCGTGTCATATCCTTTTTTGGAGCATTGTTTTTCAATTCCAAAAAGGACTTCTGCGAAAAATGAATTTAAAATATCAGGAATAATGACTCCAATGGTTTTTGATTTTTTATTTCGCAAACCGGCACCCATTTTATTGGGTTGATAGTTCATCGCTTCTGCAAGTTCTCTTACTCTGATTTTAGTGTTTTCAGAAATATCATCGGCATTATTCAATGCTTTTGACACTGTTGAAATAGACACACCTAAGAGTTTTGCTAATTCTTTTAATGAACTCATTTTAAATTATTACTAAAAAAAGCCTCAACAGTAAACCATTGAGGCTTAATATAATTAAACCAAATAAAAAAAATTTACTTTTACTTTTTAATCACCTGATAAGAGGCTGTTTGTCCTTGAGCAGTCACTTTCATAATGTAAGTGCCTGTTGCCAGGTTTGAAACATTCACTTGA
>CAXBNF010000021.1:0-46735 GCA_963977065.1 uncultured Flavobacteriaceae bacterium | reverse complement strand
CTTGAAAACTGTTGAGGGTCACACCTCCGGGGGTTCGAATCCCTCTTTCTCCGCTTAGAGCAAAGCTCAATATCTGAAAAGATAGTGGGCTTTTGTTTTTTAGGAATGTTGGAAACGCAGTTTTCAAAAATGGATAAAAAACAAAAGACCAAATACTGCGCTAGCAGTATTTAGCTTTATTGTAAAGAGCGCGAGTAAATGGGAAATTTAATCCCTCTTTCTCCGCAACATTTAAATGCTTCACAACAAAGTTGTGGAGCATTTTTTATTTACGGAGAACCCAAACAAAGTTTGAGCGTTCGGAGAAAATAAAAAAGGCTCCAAGGCGATAACCAAAGTCAATTAAAAAGTGCACCTAAACCCTCATAGAGAATACCATAGTGAACACCCCATTCAGTCCAAAAATCATACCCAATTCCATTATTAGTAAGCATACTTAGATAAGTTAATGTTCTACTAAACCCTTGAAAAGCCTTGCAAAATGTTAAAATTGAATGTAATTTTATGTTTTTAATAACTTAAAATCCAATTTGATATGAACTTTCTAAATTTAGATAAAGAAAAAACCAACCTCACTGTAAATGAATTAAATATTCTTTTGGCAGATTTTCACCTTTATTATCAAAAATTACGTAATTTTCACTGGAATATCGTGGGAAAAAGTTTTTTTGATTTACACCTCAAATTTGAAGAGATGTATGATGATACCAAATTAAAAGTAGATGAAATTGCAGAACGCATTCTAACCCTCAGATACCAACCCACAAGCAATTTGAGTGAATATTTAAAAGCATCAAATATTAAGGAGTCCAAAGCATCCCTAAGTGATGTACAAATGATTGACACATTAATTGATGACCACGCACTTCTTTTAAAACAAATGAGAAAGGTGATTGCAGCAGCAGACCAGGCAAAAGATGAAGGAACGATTGATTTAATAGGCGCTTACATCAGAGAACTTGAGAAAACAACATGGATGCTTGACGCCTGGAGGATGAAAACCACTGAAAATCACCCAAAAGCTTAAACTAATAAACCAAGCATTCCTGTATGGCCAACTATTTTGACATCACTTCTGCATTACAAAAAGTAGTAGATAAACTCGCTGGATGGGGAGAATCCATCATACTAAAAACCCCCAATTTTATTCTCGCTATTCTCATTTTTGTAGCATTTTGGTATGTGGCAAAATACACCAGTCATTTTATAAAAAAATTACTGTTAAAAAGAGTCGGGCAAGAATCTATTAAAGCCATTGTAGCAAGAACTGCATTTATAGTGATTGTCGTAATTGGTTTTTTTACAGCGCTCGCTATTCTTGATCTTGACAAAGTTTTAACCTCTGTATTGGCAGGTGCCGGTGTTGTGGGGCTTGCAATTGGTTTAGCTCTTCAAGGCACCTTACACAATACATTTTCCGGATTTATTTTGTCATTTTTACCCAATATCCAAATTGGCGACTGGATTATCTCTAATAGTTATGAAGGACAAGTAGTGGATATCAACCTCAGAAGTGTGACTATCATTGAAGCAGACAACAATGCAGTAGTGATACCAAATTCCAAAATCATTGATTCGCCTTTTAAAAACTTCAGTGGTTCAAACAGATCCAGAATTTTTGTGGAATGTGGGGTGGGCTATGAGAGCGACCTTGAATTAGTTAAAAAAATAACCGTAGATGCCATAGCCGAACATTTTACGCAAAATGGCAATGAAGAAATTGAATTCTTTTATACCCAGTTTGGAGACAGCTCCATTAACTATGTAGTGAGATATTGGGCAAATGTAAAAAACAGAAAAGACATACTAACGGCTCAAAGTGAAGGAATTCTTGCCATTAAGAAAGCCTATAATTCAAATAACATCAATATTCCTTTCCCCATCAGAACCTTGGATTTTGGGAAAAATAAATTTAGATCTGAAACAATAAGTATTAAAAATAGTGATGAATAAAAACTGTCATTTCCTGCTAATCAAAACCTCAGTTTAGTTTTATCGGTATTTTAAGAATAATTTATCCAGAGTATAATACATTTGCAAAAAAAAACATTCCCTATGCGATTTTTAAGTTTATTTCTACTAGTACTCCTATTACAGTCCTGCCAGGACAGTTCAAAAACAATCACTTTTACAGGTACAATCCCGGGTGCAGAAGATAAGTCAAAGGTGTATTTTCAAAAAGTTAATGAAAGCAATCAGCCTTATGATGTAGATACTCTTGAAGTTTTAAACGGGACTTTTACGTTTGAGATTGACAAAACAAAAGATGCAGAAGTGGGTTTGCTCAACTTCAGAAATCTCAATGTAACCCTTGTGTTCTTTATAGAAAATGAAAATATTGAAGCCCAATTTGACCACAACAATTTATATGGCACCAACTTTTCAGGAGGAAAAGAAAATGAACTTTTTACTTCTTTTAAGGAACGCATTCTCGAGTTTGACAAACGAAAAACGGAAATACAACAAGCCATGAATGAAGCCCGCAACAACATGTCAAATCAGGACATTGTGAGACTTCAAACGGAAGCAGCAATTTTAAGCAATGAAGAACAGGTATTTAAAAAAGAGTTTATTGAAAAAAATACCAATTCAATCATCGCAATGATGATGCTTAACGAAATGATTTCAAAAAAAGAAGTCACACTGGCTGAAGTCGAATCTTATTTAAAAAAGCGAGACCCAAACCTAAAGGAAAATGTATTTTATCGACTTGTAAAAGTAAATATGGAATCGCTAAAAGGTGCCAATGTGGGAAATATGGCACCCCCATTTTCCGGCCCTGATCCCGATGGAAATATCATTTCGCTTCAAGATGCACTTGGCAAAGTAACCCTTATTGACTTTTGGGCTTCATGGTGCAGACCCTGTCGTGTTGAAAACCCAAATGTGGTAAGGGTGCACAACCAATACAAAGACAAAGGATTTAATATCATTAGTGTTTCATTAGACAGACCAGACCAAAGAGCGCAATGGTTAAAAGCCATTGAAGATGATAAAATGGATTGGTACCACGTCTCAAACTTACAGTTTTGGAATGACCCTATTGCCAGAGAATATGGTGTACGTTCCATTCCGGCAACTTTTATTGTTGATGAAACCGGTAAAATAGTTGCAAAAAACCTTCGGGGACCAGCATTGGGACGAAAAGTAGGAGAACTCCTGGATAATCTTTAAAAATAAAACCTCGTTGATTTTCAACGAGGCTTTTTTTTATAAGTTTGGTTTAAGTGTACACGACAAAATTTTGTAATAGTACTAATTTGTCAGAAAATCAGCTTTGCCCCAACCCTAAAGGGAGTATTATTTTCCTCGATTTCACCCTTTAGAGAGGGGAAATAAATCGAGGAAAACCCTACGAAATTGAATTTTGTGGTGTACTAAAGTTTGGCTGTTTTATTGTAGCTCAAATACCACCTGAATTTTAACTTTCATTTCCATTTCACCCACAGCGAGCGTTTCACCACCGCCGCTATCACTCATCATTACAGCCTCAGAACGATACAAGGGCATGGGAGGATTGTAATTTCCTTGTTCACTTATTTGAATGGCTTTTCCAATTTTTTGATTTAAAACACCGGCATATTCCTGTGCTTTCATCTTTGCATTGGCAATTGCATTTTTACGTGCTTGTGACTTCAATTCCTCTGCTTTTGAAGAACCAAAAGTAATTCCATCAATACTATTGATCCCTCTTTGAACCAAACCTGATACCAAAGGGTCATATTTTTTTAAATCCCTCAACAATACAGTAATTGTTTGCTTTGCGTGAAAACTATATGTCTTTGTATTGTAATCATATCGTTTGTTTAAAGACACATATTGCGTTTGAATATCCTTTGCTTCCACACCACTTTGTTTGATGTGATTCAAAACGGCATCAACTGTTTTATCGTTCAGCGATTTGAGAGCAATGACATCATCCCCCGTGTTTTCAACAGACATACTAATGGTCACTTGGTCTGGAACGACGGTAACAATTCCCTCTCCGGTTACATTAACAATGGATTGTAGTTTTTCTTGAGCCATAATTTGAAATGATAAGAGTACTAAAAGTACAGGAATTAATTTTTTCATGATTTAGTTTTGTTTTTTATTTAAACTAACTTACAATTGCTATACCATTTTATAATTTTCCCGCTTTTTGCATTAAAAAAAGTAAAATGATGGGCACAGCCAGTAAGACGATAATCCACAGTTGAGTGGAGAATAAATCGGGTACAAATAAAAGAGTCAATACATAACCGGCAATGGCACCCCCAAAATGAGCATCATGACCAATGTTACCCAGGCGCTTTTTCATTCCATAAATAGAATACAACAAATAACCAATACCAATCACCCAAGCCGGAATGGGAATGGGAATAAAAAATAAATACAACGGCATGTCTGGATAAAAAAGAATCGCAGAATACAATATTCCAACGACTCCACCACTGGCTCCAACAGCAGTATAATGAGCCTCATTTTTATGAAAATAATAGGACAAGAAATTTCCCGCAAGGATACTAGCTACATAAATAATTAAAAAAGAAGTTTGACCTAAACTCAAAATGACAACCTCTGCAAAGAAATAGAGTGTTAACATATTAAAAAGCAAATGCATCATATCAACATGCAAAAATGCAGAGGAAAAGAATCTAAAATAGTCACCTCTCTGAATAGAAGCAATATTGAATTTGTATTTTTCAAAAAAGGAATAGTCATTAAATCCTTTGAGGGAAATAATAACATTTGCTGCTATAATGACAATCGTGATGATGCTTAAAGTACCCATAGGACTTGTAATAGTTTAGAATTACGAAAATAAACAATTAAAACAACGCATGTAATTTATTAAAGCTAAAATTAGATTTTTTAAAAACCTACTCCTGAAATAACACGTATATTTGTCAAAATTTATTACGCTGTGAAATTAGTACTCTTTCTGATTACCTATCCACTGTTATGGTTGATTTCAATTTTGCCTTTCAGGCTTTTGTATTTAGTATCTGATGGGGTTTATCTTTTATTGTATTATGTCATTGGATACCGAAAAAAAACAGTGCGTTATAATTTAAAATTAGCACTGCCCCATTTAAGTGATCAAGAACGGCTTGTCATCGAAAAAAAATCATTCAGACACTTGTGCGACATGTTTTTGGAAGTTATAAAAACGATGACAATTTCCAGAAGTGAAATGGATAGGCGTTTTCAGTTTTCTAATCTAGAAGTCTATAAAGACCTTGAAAAAAAAGGAAAAAGCATTGCGTTGGTTTGTGCTCATTATGCCAGTTATGAATGGGTAATTTCTATGAACAAGTACATCGATTTCAAAGGCTTTGCCATTTATAAGAAAATAGCCAATCCCCATTTTGATAGCCTTTTGAAAAGGATTCGCTCAAAACACAAAGCCTTTTTAATTACAACCAAAGAAACTATTGATAAAATTGAAGAAAACCACCTAAAAGGTGATTTATGTGTTTATGGATTTGCAGGAGACCAATCTCCCAAACTGGGCAAAGCAAAACATTGGGGAACTTTTATGGGTATTGAAGTCCCAATTCACACCGGTGCTGAAATGCTTGCCAAACGATTTGATATGAATGTAATTTATTTAAAAGTAAGGCAAAAAAAAAGAGGCTTTTATGAAGCTTCATTTGAAGTGCTTTCAGAAGATGTAAGAACCGTTCCAGATTATCAAATCACAGATACGTTTATTCAAAAAGTAGAACAACAAATCCTGGAAGCGCCGGAGTTTTATTTCTGGACACACAAACGCTTTAAGCACGCAAAAACCAAAACACATTCAAACTAATCAAATCCTTTTATCTATTTATTATTAAAATAAAGCTGTAAGTTTTTAAAGCTTTTCCCTACATAGAAGTTAGTCATTCATTTGTTTTAACACTACTAAAAAATTAGTATATTAGTTAAAATTGAAAAAAAAAATGAGAAACTATTACTTAATAGATATACAACTACATATTCTATCACAAATTATAGCAAAAACAAACCGCACCTTTGTTCCAAAAAAAGAAGACGATAGCCATACCAATTTATATTTTGATGCAATAGAAAACCGCATTTATGGTCGTTGGATTGAAACTATAAGCGATAAAATACTCCTTTCTTTCTCATTAAAAGAACACTGTTTTCAATGGCTAAATAAAAAACTGCAGTTGCTTCAATCGGTATCTATTTTGAATAAAACTTTCGACGAAATAGAAAAAGAAATCAAACAAACACTTCCTCAATTAAATCTTTCGACGGAAGGATTTTCCAATCCCCTGCATTATGAGATTCCACCATATAAATCATTCAAAAAACCATTCCTTGAATTTGATGAAATAGGTTTATCCAACTGGATATTGTTCAGACAACTTGCTAATCAAGCTTGTAATTTATTAAGCGGCTACCTTCAAACCAAAGCAGAAACACGCATCTGGCCACACCATTTTGATACAGGTGTTTATTTAGAACCGCATCAAAACCTTGGAATTGGATTTGGCCTAGCTATGAAAGACGACAGGGTCGGCGATGCATATTTCTATCTCTCAGGCTACAAACTTGATGAAACAACATTTAATTTTGAAACCGTGTCAAAATCAACTTATGGAAATTGGCACATTACTAAAAATTGGAAAGGAGCTGTTTTACCCCTTCAGGAAATTCAAAAAGAACCTTCGCAAAAATTAAATCGGTTTTTAAAAGACACAACAAATTGGTATTTAAATAACTAACTAAAAATGAAAAGACAAAAAATCGAAATTAAAAACTCAAACGGTGAAATCCTTCATGCAAACCTGGAACTACCCGCAAATAAAAAAGCTATACAATATGCCATTTTTGCACATTGTTTTACCTGTTCAAGCTCCTTGGGTATTGTCAAACACATTAGCATGGAATTGACAAACTTTGGTTTTGGGGTTTTGCGATTTGACTTTACAGGTCTGGGCAGTAGTGGCGGTGATTTTGAAGACACCAATTTTACTCACAATCTATCAGATTTAAACAAAGTAAATCAATATTTAGCAGACAATTATGAAGCTCCCTCGCTTCTTATAGGGCATTCGTTAGGAGGTCAAGCTGCTTTGATTGCTGCTTCAGAACTTGATAACATCAAGGCTATTGTTACTATTGGAGCACCTTCAGATCCAAAACACGTGAGTCATTTAATCAGTAACGGCCTTGAGGAAATTAAATCCAAAGGAAAAGCAAAAGTTTCAATTGGTGGACGACCCTTTATGATTAAAAAGCAATTTATTGAAGATTTAGAAAAATACAATGCAGAAACTGTTCTTCAAAACCTTAGAAAACCTCTTTTAATTATGCATTCGCCACAAGACACCATTGTGGGAATTGACAACGCAGCAAAAATATATCAAAACGCCCACCACCCAAAAAGTTTTATTTCACTGGACGGCGCAGATCACCTTTTGAACAATAAAAAAGATAGCTTGTATGTTGCAAAAACAATTGGAACATGGGCAGAACGTTATATTATTGATGAATTACCCCTACAAGAAAAACCGCTTTCAACTGAAGGTGAACAGGTTGTGGCACATTGGAAAAGTGATTCTGGTTTTACCACACAAATTTCAAACAACAGGCATACCATTGTAGCAGATGAACCGGTAAAGGTGGGAGGCGATGATCTTGGATTTTCACCTTACGAATTGCTCAATGCCGCTTTGGGAGCTTGCACCAATATGACTTTAAAGCTCTATGCAGAGCGAAAAGGCTGGCCTTTGGAAGAAGTCTATACCTACCTCACCCACTCAAAACAACACTATAATGACAGCTCAGGAAAATCTGAAAACCTGGGAAAAATTGACCACATTCAAAAAATAATTGAAGTAAAAGGTAACCTCTCTGAAGATCAAATTAAAAGACTCATTCAGATTGCAGCAAAGTGCCCTGTTCACAAAACTTTATCATCTTCAATTGAAATAGAAACCAAATATTAATTAATTTTAAAGAAAAAAATGAAAGCCATTTGGAACGACACGCTTCTGGCAGAAAGTAACAAAACCTTAGTTATTGAAGGAAACCATTATTTTCCTCACGAAGCCATAAATCAAAACTATTTTAAACCCTCAAACACAAAAACTCATTGTCCTTGGAAAGGAGAAGCCTCTTATTATGATATTGAAGCCAATGGCAAAACCAATGAAGACGCCGCTTGGTTTTATCCGGAAACAAAACACGCCGCAAACTCCATTAAAAATTATGTCGCCTTTTGGAAAGGTGTCAAAATAACAGAATGAGTTACAAAATAGACCCAAACATATTAAAAGACAACTTTAACTTTACGCGCCAAAACTCAGAGACCATCTGTGCGCCATTAGAAATCGAAGATTACATTCCACAACCCATGGAAAATGTGTCGCCACCCAAATGGCATTTAGCGCATAGCAGTTGGTTTTTTGAGCAATTTATTTTAGTGAAATATTTTGAAAACTATCCGCTCTTTCATCCCGATTTTGCATACCTATTTAACAGTTATTACAACCATATGGGCGAGCGCACCAACCGCACAGACCGAGGCTTTATGACACGACCCACAGTTGCAAAAGTCTATGAATACAGAACCCATATCAACAAATATATTAACACTCTGCTTGAAAACAATCCCTCACAGGAAATTCTCAAACTCATAGAAGTGGGTATTCATCACGAGCAACAACACCAGGAACTTCTCGTCTATGACATTAAATATATTTTTGGAACACAGCCCACTTTTCCGGTTTACGGAAATCGGTTTTTAGTTCCTGAAAACAAGCACACTCAAGAATTCATTAAAATAGAAAAAGACATCTATACCATTGGGGCAGTTAATGAGTGTTTTTCTTATGACAATGAACGTCCTCAGCATAAAGTCTATCTTGAAAGTTTTGAAATAAGCAACAAATTGGTCTCTCAGGGAGACTACCTTGATTTTATCAATGACGGGGGCTATGAAAATTTTGATTTGTGGCACGCTGAAGCCTGGGATTTTATAAACACAAAAAACATTAAAGCACCTTTATATTGGCACAAACAGGGCAATTCCTGGAAACAATACACCCTCAATGGTTTGCAAGACCTCAATTCAAAACTTCCTGTGCATCACCTTTCATTCTATGAAGCCTTTGCTTATGCCGAATGGAAAAAAATGCGCTTACCCACAGAGTTTGAATGGGAAGTTGCCTCAAAACATTTTGATTGGGGCTCACTTTGGGAGTGGACACAATCTGCTTACCAACCCTACCCCGGTTTTACAAAAGCAAAAGGAGCGCTTGGTGAATACAATGGTAAATTTATGCTCAATCAAAACGTATTAAAAGGAAGCTCAGTAGCAACCACAAAAGGTCATGAAAGAACTACTTACCGAAACTTTTTTCACGCATCTTCACGATGGATTTATTCGGGTTTAAGACTCGTAAAAAACTAACTATGAACACATTTAAAAGTGAAGTTTTAGAGGGACTTCAACAAAAACCTAAAAAACTTTCTTCAAAGTATTTTTATGATGCCAAAGGAGATTCGCTCTTCCAGGAGATTATGCAACTTGATGAGTATTACCTTCCAAAAAGTGAATTGTCAATTATCAAAAATCACAAAAATTTACTTGCAAAGCATTTAAAAACCTATGGTGATTCCATTGAAATTCTTGAACTTGGCGCAGGTGATGGTACCAAAACCGCCAAACTCCTTGAGGGGTTTGTAAACCACAATTTTGAAATAAAATTCATTCCTTTTGATATTTCGCCCAATGTTTTAAAGATCAATAAGAATACGCTTTCAAAACAATATCCCAAAATAGCAATAACGCCAATTTCCGGAAACTATTTCAAAACCTATTTGGAAGTTGTAAGAGAAAAACAACAACGCCTTGTTTTATTTTTAGGAAGTAATTTGGGTAATTACACAATTGAGGTAGCTAAAGACTTTATAAACTACCTCAAATCAGGTATGGAAAAGAACGACCACCTTATTATCGCTTTTGATATGGTTAAGCACCCCAGAAAGATTTTAAAAGCCTATGATGATACAAAGGGTGTCACAAAACAGTTTAACCTCAACATTTTAAAACGAATTAACAGAGAACTGGGTGCCGATTTTAATTTGAATAACTTTGATCACTACCCTTATTACAATCCGGTAACGGGAGTGACTTACAGTTACATCATTAGCTTAAAAAACCAAACAGTCACTTTTGAATCGGGCGAAAAGTTTATTTTTGAAAAATTTGAACCCATACATACTGAGATTTCAAAAAAGTTTTTCAAACAAGAAATTGTTGAAATGTCACAAAAAAGTGAACTTACCATTGAAAACTGGTTTTATGACGAAGAAGAAACCTATTGTTTTGTATTGTTTAAAAAATGAAGGCATTAAATAAAGTTCCGGGAATTATTCTTACCGCGGTTCAATCCGGTGTTTGGTACTTAAAAACCATTCAAAAAATTGCTCAAGAATCAATGGGAAATGAGTATGTGTTTCCACTGAAAATGATTCAGCTTCCCTTTCAGGAAATCAATGAAATTTTGCCCCACAAAATGGAAGAAGCTGCTCAAATGTTAGTTCCCTATTTGAAAGATATGAAAGAAATCCAAGCACAGCCTTTTCTTTTAGCAAATATAACCCTACACGAAACTTTTAATTACTATCCAAAAACATTTTCTAAAGAAATCCATTTTCTGTCCATTGAAGATGTGCTAATTAGAAAGCTTCCCGTCACACCTAAAAAGCTTGCCATCTTAGGTACAGCATACACTATGAATTCCGGTTATCTAAAAAGTTTAATTCCGAAGAATCACCAAGTCATTTTACTTAACAAAGACCTTCAAAAAAAGGTTGATGATTTAAGAATCACATTTTACAATGAACTGGATAAAAATCAGGCTGAAAAAACCTTCAGCGAACTTACCAAGCAACATCCCGAAGTAGATTTTTTTATTATAAGTTGTACAGAACTTGCATTGGCGTTGGATTTTTTTGATAATAAAACAAAATTTTTCAATTTGCCACATATGCAGTGTGAGAGGCTTGTAAGCCATTATTTAAATAATCATAAATAGAACTGAATGATTTGATAGGTTTTTTGAAACTGTCTTGTATATTTTTTATTTTTTCGTCTTATTGCCCGGTTACCAAACCATTAATCTCAGTAATAAACCTATCAGCGAGTGCATCTGCAATTTCCTGAGTTTTGGCTTCAGTATAAATTCTAATAATGGGTTCTGTATTAGATTTTCTCAAATGTACCCAGTTTTCAGGAAAGTCAATTTTCACACCGTCAATGGTAGTGATTTTTTCACCGGTATATTTTGTTTCCATTTTTTGAAGCAAGCCATCCACATCAAGTCCTTCGGTTAATTGTATTTTCTTTTTGCTCATAAAATAACTGGGGTAGGAAGCGCGCAGTTCACTCACTTTTTGTTTTTTTTCAGCCAAAAGACTTAAAAACAAAGCAATTCCCACCAGTGCATCCCTGCCATAATGCGATTCAGGATAAATAATTCCTCCGTTTCCTTCACCACCAATAACAGCTTGCGTATCTTTCATCATTTGCACCACATTGACCTCTCCCACAGCACTCGCTTGATAAGTACCTCCGTGCTTTTCGGTAACATCCCGCAAGGCACGTGAAGATGACATATTGCTCACTGTGTTTCCGGGTGTTTTACTCAGCACATAATCTGCACAAGCAACCAGCGTGTATTCTTCGCCAAACATTTCGCCATTTTCAGAAATTAAGGCCAGTCTGTCCACATCCGGATCAACAACAATACCCAAATCTGCTTGTTCTTTAACGACCAGTTTGGAAATTTCACCTAAGTGTTCTTTCAAAGGCTCCGGATTGTGAGGGAATTCACCATTGGGTGTACAGTATAACTTGACAGTGTGCACTCCCAGTCGTTCTAAAAGAAGTGGAATTGCAATGCCTCCGGTAGAATTTACGGCATCGACCACCACTTTAAAATTGGCTGCTTTAATTGCTTTTTCATTCACTAATGGCAAGTCTAAAACCATATCGATATGAATATCAATATAGGCATCGTTTTTTGTGATTTCACCCAAAAAATCTACTTCTGCAAATTTAAAATCTTCAGCTTGGGCAAATTCAAGTATTTTTTTTCCTTCGGTATCGTTTAAAAATTCACCTTTGGAATCGAGCAACTTCAGAGCATTCCATTGTTTTGGATTGTGGCTGGCAGTGAGTATAATTCCGCCATCAGCGTGTTCTTCAGTGACAGCAATTTCTACTGTGGGCGTTGTTGAAAGACCCACGTCAACAACGTGAATGCCCATTCCAACAAGGGTTTGCATTACAAGTTCCTGGATCATTTCACCTGAAATGCGTGCATCTCTACCCACCACCACACGGTAGTTTTCTTTATTGCGTTGTTGTTTAATCCAACTGCCATATGCTGCTGCAAATTTTACGGTATCAATGGGCGTTAAATTTTCACCCACAGCTCCTCCAATGGTTCCTCGTATTCCTGAAATTGATTTTATTAATGTCATATCTCGATATTTGAAATTAGAAGTTAGAAGTTAGAAGAATTAGTGCTAAAAAACTCATCAACTCTAAACTCAAAAACTAAAACACAAATATACGATTCAAAAACGGGAATACTTCAAAGTGAATTTGTAAATTGGCTCTATGAATTTCTTAGCGCATATATACCTTTCGGGAAATGATAACGAGCTGATTATCGGAAACTTTATTGCAGATGGTATTAAAGGAAAAAAGTATAAAAAGTTTTCTCCGGGCATCCAAAAAGGTATTTTACTGCATCGGGAAATCGATACGTTTACAGATGCACATCCCATTGTGAGGCAAAGTACAAAAAGACTTCATAAAAATTATGGACATTACAGCGGGATTATTGTTGATATTCTTTACGACCATTTTTTAGCAAAAAACTGGTCGAGATACAGCGATATACGTTTAGATGTATTTGTAGAAAACTTTTACCAGTTGCTCAGAGATTCCTTTGAAATACTTCCCACCCGCATTCAAAAAATGATGCCCTATATGATAGCAGACAACTGGCTCTTGAGTTATGCAACCATTGAAGGGATTAGTAAGATTTTATACCAAATGAACTACCGCACCCAAAACAAATCTAAAATGAACCTTGCCGTTGCAGAACTGGAAGAATATTACAACGAATTTGAATCAGAATTCACTGCTTTTTTTGATGAATTAATAGTTTTTACTACTTATAAAATACAAGAATTATGCGCACAATAACCTTAGTGTTTTTACTAGTACTTTTTTCGTGCAAAACGGAACAACAAACAACAAAAAATACGGGTCTTATTTCTGAAAATGCCATGGTTGTTTCTGCGAGAGTTGAAGCCTCAGAAATAGGTCTTTTTATTTTAAAACAAGGCGGTAATGCATTTGATGCGATGGTAGCTACAGAACTTTCGCTCGCTATTGCTTTTCCGTTTGCTGGAAATATTGGTGGTGGCGGTTTTATGGTTTATCGCACACACGACGGTCAAACAGGTGCGCTTGATTATCGGGAGAAGGCGCCTCTTGCGGCCCACCGTGATATGTATCTCAATGAAAAAGGTGAAGTCATTCCGGGGAAAAGCACTTTAGGCGGAATGGCAATTGGAGTTCCGGGAACCATAGCCGGTGTTTTTGCTGCTCACGAGAAATTGGGTAGTTTGCCTATTGAGAACATCATTGAACCCGTAATTGAACTTGCCCAAAAAGGAGTTGTGGTCACTCCTGTTCAGGAGAGAAGTTTAGATAGAGCCCGTGGTTTAATCATACAAACCAGTGGTAAGAACACTCTTTTCTCAAAAGCATATAAAGCGGGCGATACCATCAAGCATCTGGCTTTCGCCGAAACACTCTCTGCGATTAAAAATAACGGTCGCGATGAATTTTATAAAGGCGAAACCGCCAAAAAAATGATTGATTTTCTTCACCAAAATGGAAGTATCATTACCATAGAAGACCTTGAAAAGTATGAAGCCAAATGGCGAAACCCCATAACTTTTAATTACAAAGATTTAACAATCACATCTATGAGCCCCCCATCAAGTGGTGGAGTTTGTTTGGGACAAATATTAAAAATGATAGAACCTTTTGATTTAAAAAACTATGGGCACAACAGTATTGAAACTGTTCAGCTAATTGCTGAAGCATCACGACGTGCTTTTGCAGACCGAAGCCACTACCTGGGTGACCCCGATTTTGTTGAGATTCCCATGGATACGCTTTTAAGTAAAGCTTATTTATCCCAAAGAATGGAAGATTTTAATTTTGATCAAGCCACCCCTTCTTCTTCTGTTAGCTATGGCAATATCACAATGAGTCAAGAATCCAATGAAACCACGCATTACTCGATTGTTGACACATTTGGAAATGCGGTTTCAGTTACAACAACGCTTAACGGAGCTTATGGCTCCAAACTGTACTCTGAAGAATTAGGGTTCTTTTTCAACAACGAAATGGACGATTTCAGCTCAAAACCCGGCGAACCCAATATGTTTGGACTTATAGGAACCGATGCCAATCGCATTGAACCTGAAAAAAGAATGCTGAGTTCCATGACACCTACCATCATTGAAAAAGATGGTAAATTGTGGATGGTGCTTGGTACTCCGGGGGGGTCGAGAATCATCACCACAGTTTTACAAACCATTTTAAATGTATATGAATTTGATATGACGATGCAAGAAGCAGCAGATGCACCTCGTTTTCACCACCAATGGCTCCCAGATGAAATCACATTTGAGGATGGATTTTCTAAAGAAGTTTTTGAAAATTTAAACCAAAAAGGGTACACTACAACTCAAAATGAAGCCCAAATACTTGGAAGTATCACCGCTATTTTAGTTCTGAAAGACGGAAAATTAGAAGCCGGGGCAGACAAAAGACGGGATAATAAAGGGCTTGGATTTTAAATAAAGAGCTACTCTAATAATAAATTTGTAGGTTTTTTACTACTCAATGTAAGAAATTTATGTAAATTAGCAGGCTTGTTAACTAGTAAATAACTAATTAAAAATTAAACAGTAAGACTATTGGGGATTGTTTTTACTGGTTTTTTTACTTAAAATACCTGAAGTTGTCAAGGCTTCGGAAAGCTTGTATCTTTTGTAAGAAAATCATTAATAACACACAATATATTAATAATTTGTCTTCATTTTTTATAGATGAATCAATCTCCCCCACTTTTACTGGAATGATTTAAATGGGAAATAAATCTTTTTTTAAAGATATAGGATCTCTTCTTCCACTTATCTTAAGTGGATTGATTGTGCTATTACTCAGTTTTTACTTGTGGGAAAATGTGCAATCTAACCCTGAGTTTATCAACTCCATTCACAGTGTTTTAGACATCACTATGATTATAAGTGGTATTCTTGCTACAGCAATCATGTTTTATCTTGCAACCATCGTTATAAACCTCAGAAACAAAAGAAACAGTATTGTATCTGATTTGGAAAAAGTGACTCAAAAAATGCATAGTTTCAGAAACATCATTGATTTACTGTATCGTTCAAAAATGTGGTTACCCGGCTTGAAACAATACCTTGATGAAGAATATGCAAATCTTAACTTTTTTGAAGTTAAGGAGTTTTACAAAGGCTATTCAAAATTGGCAATTGAATTCTTACAGGAAAATCATCCCTATCAAGATACTGAAAATCTGTATCTTGAATTTAAAGCCATGTTAATCACATCCCCCAAAGAAAAAGTTGTTTCAGAAAATATAAGGTACCCCAGGCATTATGACAATGCCATTGTTGAAAAATGGCTGGAGCATAAATGTGGTTCCGGTTTGTGGTATTATTTTGGATATAAATTTGCTACCTATAAAAGCGCCCTCGATCTAGAAGCGGTATTTGAACGCCATCAAGATAAAATAATGACCCTGGCGCAATCCATAGACAGTGAAGCATTTGAAGATTCCTCATTTAATGAGGTATTTCTGTCAAAATTAGGAGAATACATGAACAAAGAAGTGATTCCAAAACTTCATCAATTTCAAACATTTGCAGCTCAAAAATTGCCAAAAATGGTGAACTCAATTTTTAGTTTGTTTGTTGTTCTTGTTAGTTTTGGGGTAATGCTTCCACTTCTTTATTTGCTCTTAAATCTAGATACAACAATTGCCATAATAAGTGTCGCAATGACTTTAGGTGTACTTTTCTATATAATGACCTCTTTTTATCAATTTCTCACCAAAGAAATTGAAGTATAATTACGCCTGTATTTATACTTATTTTTAACAATCTCAATCCTGTTGCCATAGTGAATTCTACTATTAAATAAGTATCTTTGCAGCTATGGCAAAAAATGACGATTTTATCACTGTTTTGGGTGCACGCGTCCACAACTTGAAAAATATTGATGTTAAAATTCCGAGAGAAAATCTGGTAGTAATCACCGGGCTTTCGGGCAGTGGAAAATCATCACTGGCTTTTGACACCATCTATGCAGAAGGGCAACGTCGTTATATTGAAACTTTCTCGGCCTATGCCAGGCAATTTTTAGGCGGACTGGAACGACCCGATGTTGATAAAATTGACGGTCTTTCACCAGTCATTGCCATAGAGCAGAAAACAACCAGCAAAAGTCCGCGTTCTACCGTGGGCACAATCACAGAAATTTATGATTTTCTGAGACTTCTCTATGCCCGTGCGGCAGATGCTTACAGTTACAATACCGGCGAAAAGATGGTGAGTTATTCTGATGAGCAAATAAAATCATTGATTGAAGAAGATTATTTGGAAAAAAAGATTACTATTCTAGCCCCTGTAGTTCGCTCGAGAAAAGGTCATTACAGAGAACTTTTTGAACAAATTGCCAAACAAGGATTTTTAAAAGTAAGAGTTGACGGCGAGCTTTTGGAACTAACAAAAGGAATGAAAGTGGATCGATACAAAAACCACGACATTGAAATAGTAATTGATAGACTTCAGCTTTCTAAAGGCAACGAATCCCGGAACCGACTCCAGGAAGCCATTAAAACAAGCATGTATCACGGCAATGATGTTATGATGCTCATTGAGCAGGAAACGCAGGAAGTGCGTTATTTTAGCAGGGCATTGATGTGTCCAAAAACCGGAATTTCCTATCCCCTTCCTGAGCCCAATAACTTTTCATTCAACTCGCCAAAAGGCATGTGCCCTCATTGCAATGGCTTGGGACATCTGTATGAAGTGAATGTTGATAAAATTGTTCCTGACAAAAAACTTTCAATCAAGCAAGGAGCGCTTGCTCCGCAAGGGCCTCAAAAAAACAATTGGATTTTTAAGCAATTGGAACTCATTGCAGAACGCTACCAGTTTAAACTAAGTGACCCTTTTGAAAAAATACCTGAGGAAGCGGTACAAATGATTTTATTTGGCGGAAAAGAAAAGTTTGATATAGAAAGTAAAACACTTGGAATCACAAGAAGCTATAAAATTGATTTTGAAGGAATAGCCACCTTTATTCAGAATACCTTTAACAATAATGAGTCCACCTCATTAAAACGTTGGGCAAAAGAATTTATGAACCATATTTCCTGCCCTGAATGTGATGGAAGCCGATTGAAAAAAGACTCTCTGTTCTTTAAAATCAACGACAAAAATATTGCTGAATTGGCAGCAATGGATATAGATGAGCTTCAAAAATGGTTCTTGTCACTTCCTGAAAATTTATCAGATAAACAATTACAAATCGCCGGTGAAATTTTAAAAGAAGTCAACACCCGCATACAGTTTTTAACCGATGTGGGATTGAATTACCTTTCTCTGGGACGCAGTTCAAAATCACTGTCAGGTGGTGAAGCACAACGCATCAGGCTTGCCACACAAATTGGTTCTCAACTCGTGGGAGTCTTGTATATTCTTGATGAACCCAGTATTGGTTTGCACCAAAGAGACAATGAACGACTCATTAAAGCGCTTATGCAATTGAGGGATTTAGGTAACTCTGTCATTGTAGTTGAGCATGATAAAGATATGATAGAATGCGCAGACCATATCATTGATATTGGTCCGGCAGCCGGAAAATATGGTGGTGAAATTATTTCTGAAGGAACACCTGCTGTTGTTAAAAAACACAATACAATGACGGCTCAATATCTCAACAATGAAAAGCAAATTGAGATTCCAAAACAAAGACGAAAAGGGAATGGAAAATCCATTGTACTCACCGGAGCTACCGGCAACAATTTAAAAAATGTAACTCTTGAAATTCCATTGGGAAAAATGGTGGGAGTCACTGGCGTTTCAGGAAGTGGAAAATCAACCCTCATTAATGAAACCCTCTACCCCATTTTAAATGCACATTATTTTAATGGAGTAAAAAAACCGTTACCCTACAAAAAGATTTCAGGTCTTGAACATATCGATAAAGTGATTGATGTGAATCAAGCACCTATTGGTAGAACACCTCGTTCAAATCCGGCAACATATACCGGTGTGTTTTCTGAAATCAGAAATTTGTTTGCCAAAATGCCCGAAGCGATGATACGCGGCTATAAACCGGGACGATTTAGCTTTAATGTAAAAGGTGGGCGATGTGAAACCTGTCAAGGAGGTGGTTTGAAAGTCATAGAAATGAATTTTTTGCCGGATGTCTATGTGGAATGTGAAACTTGTCAAGGAAAACGGTTTAACAGAGAAACTTTAGAAATAAGATACAAAGGAAAATCCATTTATGATGTACTTGAGATGACCATCAATGAAGCTGTTCCCTTTTTTGAACACATACCAAAAATTTTTCGAAAAATTAAAACCATACAAGATGTGGGGCTGGGTTATATCACTTTAGGACAACAATCAACAACCTTATCGGGTGGTGAAGCACAGCGCATCAAACTAGCAACAGAACTTTCTAAACGAGACACCGGAAACACTCTGTACATTCTTGACGAACCCACAACCGGGCTGCATTTTGAAGACATTAGAGTATTACTCATCGTATTAAATAAACTTGTCGAAAAAGGAAATACAGTGGTAATTATAGAGCACAATATGGACGTTATAAAAACAATGGATCACATCATTGACATCGGTTTGGAGGGCGGAAAAAAAGGTGGGAAAATTATTGCTTCCGGCACACCCGAAGAAGTTGCAACTCACAAATCCAGTCATACCGCAAGATTCTTAAAAAAAGAGTTATTTTAGCGAAATAACACGGGTATAAAAAGAGTTTAACTTGTTATAGTAAAAGAAATAGTATGAGAAAAGATAAGCACAGCAGAGAGTGGAATGAAGTAAAAACCAACGACTCCTGGGCAATTTTTAAAATAATGGGCGAATTTGTCAATGGGTATGAAAAGTTAAGCCGCATTGGTCCTTGTGTTTCTATCTTTGGTTCTGCCAGAACAAAGCCCGATGAAAAATACTACAGGCTCGCCGAAAAAATTGCGCAAAAAATAACTGAAAGTGGCTATGGAGTCATAACCGGTGGAGGGCCCGGTATAATGGAGGCCGGAAATAAAGGGGCACATCTTGCCGGTGGAACCTCAGTGGGTTTGAATATTGCTCTGCCCTTTGAACAGCATGACAACCCATACATCGACAGTGATAAAAGCCTTGATTTTGATTATTTTTTTGTTAGAAAAGTAATGTTTGTTAAATATTCGCAAGGATTTGTAGTTATGCCGGGAGGTTTTGGAACGCTCGATGAATTATTTGAAGCGTTGACTTTGATACAAACAAACAAAATTGATTCCTTTCCCATTATCCTAGTCGGAAGAGACTATTGGTCAGGTTTACTGGATTGGATAAAAAAAACACTTTCAAACACGTTTAAAACTATAAGTCCGGAGGATATTAACTTAATTCATTTAGTTGATACAGAAGATGAGGTATTAAAAATTCTCGATGATTTCTATGGAAAGTACAATCTGAGTCCAAACTTCTAAATATATTTTTCAATGCTACTTAAAAGACTATTCTTACTCTTTTTATTATTATTGGTTCAGGGCACTTTTGCCCAAGAAACTATAAAAACAATGTTTTACAATGTTTTTGATTTCCCTTCTGCTCCCCCGGCAAATAAAACAGAACGACTTAAAAATATCCTTCAATTTTATGAACCCGATATTTTTATGGTTTGTGAAATAGAAAATGAATTTGGTGCCGATTTGATACTTGACAACTCATTGAATTTTGACGAACCTCTCTATGAAAGGGCTCCGTTTATTCCCAATCAATCCGGTGCTTCTGAAATACAACAAATGATTTACTTCAGAACTTCAAAATTTAGCCTTGAGTCTGTTGATGTGATTGTGACAACTGTTAGAGACATCAATAGATATCAATTAAAACTCAAGACGGATGATCAAGGCACAAACCCATTGTTTATCGATATATATGTGGCGCACCTAAAATCCAGTGAGGGCAGTGCAAATCAACAATTGAGATTGCAAATGGTCACAGAATTAATCAATTATTTAAATGATGTTGACCCCGATTCTTATGTGATTTTTGCCGGAGACCTTAATGTTTATACCGCCTCTGAACCTGCATACCAATTTTTACTCGATCAAAACAATTCTATTACTTTTAAAGACCCCATCGATGAACCCGGCTCTTGGAATAACAATCCCAACTTTGCTTTTCTGCACACCCAAAGCACTCGCTTGAGCAATTCAGGATTTGGCGGAGGTGCAGGCGGTGGTCTCGATGACCGGTTTGATTTTATTTTACTCTCTGAAAATATGTTTGATAATGAAGAATTGATGTATGTTGAAAACTCCTATAATGCTTTTGGAAACAATGGAAACTGCTTTAACAACCGAATAGATTCTTCAGATTGTGATGGTGATTATGGTGCCGACTTAAGAAGCGACCTCTATTGGATAAGTGACCACTTACCGGTTGTAATGGAGTTACAAACAGATAGAGTTCTAAGTACAAATGCAACAACATACACAGAGCTGATAAAATTCCCAAATGGAAACATGACTGCTAATTTGTTGCAAATCAATGTACATCCAAGTATTCAGTTTGATGTTGATTTCAATTTGTTTAATGTTATGGGACAACCTATTTTATCTGTTCCAAACAATGGACAGACTGATTTCAGCATAGATATTTCAGCTCTTTCAAAAGGGCTTTATTACCTGACCACAACAACCCAGAACAACAAAACTTTTAAGATTATTAAAAAATAATAAACACCCAATTGTGTGGAGTAAAATATGCTAAGAGCGATTACATCTGTTTTATGTCTCATTTCCTTACTGCTTTGTGATGGATTGTTTTCACAGCACGCTATTACTATCAATGCTGAACTCGACACAAAGGAACACCTCATTCAAATTAGACAAAAAATTGTCTATAACAATACCTCAAATTCAACACTTGATACCATTTACTTTCTGGATTGGAACAATGCTTTTTCAAAAAAAACCACACCCTTGGCAAAACGCTTTGCAGAAAACTTTCAAAGTAACTTTCATTTTGAAAGAAGTCACAATCGCGGGCGTACTTTCTTTCATTCAATTTCAAACGATACTTTTGAAACCCTTCCATGGAAAAGAGGAGAGCAACTAGACATAATAAAAGCAATACCCGAAAAACCCATTGCACCCGGAGAAAGTTATACGTTTCATTTAATCTATGAAGTAAAACTTCCCGATGCTAAGTTTACTCGCTTTGGTCATTTAAAAAATGGTGATTATAATCTCAAATACTGGTTTATAAGCCCGGCAGTGTTTGACGGAAGTTGGAAACAGTACAGTCACAAAAACCTGAACGATTATTATATGCCGCCGTCTGCGCTAAACATTCAGTTTAAAGCTCCTGAATATTTTCAAGTAACATCAGATCTTAATTTAGAAGATGAAGTTACTGGAAATGGATTTAAAACCACTTACCTTCAAGGGGAAAATCGCAATTCTGCAACAATATACCTACAACAGGAAAATGCTTTTGAAGTGATTATTACAGATGATGTTGAAGTCCACACAAGCATCGATGACAAAGGCATCTATCCTCCACTCAAAGCCATTCAAATAGACCGCATCATCAAATATCTCGAGAGTGAGCTGGGCCCCTATCCTTTTCAAAAAATGGTGATTTCTAATGAAGATTATAAACTAGACCCTGCTTATGGTTTAAATCAATTACCAAACTTCATAAGACCCTTTCCGGATGGTTTTCAATATGATATTGAACAGTTGAAGACCATTACCGGTGTTTTTATAAGAAACACCTTGAACGTAAACCCCAGAGACGAACACTGGCTTTTAAGTTCATTGCAAATTTACCTGATGATGAAATACACAGACATCTATTATCCCGAAATGAAAATTGTGGGCAATTTAAGCAGGGTATGGGGTTTGAGATGGTTGCATGGTGCTCAACTAAATTTTAATGATCAATATCCATTTTTATATCTCAATTCAGCTAGATTAAATATTGACCAGGCATTATCAACACCCCTTGATTCACTTATTAAGTTTAATGCTGAAATTGCCTCCGGTTATAAGGGAGGCGTCGGTTTAAACTATCTAAATCAATATGTAGGCGGAAATATTCTTTCTGAAAGTTTAAAAGAGTTTTATGAAGAAAATGCTTTAAAACTGACTTCCGCCGAAAGGTTTGAAAACATTATTAAATCAAAAACAGAAAAAAACATCGATTGGTTCTTTGAGGAATATGTGGGGTCAAACCAAAAGCTAGATTACAAAATTAGTCACATCAAAAAGGAAAACGATTCTATCCGGGTGACTATAAAAAACAACAGTGAAAACTCATTGCCCTTTCCTTTATATGGAATGAACAAAAAAAATAGTATTTACTCACAATGGTATGAAGGATTTGATAGTACAAAAACAATCACATTACCCGCTTATGGAGTTGATAGGTTTGCAATAGATTACAATCAAATTATTCCTGAATACAACAAAAGAAACAATTACAGAAAAGTGAAGGGTCTTTTTAAAAAACCCATACAATTCAGACTTCTTCAAGACGTTGAGGATCCGGAGTATGAACAGCTTTTTGTCATTCCCATTTTTGAATACAATCTTTATGACGGATTTACGATGGGCCCCCGAATGTATAACAAGGCAGTTTTGCCAAAAAACTTTTTGTTTAAGATTGATCCTTTGTATGGTTTCACTTCAAATACAATTGTGGGAGGAGGAAGTTTGAGATACACCTTAGATTTTCAGAACCAAAAATTGTATTTCATCCATTTTGGGTCTTCATACAGTAGGTATTCTTATAATGAGGACTTATTCTACAACAAGATGAATCTTTGGAGTACCTTCTCTTTTAGAGAAAAAAACTTGAGAAGTAATAAAAGAAGATTTATAAATGTTAGAAATATAAATGTAAAAAGAGATATTGACCTAAATGTTGTCATTCCTGAAGAACCCAATTACAATGTATTGAATTTACAATATGTATATTCAAATGCAAATTTAATAGACTACTTCAGGTTTAAATTTGATTATGAAATCTCAGATAAATTTCAAAAAGTTTACAGCACTTTAGAATACCGAAAATTATTTTTAAGCAATAGACAGCTCAATGTAAGACTTTTTGCCGGTACCTTTTTGCAAAATAACGATCGATCCGGATCAGATTTTTTTAGCTTTGCTCTAGACAGGCCCACCGATTATATGTTTGATTACAACTACTATGGACGGTCTGAAAGTGATGGATTATTCAGTCAGCAATTGATAATTGCAGAAGGCGGATTCAAATCCAGAATGGACACCCAGTATGCCAACCGATGGATGACAACCCTAAATGCAAGCACAAACATTTGGAAATGGATTCTAATTTATGGAGATGCGGGTCTGGTTAATAATAGAGGTTTGGGGACTCAAGCCTTTTTTGATTCTGGAATTAGGCTTAATTTGGTAGCAGACTATTTTGAATTATATTTCCCCCTTTACTCCAGTAACGGATGGGAGCCCGGTTTGGATCGCTATGACCAAAAAATAAGGTTTATCGTCACGCTCAGTCCGGAAACATTGTTCAGGTTGTTTTCAAGAAGATGGTATTAAACTTTATCGACCACCACTTTGTATGTTGGATCCTCAAGTATATTTACCTCGATGATTTCATCTGCATTCTTCAAAAGTTTTCTACAGTCAGGGCTTAAGTGCCTCAAGTGAACTTTCTTCCCTTGCTTTTGATAACGCTCTGTGATTTTGTTTAAGGCTTCAATAGCAGACATATCAACTACCCTGCTTTCAGAGAAATCTATAATAACCTCATCCGGATCCCCCAAAATATCAAACTTTTCATTAAATAGCGTTACTGAACCAAAAAACAAGGGTCCGTATATTTCATAGTGTTTTACCCCGTTTTCATCCACATATTTTCTGGCTCGAATGCGCTTGGCATTGTCCCAGGCAAATACCAGTGCAGAAATAATTACACCAATGAGTACCGCGAGAGCTAAATTATGAATAATCGCCGTTACCAGGGTTACCAGTACCATCACCAACACATCAGACTTTGGCATTTTATTTAGTGTACGAATACTTGCCCATTCAAAGGTTCCAATAGCAACCATAATCATAAGTCCGGTTAAGGCAGCCATAGGTAACAACTCAATTACCCCGGAACCAAACATAATAAATACCAATAACATCACGGCCGCAACAATGCCTGAAAGCCTTGCTCTGGCTCCTGATGAGACATTGATTAAACTTTGACCAATCATGGCACACCCTCCCATTCCTGAGAAAAATCCAGAAGTAATGTTTGCCGCACCTTGAGCGACACATTCCCGGTTGCTCTGCCCGCGGGTTTCTGTAATTTCGTCAATGATATTAAGCGTTAATAAACTCTCTATCAACCCTACACCGGCAACAATAGATGCATAAGGGAGAATAATCATCAAGGTATCAAAAGTAAATGGAACTTCAGGAATATGAAATGGCGGAAATCCCCCTTTAATCGAGGCCAAATCGCCCACTGTTTTGGTGTCCAAACCAAAGAAAAACACAATCCCAAAAACCACCAAAATAGCGGTTAATGAAGCCGGTATTGACTTGGTTAATTTGGGAAGACCCCAAATGATTAACATTGTTAACAAAACCAGGCCCAACAAAAGATAAAGTGTGCTACCGGTCAACCAGCTTCCTGCATCATCCTTAAACTGATCCAGCTGTGACATAAAAATGATGATGGCCAGCCCATTAACAAACCCAAAAATTACCGGGTGTGGCACAAGCCTCATCAATTTACCTAACTTTAAGAACCCCACAATGGCTTGCAAAATACCGGCTAAAATGACCGTGGCAAAAATATATTCAGGACCATGGGAGAGTGCAAGACTTACAATAACAACAGCAATAGCCCCTGTAGCCCCGGAAATCATTCCCGGCCGGCCTCCAAAAACAGAAGCAACCAGTCCCACAACAAAGGCAGCATACAAACCTGTTAAAGGCGATAAACCCGCAATGAGTGCAAAGGCAACAGCCTCCGGAATGAGTGCCATAGCTACTGTTAAACCGGCTAAAATCTCAATTTTATAATCTACTTTTTGTGAAAAATCAAAGAGATTGATGTACTTTTTGTACCTCACTTTGTTGAACATTTTCTTGGAAGTATCTTTAAAATTTGAATAGGCGCTCATTCTGAAATGATTAAATTGGTCTGTAAAACTAGAAAGGGAATTAGGGAATTAGTCTTCCCATTTAAAAAAGCGCAAAAATAAGGATAAACAAAAGAAAGTTGGGCGTAAATTTTAATTAAAGTTACAGCATTTCAATCCCATCTTCTTTAATCGCAATCATTTTGTCTCTGTAGAGCGCACCAATCGCTTTTTTAAACAGTTTTTTACTGAGTCCCAGTTGGTTTTTGATGTCTTCGGGTGTTGATTTGTCGTGCAGGGGCAAGAATCCACCGGCAGCTTTGAGTTCTTCATAGATAAACTCGGCATTGGGCTCGATACTTTTGTATCCTTCCGGCTGAATGACAACATCAATTTTTCCGTCATCACGCACTTTTTTGATGTAAGCTTCCATTTGATCACCGGTGCGAATGTCTTCAAAAATGTTTTCGATGTAAATCAAGCCTTCATGCTTCTGATTGATAATGACATTGGCGCCCTTTTCGGTTAAATGAGTGACCAATATATCTACCTTATCAAACTTTTTGACGCTCACTTGTTCATTGGTAAGAAACTTTCTTGTTTTGCTGGTGCCTACCAACCGGTTTGTTTTCTCATCCATATACAAATAGACAATATACCAACTGCCTTCTTTCATAGGTCTGGCTTGTTCTTTAAAAGGAACAAACAATTGCTTTTCCAGTCCCCAATCCATAAAAGCGCCAATTTCATTAACAACCATACAGCGCAGGTAAGCAAACTCATTTAGGGTAATGTAAGGCTTTAAAGTGGTAGCTACGGGACGTTCCTCGTGGTCGAGATAGACAAAAACATTGAGGGTGTCCCAGATTTTAAATTCTTCGGGAATATATTTATTAGGCAACAAGATTTCGTTGCCTTCTGAGTCGCCAAGGTAAATGCCTTGAGGTGTTTCTCTAATAATGTCCAAATCGTTGTATTCCCCTATTTTTATCATGGTTTCGTTTTTGCAAAGGTAAACTAAAGTCATAAAAAAAGCGCCTTAAAATGTGGCGCTTGTATTTTTGTTATTTTCAATCTATTTATAAACAGATTCTTTCTTAAAGTGTTTTGCCAGTAAATAATAAACAACTGCACGGTACTTGTTTCTGTTTGATTTGCCATATTGCTCCATCACAGCATCTATAGCTTTGTCAAGTTCCGGGCTGTCTTTAAGACCCAATTTGCCAATCAAAAAATTTTTCTTTACCGTGTCCAACTCACTTTGGTCTGTACCGGAAACAGTTGAAGCATCTGCATTGTAAATAGAAGGACCACAGCCTATAGTCACTTTTGTTAAGAAATCCATATCAGCATTTACATTGCATTTTTCTTTCAAGTCTGCTGCATACTTTGCAATTAATTCATCTCTTTTACTCATTTTTTTGTTTTTAATGTTAATATATATAAAAATACAAAAAAGATTTAGTGCGTAAAAGAATTTCACTTTAAGATTTTAATAAATTTTAGGTCAGCTGTTTGAAGTAATTTAAGAGAATGGTATCGTTTTCTGTTCTGGGAGTTTTAATTTCCAATAAAACAGGGTTTTGGGATTCAGAATAAAAGTTGGTTAATTGAGATTCTAACTCTTTTTGATTTACGATCAATCTATAGTCAATCTGATGCATTTCACAGAGTTGTTTTGCTGAAAAATCGTGTACCGTCTCAAAAAAAGTCTCAAAATTTGGGGTGTTTTTTTCTCCGGGTAAGATTCTAAAAATTCCTCCTCCATTATTATTGATGAGAATTATTCTAAAGGTTTTTGGAATGTAATTATTCCATAGTGCATTGGCATCATAAAAAAAGCTCAAATCGCCTGTTATAAAAGTAACCTGCTGATTTGAAACCACTGCTGCACCAATGGCTGTTGAAGTACTTCCATCAATACCACTGGTTCCTCTGTTGCAAAATACTTTAAGTGATTGATCTAATGTGAATAACTGCGCATACCTCACAATCGCACTATTACTTAATTGTAAAATGGTGCTTTTTGGAAGTGCCTTCACAATGAGCTCAAAAACTTTCAAATCTGAAAATGGAATTTTTCCAAGGTAAGTAAGATGTTTGTATTCTCTGATTTTTTTTATAGAAAGCCATTTTGCTTGATAATCTGATGGGACAGACTTAACTTTTGGAAGAAATGACTCAAAAAAGTCTTGTGGACTTACTTTAAAGTGTTTGCTTAAATAAAAATAAGTATCGTATGCTTTTTTCTCATCAATATGCCAATGGTGTTTTGCCGGAAATGTCCTTAAAAAAGCTTTTACTTTTTTTGAAATGACCATTCCGCCAAAGCTTATCAAAATATCGGGTTGTAGCTCTTTAAACTCTTCATCTGATAGCGGCGCAATGAGTTGATCTATTGAACAAATAAAATTTGGATGGTGTACATTTGATGTGGTTTCAGTTAAAACCAAAACACTATCATCACTTGCAAGCTGATTGATAATGTGATGTTCCAAAGCGTTTGGAGGCAATACACCAATGAGTATTAATTTTCGCCCTGAGCCATTCCATACTTTAACCCATTCTGATACTTCTTCATCAATCACATGAGCGCTATTTTTTACAGGCACGTTTTGGGGTGCTACTAATAACTGATTTGTTTTTTCATAAAGGGGTTCTTCAAAAGGTGCATTGATATGCACCGGCCCTTTTAACTCTATGGAAATGTTAATAGCACTGTTTATCTGGATTTCGTTGTAATCTTGATGCGTTTCTTCAGTCTTTAAATTAGCCGAGTAAAGTATGTGTTTTTCAAAAACATGTTCTTGTCTAATGGTTTGACCATCACCTATATCAATAAAATTTGAGGGTCTGTCTGCAGAAATTACAATTAAAGGAATATCACTGTAATAGGCTTCTGCTACAGCGGGGTAAAAGTTCAAAACAGCCGAGCCAGAGGTGCAAATCACAACTGTGGGGTTTCCGGTTTGCTGTGCTATTCCTAGTGCAAAAAAAGCTGCGGCTCGTTCATCTACGATACTATAAACATTAAAAAAGGGATTTTCAGTAAAGCTTATAGTGAGGGGTGCATTTCTCGAACCCGGACAAATAACAATATTCCTGATTTCTTTGATGAAACAAAGCTGAGCAATCGTTTGAGCTAAGGGAATTTTTGAATAAATCATAGGCACCACAAAGGTACCTAAGAATTTCTGCTTTTAGTTAGAAATTAAGATAAAATTTGCATCATGGTATCTGCTTTAAAGACTGTTTCCTCCCACTCATCTTTGGGTATTGAATCTTTTGTAATTCCTCCTCCAACAAACAAAGTAGCAACATCTTTATTGATTTTCATGCATCGTAAGTTGACATACAAATCTGCAAATGATTCTTCCGTTACTGGTGTTTCTCCATAAATCTTATCATTCAGATTTACTTCACCCAAAAAGCCCGTGTAAAATTCTCTGTCATAATTTTCATGTGTCTTTATGAACTGTATTGCTTTGTCTTTTGGTAAACCACAAACTGCCGGAGTGGGATGAAGTCGTTTTATTAAACACGGGATATCACATAATCGTGTGTTTATAGTGCCCCCTATTTCAGTTTTTAAATGAATAACGTTTCCTGCTTTGAAAGTAGCAGGTTTTGATATCATCAATATGGGAACAATTTTTTCCAAAGTAGTTTCCAAAAATTGAGTAACTAAAGACTGTTCTTCTTTTTCCTTTTCACTCCATACCACTTTAGATTCTTCGGTATATTTTTGTGTGCCGGCGAGAGCCATTGTGCGAAATGTCTTTTTTTCAAGAGAAAATAAACTCTCCGGTGTTGCTCCAAACCACAAACCTACAGAGGGGTGATACCAACAATATGCAAATGCCAAAGGATGTTTGTCAAGTAGTTTTTTAAATAAGTCAATGATGGAGTCTCCTGTTGTTAATTCTTTAATTTTTACCTCTTCCTTTCTTGATAATACTACTTTTTTTAATTCCCCATTTATTACAGAGTCAATACCCTTTTTGATTAATTCGATATGTGAATCTCTAAAATCCTTATTTTCCGGAGTTAATTGTGAGACTTTGGGACTTTCAGGAAGTTCATTTGTTTGCAAATAAAAACCCGACTGTAAGTCACATTTTTCAATGGGAAATAGTATTGCATTTAAATCTGTATCAAATGGTGAAAAAACAAAACCACTTTCTTTAAAGTTTGAGGTCACATAAAGTTTGTCATCTTTTTGAAAAACGCCCCTGATAATTTCCTTACCGGGCTTCCTATAGATAACAAAAGGAAGTTGATCAGCAAATTGCTGCTGAACTTTTTGAAACAAGATGTCTAAATCCATTAGGCTAAGATTTTTTGGCGGGGATAGTTATGGTCGTAAGTTTCACTAAAGATACTAATTCTTTTTTAGAATTTAAAATTTTGATTTGCCACAATTGTGTTGTTCTTCCTTTGTGAATAATCGTTGCAACTGCATCCACATACCCTTCTTTTACAGACTTCACGTGATTGGCTGCAATTTCGATTCCTCTTACGGCTACATCTTCAGTATTTAAAAAAATAAATGCGCCGGCACTGCCCACACTTTCAGCTAAGGCAACAGAGGCACCCCCATGCAAAACACCATCCGGTTGATGTACTTTTGAATTGACAGGCATTCTTGCCGTTAACGAGTTTTCATCAAAATCGATAAACGTAATACCCAGAGTTTCCATAAGGGTATTTTTACTCATTGCATTACATTGGCTTAAAATTTCTTCTTTCTGCTTTTTCATAGCTTTAGTTTACCTTTGTAAAGTTACAAAAGCAATAGATTATGAACCAAACTGAAATAGAAATTTCTTATAAAACAATTAACACCTACTCCACAAAAAATAAACTCATAAAATCGACTGAAACTATCTGGATGGCTTTTCATGGTATGGGTTACTTAAGTAGATTCTTTATTGAATATTTTGAAGGATTGGACAAAGATAAAAACTACATTATTGCTCCTCAGGCCCCGGCAAAATACTATCAGGGGAAAGGTTTTAAATATGTGGGTGCTTCATGGTTAACGAAAGAAAAAACCCTTCTTGAGACCCAAAATATTCTCAACTACACAGCTGCCGTCGCTGAAAATGAAAAACTTACAGATTATAAGGATAAGCTTATTGTTTTTGGATTCTCGCAAGGGGTTTCAATTGCACTTAGATGGATTGCCGCCGCAAAAGTGAATTGCAAAGCCATAGTAATTCATTCAGGTGGAATACCTAAAGAACTCACTGCTGAAAATTTTTCATTCTTATCTGAAAAAACCCCCGTCTATCTCATTTATGGAACTCAGGATGAATACATCACTGAAGAACGCATACAAAAAGAAATGGAGCTGGGAAACAAACTTTTTGGCAACCGACTCCAAATTATTTCTTTTGAAGGAAAACATGTCGTTAATACTACTCTTATCAAACAACTCGCAGACAAAAGTTAATTATATTCTTACATTTAATTTACAATTATTGTGCACTTTATCGAATATATTTGCAATTTAACTTTCTAATTTTGTACATTCGTTTAAATATTAAGATTTAATCCCAAATTAATCTACTTATGAAAGCACTAACCGCCATCATTGCTATCTGTTTTGCCTTTTCAGCAACAGCACAAATTTCATCCGCAGAAAAACAAGCCCTCATCGATTTCTTCCACAGTACAAACGGAACCGAATGGAACACAGTCTGGGACCTTGAAAAGCCCGAAAATACCTGGTGGGGTGTCGAAATTAAAAACAATACCGTTGTTGGAATAGAATTAGGATTCAATAATCTTCAAGGTGAATTACCGGCGTCTATAGGTGATTTAAAAAACCTTGAATCTCTTAAATTGTTTTTCAATCAAATTGGTGGAAGTCTGCCTAACGAATTGTTTACTTTAAAAAATCTTAAAACACTCGATTTAAACAGCAATCTAATTACAGGTTCTATTCCATCATCGATAGGTGAATTGAACAAGCTGGAAGCACTTTTGCTAAGCAGTAATAATTTAACAGGAATGCTTCCTTCTGAAATTGGAAGCCTCAATGAGTTGAAAACCCTTGTTATTTTTGACAACCACTTTTTTGGAGATTTTCCTTTAGCCATTTCAAGCCTTGAAAATCTCAATGAAGTTGTTATTGCCAGAAACAATTTCAATTCTGAAAGTTTAAAAACCTCTGTTGCCCAAATTATTTCTAACGGTGCCACTGTTGATTTTGACGAAATTAAAACACACTCTCAAAATTCAGAATTTGCAATTCTTGTGATGGATGACGAAAATTAAAATGTTCCCCTAATTATAATAGAAAAGAGCGACTCCTTGGAGTCGCTCTTTTTTTATGTACTTAAAGATATAAAGCTTTGATGAATTACTTGACTTCTTCGAAGTCAACCCTTCGACTTCACTCAGGGCAGGCTACTTGACTTCTTCGAAGTCAACGTCTTCAACATCACTGTTTTCTTTTTCAGTTCCGTTACTGGATGCATCTCCTGAAGGTTCACCTCCCGGTGCTGCACCTTGTTGCTCTGCTTGTGCTTTGTACATTTCCTCTGAAGCTGTTTTCCAGGCTTCATTGATTTTGTCTAAAGCTGGCTGAATCAAAGCGATGTCTTTAGCATCAAAAGCTGTTTTCAATTCTGCCAGTGCGTCTTCAATAGGCTTTTTCTTATCGTCTGATAATTTATCACCAAATTCTTTCAACTGACTTTCAGTCTGAAAAATCATCGCGTCTGCTTCGTTCAACTTATCTGCTTTTTCTTTGGCCGCTTTATCGGCATCAGCATTGGCTTCGGCATCTGCTTTCATCTTTTTGATTTCTTCTTCGGTTAAACCGGAAGAAGCTTCAATCCGGATGTCCTGTGATTTATTAGTCGCCTTGTCTGTCGCACTTACCTTGATAATACCATTGGCGTCGATATCAAAAGTTACTTCAATCTGTGGTGTTCCTCTTCTAGCCGGTGGAATTCCGTCAAGGTGAAAACGACCGATGGTTTTATTGTCTGCCGCCATAGGACGCTCTCCCTGCAACACGTGAATCTCAACACTGGGCTGATTGTCTGCTGCGGTGGAGAATACCTGCGACTTTTTAGTTGGTATAGTCGTGTTTGCTTCAATGAGTTTTGTCAAAACGCCTCCCATTGTTTCAATACCAAGTGAAAGAGGGGTTACATCAAGAAGTAACACATCTTTTACATCTCCGGTCAAGACGCCTCCTTGAATAGCTGCACCAACGGCAACTACCTCATCGGGGTTCACTCCTTTGCTTGGAGCTTTTCCAAAGAATTTCTCAACAGCTTCCTGAACGGCAGGAATACGGGTTGATCCACCCACTAATATAATTTCGTCGATATCGCTTTTTGATAAACCGGCAGCTTTTAGAGCCTTTTCACAAGGAGCAATGGTTCGTTTTACCAGGTCTGCAATCAATTGCTCAAATTTAGATCTGCTCAAAGTGCGCACCAAGTGTTTGGGCCCGCTTGCTGTGGCAGTCACATAAGGCAAGTTGATTTCAGTTTGAGTGGATGAAGACAATTCAATTTTTGCTTTTTCTGCAGCTTCTTTCAAACGTTGAAGCGCCATGGGGTCTTTTCTAAGATCCATATCTTCTTCAGACTTAAATTCATCTGCCAGCCAGTTGATAATTTTCTGATCCACATCATCACCACCCAAATGGGTATCACCATCTGTTGAAAGTACTTCAAAAACACCGTCACCCAACTCAAGGATGGAAACATCATGGGTTCCTCCTCCAAAGTCAAAGACTACGATTTTCTGGTCGGTTCCTTTTTTATCCAATCCATAAGCCAAAGCTGCAGCAGTGGGCTCATTGATGATGCGCTCCACTTTTAGTCCGGCGATTTCACCGGCTTCTTTGGTTGCCTGACGCTGTGCATCGTTAAAATATGCAGGAACAGTAATGACTGCTCTTGTTACAGATTGTCCAAGGTAGTCTTCAGCAGTTTTCTTCATTTTTTGAAGTACCATAGCTGAAAGCTCCTGAGGGGTGTACATTCTACCGTCGATATCCACACGTGCTGTGTCATTATCGCCTTTTACTACTTTATAAGCGGCATTTTCTGCTTCTTTGACAGATTCAGAATATTTATTCCCCATAAAACGCTTGATAGAAGCGATGGTCTTTGTGGGGTTTGTAACTGCCTGACGTTTTGCAGGGTCTCCCACTTTAATTTCTCCACCTTCCACAAAAGCGATGACAGAGGGTGTTGTTCTTTTTCCTTCGGCATTAGGAATAACCGTTGGCTCGCTACCTTCCATCACGGCTACACAGGAGTTGGTTGTTCCTAAGTCGATTCCAATTATTTTACTCATAACTATTATTTAAATTTACTGTTTATTCAATTTTTCAATACCAAATAGACAATGATTGTGCCAGCGGAAAGATGCTGACAGGATGGCAGAAAATAGTTGGTGAGTTTGTGAGACCTGAGTGGTGAGTGGCACTCTCTGAACCAACTTATTGGAAGCGCAGTCACCTTGTTTCATATTTTAGTAAATTAAAAAAAATCAACTCACCTCTAACCTCTATTGACTAAAAACTGCTTTGGAATTTTATTTCTTCGGAATATTCTCCAAAATCTCCAATACAAACTTCCAGTATTTCTGTGCCGAGGAAATGCTCGCCCGTTCATCCGGTGAGTGGGCGCCTTTGATGGTGGGTCCAAAGGAGATCATATCCATATCCGGATAGTTTTGTCCCAGGATGCCGCATTCAAGCCCCGCGTGGCAAGCGGCAATATTAGCACGTTCACCATTCATTCTGGTGTAGATTTCATCAAGCACCTTCAAAATAGCACTATCGGGATTGGGTTCCCAACCGGGATAATCACCTGTCAATGTTACTTCACAGCCCATCAATTCAAATGTAGAACGTAGGGTGTTTGCCAAATCCATCTTAGAGCTTTCCACCGAGGAGCGGGTTAAACAACCAATATGGATACTTCCGTCTTTGACAAGCACCCGCGCCACATTGTTTGAAGTCTCCACCAAATCAGCGATTGCCGGACTCATCCTAAACACGCCATTATGGGCAGCATAAAGTGATTTGACCAATAGCTCCTGCGCATCGGCATCCATCACTGTTTCGGGCATTGATACTTCTTTAAATTCAAACTTCAGCCCCGGTTCCAGGGTTTTATATTCTGTTTTGATGTCTTTAGTCAAGAGTTGCATTTCAGCTAAAAAGGCTTCTTGATTTGTATTTGAAACAACAACCACCGCATTGCTTTCACGCGGAATGGCATTGCGAAGGCTTCCACCTTCAATGGTGGCTATTTGAGCATCAAATTCTTCGGTGGCCTTAAACAACAACCGATTCATTAATTTGTTGGCATTGCCCAAACCTTTGTGAATATCCATACCGCTGTGCCCGCCTTGCAGGCCGGTTACGGTAATCAGGTATGCCGTGCTGTTCTCTTTGGGTGTTTTTAAAATGTAATTTCTGGTGGCTGTGACATCAATCCCACCGGCACAACCAATACCTATCTCGTCATCTTCTTCGGTATCGAGGTTGAGCAGAATTTCGCCCTTGAGCAATCCTCCTTCCAGTCCCATGGCACCGGTCATTCCGGTTTCTTCATCAATGGTGAAAAGGGCTTCCAGTGGTGGATGCTTGATTTCCTTGCTTTCCAAAATCGCCATAATGGTAGCTACACCCAGTCCGTTATCAGCACCCAGAGTGGTTCCACGGGCTCTTACCCAGTCGCCATCCGCATACATGGCGATGCCCTGGGTGTCAAAATCAAAATGAGTATCGTTGTTTTTTTGGTGCACCATATCGAGATGAGACTGCATCACGATGGGTTTTCTGTCTTCCATACCCGCACTTGCGGGTTTTCTGATAATGACGTTGCCCACTTTATCGATATGGGTTTCAAGACCCAGACTTTCGCCAAACTGTTTTACAAAGGCAATGACACGTTCTTCCTTTTTGGAGGCACGTGGCACGGCATTTAAATCGGCAAACTTGTTCCAAAGGGCTTTGGGCTCTAAATTTCTTATTTCCTGGCTCATAATTTTATTTGATTTCCACAAAGGTAAAGAAATGTTTTGGGATGCAAAGGGTGGATTTTATAGAAAAAAGAGGTCAAAAAAAGAGTGAATTCTTATTTACCGTTTCACTACTTTGAAAGTTTCCCGGTTATTTTGATACTCCACTGCAATAAAATAAATTCCGGAGGCATACTTTTCCAGAGAAATTTTTTGATTCTCCCGGAGGTGGCTTCCCAGTAAATACCCTGCGGTATTGTAGATTTGAACCGTTAGTGGGGTATCGTTTGGATTGTTGATAAAAACAATATGGTCTGTGATGGTGGGATACACAAAAAGCGGAATTGAAGTCACTTCAGGGGTGTGCAACACTTCCCAGCGGTCTTCTGCTTCGGGGCCGTTCCATATTTGGGTAGCCAGGTAGGGGTTGTCTATAAAAGGGTTTCGGTTTCCCTGAATGGAACTTATATATTCATTGCGTTGGATTTCAAATGCAGAAACGGGGTCCTGGGCGTTCCATTCCAAAAAGATGTTGGGCATATCACCAAAGTCTGAATAAGAGGTTGAACCCACTCCCACAGCGGTTGCAGCACATTGGGTGGGGTATCTCACATACATATACAGCATCATTCTGGCAACATCGCCTTTCCATTCATCCCCGGGAAAAAAATGTCCTGCGGCTGTGATTTGAGAGGCGTTTCCTGAGCCCTCAGCAAAGGCTCTGTTGCTTCTTGCACTGTTCATTTGACTGTCTGCGGGTCGCAAGCTGTGCGCATCAGCGCCGGCATTTTGAAATCCCAAATTGGGCGTTCCCAGTGATCTGGGAAAAACGTGCTCCCGATTCCATAGTCCCTCACAACTCGAATTGTGGCAGGAAAAATTCTTATTTCTGCTCCGGTCTGTTTGGTCTTGACCATCTGCATCGTTGTACCCGTAAATCAATAGAACGTTGTTATTGTTTTCAGGGTCTAAATCTGATACTTTGAGAACCTGCCATACCTCCGGTGTATAAATCAGGTTTACCGTATGCGTGTCTGAAATTAAATCAGTAAGCTGGAATTTTAAATCGTCACCGGTTTGCGTAAAATCAATGGAAGTGTAATAATCCGGAATTTGTGCAATGCAAAAAAACGGAAGAAAGAAAAGGAATGCAATTCTTTTAATCATTGGGGAGTACTTTGGGGATTGCTAATATAGCAAATTAATAATAAAAAAGGATGTCTGAAAAAATTGCCTTAAGACCAAGAAAGGGAAAGTACTCCTTGTGGACAGCGTACTGTTTTTAGTCTCAATGCCGGGCTTTTAATCATTTTATTTTCAGACATCCTCAAATATTCTATGTGGTGTGCTTTTAATTAGCACCCCACTCTTTCAGAGAGTCTTGATTCATTTTTACATAATCTGCATTTCCTGCCTTTTGGGCTGCAGCCAGTGATTGTCTCGCTGCTGCAATAGCACCCTGTTTGTCACCGGCTCTGGCATAAATCAATGATTTGTTTCTCAATTGCCAAAACGGCGGATTGTCATTTCCGGCCATCGCTTTGTCCATCCATTCTTTCGCTTTCGTGATGTCTTTTCCTTCATCATAGTAATACATAGCCGCTGTATAGTAGTCTGCTGCTGAAGGTCCGCTCATAGCTTTGTCTATGCTAGCCATAACAGCCTTGTCTGTGGGAACTGAAAAGTTAATGGGTACTCGGGTTTTTTCCCAAAGCAAAAATAAAGTAGCTCCATTGTTTGAAATGTTGGCAAGTTCCATTGTAAAGGTTTCTCTTGCCATAGATGTGACTAGAGGAGACACTTTAAAACGAGCGGCCACCTTACTGTCATCCAACTCACGGGGTGCCCCGTTTGCCTGATACTCAGTGTAGAGAATGATTTCCCACTGCTGTTGTCCGGGAATGGTTAACAACGCATAGGTTCCTTTCTTTAGTTCTTTGTCATGAATGGTAACATCTTCACTGAAGGTTATTTTAGTACGTGCATTGGCACCGGTGCGCCACAATTTGTCATAAGGTACCAAATCACCAAAAATGGTGCGCCCTTTCATACTGGGTCTCGAATATTCAATGGTGACATCGGTGAGGCCCACTTGCTGTTCAATTTTTGATAGCGGACTCGCCACAGGAGCACTAATTTGAGCATAACTGAATGCTCCTAAAAATAAAAGTGAAAATAAAAGTGTTAATTTTTTCATTGCTGATTGGTTTTTAAATTTTTATTAGAAGCTACTAAGTTAATGAATTAGTAATGTAGCAGGTGTTAACAAAAACTTAAATAGAAATATTTTTGTTTAACTTATTTTTATATTATATAAACATAATTAACGGTATTTTTGTCTAAATAAATATTTAAATGAAAATTTATACACTTCATACAAAACAGAACCTCCCAATCTCTATTGATACAGCCTGGGACTTTCTTTCCAGCCCCGGAAATTTAAAGACCATTACTCCGCAATATATGGGGTTCAACATCCTTTCAGGTGCAGACCGGCCGATGTATCCCGGACAAATCATACAGTATATCGTCACCCCGGTTTTGGGAATTAAAACCAAATGGGTCACTGAAATAACTCATGTTAAAGACAAAGAATATTTTGTGGACGAACAACGTTTTGGGCCTTATGCCCTTTGGCACCACAAACATTTTATCAAAGAAATTCCGGGTGGTGTTGAAATGGAAGATATCGTGGACTATAAAGTGCCTATGGGAATCCTTGGGCAACTGGTGCATCCCTTTTTAGTAAAACCAAAATTGAACGAAATTTTTGAATACAGAAGAAAAAAACTCATCGAACTTTTCGGTGAATACAAACCTTTGTAAAATGAGTAAAAACATACTTTTAATTGGCGGTTCCTACGGCATAGGAAAAACCATCGCAGAAACACTGGCAAAAAACAATCAGGTGATTGTGGCTTCCCGAAGCTCTGAAGGTTTTGATGCTGAAAACATCAAGCACCTCACTTTTGATGCTACCAAAGATGATCTGTCTGAACTCGATTTACCCGAAATAATTGACGGATTTGTATATTGTCCCGGTAGCATTAACCTCCGACCTTTTAAAAATCTAAGAGAAGAAACCTTTGAAGAAGATTTTAGACTTAACTTTGTTAGTATGGTTAAATCACTAAAAGGAATTCTACCCAATTTATCAAAATCTGAAGATGCAAGTATCGTGCTTTTCAGTACGGTGGCCGTCAAAATGGGCATGCCTTTTCACACCAGCGTGAGTGCATCTAAAGGAGCCATTGAAGGGTTTGCAAAAGCGTTTGCGGCAGAATATGCCCCAAAAATAAGATGCAATGTGATTGCGCCCTCTTTGACAGACACCCCGCTGGCCGAACGCTTGCTGGGTGATGAACGCAAAAAAGAAAATGCAGCCGACAGACATCCATTAAAACGCGTGGGAGAAACCAAAGACATCGCTGCCATGGCACGTTTTCTTCTAAGCGAAGAAAGTAGCTGGATTACCGGACAAGTATTCGGGGTTGATGGGGGGATGTCAACATTAAGAATATAATATGCGTTTAAACATTTATGAAATAAAAAATCCCCGTTATTTGCCTCTTATCCTAAAGGATGAACGAGGATTTTTTCCATTTCACCCTTTAGGGCGGGGAAAAAAATGGAAAAAATCTATTTAAATGAATACAAAAGTAAACATATTTTGGTTCAGAAGGGATTTGCGGTTAAATGACAATGTGGGTTTCTACAAAGCCCTCAATGGAAAATATCCTGTCTTGCCTGTTTTTATTTTTGATCGTGAAATTTTAGATCAGCTCCCTAAAGACGATGCCCGGGTCACATTTATTCACGACACCCTGCAAAAGATGCGGGATGAACTTCAGAATACCTGCGGAAGCAGTATAGCAACCTACCACGGAAAACCTTTGGAAGTTTTTAAGCAAATCACTAAAGATTTTCAGGTTCAAAACCTCATCACAAACCACGATTATGAACCTTATGCTATCAAACGGGACAAAGAAATAGCAGATGTTCTTTCAAAAAAAGATATTGGTTTTTATACCTTTAAAGACCAGGTAATTTTTGAAAAAGACGAAGTGGTGAAAGACGACGGGAAACCCTATTTGGTTTACACTCCCTTTATGCGGAAGTGGAAAGAGCGTTTTAAAGAGCATTCTTTCAAAGTCTATGAAACCAAACCCCTTTTAAAGAACTGTATGGAGCATTCCAGACTTCCTAATCTATCACTGAGTGACATCGGTTTTGAACGGTCAAAAATGAAAGTGCCCGACTTTGATTTGAGTAAATCCATCATTCAACACTATGAAAAAACCCGAAATTTCCCTGCTAAAGATGAAACCTCAAGGTTGAGTCCACATCTTCGTTTTGGTACAGTGGGTATCAGGCAGGTGGTTGAAAAAGCGATTGCCGAAAAGAACGAAACTTTTTGGAACGAACTCATCTGGAGGGAGTTTTTTATGCAAATACTTTGGCACTTTCCCGAAACGCAAACCGAAGCCTTTAAGAAAAAATATGACCGCATTGAATGGCGCAACAACGAAATAGAATTTGAAAAATGGAAAACCGGCACCACCGGATTCCCGCTGGTTGATGCCGGTATGCGTCAATTGAATGAGTCTGGCTGGATGCACAACCGGGTGCGAATGCTCGTTGGTAGTTTTCTTTGCAAACATCTATTAATTGACTGGCGTTGGGGTGAGGCTTATTTCGCTGAAAAGCTGCTCGATTATGAAATGGCCTCCAATGTGGGCAACTGGCAATGGGTGGCCGGTTGTGGGGTGGATGCGGCACCTTATTTTAGAATTTTCAACCCTACCACACAAATTGAAAAGTTTGACAAAGACAAAGCCTATATTAAAAAATGGATTCCCGATTGGGGCACTGACTCCTACCCTGCCGAAATGGTCAATCACAAAGAAGCCCGGGAACGCGCTTTGAATGTTTATAAAAAAGCGCTCAATTAGAATCCTGTCCTTAATTTATAAAAAAACTATGCATTTCGTCGAAAATAATGACAGTATGTCGATATTATAAATATTTTATTTTTTATTTGTTAAGCCCTAAGATATTTAAACTGAGTCCATAACCCCAAATTATGAACCGCGATGGAAACCTACGAAAATGAATTCACCAATGGTGAAATTACAGTCACTTACGACCCAAAAATTTGCATTCACGCTGAAAAATGTGCCCAAGGATTGTCTGATGTGTTTCGCACAGACATCATTCCCTGGATTGACCTGGATGGTGCTGAAACCAAAAAAATAGTGGCACAAATTAAAAAATGCCCGTCCGGAGCGCTTCAATGTTCCTATGTGAAACAAAAAGTGGCTGTTTAATATTAATAAATTCACTTTTTATACAATTATTCCACAACATTTTTGTTGTATAGGGAACACTATTTTTTAAATTAAATTTTAAGATGTTTCAAAAAAATACATTCTCCATTTTTATTTTACTCTTCATTTCAACTTTTGGTTTTACTCAAACAGATAATACTCTTGAAAATCAGTTTGATGAAGTGTATAGTCGTTCAAATAATTATCAGGAATTCAAAGTTGTTAAAAGGACCGATTTAAACAGTCTTAAGAAAAGTACACTTGATAGTATTGAAGTATATAAAACAGCCTTAGTCCAGATGCAGGGTGAATTGGAGTCCCAACAAATCGAATTGGGTCTCATTCAAACAAGCTTAAAAGAAACCAATGAAAAACTTCAAAATACCGAACAAAGAGAAAATGAAATTTCTTTTTTAGGCATACAAACCTCAAAAGCAGCTTACAATAGTATTGTTTGGACTGTTATAATTCTTCTGGTATTAATCCTTTTCTTCTTTATTTATAAGTTTAGAAACAGTAATGAAGTGACTCGTGATACAAAAACAAAACTCGACGAACTCGAAAAAGAATTTGAACTCCACCGCCAGCGCGCTCTGGAACGCGAACAACAGCTCAACCGCAAGTTGCTGGATGAGGTGAATAAGAATAAAGAGTAGTTTTTGGTTTTGCTTCACCCAAAAAAGAACCAGGGCGGAACGTTAAGAAAATGCCCTGCGGTGGCTTAGCGCCGTGCCCGCCGTGGTCACTGAGCGGAGCCGAAGTGAAGGCTGGGAGTCGAAGCCTTAGCGTTTGGATTTCAAATTGTGATTTAATGCTATACCACAGCAGGCAGGGATACACGGAGAAGCGCAGAGTTGCACTGAGAAATGCTCTCCCCTTCTCCCCTTCTCCACTTCTCCCCTTCTCCCTTTCACCCACTAACTTCCTCACAAACTTCGGTTTCGACTCCGCTCAACCTCCGGCTATTATTTTTACGGAACTCTTTCGTAGGCCGAGGACAAATTCGGAATTGCATTTAAAATTGATAGTTAATTGAAAATAAGGATTTGATAAAACCTTAAACCTTTGCTCCCATTCTCCCTATCCCCCTATCTCCCTATCTCCCTATCTCCCAATCAACAACTCACAAACTCACAAACTCACCACTTGGTTACTGAGCCCAGTCGAAGCACTCCCTATCACCCTATCTCCCTATCTCCCACTCAACAACTCACAAACTCACCACTTGGTTGCTGAGCCCAGTCAAAGCACTCCCTATCACCCTATCTCCCTATCACCCTATCACCACTTGGTTGCTGAGCCCAGTCGAAGCACTCCCCACCTTTTATAACTATTGACACAACAAGGATTTAACAATTTTTTATCTATATTTGAATCAACACACTAGTGTTTTAATAAAAAACCGGTATTTTCTCCCCCTTAAAATAAAAACAATCGTTTTTTATTCCTTAAAGACTTTTGTATGGGCAATGCATAAAAATAAAACAGTGAAGCAGCTATGGAATATAGCAACAATAGATTTGTATTTATGACTTTTATACAGCTGTTATAGCTAATTTAAATTGAATAAGATGACTAAAAACTAAAAGTGGCAGCGTCAAAACCTTAGAATTCATAAAAAAATAACCAAAGCACATCAACAGCAATAATTAAAATAACTTATAAATGAAAAAAATCTTACTTCTACTTTTGGGAATATCGATTATGTATTCTTGTAATAAACCCGAAAAATTAAATCAAGCCAAAGTCTATTACAACGGCGATATTTTAACAATGGTGGGTGAAACGCCAAATTATGTTGAAGCCCTTGTTGAAAAAGAAGGGAAAATCGTTTTTACGGGCTCTACCAGTCAAGCAATGCAAGTTGCAGGTAAAGGTCACCTTATGATTGATCTCGAAGGAAAAACATTAGTTCCGGGCTTCATAGATGGTCATTGTCATTTTGCAAATTTTGGAGGGCAAGCAATTGGCGCTCAATTACTTGCTTCACCCGATGCCAATGTTGATGATATAGAAATGCTAATTTCTGTCTTAAAACAATGGAATACACCCGAAAACAGAGCGCTTACTGGTTGGATATTTGGAACCGGTTTTGATGATTCGGTTTTAAAAGAAAAACGTTTTCCTACTAAACACGATTTAGATAAAGTAAGTACCGAATTCCCCATAATTATAGTACATATTTCAGGTCACTTTGCAGTTGTAAACTCTAAAGGATTAGAGAAGTTGGGTATTGATGCCAACACTAAAGATCCAGAAGGTGGAATTATTAGACGTGAAAAAAATTCTAATGAACCGAACGGTGTCCTTGAAGAACTCGCTGCAATTCCTTTTATGCTTCAAGCGATAGAGCCAAAATCTGAAGAGGCCCTTATCAAATTCTTTAATGCCGGACAGGATATGGCTCTTTCTTTTGGATATACCACTGCTCAGGAAGGAAGAGCAATGCAAAATCAAGAAATGCTTGTAGCAATGGCCGAGAAGGATAAATTTAAAATTGATGTAATCAGTTATATAGATTACAAGTTTGTTGATAAACACATGACTAGTAAATGGAATAGCAAAAAGTACATTAATAAATTTAGGATTGGCGGCATGAAAGTAACATTAGATGGTTCACCACAAGGAAGAACTGCTTGGAGGACAGAACCCTATCTTATTCCACCAGATGGAATGCCTCATGACTATAGTGGCTATCCGGCAATACCAAATGATAGTGTTCTATCAAGTATATTTGAAAAAGGATTCAAAAATAATTGGCAGATTCTTACCCATACAAATGGAGATGCAGCAGTTGATCAATTGATAAGAACCATGAGGCCATTACAAGAAAAATATGGTTTTGATGACAGAAGAGATGTTATCATTCACGGCCAATATATAAGAGAAGACCAACTAGATGATGCTAAAGAAATGAAGATGATAGCATCCTTATTTCCTTTACATACCTTTTATTGGGGAGATTGGCATAAAGAATTAATAGGTGATTCTTTAGTTCAAAAAATTAGTCCTGTGAAAACAGCACTGAATAAAGGCCTGGATGTAACTATTCACACAGATGCACCAGTAGCCTTACCTAACTTGATGCGTGTTATATGGACCGCTGCAGCAAGAACATCGCGCTCTGGTAAAATTATAGGTCCAGACGAAAGAATAACACCTTATGAAGCACTAAAAGCTATAACGATAGGGTCTGCTTACCAACACTTTGAAGAAGATACAAAAGGAAGCCTTGAAAATGGGAAATTAGCTGATTTAGTAATACTAGATAAAAATCCTTTAAAAGTAACTATTGAAGATATAAAAGATATACAAGTATTAACAACAATTAAAGAAGGGAAAGTAGTATTTGAAAAATAACTATTGCCAAAAATGGCTTTAAGTAATTGTGTGTACTAGCCCACTTGAGATAATTCGCATAACCCTAAAAAATAGTGTTCATTTTTCAATTAATCCAACGTCAACAATTACTATATGAACGACCAAAAAGTAGCTTATTCTATTTTAGAACTTGCAGTTATTCCGCAAGGTGCGACTATAAAACAAACCCTGAATAATTCCCTGACATTGGCTAAAGAGGCCGAGGCTTTCCATTACAAGCGTTTTTGGTTTGCAGAACATCATAACGCAGAAAATATAGGCAGCATTGCAACTTCCATCCTTATAGGGTATGTAGCAGAAAACACCCATACCATTAGAGTTGGTTCCGGTGGAATTATGCTTCCTAATCATTCGCCCCTGATTATAGCAGAACAATTTGGAACCTTAGCGCATTTATATCCTAATCGTATCGATTTAGGCCTTGGCAGGGCACCGGGAACAGATCCTCAAACGGCTCAGGCTATACGGTCTGATTTTTTAGACGCTACACATTCCTTTCCCGATGAAATAGATAAAATACAGAATTACTTTTCCGTTGAAAACAAAAATTCTAAAGTACGGGCGACCATTGCAGAAGGTAGGGATGTACCTCTGTATATTTTAGGGTCCAGTACAGATAGTGCGCATTTAGCGGCAAAAAAGGGACTGCCTTATGCGTTTGCCAGCCATTTTGCTTCTGCACATCTTGACAATGCACTGCGTATCTATGCGCAGGAGTTTATCCCTTCCGCTGCACTGGAAAAGCCATATACCATTGCAGGGGTAAATGTTATATTGGCAGATACTGATGAAGAGGCAGAAAGGTTGTTTACTTCTCTAATAAAATTGTTTGCAGGGGTATTAACAGGCACGAGAGACGCTTTACAACCTCCCATGCAAATGACAACAGAGCTGAAAGAAATGTTGCAACATCCTTCCTTACATCAAATGCTTAAATATTCTTTTGTGGGCAGTAAGCAAACGGTAAAAAAACAAATAAAGGACTTTATTGCAGCAACCCAAGTGAATGAACTCATAACGCTATCCACTATGTATGCCATGGAAGACCGCATTACATCCACAAGATTATTTGGGGAAATTATGATGGAGTTGCATGAAAACAGATGAAATTGGGATACCGAAGGTTAATTTCCTAAAAGTGGAATAAAAAGGAACATCAAAAAACTAAACTTCAAGATATGAAAACCCATCACACCATCATTATTGCAGGTGCAGGCGGCATAGCTGAGGCGGTTGCGCTAATCCTCGCTGAATGGAGTACCGTCACCCCCACAATTTTTATTGGAAACAGAACACTGTCCAATGCACAAAAGCTGGTGAAATGGGTTGAAGAAGGCACCTCTCGGGACTGTACTATAAAGGCCTTTCATCTTTTGGAAGAAGGGAGTACGGAAGAAATGAAACAGGTGTTTGAACAGGGAGACATTCTTCTCGATTGCCTGCCCGGCACCCAGGCACCCAAGATGGCCGGCTTTGCAAAGGAGTATCATATGCACTACGCCAACCTCACCGAATATGTGGCAGAAACCGAACAAATAAAAGCATTGGCCCAAGACGCCTCCACCGGATTTGTCTTACAGACCGGTCTCGCTCCGGGCTATATCGATGTATTGGCACATCATTTGTTTCAAGCGTTTTGCAAGGAGTTTCAGGTAAATAAAGTGGATACCCTTGAGTTTAAAGTTGGGGCGCTTTCTAAAAATGCCGTGGCACCCCATTTTTACGGCTTCACCTGGAGTCCCGTGGGTGTGGCTACGGAATATATCAAAGAAGCAGAAGTGATTCGCAATTTCAAAAAAACCAACCGCCCTTCCCTGTCTGAACGAGAAACCATCATCATTGACGGAATCACCTATGAAGCCGACCTCACCTCCGGTGGCGCAGCCGATTTACCCGATGCCCTGGCAGGAAAAGTGGAAACTATGGACTACAAGACCTTACGCTTTCCGGGGCATTATGCCTGGGTGGAAGCACAAATTAAAAAGGAATGCGATTCAGACAAACCTATTAAAGCCTTGCAGCGCATGATGGAAACCCATATTCCGCATATTGAAGAAGACCAAATCATCCTCTATGCTGCTGTACAAGGGAAAGATGCCACCAAAACCCTTCAAAGACGCGAAGTGGCCAAGCAAATCCTTCCACAACAAGTGGGCAAGTATCAATTGCGGGCCATTCAAACCACTACGGCTGTTCCTTTAATTCAAGCCGCTCAATTGTTGCTGGAAACCGATTTGAAAGGAGTGGTCTTGCAAAGTGAACTGGACACCAACTCTTTTTTAACCGGGAATTTTATTGTTCCGGTTTATGGGGAGGTGTAGATAGATTTGAAATGAATGGGAACAGGTATATAATTGTGCGTCGAGCCCTCATATACAGGAAGCGTCTCTATACATTTTCCACCTCCGTTATCACTACGGTAAAAAACACTCGACATGACAGGAATTGTCAGGTCGAGTGATTTTAGCTTTTGCGAATGAAATGAGTAAAAGATAAAATTGTATCGAGACCCCAT
>CAXBNF010000020.1:0-49495 GCA_963977065.1 uncultured Flavobacteriaceae bacterium | reverse complement strand
TACCTGAGGAATCTGTCGCTGTTACTTCCACATTTACAATACCTAAATCAGCACAAGTAAATGTTAAGTCACCTGTTGATCCACCACCTGTTGTGTAGATAATGTTGCCATTAAATACGCGAGGCTGGAACAAGCTTCCAGTGAAGAAACCACCTACGGCAGTACCTTCTAACATTTCTATGTTATCATCAGATGCCCATACGTTTCCTACTCCGGTTCCATTAGTGTATGAAAACCCTCCATTGAGAACTTGAGCACTTACATAAAATGATCCCGATTCTCCTGCATTAATTGTTACTCCCATATCAAGATCTAATGGGGTTGGGTTTCCTGAACCATTTGGTACGGTTCCGGGAGCTTCTCCAACAAGCGTCCAAGCTGCTTGATTTGTCTCAAATCCAACGTGAGTTCCTGTCTTAAAGTAAACAACAACATCTACAGGCGCTCCAGCTTGCATATTAGCATCAAAAGATTTTATAGTTACATCTTCCAGTGCGTTAAGCTCAAAGAAGGTTCCAAAGTTTCCATTGCCTCCGGCAAATCCAACATTAAGGGTTTCTTCTGTACCACCAGTTGCTCCACCGGCACTCACAACAACTGAACAGTTGTCGGTTGCACTAGAGTATAAATCTGTAATTGGAACAGTTACTTCACCATTCATATCTAAGAAGTACTGTGGTACAGCTCCTGCTGGAGTTTCATACTCTAACAAGAAGTTGTCAAAACCAGCTCCCCAGTTCCATCCGGCGCCATCATCATAGGTGAATCTTACCTGGAAATCTGAATTAGCAAAAGCTAATAAATCAAAGGGACCTTCTGTGGTTGTATTGGTATTGGCACTATAAGTCGCCACATTTTGCCAGTCTGTTCCATCAAATACCTCAACAGTAAATGAAGAACTTCCTAAGTGTCTGTAAGCTACATCATAAGTCAAATCTAATGAGGTCGCTCCTGTTGTGTCATATACATCTGAGAATACTGTAACATTACTAGCCGGCGCTCCATTGCCACAAGCATCATCATTGAATATCATACCGTTAGAACCAAATTGGTATCCTGCCCAAGGCAAATCTCCTACTGCCCAGTCACAGTTCCCTGTATTGGTCACTGCCGACCATCCCGCAGGTACTCCACCTTCAAAGTCTTCTAATATAGTTGTTAAGCCTCCAGCATTGTTACACACAATCTCTGGTGCTATATTATCTTCAACGGTAACGGTCGCTTCGCAAGAAACTACATTGCCGCCTTCATCTGTTACATATAATGTAATGGTGTTTTCACCTAAGTCTGCACAATCAAACATCATTGTAGTTACCAATCCATCTGTGTCAAAGCTAAAACTTACTGTCCCACATAAATCTGATGAACCACCGTCAAGGTCTGCTGCATCAATCATTACAGTACCTGAAGCATCAAGCTCTACAGTAATAGCTTGACAAACTGCAATTGGGTCAACATCGTCAAGTACAGTAACTGTAAATTGACAAGTAGAAGTGTTACCATCGCTATCAGTTGCAGAAAACTCTATAATAGTATCTCCCACAGGGAAAACGCTTCCACTTCCAGGACCCATTGTTTGAGTAACTGGAATTAAACCATCCTCTGGGTCAAAAGCCTGAGCATCTGGAAAAAATACCTGAGCACCACAGTCATTGGGCGGATAGTCTGAAGTGTTTACCGTTATATCGTTTTGACAGATAATTTGCGGTGGGTCGCCAACGGGTGGGTTTTCAATAAAATCAATACAAAAATCAAAAATCGTACCTCCATCTCCACCGGCATCATCATAGAGTCTAAGCGTCCAGTTACCATTAACAGGTTCACCGGCAAACACTGTATTCATATCAACTCCAGGACCCGCACCAGCACCTACAGGATGAGTAGTTGCTCCCCCTTCTGCTCGATAGTTTGCAAGTGGTGCACCAGCTGTCCAAGCTGTGATATTGTTTGGTGAGTCATCTCTAAAGATCAGTGTAGATTGAACATCAAGACCGGTTGAACCACCATTATCAGTTGTTAATGCAACTGCTGTACCATTTGGAGAGAGTAATATTATTTCTAAATCTGCAGCCCAAGTATGAACAATTTCCATTGAAACTTGATCAATGGAAAATTGACCACCTCCGGCTCCAATGGTTCCCATTAGTGCAACATTTGCATTAGAAAAAGTAGTAACGCCACTTCCGGGACCTAGCGGTTGTGGATTGTCTGTGGCACATACTGAAGTTGGAGCAATAGCTTCTTCTCCCACAATATTCATAACCATGTGTTGATTGGGAAACCCTATTGCTGCAAGTGTGCCAGGATTAGTTAAGCCACAAGCAGGAGCCCTAATATAGGAAGGATCTGTTTCACCCAAGTTGTTTGACCCGGGAAAAAAAGAAATCCCTGCTCCTTGTAAATCTGGAATTAACAATTCATATACCATAATTTCACCTGCTGGTATGGTAGCATTTACTGCCCCGGAAACTACATTACCAACATCACCCGGTCCAACAGGGACAGAGGCAGTGCCTTGTAAGGTTAAAGATCCCGGAAATCCTGTTGGAAATACAGCTACTGTTGAATAAATGTTAACAGTCATATTAGTTGCTGCTGAAACTGCTTCAATAGCAAACTCTGCATTGGTAACATTGAAATCACCGGCAATTCCAAAATCATTGGCTAAATCAAAAACCCTGTAAAAAGAGTTTTCGGCGGGCAAACCTCCTGCATTACATGTTACTGAATTTAAGGGAGTCACTGTCTGTGAATTACTGTGTGTTATCACGACAGGCGCTCTGTTTGGGTTTGTTAATCCGGATAGTAAACTAGAAGATCCGGGAGATCCATTTTGCGTTGAATTTCCAACAATACCACTTCCCGTAAAGGATTGACCAAAACTAAAAGCTATGGCAAATATTGTCAAAAATAACGCAAGAGAAGTAATTTTTTTCATAATTGAGTTATTAATTAGTTAAACCTTAAATTGTTAAAATTGAGTTAACTAAAATTAATGAAAAAAACTATTGATTTTACAATACATTAAAAAATAAGGAAAATATTCCCCTACATTTTATGTTAATATATTATTTTATTGTTGTTATTTTTTGATTTCAACGACAAACAAATAATATTTATCGTCAAAATACATAATTAAGAAAAAAGAAAAGTGAAATTAATTTTTAAATTTTTTAATGATAGTCTAGAAATCTACCAGTTTTTCTAACGAATAAACACAGGTTCATTCTCATTTTTGGATTCATTTCTGCTAAATTGATAGCCATCAACATCAAAATTCAACAATTTTTCATAACTGTTCACATTGTTATCTATCACAAATCTAGCCATTGAGCCCCGTGCCTTTTTAGCAAAAAAGGAAATAATTTTTAACTTTCCATTTTTGAAATCTTTGAAAACCGGGCTTATTAATGTTCCTTTTAATTTTTGAGAGTTTATAGATTTAAAATACTCATTGCTAGCAAGATTCAATACAATATCTTCTTCGCCTAATTCTTCATTTAAAGCTTCAGTAATCTTATTTCCCCAATATTCATAAAGATTTTTCTTAGTATTGACTTTTAAATCTGTTCCCATCTCAAGCCTATAGGGTTGGATTAAGTCTAAAGGCTTTAAAACGCCATAAAGGCCGGAAAGAATTCTCACGCGATCCTGTAGTAATTGGATTTTATTTTTTGGTATCGTATAAGCATCCAACCCTACATATACATCACCCGAAAAAGCATAAATAGCCGGGCGGGCGTTATCAGAATTGAAGGGAGTTGAAAAGTCTTTGTACCGTTGATAGTTGAGTTCAGCAAGCTTGTCACTAATGTTCATTAAATCTTTCAACTGCTTCTTTGATTTTTTTTCTAAAACCGCATTTAACTTTTCGGATTCAGCCAAAAAAATGGGTTGAGTAGCTTCTTCAATCGGTAACTTGCTTTCAAAGTCGAGAGACTTTGCAGGTGATAATAAAATTTTCATAGTGTTCTGTTTTGAAACAAATTTACAAAATAGCAAATTACTATCTACAGAAAACAGAAAGCTATTGTGAATTATACAATAAGAGTTTTTTATGATTTCATTACTTCTTCAACTTTCTTATATGAGTTGGATTTAATCTTCAAAATCTTTTTGATGCTTCACATAGTTGCGCCATTTTTCAATGCATTGCTGCATATCTTCGGGCAAGGGGGTTTCAAACGACATAAACTTTCCGGTAACGGGATGCTTAAAACCAAGTGTTTTTGCGTGTAAGGCTTGACGCGGAAGGACTTTAAAACAGTTTTCTACAAATTGCTTGTATTTTGTAAAAGTAGTTCCCTTTAATATTTTTTCGCCACCATATCGTTCGTCATTAAACAGCGTGTGACCAATGTGTTTCATATGTACCCTGATTTGGTGCGTCCTCCCTGTTTCCAGTTTGCACGCAACTAGGGTAACATAACCAAAGCGCTCCAGAACTTTATAATGCGTGACTGCTTCTTTCCCCTGACTTTCGTCCTCATAAACCATATTTTGCAAGCGGTTTTTTGGATGCCTTCCAATGTGACCTTCAACGGTTCCTTCATCTTCCAATACATCACCCCAAACCAATGCTACATACTCGCGCTCACTAGTCTTATTGAAGAATTGCTTGGCAAGATGCGTCATGGCGGCTTCAGTTTTTGCAACCACAAGAAGACCGCTGGTGTCTTTATCAATTCTATGAACCAGGCCGGGGCGTTCATTGCTGTTAACAGGCAGATTTTCGATATGGTAAACAAGTGCATTAATTAATGTTCCTGAATAATTGCCGTGGCCGGGATGCACCACCATACCGGCGGGTTTATTGACTACCAGCAGTGCTTCATCTTCATAAACTATATCCAGCGGAATGTTTTCGGGTACCAGTAAAAATTCATAAGGAGGGTGTGTAAACATTACCCTTATGACATCCCCCGGCTTTACTTTGTAATTTGATTTTACGGGAATTTCATTTACATAAATGTTTCCGTCTTTGGCAGCAGTTTGAATTTTATTACGGGTGGCACCTTCAATATAATTCATCAGGTACTTATCGACTCGCAGTGGTTGTTGTCCTTTATCAGCTACAAAACGATGGTGCTCATAGAGGTCATCGTTTTCTTCAATGTCATTATTCTGTGTCGCCATCTGTTGTTTGTTGACCTTCAGTTTGTAATTCGTCTTCTTCTATGTCGCCTTGATAGCGTTGTTTTCCGTCACCCAAAACCAAGTCAATTACTGAAGTCATTTGAAGAATATCTCCGGGAAGGATTTCTCTTCCCTTATGTCGCAATTCAAGCACCCTGTCTTTGGCCATATCTGGTTTATATATTATCTGCCCAATTTCAAAGCCCAGCGCTCTAAGAGTGGGCTCAACCTGTCTTTTTGTTCTGCCTGCAAGTGGTGGAATTTCAACCTTTCTGTATCCTGAAGGATTTAAAGTAATATAGATTTTTCTATTTTCTTTCACCATATTTCCTGCGGCTGGAATTTGTTCAATTACTGAATATTTTGGATAGTCTGGGTTAAAATTAGCAGAATCCAAAACCTCAAGTCTCAAATCATTTTCTGCAAGTTTATTTACGGCATCATCAAGGGACATTTTTGCAAGATCAGGTACTTCAATACGTATGTTATGATTTGTTGTAAATTTTAACCAGTATAAAATTAAAAAAACAAGTAAAAGCAACACTACACCCGCTATGATAAGCTGTTTTACAAATGCCTTAGAAAAAATAAATTTTATCAAACTCATATTTTTATTTTGGTTTTGACTCATTAAAAAACTACCTATTAAAATCTTGCAGCAAAGGTAATGCTTAAATTGCTAAGATATTATTTTTTGGATTCGGTTTATTAATCCTACTTTTGTTTAACGTTGTTAATTTGTAAATGGTATGCAAAAAAAAGTTGTTGCTGTAGTAATGGGAGGCTATTCCAGTGAATTTGAAATTTCAATTCAAAGTGGTCAAGTGGTCTATGAATCACTATCTAAAACAGCATATGAAGTGTATCGTATCCATATAACTAAAAACAGTTGGTATTATAAATCTGAAACAGGAGAGACCTTTGAAATTAACAAATCTAATTTTAGCTTTTCAAACGGCTCCCAAATCATCAAACCCGATGTTGTTTTTAACGCAATTCACGGTACCCCGGGTGAGGACGGGCTTCTACAGGCTTATTTCGAACTTATTGATTTACCACACACTTCTTGTAACTACTATCAGGCGGCGCTTACCTTCAACAAAAGAGATTGTTTATCGGTCCTAAAAAGTTATGGGGTACATTGTGCAAACGCTTATTATCTAAATCAAGGTGATGAAATTAATACAGAAGATATTGTTAGAAAAGTGGGGCTTCCCTGCTTTGTTAAGCCAAGCCGATCGGGTTCAAGTTTTGGTATTTCAAAAGTAAAGACTATTGAAGAGTTACCGGCTGCCATTGAAGTTGCTTACAAAGAAGATCCTGAAATTTTAATTGAAAGCTGTTTAGTGGGAACTGAAATATCTGTGGGGGTGATTGAGTTCAAAGGTGAAGTACTTGTTTTACCTGCAACCGAGATAGTTTCTGAAAATGAGTTTTTTGATTATGAAGCTAAGTATCTTGGTAAGTCTGAAGAAATAACTCCTGCCCGCATTCCTGAGGATGAAAGAGAACGTGTAAAAGCAGAAGCAAAACGCATATATGAACTTTTAAATATGACCGGGCTTTCCCGAAGCGAATACATCATTCAAGATGGCGTGCCTCATTTCATTGAAATGAATACAAACCCCGGATTGTCTCCGGAAAGTATCATACCAAAACAAGCCCTAGCTGCGGGGATCACTCTTGAAGATTTATTTGGTAATTTAGTAGAGCAGGCATTTCAGAAAAAATAAGTAACTTTATAGACAATTCATTTCTATGAAACGAGCACTATTTCCCGGTTCTTTTGATCCCATAACGCTTGGGCATTATGATATTATTAAAAGAGGAATTCATCTTTTTGATGAAATAATTGTTGCTATTGGCATTAATGCCGAAAAAAATTATATGTTTTCATTAGAGGAACGTAAAAAATTTATCGAAGATGCTTTTTCAGATGAACCTAAAATCAAGGTCATTACCTATAAAGGACTCACAATAGATCTTTGTAAAAAGATGAATGCTCAGTTCATATTAAGGGGACTTCGCAACCCGGCCGATTTTGAATTTGAAAAAGCCATTGCACACACCAATCGAAAACTCTCAAAAATTGAAACCGTTTTTCTTTTAACTGCCTCCAGAACCTCATACATTAGCTCAAGCATTGTGCGCGATGTCATTCGCAATAAGGGTGACTATACAGTTTTGGTTCCCGAAAGCGTGACAGTCAAATAATCTTTTTAATTTTATACCTTTAAAAAATGGTTGATATATTACTGTTAATCGTTGGGTTTGTCGCACTCATTTTTGGGGCTGACAAGCTAGTGGATGCTGCCTCCGGCTTAGCGGCAAAATTTGGTATCCCAAACATTGTAATTGGGCTTACTATTGTGGCTTTTGGCACTTCTGCTCCTGAGTTGGTAGTGAATGTAATTGCAGCAGTAAATAACAATACAGAAATGGTTTTGGGCAATGTGCTGGGTAGTAATATTTTTAATGTGTTGGGAATTCTTGGAATTTCATCGATTATTTATCCGCTCGCTGTAAAGAGTAACACCACCTGGTATGAAATTCCGTTAAGTTTGCTTGCTGCAGTTGTTGTATTAGTGATTACTGCAGATATTTTTTTAGGTGAAAGCATTCAAAATAGTATTTCACGAAGTGACGCCATACTCCTTTTATTATTTTTTACCATTTTCCTGGTGTATAATGTGGCTGTATCAAAGAATGAAATATCCACCGAAAAAACAGAAATAAAACAACAGAAAACGGGTACTGCTGTGCTTTTTATTTTTTTAGGTTTAGGAGGTTTGGTAATTGGTGGTCATTTGATTGTTGAAAGTGCCACTTCCATTGCTCAATTTTTAGGTTTATCAGAGCGTGTCATTGGCCTAACCATAGTATCTATAGGAACTTCCCTGCCGGAATTGGCAACATCGATTGTAGCTGTGAGGAAGAAAAATGTGGATATTGCCATTGGCAACGTAGTGGGTTCTAATATTTTTAATATTTTCTTTGTTTTGGGAGTTTCTGCAGTGGTAACACCTGTAGTTGTCGCTACAGCTTCGCTTGTTGATATTGGAATGAATATTTTTGCAGGTATTCTGCTATTCCTTTTTGTTTTTACCGGAAAATACCGCCGTATTGACCGCTGGGAAGGAGTTGTTTTAATAAGCCTTTACCTTGGTTATTTGGTTTATTTAATTGGTTTCTAGCTTTTCATAAAGCCATTTGTCTCCTCAGAAATTTCAATTTTAGGGATTGTAACTGTTACGATGGTTCCTTTTGGTTCATTTTTAGAAAATTCGAGTGTCCCCTCATGCAGATTGATAAAATCTTTTACGATGCGTAAACCAATACCAGTCCCTTTTTCACCTTCAGTTCCATAAGTACTCAAGAGTTCTTCCTGGGTTTCAAGATTTTTAACTACAGAATGCTTAATACCTTCTCCTTCATCTGAGACAGTAAAAATAAAAGCATTATTTGACTCTTTAAAATTCACATCGACCTTTCCTTTGATTGGACTAAATTTTATGGCATTTGCAATTAAATTATTTGCAATACTTCTAAACTGATTTTCGTCTGCATTAAAAATTGATTTTGATTTGTTGACATAGTTTACTTCTATTGCTTTTGCTTCAGTATGGGACTCAAAGTTTTTTATAATTTCGATAATGATTCCGTCTTCATCGAGTTTTGAAACATTCATGGAATTGTCTTTCATTTGAAGTCTTGCCCATTGTAAAATATTCTCAAGGGTTTTTAAACTTGCACTTGTTTCCCCTTTGAGGTGTTTAAGCATAAATTCCATTTCATCTGGTGATAAATCAATTTGAGACATGCTATCTATCAAGCTTGAAACATTTGCCAACGGAGTTCTTAAATCATGCCCAAGAACTGAAAATATTTTATCCTTTAATGCAACCGATCTATCTAGTTCTGCTTCCCGTTCCTTAACGATAATGAGTTGTTTTTCAAGCTCATCTGTGGCTCTTCTAACGTCTTTGTAAGCCTTTCGTTTTGCTAAATTAGATTTGAAAAGCGTTATTAACATGACAATTACAATCGTTAGAGCCACAAACAATACAATTAAAAAAATCCTCTGTGAAGAAATCTGTTTTTTCTGCGCCGCTTCACGTTCTCTTAGGATTGTATTTTCAGTTTCTGCAAGACTTGTTTCATATTTAATTCGTAATTCTTCCAGATTATCATTGCTTTTAATCAAAGCAATACTATCTTCAATTCCTTTTATTTTTTCACTGTAAAAGAGCGCTTTTTCAAAATCTTTTTCCTTATTATAAAATGCAAATAATTTCTCTGCAATTCCAGCTTTCATTTCAAAGGATTCTGCGTCACTAACAATATCTTCAACTTTCTTGTAGTATGACAAAGCTTTAGCTCTTTCGCCTTTTGCCAGAAACGCATCTCCAATCCCTATATTTGCGTGATAAAGTCCGGGTGCAATTCCAAATTCCTCACTAATTTCAAGAGAATTTTCAAAAGCCTTTACGGCTGCATCATACTCACTACTCTCAAGATAAAAAAGACCCAATGCGTGATTACTAGATGCCAGCCCACCAATGTCTCCCATTTCGGCTTTAATTTCCAATGCTTTGTTGATATAAAAAAAGGCGCTATCAATTTGCTTTAAACTATTACAAGCTAAAGAGATGTTATGGTAATTTTGTGTGAGTTGTCTTAAATCATTATTACTAGTATTTAATTTTATGGCTTTATGATAGTGTTCTTTTGCTTTGGAAAAATCTTTAAAATTTTCTCTGTATAACTCACCTAAATTATTTTGTATAGTTGCAAGTGACTTTTGATCGTTTTGATTTTTGAAATATTCTTCAACAGTTAACAAGGCTTCAAGTGCATTATCAAAGTCTTGAGATTGTTTATATGCTATTGACATATTTGAAAGTAAACCATAATAGGTTTTGTCTTTATTGTTCTCAAGCATTGCCAATGCCTCTTTTTGGAAAATAAGTGCCTTCTTGTATTTATGATCTACCAAAAGTGCATTTGCCAAACCAGAATATGAAGTGACCATAAAAGCGGTATCCTGCAAAATTCTTGAAGCCTTTAATGCTTCAGAATAGGCCCTCTGAGATTCTGCTATTTGATGACGGGAGAATGCTAGGGAACCCAGAGTATTATGATATTTAAAATAAATAAAATCTGAAGATGCCGTGTCTACTGAAGCTCCTGCAAGACTTAAAAAATTTGCGCTTTTTTTAAAGTTGCCGTCATCAAGAGCCTCTGAAGCTGAATCAATTAATTCTAAAACAGCATTTTCTTTTTGCAAAAGAGGGTAATCTTGTGAAGAAATATTTTGGCAGAATAAAGAGACGTATACAAAAATGTATATGTAGGTTGAAAATCGGAACATTGGGGATGAAATTTGTACAAATGTAATAGATTCATTTTTATTTCCTACAAATTTAACCAATAGATTTTTAGTTTATTTCAACAAATAATTCAACTCTAATCCAAAATAAAAATTTCTTGGATTTCCGGGATAATAATAGCGGGGTGGTGCATTTCCAAAACCCACCGCATTGGGTAAAATACTGGCAGCATATTTTTCGTCAAACAAATTGTTTACACCAAAAAAAAGGTGGGTTTCAAAAAGTTTTTTTATTGTAAAACCATAAGTCGTTTTGACATCTACCAGTTGGTAGGAATCACTGTAAATGGTATTTGAATCGTTCAAGGGAATTTGCCCAACATTTCTATAGACGCCATAAAAAGCAAAGCCCAAATCACTTTTAAAATCAATTCCAAAATTCCATTGAAAATCAGGGACACCTGTTAATTCATTTCCGGAAAAATCTGAATCTCCATCCTCAAAATCTTTAAATTCAAAATCAGTTATTGTGCCTGAAAGGAAGGGGTTTAATTGAAATCCTGCGTTTGAAAACAATTTATAATTTATAAAAAACTCTATTCCTTTGTGGCTGCTTTCACCGGCGTTGATACCTACAAATTGATCTTCAGCAATACGTCTGGCAACCAGTAGGTTTTGAATCTGAGTGGAATACAAAGACATTTCAGTGTATAGCGCATTTGAAAGCCAATTCATTTTAAAACCAATTTCATAATTGGTCCCTATTTCTGGCTTTAAATCTGTATTGATTTCGCCATCAGGCGTCAAAGTCTCTGCTACAGAAGGAATGGAAAAGCCTTTACTTATAGCAGTATATATATTTTTTCCTTTGGAAAGCTGGTATGAAATTCCAACGCTGGGTGACCACACATTGTTAAAGGAGTAAGCACCGTCCTGAGCAGCATTGCCGGCTTGAAACACATCTTTTAAAGTATATCGGGTTGCGTTGTGGGAAATGCCTTTTTCAAGAAGCAATTTTTCTGTTAGCTTTGTGTTCATCTGAAGGAAAAAATTGGCATAGTTTCGTTTTTGATCCACCTCAGCAAAAGTTTCACCGGCGATACTTCCCTGACCGGGTTGGGTTTGATATAAGTTTTCGATTAGTGAAAAAGTGTAATCTTCAAACAGTACTTCGGTTCCCAGACTTACTTCATAGGGAAAATTCAAAAATTGATTTTTATAATTGAGCCTTCCGCGAAAGCCAATACCTGCTGTGTATTCCTCTAAAATATCAAAAGGGCGCGGTTCATACGCATCTTTTAAATTATAAAACACACTTGAAGAAAAATTCCACTTTTCTGAAAATAAATAGCGGTACCCCACTCCCAACAGCAATTTATCATAGGATTCAAAACCTTGCGCGGCAGCCCAATTTGGGGCAGCAATTTCGGGGCGTTGTTCAAAATCATCTTCGTTTAAGGAACTTGGGATAAAAGCTTTTAAACGGGTAAAAATCCCAATAAATGAAAGAGTCTCTTTTTCACTTAAGCGGTAATTTCCATTTAGGTTAAAGGATTTTCTATCATAAGAACTGTTTTCTCTAAAACCGTCACTTTCAAGACTGCTGAAATTTGCATAAATACCCCCCGTTTGTTTTCCATATCCCAGAGAGAGGGTTTGTTTATAGAGTCCAAAACTGCCAAAAGTTGTATTGGCATTTGCATATGAATTTCCCGCTTTTGCTTCTTTTCCATACATTGAAATCACACCACCCAGTCCGGCTCCAAAGCTGGTGGAATTAGGCCCTTTGATAATTTCAATTCTATCTATGGCTTCTAGGTCAATATCTTCAATAATGGTTTCGCCTTCGGCATTACTTAATGGAATATCATTAAAATAGGCTTTCAATCTGTTTGTAGAAAATTGAGAACGGGCGCCTATGCCTCTTATGGTAATTCTGTTTGTATTGATGGCTCCCTGTTGCATATATACACCGGGAACCTTATTTAAAGTGGATGTGAGTATCACTCCATCGCTTTGCATCAGATCATTTGCAGAAATTACAGATACAGAGGTTGCTTTGTTTTGAATTGTGCTGTTTATTTGAGTGCTTAGCAGCACAACTTCAGATAGGGAGGTTGTGTCTTTAACAGTTTGAGAAACTAAATTATGGCAAAAACAAAAGCACACAAAAATTAAAAGGTGACCTTTTTTAAAAGAGGTTTTAATCATTATTAATAATTAATGCCCCTAAAATAACATTGTTTCATTTAATAAAAAAACCCCTGCAATGAATTGCAAGGGTTTTTAACTTTTATTTAAATAAAGGTTATTTCTTAACTACTTTTTGAGTTAAAGTACCTTCAGTAGTTTTAACTGTTAGCATATAAACACCTCTGCTTAAATCAGAAACATTGATAGCTCCATTTGAAAAAATTGCACCTGTATTTCTTCCTAAAAGATCGTGTAAAGTTACTTCTGAAATTTCAATGCTTGAAGGAACTTTTACATTTAAAACATCTGTAGCAGGAACAGGGAAGATAGAAACAACATCAGCAAGATTGTCACCAACTGATAGTACTTCTTCTCCTGTTACATTGATGTAGTAGTGTGCGTCTGGAAATCCAATATCTGCTGGAGCAAGGTATTCAAGAACCTCACATTGTACAGATGCCAACCAAGGGTGATCTGTTTGTGCAGCAGTTCCTCCAATGAACCAAGAAATACCGTCCAATTCTTGAGATACTTCAACAAGAATACGCTCTGTACCTGCAGGTACTAAAACAGGGGTATCAAATGTATACTCTACTATTGTCAAATCACTTCCAAAAGGAACAGTAACCACTTGAGAACCTAACAAAGTTGCAGAACCTGGAAATCCTGCAGGAAATAAATCATCAACTTCATAAATGTTAACAGTAAGGTTTACATCGGCAGATATTGATTGAACACCTAAAGCACCTTCAGAAATTTCAAAATCACCAGTGATTCCAAAATCTCCAAGAATAAATACTCTTGCCTGAAGGTTATCTCCACCTTGACAAGCAACACTGTTTGTTGATGTGATAATATCATCAGTGTTGTGGGTTAATGTAGTTTGAGCTTGAATTGTAACTGAAAAAAGAACAGCCGCAAAAAATAATGTAATTTTTTTCATGATTAAATTTTGTTTAAATTAATTAAATTAAGCCCAAACTTAAAACAAATTAATTTATAAATCAAAAGAAACATTTATAAACACTGGGGTTTCCAATGCATGTTAATGTAAAATCATTAATAAAAAAAAATCCTGAGCGTTAATTAACTCAGGACTTTTTAATATATTATGTTAATTTTTATTTTTTTACTATCTTTTGAGTTAAAGTTCCCTGCGTTGTTTTAACAGTCAATATATACACCCCTCTACTGAGGTTTTCTACATTGATTTGACCGCCAGAAAAAGTGAGGCCTGTGTTTTTTCCAAGTAAATCAAATAAAGCAACATCAGTAATCTGAACATTAGATGGAACTTTTACATTTATAACGTCTACAGCAGGAACAGGAAAGATTGATACAGCATCAGCTAAGTTGTCGCCAACAGAAAGCACTTCATCACCTGTTACATTGATATAATAGTGCGCATCAGGAAATCCAATATCTGCAGGTGCAGTATAGTCTGGTACCTGACATTGTACAGATGCCAACCAAGGGTGATCTGTTTGTGCAGCAGTTCCGCCAATAAACCATGAAATTCCATCCAATTCTTGAGCCACCTCAACAAGAATTCGCTCTGTACCTGCTGGCACTAAAACAGGTGTGTCAAATGTATAATCTACAATAGTCAAATCACTTCCAAAAGGAACAAGAACATTTTGAGAACCTAACAAAGTTGAAGACCCAGGAAATCCTGCAGGAAATAAATCATCAACAATATAAATATTGACAGTTAGGTTTATATCAGCAGAAATTGACTGAACACCTAAAGCACCTTCTGTAATTTCAAAATCTTGAGAAATTCCAAAATCACCTAAAACAAAAACTCTGGCTTGTAGGTTATCACCTCCTTGACAAGCAACACTGTTTGTTGATGTAATAATATCATCAGTGTTGTGGGTTAATGTAATTTGAGCTTGAATTGTAACTGAAAAAAGTACAGCCACAAAAAATAATGTAATTTTTTTCATAATATTTAAATTTAAGTTAATTTAACAAATATATATATTTATTTATTTCAAAGTACTAAAAACATCTCGAATTATGTTAAAATTTAAATTTTATCTATTTTTAATCATTTATAGTCATGTTATTGTAGTCTATAATATTAAATCCATTAATTATATTGAATATTTTAATACTCAACAAAAAACCTACTATGAAGTAATTCTTTTCTATGAAAATTTAAATGAAAACCATACTTCTATAAATATTAACCCATTTGGTTTCACAGACAGCGGGCATCCACTACATCTAGTAACTTTTGATCCCGAAGGAACCTTTGATTTTAAGAAATTACAAAATGAAAAAGCCATCATCCTCATCAACAACGGTATTCATCCCGGTGAACCTGACGGGATTGAAGCTACTATGCAGTTGTTTAATGATTTAGCAAACGGAACTATTGAAATTCCTAAAAATACAATTGTCGCAACCATTCCGGTTTACAACATTGGCGGTGCTTTAAATAGAAACAGCACAACAAGAACCAATCAAAATGGGCCGGATGAATATGGATTTCGCGGAAACGCAAGAAATTATGACCTCAACCGTGATTTTGTCAAAAGTGATTCAAGAAATGCACGCGCTTTTGCCGAAATTTTTCATGCCGTAAATCCAGATGTTTTTATTGATAACCACGTGAGCAATGGTGCCGATTATCAATATACAATCACCCACCTTTTTACCCAACACAATAAACTGGGAGGTGAATTGGGAAATTATCTTCACAAAACATTTATTCCAGAAGTTGAAAAAAACTTAAAACAAAAGGAATGGAACATCACACCTTATGTCAATGTATTTAACAGACCTCCTGATACAGGGTTCACCCAATTTATGGACTCACCCAGATACTCAACCGGCTATACAACCTTATTTAACACATTAGGAATGATGGTTGAAACTCACATGTTAAAACCCTATGAAGACAGAGTAAAGGGCACTTATGCCATTATGAAAAGTATGATTGAAGTTACTGACATAAATTTTAAAACTATAAAGTCTCTTAGAAAAAATGCAATAAAACAGTTCAAACCCGCTGATGAATACCCCATTCAATGGGAAGTTGATAGCACTCATTTTACTAAGCTTGATTTTAAAGGATATGAAAGTGACTATAGAGAGAGCAAGGTTACAGGGAAAACGAGATTATTTTATGACAGAAACAAACCTTTTACAAAAGAGGTGAATTTCTATAATTATTTTAATCCCTCAAAGTCAGTAAGCATTCCAAAAGGATACATAATTCCTCAAGGCTGGTGGAATGTCATTGAATTACTCAAAATAAATCAAATTGAAATACAGCAACTAGAAAATGACACCCTCATTCAAACCGAAGTGTATCGCATAGAAGATTTCAAAACCCGCACTACGGCCTATGAAGGGCATTATATGCATTACAATACGAACCTATCAAAGCAAATGGAAAAAACCGTAGTTAATAAAGGAGATTATCTTGTTTTGACAGATCAACCCGGTATAAGATATCTGCTTGAAACACTTGAACCTGAAGCGGTAGATTCTTTTTTTAACTGGAATTTTTTTGATACAATACTACAGCAAAAAGAAGGCTTTTCTCCTTATGTCTTTGAAGAAATAGCTGAAGAGCTCCTTGAAAACAATCCCGAATTAAAATTAAGGTTTGATATAAAAAAACAGGAGAATGAAGCTTTCAGAGAAAATGGATATGCCCAACTGAATTGGCTACACAAACAGTCAAAACACTATGAAAAAGCCCACATGAGGTACCCCATTCTCAGGGTTTTAAATTAACCTCTTGATAAAACAATTCTCTGATGTTTGCATAGGATTTTTGTAACGCTTTCGCGGTTTTTTTGGGATTTTTCCAAACTGCTTTTTGGATACCTTCACTTTTTTCAGGTGCTAAGTCTCCTGTAAATGAAGTTTTCATCTCAAACCAATAAGTTTCTTTTAGTTTGAGTTTTTCATTTCGGTTAAAAAAATGATACGTGATTTGAAGGGGCTTTACAATTTCAAGACCTGTAACTCCTGTTTCCTCCTCCGTTTCACGCAAAGCGGCTTCTTCAATTGTTTCTTTTTCTTCAACTCTGCCTTTTGGCAAATCCCATTTTCCATTTCTTTTTATGAAAAGTATCTCATTTACTTCATTCCTAACAAGACCACCCGCTGCAACAACTACTGGTATTTTCTTTTTTAGCTTTTGAATGAGTTGCTCACCATTTGGATAATATAAATAAACTTGAGGCCATTTATTTTTGGCTACTTTCTTTACAACTGTCTCCAAATCAACATCCTTAAGCATTAGACACTTGGCCTCTTTATGAAAAACCAACTCACTGGTGAGATAAATGGGTTTATCATTAACAAAAACTTTATACATTTGCAGTATGATTTTGAATAAAGAAACGGCCCAAAAAACAGCCGACTTACTATTGCAAATTAATGCAATTAAATTACAACCACAAAACCCTTTTTTATGGGCATCTGGATGGAAATCTCCCATTTATTGTGATAACCGCATTATTTTGTCATATCCACCAATAAGAAATTATATTAGAGAGCATATGGCTCAACAAATTGAGGAACTCTATGGAAAGCCCGATGTTATTGCAGGTGTAGCTACCGGAGCCATTGGGATTGGCATGCTTGTAGCAGATTACTTAAACCTCCCATTTGTTTATGTGAGACCTGAAGCAAAAGGGCATGGCAGACAAAACCAGGTGGAAGGAAAACTAATTGCCAATCAAAGTGTTGTTGTGGTTGAAGACCTCATAAGCACAGGAAAAAGCAGCTTAAATGCTGTTAAAGCTTTAAATGAAGCGCAAGTGAAAGTAAAAGGAATGGTTGCTGTTTTTACCTATGGCTTTCAAGTTGCTCAAGACAATTTCAAAAAAGAAAATATAACTCTTCACACCTTGAGTGATTATGAACATCTTTTGGGTCAAGCTGAAAAAGCAAATTACATATCAAATAAAGAACTGGAAACCTTAAAGTCCTGGAGAGAAAATCCGGCGGAGTGGACAGGTAAATAGTTTGTGAGTCTTTGAGTCTTTGAGTTTGTGTTTTGAAACTGAAACGCTTTTTTTGAACCTGAAACCTGACCTGAGTGAAGTGATTGAGTGAAGCAAACTTGAAACTTGAAACTTGAAACTTGAAACAGATCACCCCAAACTCAATCAACATAAAATATAAAATATGAATCTCGAAAGCAACAAAGTAACCGTAAATAAGTCTGCACTTGAATTGTGTGAATTTTTAAGTGATGTAAAAAATTTTGAACAATTAATGCCAGATAACATTAGTAAATTTGAAGTGATAAGAGACAATGCTTTTGTTTTTGCACTCAAGGGAATGCCGGAAATAGCACTCGAATTAAAAGAAAAGCTACCTCCCAACAAAGTTGTTTTGGGAGCTATAAGTGACAAATTGCCTTTTACTCTTTCTGCCAACATTGAAGAAGTGAGTAATAGCTCGTCAACGGCTCAATTAAATTTTGAAGGAGAATTTAATGCAATGATGGCGATGATGATAAAGGGGCCCATCTCAAAATTTCTGGAAACTTTAAGCACCAATTTGAGTTTACTTTAATTTGGTTAAAAGTTTAATTTCTTTTAAATCAAAAGGAAGTAAAACCTCATCTTTTGTCTCAACCAATAGTTTGCCTTCAGCAGAAACACCCCTGATAATTCCATTAAAACATTCTTTTTGAGCGTTTTCAAAAACACTTATTTGATTTATTCTGTAAAGATTTTTTAAATATGCTTCTTCTATTTGTTCAAATTGATACTTCTCAAGTAAACTCATTTTCTCTAACAATACTTCAGATAACTTATTAAAGACTTGACTGAGGTCGAAATGTTTTTGTGTTGCAATCTTCATTGAGGTAGCATTGGGCAAATCTGTAAATTGAGTATCATTTACATTCAAACCTATGCCTATTATACTTCCTTTTATATTTTTGTGTGACAGGATATTTTCGATAAGAACACCGCAAAGTTTTTTATTTGCTGACAGAATGTCGTTAGGCCATTTTACACTTATCTCGGGGATGCCAAAGGCTTCCAATGTTTCTTTGACTGCAATTGAAACTGCCATGGAGAGATAAAATTGCTTAGCGACTTTAAACCCCTTAAACTGTTTATAAATACTGAACGTCAAGCTTTTACCTTTCTGCGAATGCCATGAAGTTCCCACCTGTCCCCTTCCCTGTGTTTGTTCATCTGAAATAACCACAAGTTCATCTTGTAGCTTGTTTTCTTTCAATAGTGATTTAAGGTAACTATTTGTTGAGCTAGTGGCACTGATTTTGTATATTAACATAAGCAAATGTAAAAATTGCGTTAATCTTATAAAATAGAAAGTTACAGAAAACCAAAAAAGTAATAACTTTGCAAAAATAGTTTTAATGATCAAAAAAGAAAACGAAGCAGATCAATTAATCACTCAAATAATTCAAGGCATTGAAGAAGTAAAGGGTCAAGATATTGAGATCCTTGATTTAAGAGAAATAGAAAACACTGTTTGCGACTACTTTATCATCTGCAATGGAACCTCAAACACTCAGGTAAACGCCATTGTGAATTCAGTTGAAAAAACCGTGAGCAAATCGCTCAAAGAAAAAGCCTGGCACATAGAAGGCTCAGAAAATGCTGAGTGGATTTTAATGGATTACATAAATATTGTAGTTCATGTATTCCAAAAGCATATCAGAGAATATTATGATATAGAAAGTCTTTGGGGTGATGCAAAGACAGTAAAAATTGAGACTAGTTATTAAATAATCAATCCCTATTAATGGCAAACGATACAGAAAATAAAAATAAAGATGATAAATCTCCCAAGGGAGATGGTAATAAAAACAAAGACCAGAAGCCAAAATTTAGCCCACTATGGATTTATGGAATGATTGCTTTGGCATTTCTGGCAATAAACTTTTTTAGTGGCGGTGGATGGACAGAGCCTGCAAAGACTACCCCTGCTGAATTTCAAGAGTTTTTGGTGAATGGTGATGTTGAAAAAGTTGTTATTGTCAACAAAAATAAAGCAAGGGTCTTTCTAACAAGCGAGGCTAAAGCGAAAGAGGTTCATGTTAGAAAAGTAGGAAATCAATCCCTTTCTTCAAATGTACCTGCATATCAGTTTGAATTTGGTGACCTTCAAAACTTTGAAAACGATTTAAGAAGAACTAAAGAAGAAAACAATTTACCTACTGCGGTTGTTTATGATACAGAATCAAATGTTTGGGGAGATATTTTACTCACATTGCTTCCTTTTGCAATTATCATTGCTATCTGGATATTTATAATGCGTAGAATGTCCAGTGGTGCCGGTGGTGGACCCGGTGGGCAACTCTTTAATATTGGGAAATCAAAAGCCCGACTTTTTGACCAAAATACAGATGTAAAAGTTTCATTCAGAGATGTTGCCGGACTTGAAGGTGCCAAAGAAGAAATTCAGGAAATAGTAGATTTTCTCAAAACACCTGATAAATATACTGCATTGGGAGGAAAAATTCCCAAAGGCGCACTCCTCGTTGGACCTCCGGGAACCGGAAAAACCTTGCTTGCAAAAGCTGTTGCCGGTGAAGCAAAAGTTCCATTTTTCTCACTTTCTGGTTCAGACTTTGTAGAAATGTTTGTGGGAGTTGGAGCTTCACGTGTAAGAGATTTATTCAAACAAGCCAAAGAAAAATCACCATCAATCATTTTCATTGATGAAATTGATGCTATTGGCCGTGCAAGGGGAAAAAGTAATTTCTCAGGCTCCAATGATGAAAGAGAAAACACGCTCAATCAACTCTTAACTGAAATGGATGGTTTTGGGTCCAATGCAAATGTGATAGTACTTGCAGCAACAAACCGAGCTGATGTTCTTGATAAAGCTTTGATGCGTGCCGGTCGATTTGACCGTCAAATATATGTTGACTTACCAGATTTAAGAGAACGAAAAGAAATTTTTGAAGTCCATTTAAGACCCATCAAAAAAGAAGAAAATCTTGACCTTGATTTTCTAGCGAAGCAAACCCCAGGATTCTCTGGGGCAGATATTGCAAATGTTTGTAATGAAGCCGCTCTCATCGCTGCAAGAAAGGGAAACAAAGCCGTTGGCAAACAAGATTTTCTCGATGCAGTTGACAGGATTATTGGTGGGCTTGAAAAGAAAAATAAAATCATTACCCCAGACGAGAAAAAAGCAATCGCTTTTCATGAGGCTGGACACGCCACTGTGAGTTGGATGCTGGAACATGCAGCTCCGCTTGTTAAGGTAACCATCGTTCCCAGAGGCCAATCTCTGGGCGCGGCCTGGTATTTACCAGAAGAACGACTTATTGTAAGACCTGAACAAATGCTCGATGAGATGTGTGCTGCACTGGGTGGAAGAGCTGCAGAAAAAGTGATTTTCAATAAAATTTCTACAGGCGCCTTAAGTGATCTTGAAAAAGTAACAAAACAAGCACGTGCCATGGTCACTATCTATGGACTCAATGAAAAGCTCGGGAATCTTACATACTATGACTCATCAGGTCAATCTGAATACAATTTCACAAAACCCTATAGTGAAAAAACAGCAGAAATGATTGACAAGGAAATTTCAAACCTTATAGAGTCTCAATACAAAAGAGCTATTGAATTACTTCAGAAAAACAAAGACAAGCTCATTGAACTCGCTAATGTTTTACTTGAAAAAGAAGTAATTTTTAAAGACAACTTGGAAACCATTTTTGGAAAAAGAGATTTTAAAAATACAGATGTAATTTTTGACAAGTTAGACAAACCAACTTCTTAATTACAAATCCTGAAATATAAAAAGTAACTTAATTCGCTTTTGGGTTAAGTTTTTTTTATATTTGGTGCGAGTCTGAATAAAAAACACCTCAATCAAGTAATTAATGAGTTTGTTTAAAAAATTATTTAAAAAATCTAAAGACAAAGAATCCCCAAAAGAAGAAAGAAGTAAATATTTACCGGAAGTACCCCTACCTACTGACGAAAAATTCACCTACAACTTCAGAAAAAATGGCGGAAAATTTCTCTATTGTGAAAATTATGATGAGCTAGATGAAGCTTTTGATAATATTTTACTTGAAAACGATTGGTATGAAAAAGAAGCTTTTTGCACCAATGAAAACTTAAAATCAAAGTTCAACTCATACAATCTGAAATTTGGCAACAACATTCATGCTGCATTTTTCTTTTCTCAATGTGAATCTCTTGTAGCAGATACAGGAGCTATATTAATTTCTTCAAACCAAATCAAAGAAAAAAAACTCAAAGAATTACCAGATAACTTTGTAATTTTTGCCACAACAAGCCAATTGGTTGATACTATTGGTGAGGGTTTACGTAAAATAAAAAGCGCAAACAAAAACAATATTCCTTCAAATATTACCACCATTAAAAACTTTGAAAGCAAAAAAGAAAATGATTTTATGACCTACGGAAGTAGTTCAAAAAACTTATATTTGCTCCTTTTGGAAGATTTATAATATGAAGGAACTTTTAATTAGAGCATTGTCTGGATCTATTTATGTCCTTATCCTTCTTGCTGCAACTTTTCTTTCACCAATTACTTTTCTTATATTATTTACCTTACTCGGCATCGTTTGCCTTAACGAGTTTTTAAGGTTAATTCACCTTAAATCGGTTGTTCTTTATGCAATATTAATCCTCTTTATTTTTCTTTTTTCTTACCTCCAGTTTGATTTTTATGCAACCAAACTTTTACTTGTACTTACTGGATTTGTAAATCTTTTTTTGTTAAAAGATTTATTATGGGTTAGTATGATTCCTATGTTTGAAAAGAAAAAATATATTGTAACAGTTCTTTACCTCATAAGTGGTTTTGTTTTTATAACACTTATTCCTTTTTACAATTACGAATACTCACCTTATCTCATTGCTGCTGTTTTTATTTTAGTTTGGGCAAATGATATCTTTGCATTTTTAATTGGGAAAAATTTTGGCAAACGAAAACTTTTAGAACGTGTTTCACCCAATAAAACACTTGAGGGTTTTTTTGGTGGAATGGTCGCCGCGTCTGTTGCCAGCTTTTTTATATTTAAATATCTCGCTATCTTTAATCCGATATTTTGGTTTGGGTTAGCTATTCTAATAAGTTTATTTGGACCCATTGGTGATTTTGTACAGTCAAAATTTAAAAGACAAGCAGGTGTGAAAGACAGTGGAACTCTTATACCGGGACACGGTGGGGTCTATGATCGGTTAGACAGTGTTATTTTTGCCAGTCCATTTATATATACATATTTTATCTTAGCAAATTATGTTTCATAGAGAAGGTCACAAAATTATTTTAGCAGCTCTTGCAATACTTATAGTTATTGCACTATCTGCACACTTTTTTCTGGACAATGAAATCTTGAAAAAAGTTTTGATTAGTATATTTATTGTACTATTTCTGCTCATTATTCAGTTTTTTAGAAACCCTAAAAGAAACATTCAAACTAGCGATTTTCAAATTCTTTCTCCCGTTGATGGGAAAGTTGTTGTTATAGAAGAAGTCTTTGAAAAAGAATATTTTAATGATAAAAGGCTACAGGTTTCAGTCTTTATGTCACCTATAAATGTGCACGTTACCAGATACCCGGTGAGTGGAGAAGTTGTTTATTCAAAATACCATCCCGGTAAATTTCTTGTAGCTTGGCATCCCAAATCTTCAGAAGAAAATGAAAGAACAACAGTTGTTGTAAAAAATAGAGTTATTGGAGAAGTTTTGCACAAACAAATAGCCGGAGCACTAGCAAAGCGCATTGTTAATTATGCTGAAGTGGGAATGGAAATCACACAAGGAAGCGATAGTGGTTTTATAAAATTTGGTTCCAGAGTTGATGTTTTATTACCTTTAGATGCCAAAATAAATGTGAAGCTAAACCAAATAGTCAAAGGCGGAATCACAATCTTAGCAAATAAAAATGAGTCTTGAAGAACTTCAAATCGCTTTTGAAGAAGCCGTAGAGAGAGTTAATAATCATATGGAACCCTTTCCGGCAGATTTACTGTTGAGGCTTTATGCCTACTACAAGAGGGCTAATGAAAGTAAAGAGGACCCAAACAGTAAAAAACCACTCATCAACGCTTTTAAAGCAAACGCACTGTTTCAAACCAGAAACCTTTCCCCTGATGAAGCAAAAAAAGAATATATTGAAGCTGTTAATACTTATTTTTTATATCGGAAATAACTATCATTTCTTATACTTCACCGGTAAATAAACCACTTTTTTAGTTTCAAAAAATGCCTCCTGAAAGTAATCGGTTAATGAAAATATTTTAGCTTTTGGAAAATCTAGCAACTCTTCAGATAAGTCCCCTCCTTTAAGATAGAGAATCCCATTATGCATTTTGTGATTACTCTTTTTTGCAATTTTTCCATCCACCCAGTGAACAAAAGTGGGCATCGCAGCAACGGCTCTACTCACTATAAAATCATAAGTTTCCTTGATTTTTTCAACTCTGTCGTTTGTTGTTTTCACATTTTTTATACCCAATCCGGCAACTATCTCATCCACCACTTTTATTTTTTTTCCAATGGAATCCACCAGATGAAATTGAGTTTCCGGAAATAAAATAGCAAGCGGAATTCCCGGAAAACCACCGCCGGTTCCCACATCAAGCACAGTTGCTCCTTCATTAAATTGAATGACTTTAGCAATTCCTAAAGAGTGCAAAACGTGTCTTAAATACAATTCATCAATGTCCTTTCTTGAGACGACATTTATTTTTAAGTTCCAATCCTTGTACAATTCCTGTAAAAGTGAAAAATTACTTTTTTGTTCATCAGTTAAATGAGGGAAATACTTAATAATCAAATCCATAGTTTCATTCATGACCACAAAAATAGGCAATAAACTTGTAATTTTTTGTTATTAACAAGTAGAACGAGTTGAATATTAATTATATTTGCGAATACTTATTTTTCGTACAAAACGTTATTAGTCAAATTTAAACTATGAATACATCCTCAATCCGTTTTTCCAGAAAAGATCCCGCAAATTTTTTCAAAACCTTAAACACCAGAGTTAACGAATATTTTAAAGAAAGAAACTTAAAGAAAACAGGCGACTGGAAACTTCATTTGAAGACCCTAGCTATGTTTGCAATATTTTTAACCCCATACTTTTTATTGTTGACACTTAACATCCCCGGATGGGCTCAATTGCTCCTTACAGTTATAATGGGCATAGGAATGGCAGGTGTAGGGATGAATGTTATGCATGATGGAAATCACGGATCTTACTCCTCAAAAAAGTGGGTAAATAAATTTATGGGAAGTACCATATACATACTTGCAGGAAATGTTTACAATTGGCAGGTACAACACAATGTTTTACATCATACCTACACAAACATCCACGGTCATGATGAGGATATGGAAGCAGGAAGAATTATGCGATTTAGTAAGCATTCTGAATGGAAACGCTTTCATAAGTATCAACACCTATATTCTGTTTTACTCTATGGCCTTTTGACATTCAATTGGGCTTTAACCACAGATTTTAAGCAAACGAGAGATTATTTAAAACGAAAACTTTCATATGGTGAATTTCCAAACCCCATAAAACAATGGAGTATCGTTGTAATTTCTAAAATCATTTACTTCTCTATCTGGATTGTAATTCCAATGCTTATTTTATCAATAGCTTGGTGGAAAGTACTTTTAGGGTTTTTTGTAATGCATTATGTAGCCGGAGTGATTCTTAGTGTGGTTTTTCAATTGGCTCACATGGTTAAAGAAGCACAAATGCCACTTCCAGACGAAACCGGAACTATGAAAAACACTTGGGCGATTCACCAATTATACACTACAGTTAATTTTGCCACTAAAAATAAAATTGTCAACTGGTATACTGGAGGTTTAAATCATCAGGTTGAACACCATATTTTTCCAAACATAAGCCATGTGCATTATACCAAGATTTCAAAAATCGTCAAAGAAACTGCAAAAGAATTTCAATTACCTTATCACGAATATAAAACCACCCGCAAAGCCATTTTATCTCATTTTACTCATTTAAAGGAAATGGGTATGAAACCGGCTTTAAGCGCTTAAGAAAAGTTCACCCCATTTTATGAAAGAACATTTATCAGACAGAGTTAACAATATGGCTACCTCTGCCACACTTGCCATGGCAGCTAAAGCCCGCGAATTGAAAAACGAAGGAAAGGATATCATTGGGCTCAGCCTAGGAGAGCCTGATTTCAATATACCTGACTTTATAAAAGAAGCTGCCATAAAAGCTATAAATGATAATGTACATGCCTACCCTCCTGTAGATGGTTATGCGGAACTCAAAAAAGCTATTATTACTAAATTTAAAAGAGATAACAATCTTACTTATGAACCCACACAAATTGTAGTCTCAACCGGAGCCAAGCAATCCCTTGCAAACATAGTTATGGTAATGCTTAATCAAGGTGATGAAGTCATATTACCTGCACCATATTGGGTGAGTTACAGCGATCTTGTAAAACTCGCAGAAGGAGTGCCCGTTGAAATAGCCACTACTATTTACACCAATTTTAAAATTACACCCCAACAATTGGAGGCCGCTATCACACCAAAAACAAAATTGGTAATGTACAGCTCACCATGTAATCCAAGCGGTTCAGTTTATTCCAAAGAAGAATTAAGAGAGTTGGCAGATGTCTTAAAAAAATACCCTAACATCTATGTTGTCTCAGATGAGATTTATGAACATATAAACTTTGTTGAAAGCCATTACTCCATGGCTCAATTTGAAGATATGTATGACCGCACCATTGTTGTCAACGGAGTATCAAAAGCTTTTGCTATGACCGGTTGGCGTATTGGATATATGGGTGCTCCGGCTTGGATCGCACGAGCCTGCAATAAAATGCAAGGACAAATAACAAGTGGCGCCAATGCCATTGCACAAATGGCAACCATTGCTGCTCTGGAAGCATCCCCAGATTCAATAAAGTATATGGTAGATGCCTTTATGGAGAGAAGAACTTTAGTATTAAATTTACTTGCTGAAATACCCGGTTTAAAAAACAACGCTCCTGATGGAGCATTCTATGTCTTCCCCGATGTTTCAAGCTTTTTTGGAAAAACCATTAAAGGAAAAAAAATCAACTCAGCAGAAGACTTTTCTATGTTACTCCTGGAAGAAGCACTTGTTGCCACTGTCTCCGGAGAATCTTTTGGTGATCCAAATTGCATTAGAATATCTTATGCAGCATCAGAAAATGAAATTATGGAAGCTCTAAAGCGAATTAAAGACTTGTTGACTTAGGTTTCACTTTTAACTTGAACCTTATTGAAGCCTAAAATATCATTGCTACCTGTTTCTCCAAAAGAATGGAGTTAATAAAATCAAAACGGTAAACAATTCCAGTCTTCCAACGAGCATTAAGAATGCTGACCACCATTTTCCAAATGCTGGCAAAGAATTATAATTATTTACAGGGCCTAAATCCCCTAAAGCAGGCCCTACATTTCCTAAGCTGGATGCAGCTCCTCCAAGAGCAGTTTTAAAATCCAGCCCTATAAAAGAAAAAACAGCAACACCAATAATAAACATGAGTATATATAAAATAAAAAAGGCAAGAATATTAAAAACAATATTTTGAGGGATGGCCTTTTGATTGTATCTAACCGGAAGTATTGCGTGAGTATGAAAAGACCGTTTGAATTCAAGAATTCCATTTTTGATGGTAATCAAATGCCTTACAATTTTCATACCCCCTGCAGTAGATCCAGCTGAACCCCCCAAAAACATGAGCCCAAAAAAGAACATCGTCAAAAAAGGAGTCCACAAAGTATAATCAGCTGTAACAAATCCAGTTGTGGTAACAATTGCAATCACTTGAAATAAGGAATGCCTTACGGAGTTTTCAAGTTCACCATAAGCCATATTGTGGCTCAAAGTAGATAATGACCAATCTGCTTGAAAATAAGTTATTAACACAACTAATGTTGAAAATACAAGAATAAATGTACCATACAACCTGAATTCTTCATCCTTTAATATTTTACTGAATTTTCCTTTGAATGCAAAGTAACTTAATACAAAATTGGTTCCTGCAATAAACATAAAGGCAATCACGATATACTGAATCATTGGATTATCATTCCAATGTGCCAAACTTGCATCTTTTGTTGAAAACCCTCCCGTTGCCATGGTGCTCATTGAATGATTTATTGCGTCAAAAAGTGACATACCTGCCAGATTTAAAAGTAATGTTTCGACTAACGTAAACCCAAAATAAATGAGCCAAAGGCGTTTTGCAGTATCTGTAATACGAGGATGTAATTTATCATTACTCGGTCCTGGGGCTTCAGCAGCAAATAACTGCATGCCACCGATGCCCAGAAGTGGTAATATGGCAATAGCCAATACAATAATTCCCATTCCCCCAATCCAGTGTGTGAGACTCCTCCAAAAAAGAATGCTTTCAGGTAAAATTTCAATTTGATTTAAAATAGTAGCCCCGGTAGTTGTATAACCACTCATCGTTTCAAAAAAAGCATTGGTAAATGAAGGAATTGAATTGGTAAAAACATAAGGAAGTGTTCCGCTAAAGACCATGATTAACCAGCCAAAGGTAACAACGATGTATCCTTCTCTTTTTTTAATCTCTTTTCTGTGGTTTTTGGTTAAAACGAAAATAAGAATTCCCACTAAAATTGTAATAATTCCTGCCTGGGTAATGCCACTAAATGCATCATCATCATAATAAAGACTCACGCCAGATGCAACGAACATAAACAAACCATTAAACAACAAAAGCAACCCCATAAAATGGAGAATAATCTTTAAGTTAATCCTGCTTAAAAATGACATGCTAATTAAAGTATTTTTCTACTTTGGAAATGGCGTGAGGCAAACAACCCACTACAACCCGATCTCTCTCTTTTATAACAAAATCTGGTGTTGCTATAAGTCCCACACCATCTCTTATTACACCGCCAATGATTGCTGATCGCGTAAATTCAAGACTTCTTATTGATTTACCCACTACAAAAGCCTTTGAAGACACTACAAATTCTAGTAACTCTGCATTCATATTGTTGAGTTTTGTCATTGCAACCACTTCGCCTTTTCTGATGTATCTGAAGATATCGTTAGCAGCCAGAAGCTTTTTATTGATAAGAGTATCGATCCCTATAGATTGTGAGAGTTGAAAATAGTCCATATTTTCTACAAGTGCGATGGTTTTCTTCACCCCTTTTGATTTGGCAACCAGACAAGACATAATATTTGTTTCACTGTTTCCGGTAACGGCAATAAAGGCATCCATATCTTGTATAGCTTCTTCCTCAAGTAATTCAACATTTCTGCCGTCTGTATTAATGACTAAAATATTGGGAAGGGCATCTGCAAGGTCAAAGGCCTTTTGTTTGTTGCTCTCTATAAGTTTAACCTTAAAGTGACTTTGGCAAAGTTCGCGTGCGGTTTTGAAACCAATTTTACTTCCACCAAGAATCATAACATTTTTTATTTCTTCTCTAATTTTTCCGGTGAGTTGATAGACCTCTTGAACACCGTCATGTGTAGTTAAAAAATATACCAAATCTCCCTCTTTATATACGGTATCACCTCTTGGAATAAGTGTATATTGAGTTCCAAAACGTTGAATAGCAATAGGAATAAATTCAATTCCGGGATTGACTTCGGCGGCTTCTTTAACAGTTTTTCCAATAAAAAGTGCTGTTCTGGTTAGCTTGATGCCCACCATAGTTAATGCGCCGTCTTCAAATTGATAAGAATTACTAAAGGCACTTTGGTTGAGTAATAATTCTATTTCGGCAGATGCTAAAGACTCAGGCGAAATTAATTCGTCAATTCCAAAAGCAGCAAATCCAATTTCATCTTTATTTTTAATCCATTCGGTATTTGAGATACGTGCAATTGTTTTTTTGGCACCAAGCTGTTTTGCTATAAAACAGGTTGTGATGTTTGTAGTTTCACTTGAAGTGACACTTATGAGCATGTCTGCATTATCTATATGAGCTTCTTTGAGTAAGGATATAGAGGTGCAATCACCTTTTAAGACCCTGATGTCAAGATGAGCCTCTGCAAAAGACAAGTTGTCTTTCACATTGTCAATCAAAGTGATATCTTGTGATTCATAAGACAATAGCTTTGCCAAATGAAACCCCACCTCTCCGGCACCTGCAATGATTATTTTCATAAACTATATAAAGAAAAGAACAACAAAGTTACTACAATTTTAAGCTTTATAAAGCGATTGATTTAATTTTCTATTATGAACAAAAGCAAAGTGATTGTATTATATTTGCACAAATTTTTGAAATGAGCGAAAAGGTAAAACCCTATAAAGAATCTGATTTAAACAAAAAAAAGCAAGTTGAACAAATGTTTGATACCATCTCAGGAAATTATGATGGATTAAACAGGGTTATATCTTTAGGGATTGACAAGAAGTGGCGAAAGAGAGTTGTCAAACAAGTGGTTGCCAAGAACCCCAAAAGCGTTTTAGATATTGCAACAGGCACCGGTGATCTTGCAATAAGCTTTGCAAAATTTGATATTCCAAAAATTGTGGGTTTTGACCTTTCTGAAGGAATGCTTAGCATTGCTAGAAAAAAAGTAGCTACTCAAAAGATTGCTGATAAAATTGAATTTCTTCAAGGTGATTCTGAAGAGATGCCGTTTGAAAACAATAGTTTTGATGCTATTACTGTAGCTTTTGGAGTGCGCAATTTTGAAAATCTTGAAAAAGGACTTTCTGAAATCCTCAGGGTTTTAAAGCCCGGCGGACTTTTTGTTGTTTTAGAAACATCAGTCCCCACAAAATTTCCATTCAAACAAGGATATTTCTTTTACTCAAAATCCATACTTCCCCTGGTAGGTAAATTATTCTCAAAAGATAAAGTGGCATACAATTATTTAAGCGAAAGTGCCTCTGTTTTTCCTTATGGTGAAAACTTCAACAATATTTTGAGAAAAATTGGGTTTAAAGAAGTGAAAAATAAACCCCAAACCTTTGGAGTTGCAAGTATTTATTTAGCTTCAAAATAAATCTATGAAGAATATTTTTTTGATAATAGCCCTGCTATTTTTAGTAGAAACCGCTCAAGCCCAGCTTTTTTCAAAAGAACGTTTGGCAAATCTTGAAAACTTTGATAAGCAACGGTGGAGCTGGGGTTATTTTTTGGGCTTTAACAACTATGATTTTAAGTTTGATTATATCAATGAAACCGGAGAGCCCGATATTGCCGTCGAGGCAAATGGCGGTTTTAATGTGGGACTGATTGGTGATTTAAGAATAAACGATTATTTCAACCTTAGGCTTGAACCCGGTTTGTACTATACAGAGCGCAATCTAATTTATCCCGGTTTTGAGGAAGAACGAGATTTTTTAAGAGAAACAAAATCGACCTATATTCACATTCCATTATTATTAAAAATTTCGACAAAAAGACTCAATAATTTTAAACCCTTTATAGTTGGAGGGGTATCAACATCAATCAATTTAACCAGTGATGAAACCAACCCTGAAGACAATAGTGTGGGCCGGTTTAGAATGACAAAAAACACCTATTATTATGAGTTGGGCTTTGGAATTGACTTCTATCTCTTCTTTTTTAAATTTACACCTTCCATTAGAGGCGTTTTTGCTTTGAGTGATGAACTCGTGAGAGACAATGACCCAAACAGTCCATATACATCAAACATTGACAAACTTTCATCAAGAGGAGTCTTTATCAACTTTACATTTCAGTAGATCGATGAAACTCACTTAATAAAATGGAGGTTGCCATTGCTACATTGAGGCTTTCTGTTTTATGGTCAAGACCAAATTGAGGAATACTAATTTTTTTTGAAAGAAACTTTTCAAGTTTTGTAGAGATCCCATTCCCCTCATTACCCATAAGTAAAATCGCTTGGCGCGGAAGTTTTTCCACATACACATTATCTCCTTCCATAAAAGCACCATAAACCGGAAGATGATTTTTTTCAAAATAATTTTCTAAATCTAAATAATGCACCTCAATCCTAGCCAGTGAACCCATCGATGATTGAATTACTTTGGGATTAAAACAATCAACAGTATCGTGAGAACAAAGAAGTGTTTTTACCCCAAACCAGTCACACAACCTGATGATAGTACCCAGATTTCCGGGATCTCTAATACCATCAAGTGCAACTGAAAAATTGACTGAAACTATGGGTTTCAGTGCCGGTAATTTGAAAACTGCTAGTGCCTTATTGGGTGTTTTTAATGCGCTAATTTTTTTTAATTCAATTTCTGAAATGAGTGTAACTTTGCCCTTAGGGACAAAATCAATTTCTTCAGTTGAAAAAAGAGCATAAATCTCCCAACCGGCTCCATAAAACTCCTGAATAACTTTTGTACCTTCGACAAAAAATAAATCATGCGTGATTCTATATTTTTTTTGTTTTAAAGACGTTATTAACTTTATTTGACTTTTGCTAATCATGCAAAACGTGTATTTTTGAATACTAATAAATTTTTCTTTTTATAATGCCCATTGAAACAAAACAAAATCTCTCAAAAACAATTAGATGTTTCGGGCATTTTACAAAAATACCATATATATTCTTATTAATAACCATACTGAGTTCCTGTGATGCCGTAAAGAAAGTTAAGGACGATGAATTATTGCTCACTCAAAATACCATTATTGTTGATGGTCAAGAAATTAACGAAAGTGGTGTTTACAGTCAGATTATTCAGGAACCTAACACAAAATTATTGGGAATTCCAATAGCTTTACATTCTTTTAATCTAGCAAGTGAAAAAACAGATTCTGTCTATTACGCACAGTTATACAAAACACCACAAAAAAAGCAGCGACTTATAAATATATTCTCACAAAAACAAGTTGATGAAATTGTCAACTACAAATCAGGGTTTAACAGCTGGTTAAAAAATAATGGTGAAGCACCTGTGGTTATAAGAAATGACAGGGCTGAACGTTCAAAAGCTAGGATTGAAGAATATTATAAAAGTTTTGGCTGGCTAAATGCAAAGGCCAGTTATAAAGTTATAAGCGATACTGTTAAACCAAAACGTGCTTCAATAGTATATACTGTAGATCGTCAAAAACCTTATTTTGTTGATTCAATAAAAGTGATGATTGATTCACCTGTGGTTGACTCCATTTTTAAGCTCTCTCAAAGACGCAGTTTGGTAAAGTCTGGAGAGCAATACTCCAGAAATAATTTTGCAAATGAAAGAGACCGTGTAACTATATTGATGCGTAACTCTGGTCTCTATAACTTCAACCAGGAATACATTTCTTTTATTGCAGATACAGTAAATACAGGTCACAAAGCAAATATTGAATATTTAATTGGAGACAGAAACATTCAAATGGGAGACACCACCATTCAACAACCTTTTAAGATACACACAATCGGAAAAACCAAAGTGGTAACCGACTATTCATATGAAAACCGAAATAAAAAATATTCTGATTCGATTGACTTTAATGGCATCACTCTTTATGGTTATGATAAAATAAAATACAGACCAAAAACAATCACTGACGCTATCTTTATAAACCCCGGAACCATTTTTAAAGACACAGACAGAACCCTTACTTATACCCACTTGAGTGAGCTCAGGGTTTTTAGATATCCAAATATAAACTATGAATTAAATCCTGCTGATACTTCTCAAACAGAACTTATAACAACCATATTACTTTCCCCAAGAAAAAAATATGGAATTAGCTTTGATGTGGATGCTTCAACCTCAAATATCCAAGAATTTGGTGTGGGATTTAGCACTTCTTTTTTAACTAGAAACGTGTTTAAAGGTGCTGAAATACTTGAAATTTCAGGTCGTGGTAGTCTTGGTTCTTCAAAAGATGTTGCAGACCGTGACAGCCGTTTTTTCAATATTTCAGAGATTGGTGGCGACATCAAACTTGGTATTCCCAGAATTCTTTTTCCCCTCAATACAGAAAAGATCATTCCAAAATATATGTCCCCTTATACCAATATAAGCATTGGGGCAAGCAGTCAAAAAAACATTGGGCTTGACAAACAAACAACAAGTCTTATCTGGAATTACAAATGGAATCCAACCAGAATGCACACTTACAGGCTCGATTTAATGAACATTCAGTATGTAAGGAATCTCAATACTGAAAACTATTTCAATGTTTATGAAAATTCTTATGACAGACTAAATGACATTGCACTAGGCACAAATGCTAGTGATTCTTACTTCAATTTAGACGAAAACAACAATCGCATAGATTTAATTATTCCTGAAGGAACATCAAATTTCCTGGACGATTTTAATCAAAACCTCCTTGATGGCCTTGATGCAGATGATGTTCAAAATTTAAGAAATATCAATCAGCAAAAAGATCGACTCACCGAAAACAATTTGATTTTTGCATCAAATATTACCTGGATTAGAGACTCACGAAAAAGTGTTTTTGACAATCAGTTTTCAAGAATAAGATTAAAGCTTGAATTTGCCGGAAATTTACTCTCCGCAGTTTCTTCACTTGCCGGAATTGAAAAAAATAGCAATGACAATTATGAAGTTTTTGGTGTCAACTTTTCTCAGTATATAAAACTAGATTCTGAGTATGTGCGCTATTGGGAAGTCAATAAACAAACACATATTGCGCTAAGATTATTTGGTGGATTTGCTATGCCTTATGGAAATTCAAACAGCATTCCCTTCACAAGAAGTTACTTTGCAGGAGGTCCAAATGACAATAGAGGCTGGTTACCTTTCAGGCTGGGACCAGGCGCAAGTGACAGAGGAGATGAGTTTAATGAAGCAAACTTAAAACTTGCTGCCAATATTGAATATCGATTTACAATACTTGGCTCTTTCAAGGGGGCTCTTTTTGTAGATACGGGAAACATTTGGAATGCACTTGACAATGTGACCGATGAAAAATCAACATTTGAAAGTCTTTCAGACCTTAATGACGTCGCGATTGGTTCTGGATTTGGATTAAGATATGATTTTGGTTTTTTTGTTTTAAGGGGTGATTTGGGCTTTAAAACCTACAACCCTGCCAGATCTGAAGGTAACCGCTGGTTTAAAGAATACAATTTTAGTAATACAACATTAAACATTGGTATCAACTATCCCTTTTAAGGGTATATTTTTTTTATCTTTGTTAATTGAATCAAGAGAAATTAACATGGCAAATCAACATATCAAAGCTGGAGTAGCAACAGGTGCTACTGTTCAAGAAATACATAAACTAGCTAAGGCGAAAGGCTTTGCTCTTCCTGCGGTAAATGTAGTAGGATCAAATACAATCAACTCAGTTTTAGAAACAGCTTCCGCTTTAAACTCACCGGTGATTATTCAATTTTCAAACGGCGGAGCACATTTCAATGCCGGAAAAGGTCTCCCTAACACAAACCAAGAAGCTGCCATTGCCGGTGGAATAGCCGGTGCAAAACACATTCACGAGCTTGCAAAAGTATATGGTGCAGTAGTAATACTTCACACAGACCATTGTGCGAAAAAATTATTACCGTGGATTGACGGGCTTCTTGATGCCGGTGAAGAACATTTCAAAGTCTATGGAAAGCCCCTTTACAGCTCACACATGCTAGACCTTTCTGAGGAGTCTATTGAAGAGAATATTGAAATTTCAAAACGGTATTTAGAGCGTATGTCAAAAATGGACATGACTCTTGAAATAGAATTAGGAATAACTGGTGGTGAAGAAGATGGTGTGGATAATACAAATGTCGATTCTTCAAAACTTTATACTCAGCCTGAAGAAGTAGCCTATGCCTATGAAGAACTAAAAAAAGTAAGTAATCGCTTTACGATTGCTGCAGCTTTTGGAAATGTACATGGTGTTTACAAACCGGGAAATGTTAAATTAACCCCCATTATTCTGAAAAATTCTCAGGAATATGTCCAGAAAAAGTTTGGCACAGAACACAATCCCATTGACTTTGTTTTTCATGGTGGTAGTGGCTCATCTGTTCAGGAAATTAGAGAAGCCATTAGTTATGGTGTTGTAAAAATGAATATTGATACCGATTTACAATTTGCTTTCACAGAGGGAATTAGAGATTATATGGTTCAAAACATAGATTTTCTAAAAACTCAAATTGGCAACCCTGAAGGTGATGCATTACCAAATAAAAAATATTATGATCCCAGAAAATGGCTTCGCGAAGGCGAATTGACTTTCAAAACTCGTCTCGAGCAAGCCTTTAGAGACCTAAACAATATTAATACACTCTAATGATTGTTAATTGGTATTTTTAATTTTTAAAATCTCAAATCGTTAATCTTAAATCATAAATCCCATGGCCTGGTTTAAAAGAACAAAAAAAGGAATTCAAACAGCAACCGAAGACAAAAAAGACGTCCCCAAAGGTTTGTGGTATAAATCCCCCACGGGTAAAATTGTAGACGCTGAAGAACTGGCACTCAATTTTTATGTTAGCCCTGAAGATGGCTATCACGTGCGCATTGGAAGTAAGGAATATTTTGAAATACTATTTGATGATAATAAATTCAAAGAACTGGATAAGAATTTAAGTTCAAAAGACCCGCTAAGTTTTGTAGACACTAAAAAGTATATAGACAGGTTAAAAGACGCACAAGACAAAACGGGATTAAAAGACGCTGTAAGGACAGCAGTTGGAAAGTCAATGGGGGAAAACCTTGTGATTGCTTGTATGGACTTTGCATTTATTGGTGGCTCTATGGGAGCTGTAGTTGGTGAAAAAATAACCCGCGCTGCAGATTACGCATTAAAAAAGAAAACACCCCTACTTATTATTTCAAAAAGTGGTGGTGCCAGAATGATGGAAGCTGCTTTCTCTCTAATGCAGTTAGCAAAAACATCTGCCAAACTAGCGCAGCTTTCTGATGCCGGAATACCATATATTTCTTTATGTACAGACCCCACAACTGGTGGCACAACAGCTTCATTTGCAATGCTGGGAGACATAAACATTTCTGAACCCGGAGCTTTAATTGGATTTGCCGGACCCAGAGTTGTTAGAGACACCACTGGAAAAGAATTGCCTGAAGGTTTTCAAACCGCAGAATTCCTTCTCGAACATGGATTCCTAGATTTTATCTCTCATAGAAAAGATTTAAAAAAGAACATCAATAAATATATTGACTTAATTTTAAACAAACCCATAAGAGAAACTGCTTAAAAATTAAAATTCTTTGCAAATCTGAGGCTCGTTTGGGTTGATTTAAAACTAGTCTTACTTTTCGAGCACCACTTCAATATCCATAAGGTCAGGATTTTTCAGGTAGTCTAAATATTCAACCTGGTAAAAAAGTGTTTTTCTATCACCGCTAAAGGTGGCTTCCTCTTGATTGGTAGATTTAATTTTTTTCGGAAAGGTATAATTCAATTTATATAAAGTACCCCCCAGCATCATTTCCATTCCCTTCAAACTATCCATTTCAGTTTTGTGTAATTCAACATCAGCTATATAAGCATCCCTTTTAAAAACATTGTTTTCAAAAGAATATCTCACTTTTACACTCTCCTGCGACGGAGATTGTTCAGTTTCTGAGGTGGAATTGATACCTGTATTGTTAATTTGATTGAATGCATCAAATAAATTGTCTGCCTCGTTTATTGATTTGAAATTTATAAAAATATCATAAACCATTTTTTCCGCTTCGGTATCCATTGAAACGTGAACTCCATATGATTCTAATTTTTTTAGTCGCTCTTGCTGTTCTATTGGCAAAGTAGCAATACTATCTTTTTTGTCAGCAAATATGTCTCTGAAGTAAAAGGTAGTGTCAATTTTATCATTCATTTTTTCATTTTCTTCCTCGTTCCCCATTGAGGACATCATTGCAATCATAGCAGAGGCATCCATTTGAACTTTCATTTCGCCACTTCCGTCTGCATTTAAAACTAAGGTTTCTGTAAATTCGCAGGAAGAAAAAAGAAACAAGAAAAAAGACATTGAAATAAGAAATAAAATTCTCATAATATTAATTTTTAGGATTGTTTAAAATAATTAAAGCCGCAATGACCCCGGGAATCCAACCCAGAACCGTTAAAATAAATACAATAACTATAGAGCCACACCCTTTATCAATCACTGAAAGGGGTGGAAATATAATTGCAAGTATAACTCTCCAAATGCTCATAAATAAGATAAAAGATTTTTTAGCTTTTTCAGCTAATTCAAAAATAGAATTTATATCTGATTATTAGAACACATAGTTCATCAATTTTTACAAATATTTTTAACAAAAACGTATCTTTGCGCCTTCAAAACTTTGTAAAATATGCAACTTTCAGAACAGGAATTAGTGCGAAGAGAAAAGCTAACACAATTGCGGGCTATGAATATCAACCCTTACCCTGCGGCTTTGTTTCCAGTTGACCATACCTCAAATAAAATAAAGAATCAGTTTGAGGAAGGAAAAAAGGTGGTAATAGCAGGAAGACTTATGTCAAGACGCATTCAAGGAAAAGCTTCTTTTGCAGAATTACAAGATGCTGAAGGACGCATACAGGTTTATTTTAATCGAGATGAAATCTGTTCCGGAGAGGATAAATCGCTTTATAACGAAGTATATAAAAAACTACTAGACATAGGTGATTTTATTGGTATTGAAGGAGTTTTATTCACTACGCAAGTAGGCGAAAAAACAGTTATGGTTAAAAATTTTCAGCTACTCAGCAAATCATTAAAACCACTACCCTTACCAAAAACAGATAGTGATGGGAATACCTATGACGAATTCAATGACCCCGAAATGCGCTATCGTCAACGCTATGCAGACCTTGTTGTAAATCCACATGTGAAGGAAGTGTTTATCAAACGCACCAAATTATTTAATGCAATGCGCTCCTTCTTTAATGAACGAAACTATTTTGAAGTTGAAACACCCATACTTCAACCCATCCCCGGTGGTGCAGCTGCAAAACCATTCATCACTCATCATAATGCGCTGGACATTCCCTTGTATTTAAGAATCGCTAATGAATTGTATTTAAAACGATTGATTGTAGGTGGTTTTGACGGTGTCTATGAATTTTCCAAAAACTTCAGAAATGAAGGAATGGACCGCACACACAATCCTGAGTTTACAGCCATGGAAATATATGTGGCATACAAGGATTATAACTGGATGATGGAATTTACCGAGCAGCTTTTAGAACATTGTGCAATAGCAGTTAACGGCACATCAAAAGTAACTTTCAAAGAACATCATATCGACTTTAAAGCTCCGTATCCTCGAGTCACAATGATTGATGCCATCAAACAATTTACAGGTTTAGATGTTTCAGGAAAAAATGAAGATGAACTGCGCAAAGCTGCAAAAGAAATGGGCGTTGAAGTAAATGATACAATGGGTAAAGGAAAATTGATTGATGAAATTTTTGGTGAAAAATGTGAAGGTAATTTTATCCAACCCACTTTTATTATTGATTACCCTAAAGAAATGAGTCCGCTTTGTAAAGAACACCGTGATAATCCAGAGCTTACAGAACGCTTTGAACTCATGGTGTGTGGAAAAGAAATTGCTAATGCCTATACCGAACTTAATGATCCTATTGACCAATTAAAGCGTTTTGAAGATCAAGTGCGCTTAAGTGAGAAAGGTGACGACGAGGCCATGTTCATTGACCGTGACTTTGTGAGAGCACTGGAATATGGTATGCCACCCACTTCCGGTTTAGGGATTGGAATGGATCGATTAATTATGTTTTTAACAAACAATCCATCCATACAAGAAGTATTGTTTTTCCCACAAATGAAACCAGAGCGAAAAGTGGATCTTTCTGAAGATGAAAAACTAGTATTAAATATTTTAAAGCCATTTAAAACAATGCCTTTGGAAGTTTTAAAAACTCAAACTGAACTTTCCAACAAAAAATGGGACAAAGCCATTAAAGGACTCACTTCAAAGAAAGTAGCTAAAGTTGAAAAAACAGAAGACGGTCTTTTTGTAGAGATTAAATAAAAGACACCTTTCAAACCTGACAAGTTTTAAACCAATTTTAACAAACACTCTGTTCCAAGAACCTAACTTCAATTTCTAGTTTTCATAAAGAATCCTATTAAACCAAAGTGGATTTTTTGTGTCTTAATAATGTATTTAACAAAATTCCTATCCAAACTAATTTGTGAATAGGATTAAAAAACAAAAATTATGAAAACAATATGCACCATTATTCTGGCATTAATAACCACAATTGGATTTAGTCAGGAAAAAGAACAGAGAAAAGAAATGCGTCAAAAAATGATGCAGGAAAGGCAAGACCTTAGCCCAGAACAAAAAGCAGAGTTATCTACCAAAAGGCTAACACTTCAGCTAGATTTAACAGAAGTACAACACAAAGAAATTTATGAAATGTACTTGACAAATGCAAAGCAAGTAGCAGAAAAAAGAAAATTAAACAATAATACTAATCAAAAAGAACTGTATGATAGAGCATCTGAAAGACTCAATAGGAGAAAAGCCATACAGGATAAAATGAAATCAATCTTATCAGAAAGTCAATACAATACATGGAAGGAAAATTCTAAATTAGTGATGCGAAATAAAGCTAAAAAAAATCACAACAAAAAGCAATAAATTTTAAAGTTCTTTGAAAATTAATATTGAATGATTTATCATAATTAACAATTTTTGAACTTACTTTTGTTTTGTAATATAAATATAACTACTTTAGTAAATCATAATTTAAAAACACATCAAAAATGAAAAAATTTTTTTTAATCGCAGTACTCTTTGTAACAGCAATAGGTATTAGCCAAGAAAGACAGAAAGATCAAGATATGCATCAAAATTTGAAGCAGGAAAAGCAAGACATTTCTGCTGAACAAAGAGCAAAAACTACAGTAATAAGACTTACTGAAGTTCTAAATTTAAATGAAGCTCAACAAAAACAAGTATTCGAAGTTCACCTTAATATGGCTGAAAAAAGATCAAATGGAACTATAGCAAGAAATGACAAAACTAAAATGGAGGAAATGAAAAATGACTATAGAAACAAGATGAAAGCAATATTAAACAAAGAGCAGTTTGATATATGGAGTAGTAGTGGATTAAGAAAATAAGGGAATTTAAAAATAAATAATTTTCTGTTAATTACCTAAACCAAAAAAATATATTTTAATCATTAACTTGGTTTGGCTTAATTATTGCCTTGGTAATCTAAATTTAAAATGAAAACAATGAAAAAATTAATAACCCTAGTCTTAATAGCCTTTGCCTTTATATTTTCCGTACAAGATGTAAATGCACAACAACGACCTGAGGAGGTTGCAAAACTAAAAGTAGCAGAGCTAAGCCAAACTCTTGATTTAACTGGTGATCAACAGCGTTCTCTTTGGAGAGTTATGGTTAAGAAGGAATCTGCATTAGCAAAAGAGGGAGCATCAACTAAAGAAATTGAAGCGACTTTTGATAAAGAAATTAAAGAAATTCTCACACCAGAACAATATCAAAAGTATTTGACAACCATAGAAAAATAATCGACACTAAAAACAAATCAAAGCCGGATTTTTCCGGCTTTTTTTATTTTAAGTTTTTAGCAACCCTATCACAGGCAGAAATGGTATCATCTAAATCTCCGTAAGAAAGCGCATCACATAAAAACCAGGTTTCAAAGGCACTTGGCGCAATATAAATTCCTTCACCTAGCATTCCGTGAAAAAACTGTTTGAATATCTCATTATTCCCTTTTGCAGCAGTATCAAAATCAACCACTTCATCTTCACAAAAATGCACAGAAATCATAGAACCCAGTCTGTTTATGGTATGAGTAATACCTTTTTCTGTTAAAACCTTGTTCAACCCTCTGTGTAGATATGCTGTTTTTTCATTAATAGAATCAAAAATTTGCGGGTTGTTATTTAATTCAGAGAGCATTGCAAGACCTGCTGCCATTGCCAGCGGGTTACCACTAAGAGTTCCTGCTTGATAAACAGGACCTTCCGGAGCAAGTTGTTTCATTATTTCATTTCGTGCCGCAAATGCTCCAACCGGAAGACCACCACCAATTACTTTGCCAAAACATACAATATCAGCTTTGATATTTAAGAGCTCTTGAACACCCCCTTTTGCAAGTCTGAAGCCGGTCATTACTTCATCAAAAACCAAAAGTGCATTATATTCATCACACAAATCTCTCAGACCTTCCAAAAAACCTGCTTTAGGTGGAATACATCCCATATTTCCGGGAACGGGTTCTATTATAATACAAGCAATTTCGTTCTTATTTGCTTGAAAAAGTTTTTCAACGCTTTCAAGGTCATTGAAGGTAGCCATCAAAGTGTCCTTAGCAGTACCTTGAGTCACGCCGGGACTGTTTGGTGAACCAAATGTAACAGCTCCGCTTCCTGCTTGTATTAAAAACGAGTCGCTATGACCGTGATAGCAGCCGGCAAACTTGATGATTTTATCTTTTCCGGTAAAACCGCGAGCGAGCCTTACTGCACTCATACAGGCTTCGGTGCCACTGTTTACAAAGCGAATTTTATCAATATTTGGCACCATAGAAACTGCCAATTGTGCAATTTCTGTTTCAATTTGTGTGGGCATTCCAAAAGAAGTTCCTTTTTCTGCTTTTTCTATGACTGCTTTAACTACTGGCTCATATGCATGACCCAAAATCATCGGCCCCCAAGAGTTGATGTAATCAATCAGGCGATTTCCATCAACATCATAAAGATAGGCTCCTTTGGCTTTTTCAACAAAAATAGGTGTACCTCCCACTGCTTTGAAAGCTCTTACTGGTGAGTTAACGCCTCCGGGTATTACTTTTTCGGCTTCAGCATATAAAGCACTACTGCGTGTATAAATCATTTGAATTTATTTTTTTGGATGTAAGTAAAGCACCTGACCCACACTAATATCATTAGATGAAAGTCCATTGTATTGCTTTAAAGTATCAACGGGAATATTAAATCGTCTTCCGATGGAGTATAGAGTATCACCGGCTCTTACAGTGTAGGTATTTACTTTAGTAGCGTCAGGATTAGCAATGTTTGCTTCAGAGCCTAGCACTTCTGAATCGAGTTTATATAACTCATAGCGCTCTATAATACTTATTAGCTTATCCGGATATTTAGGGTCTGTTGCATAACCTGCTTTTCTAAGGCCTTTGGCCCACCCTTTGTAATCGTCTTTTTTAAGTGTAAACAAATCGCTGTATCTGGACCTTGATGTAAGGAAAAGCGAGTGGTCTCTAAATGAATATTTTGGGTCGTTGTATTTTCTAAAACATTCCTGTAATTCATCATCATCATGTCTTACACTCTCACCTGTCCAGCCAGAGTGGCACTTTATTCCGAAATGATTGTTTGACCTCATTGACAAATCACCTCTTCCGGCACCAGATTCTAATATTCCTTGTGCTATTTTTATGCTCGCAGGAATTCCATAAAGTAACATTTCTTCTTGTGCAATTTTTTTATAATTGTCAATATATATAGAAACAACTTCAGCATAAGAAGCATTTGGGGCGGGGGTGACTACTTCAGTGGGAGGTAGTTTATCTTCTTTGTCAACAACAACCACAGGCGTTTCTTTTGCAGGTGGTTTGATAATTTCACGCTTTTGCGGAATTTTTTTAGCAACTCGCTTTTTAGAACCACAACTGCTAATTAAAAACACAGAAAATAAGATTAAAAAAATACTAGTGAGGCGCATATTAAATTTTTATAAGGGGTAAATTTCTTTTTTTCAATTGTAAATTCATACCCTGAATCCCTTGAAGACCTCCGGTATGAATGGCTAAAATACGAGAATTTTTTGGAAAAAAGTCTGTCTTAACCAGCTCAAAAATACCATACATCATCTTTCCGGTGTATATTGGATCAAGTGGTATATTTGTTTTATTTTTAAACTCATTTATAAAATTTACCAACTCTTCGTTGATTTTAGCATACCCATCAAAACAATAAGCATCTGTGATTTCCCAATTTGTTTTTGAAGTCCATTTTTTTACTTCATTTTCTAGAAAATCTCCTTTTAAAGCAGAAAATCCCAGTATTTTTTGATGCGGTTTACTACTGTTTACAATCCCGGCCATGGTGCCCCCGGTTCCAACTGGTAAACAGATATAATCAAAATCTGTATCTTCTTCTGTTAAAATTTCTTCACAACCTTTGATAGCCAAAAGGTTTGTTCCGCCTTCAGGAAGCAGATAAAAATCTCCAAATTTTTCTGTTAAGATGTTTTGAAATTCATTGGTATGTTTATGTTTATATTGATCTCGGTTTACAAAATGAAAGGTCATTCCATTTGCTTTCGCGAAAGCGAGGGTAGGGTTTTCATCACTCTTATCAATTAGTTCCTCTCCTCTTATGATACCTATTGTATTAATCCCAAACTCCTGACCTGCAGCAGCCGTGGCTGCTATATGATTTGAATAAGCACCGCCAAAAGTGAGTAAAGTGTTTTTCTGTTTATTTTTTGCTTCAATTAAGTTGTATTTAAGTTTTCTGAATTTATTACCTGAAACAAAAGTGTGAATTTGATCTTCTCTTTTTAAGGTTATTTCAGGAACAAATTTCGTGTTGAAATAATCTTTAAAATAGATATTTAAAAGTTGGTTTTGTATGCTTATCATATTGAATCATACTGTTTTATAATATTTTTCCTACATTTTATTACATTTTATCGAAAATATAATCTTTTTATCGTCTTTTATTTGTTTTTTAGAATTGATTCACATTACATTTACCGTCCCTAAATCAAATTAAATGAACAAACTTACTCAAATTGTAGGCTTTTTTATACCCATTGCCCTGTTATTTGTAAATATATCATTTTCGCAAGTGGGTATAGGTACTACCAATTTTTCGAGTGGTGCTTTATTGGATATTGAAAGTGACTCTAAAGGAATTTTAGCTCCAAGAGTTACTTTACTAAGCACACTTGACAATTCAACCATCACACCCTCTGCTACTACCGGATTATTAATATTTAATACTGCAAATTCAGGTGTCGGTAGTGTAGCTGTCACTCCAGGTTACTATTACTGGGATGGAAGTCAATGGGTAAGAATACAATCAAATGATCGAATATGGAGCATTGCAGGTAACAACAATGCAAATTCAGGGACTGATTTCATTGGTACTACAAACAATAGAAGGGTCGATTTTAGAACAAATAATACAAACCGATTGAGAATTCCCCGAAATACACAAAGTTTGAGGGCAATCGCAAGAGGAACCAATAGTATTCCTTTTTATTCCTTTCAGGAAAATACAAATATGGGCTTGTGGTCGCCAACCGTGGATCATCTAGCGTTGAGTGCTGATAACAAAGAATTTATTAGATTTACAGAAGATTCTCAAAATGCTGTACTTATAAATAACCTTGGTGAAAATATCAATACTCGAATTGAATCTCAAAACAATGAAAACATGCTTTTTATTGATGGCATTGATAACAGAATAGGCATAAAAACCAATACCCCTGGAACGATACTTCACATTGCAGGTGATAATAATACAGCAAGAATAGACGAGTTAAACTTTACTAACAATACACATTACACTAGTTCAGACCCTATGCCTGTGTATGTTAATACTGACGGAGATCTTATATTAAGACCTTCACTTGTGCAAAACTTTATGGCTTTAAATACAATCAATTTTATTCCTACAACAGGGGCGTCTGGAGGAGTTATTATTGGTAGAGATGATGGTGAAGCAGCAACAACAAATATCGGCGCTCTTCAAAGTATTACGTTAACACAAGAATCTGTTGTTCATTTGAATTATCAGTTTAGTGTTAGAGTTTCAACAAACACTCCTTCTGGAAATCCATTTCCTAATGATCATGGCGTAATTACAGATGGCTCTCCAAGACAATACAGTTCTTGGGTTCAGGTGAATGGAGCAGCCACAAAAGTTGCTTTTGATTCAGATTATTATTCAAACCTATCAGGCTCAGGAGGAGGTGCCTATGCCGCCGGATATTTTTATCTAGCCGGAAAAGGTTCAATAGTCCTTCCGGCAGGTATTCATACATTTCAACTTGTCGCCCATACATATGCAGGCACCGGTAAAAGCTACCGATTTGTGTTTGCTGATACCCCTCATGAACGATTTCAAATTATAATTCAACGTTAATCCCAAACTTATGAACAACAAATACATTATTCCCTATGTAATGTGTTTTTTATTTGCAATTCAAATAACCTACACACAAGACCTCAAAGAAGCAACAACAAAAATTGATGCTTATCACAATTCATTAACTAGTAAACTTAAAACTCAAGATAGTAAAAATCTTAAAGAGGAAGATGTCGCAAACTGGGTTATAACCAGTGAGCATGTCAGTAGTACCAGTGGTGTACACCATATCTATTACAGACAAACAGTCAACGATATTGAAATTTATGGTGCGGAAGCCAGTATTCATATTGCTTCAAATGGAGAGGTTGTAAGTAAAAACAATAGTTTTATTGGTGATGTTTCAAACAAAGTAAAAGGAGGAAAATCACCTTCATTAACACCACTTCAAGCCGTTGCAGCAGCAGCTGGTCATTCAAATTATCGTATATCTGAGAATTTGAAAGTTCTTGATGTTGTAGATGTTAAAAAACAAGAATATATCATTAGTAAAGGAGGAATATCCAGTACAGATATTCCTGTAAAACTGATGTATCAACAAAACAAACAGGGAGATGTTGTGTTAGTTTGGAGTTTGGCAATCGATGATATTCAAGGCAGAAACTACTTTAACTACAAAGTGAATGCTCAAACAGGAGAAATTATAGATAAAATCGATTGGCAATCCCATTGTTCAATTGAACACGTTTGTGAATCACATCATACTGATTCTCACGGTGACCAAGAAAATCACGACCACAGTCTTGATCATCATGAAGCTACCAGTCAAACAGATTACCATACAGATGTTGTTACAATGGAAGAGTCCATTTTAGAATATGGAGCTTTGCTGGGCGGTAGTTACAGAGTATATGCTATGCCTGTTGAAAGCCCCAATCACGGAAACAGAACTCTTGTCACCGGTGTTGAAAACGTAACTGCTTCTCCTTTTGGGTGGCACGACACCAATGGTTCACCGGGGGTAGAACATACAAATACACGAGGAAATAACGTAAGAGCTTACGACGATATAAATGGTAGTAATTCTCCTGGCACCTATGCAGAAGGAGGAGTTTCCTTAAATTTTGATTTTCCTATAAATACTACCTGGTCTGCTGCAAACAGATCTCTGCCCGCAGCAATTACAAACTTATTTTACTGGAGCAACATTGTACACGATGTTGTTTATCAATATGGCTTTGATGAAACAAGTGGTAATTTTCAACAAAATAACTATGGAAATGGAGGCTCAGCAAATGATTGGGTAAGAGCTGAAGCTCAAGATGGAGGAGGAACCTGTAATGCAAATTTTGCAACCCCTACAGATGGTAATCCCCCCAGAATGCAAATGTATGTTTGTAACTCAAGAGATGGTGATTTAGACAATGGTGTAATCATCCATGAATATGGACACGGTATTTCTACACGATTGACAGGGGGACGATTTAATTCAGGATGTCTTAGTACTGCTAGTACACCAGAACAAATGGGTGAAGGTTGGAGTGATTACTATGCGTTGTTATTAACAATGAAGCCCGGAGATCAAGGCACCGATGCAAGAGGTATTGGTACATGGCTGGTAGGTCAAGCCGGAAATGGTCCCGGAATCAGAGAGTTTCCATATAGCACCAATATGGCGGTAAACTCACATACGTATAACAGAACACAAACTGCAGTTGCACCTCATGGTGTAGGATCAGTTTGGGCTATGATGCTTTGGGAAATGACCTGGGGTCTCATCGATCAATATGGTTTTGACACAGATTTTTACAATGGTACCGGAGGAAATAATATTTCTATGATGCTTGTAACTGAAGGTCTTAAAATGCAACCCTGTTCTCCAGGATTTGTTGACGGAAGAGATGCCATCCTTGCTGCAGATATAGCCCTTTATGGAGGGGCTAACCAATGTATTATATGGGCAGCTTTCGCCAAAAGAGGATTAGGTTACAGTGCAAATCAGGGTAGCTCATCAACCAATTCAGATAATGTACAAGCATTTGACTTACCCCCCACTACATTCGCAGCTTCAGAATCATTTTGTGTAACAGAAGGAATTCAATCAGGTTTAACCGGTGGTACCCCCGGTGGCGGAGCTTATTCAGGCCCCGGTGTGACAGATGATGGAAATGGTTCTACCTATACTTTTGATCCCAATATTGCCGGAGTTGGAAATCACACGGTGACTTACACAAGCATTTGTGGAGGTACAGCAAATAGTATTATCAATGTAACAGAAGCACCTGATGCACCATCAGTATCAAGCGATACATTTTGTAGTGGTGACAGTGTTACGTTAACAGCCACACCCAATGACCCCGGAAACACCATTGAATGGTATGATGCCGCTACTGGTGGAACGCTTCTTTTTACAGGACCTTCATACACCTTTAACCCTGCCGGGACAACCAGTGTCTATGCTGAAGAAGTTTTAGACCCGGTTCCAACAGCTGCTACCATTACACATTCAAATTCACAGAGTATAAGTACAGGAAGTGTTTATTGTAATGCAGGAAATACAACTCACACCAATACTTCACATTGGAGAGTTTTTAATCTATCAAATGACTTTGGCATTACTGAAGATTTTAATGTAACCCAGGTCCAGTTTGGCGTACAATCTGTAAATAATAATTATACATTAACAGTTAGACTTCATACTCTCAATGGAACATTTAACACATCAAACCTTTCTTTATTAGGAAGTATTAATGTCCCTGTTTCACCGGCAAATAATGGAAATGTTGTTTCGGCACCTTTTTCCGCATCAGTACCAGCAGGAAGTATTTTAGTAATGGAAGTTTTTACTCCGGCAAATGGAACTACATTATTTTTTCCAGGCTCAAACGGGATTGGTCAATCTGGACCTTCTTATATTTCTGCAGCAGATTGTGGTATAACTCAACCAACAAATCTTGCAAGTGTTGGAACTGGATTTCCCAATGTTCACTACGTTATGAATGTCATTGGAGAATATAGCATTGCGAGTTTATGTACAGGTACTCGTGCTGAAGCAACAGCAACAGCAGACAATATACCTCCGGTTGCTTTAGCCCAGGATATGACTGTTTTCCTTGACATCAACGGTCAAGCAACAATCTCAGCCAATGATATCAATAACGGTTCATCAGACAATTGCGGTATTGCTTCTTTGGCTGTAAGCCCCAATGTGTTCAATTGTTCATCACTTGGAAATCAAATAGTCACGCTAACAGTTACAGATACTGAAGGTAACTTTAGTACTGCGCAAGCGAATGTCACTGTAATTGATAATCTGGCTCCAAACATTGGTTCAGCTTCAAACCAAACAATTAGTGGTGACAGTAATTGTCAGGCAACACTTGCTGATTATACGTCGCTTGTAATAGCAACAGATAACTGTGGTACGCCTCCAATTACACAAAACCCTGTACCAGGAACTTTAATTACCGGAACAACCTCAGTAACTTTGACAGCCACTGATGCCTCAGGCAACTTTGCCACAACATCATTTGATGTCATTATTGAAGATACAACAAACCCAACAATCCAACCAATTGCTGACCAAACCACTGCAGGAGATGCGTCCTGTCAGGCTACTCTTGCCGATTTTACTGCACTCGCAGTGGTGTCAGACAATTGTGATGCAAACCCAACTGTAACTCAAAACCCAATCGCAGGAACTGTATTTAGCGGAACAACAACCGTAACACTTACAGTAACCGATGCCTCAGGAAACGATTCCGCTACAAGTTTTGATGTAACAGTAGAAGATACAACAGACCCAACAATTCAACCAATTGCTGACCAAACCACTGCAGGAGATGCGTCCTGTCAGGCTACTCTTG
>CAXBNF010000019.1:0-49869 GCA_963977065.1 uncultured Flavobacteriaceae bacterium | reverse complement strand
TCCCCCAAAACCGTCATTGCGCTTCGTCCTCCGAAGCTTTATGCGAAGGGGGAAAAAGATAGCTGTGAAGGAGGAAGCAACATCATTAACTCACAGAATTGTATAGTTTTTCGCTGCTCCCTTTAGGGCTGGGGCAATCAGCGAAAAACCCCGTCCCCAAAGTCCCCACAGTCCCCATAGTCCCAAATGTCCCCCAAAACCGTCATTGCGCTTCGTCCTCCGAAGCTTTATGCGAAGGGGGAAAGCAAACCCGTCAACCCAAGTCAGAATTCAATTAAAAAAACGCTACCTGTCACGTTGAGTGTCCGCCTTCTCCGCCTTTGGCGGATTCGGCGGATGTATCGAAGCGCGCGCAAAAATATGCAAAACACGCACCTTTACGCCCCACATTCGTTTTCCACCCCACCCCTGCCCTATGTTTGCCCTATGTTTAACCCCTAAAAACCAATAAAATGGCAAGACAAAAAGGCATTATTAAGGTAAAAGGCACCATGGGCGACATGACCTTTTACAAAACAAAAGACGGGCACCTCGTCCGTGAAAAAGGAGGCATCGATGCAAACCGCATCAAAAATGACCCGGCATTCCAACGCACTCGTGAAAACGGGCAGGAATTCGGTACCGCCGGCAAAGCAGGGCAAGTCATCCGTAAAGGAGTGCGAATCCTGTTGAGACGTGCAAAAGACAACCGGGTCACCTCAAGACTCACCCAAAAATTGATGCAAGTCGTTAAAAGCGATACCATAAACGACCGAGGAAGCAGAACCATTCAGGATGGCAATATGCAACTCCTCGTGGACTTCGACTTCAACATCCGTGGGAAACTGTCCACCGTGTTCTTCAATGGCTACACACCCGTCTTCGACCGTCCAAACGGTACCTACGACCTGCAAATCGATGAGTTCATCCCCCGGGAAACCATCGAAGCACCACAAGGCACTACCCACATCCAAATCGTAGGAGGCATCTGTGCAACCGATTTTGAAGGACGTTCCTTTGAAGAAGGACACGACGAGTCAGCCATCATACCTTGGGATATGCAAACACAACCGGCTTTAACCTTAAGTGCATCCATATCAGCTGCCAGCACACACCCGGTACTGCAACTCGTCGGCGTCAACTTCTTCCAGGAAGTAAACGGCGAGATGTACCCGCTTAAAAATGGGTCCTTCAACGCCCTGGCAATCGCAAGTGTGGATCAACCTTAAAATTAAAAACGATGGACTTAATTTTACACCGCACCCACTACAAAGAAGGAACAAACGGTACACTATTCTATGACGACAAGCTCATTTGCTTCACCATCGAACTCCCCTGGCAATGCAACGAGAAAAATAGCTCCTGCATCCCCGATGGCACTTACGAGATCAAACCGTTCTACTCCCCGGCTTTCAAACACCACCTTAGGGTGCTGGAAGTACCCAACCGTAGTGGCATCCTGCTACACCCGGCAAATGATGCCCGCACCGAACTAAGAGGCTGTATTGCCCCCGTGTCACAACTCACAGGCATAGGAAAAGGCCTCGGCTCCCGCAGAGCAATAGACCAAATCCTGATGCGGGTGGAAGCATTCCGAGAAGAAGGCGAACCCATCTTCCTGACCATCAATTCGGAACACTCGGGCAAATAACCCCCATCCGAATAGCACTCCCAAGCAAAAATGAACTCCCCCTCTCCTTGGGAGAGGGGGCCGGGGGGTGAGGACCAAGCAAAACGAGCATCAAAAGACCCGTCATTGCGCCGTGCCCGCCGAAGGAGGGAGCGTAGCGAAGCAAACTCGTCCGGTCACGCTTAGTGTCCGCCGAATCCGCCAGAGGCGGAGAAGGAGGAGGCGGGGATCTCGTCAACAAACGCAATATCGCCAATCAACCCCCAGTCATAGTGCGTGCCTGCCAAAAGCAGGGAGCGCAGCAAAGCAAACTCGTCAACCCAAGCAGTATTTAGGCTGACAAAAGGCAACGCAACCCCCAGTTTAAATTGAAACAAGGCAACACACCCTTTCCAAATCCACTCCCCCTCTCCGGTCACTGAGCTTGCCTGTCCTGAGCTTGTCGAAGGGTCGAAGTGTGGGAGAGGGGGCCGGGGGCCTTGCCTGCCGAATCCGCCAAAGGCGGAGAAGGTAGGGTGAGGACCAAACAAAACAAGCATCAAAAGACCAGTCATTGCGCCGTGCCCGCCGAAGGAGGGAGCGTAGCGAAGCAAACTCGTCCGGTCACGCTGAGTGTCCGCCGAATCCGCCAAAGGCGGAGAAGCAAACTCGTCATGCAAGCAATATCTCAAACAAACCCTAAAAACCCAAAACTATGAATGTAATTCAAAGAATGGAACAACCCACCCCCAGGTTTTTCCGCACACTCCGCAACATCGGCATCGCCCTCACAGCAGCAGGCGGCGCCATAATCGCAGCACCGGTAGTGTTACCGGCAGCACTGGTAACTCTCGCAGGCTATATAACAGTTGCAGGAACTGTTGCAACCGTCGTCAGCCAGTCAGTCATCAAAGACATCGACGACGACCAGGACCCCGAATGGAAAGGAGCAGCCATACCCCCAAACCCCCTGCTCAACCCAAACCAATAACCTGTGGTGATAGGAACACAACGCCTAAGCTTCTGGGGAGGAACCGCCTGCAGCCTGCTACCAAACCTCCCCGTCACAGACCTGCTCCTCACAGCCCTAATGGCAACTCTGGGAGCAATAATAAGCTTCCTAATATCATCCCTGCTAAAATGGTTAGTAAATAAATGCAAACCATAAATCCCGAACCCCTCAAATGAGGGGTTCATTTTAAATCAAAAGGAACAGTCATTGCGCCGTGCCTGCCGAAGGCTGGATCCGCCAAAGGCGGAGAAGCAATCCCGTCCCCAATGTCCCCAAAGTCCCCAAAGTCCCCCCAACCCACCAAAACAAAAAAAATCATTACCTTAGTTACGATCAACCGAAACATTCGTTAACAATGAATAACCCTGAAGGCTTCATACCCACCCACGGTGGTTACCGCAAATTATTGACCTATCAAAAGGCAGAAATAATTTATGACGGCACAGTTTATTTCTGCAATAAATACCTTAGCAAATTCGACCGAACAAAAGACCAAATGATCCAGGCAGCACGCTCAGGAAAACAAAATATTGCAGAAGCAAGCATGGCCTCAGCAACTTCAAAAGAAACCGAAGTCAAACTAACAAACGTTGCAAAAGCCAGCCTTGAAGAACTATTGATCGACTTTGAAGACTACATGAGGACAAACAACATAGCAAAATGGGACAGAAATCACAAACTGTCAAAACGCTTTGACGAAATAAACAAAACCCCAAACGCAAACTATCACACCTTCAAAAAAGCAATAGAACACCCAAATCCTGAAATCACCACAAACATAATGTGGTCCCTGATCAATGTCACAACTTATTTGCTCAGCAAACAAATAAAATCCCTTGAAAAAGTATTTATAAAAGAAGGAGGCCTAAGAGAAAAAATGTACCAAGCAAGAAAAAACAGACCACAAAAATAAATTACAAAAAAACACAAACAACCCCAAAGTCCCCAGAGTCCCCAAAGTCCCCACAGTCCCCAAAAATTCAACCCCACCACCCTGTCTATAACATCTTTTTGATGCAATTCAAAAGCGAGGCACGCCACATGAAGTTGCGCAATCGATAAATTCTTTGTTGAAATGGTTTATTGTCAGGAAAAAAACATTCTTATAAAATTTATTCTTTTACAAAATCAAAATCAAACAACTCCCTAGGATGAATATTCAAACCTTTCGCTAAGGAAAGTATTGTTTTCATTGAAGCACCGTGCTCTCCTTTCAAGACACGATATACTTGTTTAGGTTCAATTTTCCCTAATGAAGCCACGGTCATTACATCTAAATTATATTTTTCAATTAAATACTCTAGATGTTTACCAAAAGCTATATAATATGTTTTACTATAATCCTCCACTTGGTGAAGTTGTAACTTTATTTAAAAAAATAATTGTCAAATTTGACAATATGAAAATTATTTATATATTTGTTTTTTATAAGTTCATTAATTGCAATAGTTGAACTTATTTTATTTTATTTTTGCGTTTACTTCTTTAGCAAAACATTAGAAGCATTCGCTTAGAATCTCGTTATCAAAAACTGGTAATTTTTAGCACGCGAGAGAATAAGCAAGGATGTTCACGACCCGGGCGTGGACTCTCTTATTCGTGTGCGGGTATACCAGTACCTTGATAGCGGTAAGTTGAGTTTCACGCCTTTTTCATGCCCGCGCTTCGTGCTTCGAAGCTTTAGCGTAGTAGTATGGCGGGTATCTCGTGATGCATTTTACAAATCGTCCCAAGAGCCAAAGGCACTCCGTTAACAAGGCCATGTTTACATCCACTCAACCCAAGATTCATTTTGTTTAAACATCCAATGTCGTACCGTACTTGTTGCGGTACCGCTTAATCAATTGTTCAATCAATAATGAAACGCCTATGACAAACCCACTCTAAGCTTGCTCAAATTAGCTAAGCACTCCATACCGGCTGACCCGGTGGGTCAAGCCACGCCCCTTGTAAATATCATTTAGCCATGAGGCAAGGGGCCCGGAGTGCCCAAACAAAATGAAACTTCAAACTGGAGTCATTGCGAACGCCAACAAAGTTGGGGTGAAGCAACCTCGTCAAGCTTGCAAAAACGAAAAAAAGACCTCCTCCAACTTTCGACGGAACGAGAAGGCCTAATAACTATTTACTAACCACCTTACTTGGCATGACGCTACTCATTTCCGTTTACCGGAGGCTGAGCGGAGCGATGTACTGAGCTTGTCGAAGTGTCGAAGCCGGGTGAGGACAATTACTAACCACCTTTCCGGGCAAGGCTCTAATCATTTCCGTTTACCGGAGGCTGAGCGGAGTCGAAGCCGGGGAAGGACAAACCAAAAATATGAAAAATAAATACCAATTCAAGAACATACGGCAGCAAATAACAACCTGCCTCCTTATGTTGCCCCTCACTTTTTCTCTTTTCGCCCAAACACCTTCCTCCTTGGAAGTGCAAGGGCAAATCAAGGACGGTACCTCACCCATACCCGGGGCAACAGTTCTCATCAAAGGAGAACAAAGAGGTACCGTCTCTGATTTTAACGGGTTGTACAACATTACTGCCCAACCCAACGACACTTTGATCATTTCCTATATCGGCTACACCCCGGTTGAAGAACCTGTAAACAACCGCAACACGATTAATATTGTAATGCAGGAAGACGCCACAACCCTCCGAGAAGTGGTCATCAATGCCGGTTACTACGCTGTCAAAGACCGCGAACGCACAGGCAGCATCTCCAGAATCACCGCTGAGGAAATCGAAAACCAACCGGTAAATAACCCCTTGGCAACAATGCAAGGGCGAATGGCAGGCGTCGATATTTCTGAAACCTCAGGCGTACCGGGCAGCGGTTTTAACATCCAAATTAGAGGCCGAAACAGTATCGCAGCCGGTAATGCTCCCCTATACATCATAGACGGAGTTCCTATTGATTCTCAAACAATGGGATATAACGACACCTCGGGAGCCATCATCCCCGGCAATAATATAAGCCCGTTAAATGCAATAAACCCCGCTTCAATAGCCTCTATCGAAGTGTTAAAAGATGCTGATGCAACTGCCATCTACGGCTCACGTGGGGCAAATGGCGTGGTGCTCATCACTACCAAAAAAGGCAAAGAAGGCAAAACCCGTTTATCCATTCAAACCACGACAGGTATTGCACACACCCAAAACAATCTAAAATTACTCAATACTCAGCAATACCTGGAGATGCGACGCGAAGCCTTTGCAAATGATGGTATTGAAGAATACCCTTTCAATGCCTATGACATCAATGGTACCTGGGATCAAAATCGCTATACAAACTGGCAGAAAGAACTGCTCGGCAAACAGGCAAACTTAAACAGGGTTCAAGCCTCCGTTTCAGGAGGGAATAAGAATACACGCTTTTTTCTCAGTGGGATGTACCAAAACGAAACCACGATTTATCCGGGAGAGTTTAAGTACGATAGACTCACTGCAAATACAAACATAAATCACAACAGTAACAATCAAAAGTTCGAACTTGCCTTAAATTTAGGCTACTCCCTCGAAAACAACAACCTGCCAGGTTTGGACTTGTCTTTCACGGCACCTAGATTGGCCCCCAACGCCCCTGCCCTCTTTGATGAGGAAGGCAACCTCAATTGGGAAAACTCCTCCTGGACAAACCCCTTATCCAATCTGGAAGGTAGTTACAATTCAGATACAAAAAACTTGTTCTCAAACCTCTCTGTGGGATACAATATAACACCATCCTTAAAAGCCAAAATTAATACCGGCTACAACACCTCCCAATTAAATGACAACAATGCAATGCCGCATACCATGTTCGACCCGGCTTTTGGGCTAACAAGCAGTAACTCCTTAATCTTTGTCCAGGAAAATGACAGAGCCTCCTGGATTGTGGAGCCGCAACTCAACTGGTCAAAGGATTGGGAAATTAGTACGCTCGACCTCTTACTGGGAAGTACCTTCCAAAAACAAACCTTCGACCGCTATGGATTCATTGCTATTGGCTTTCCTTCAAACTTGTTCATCAATAACATAAGCGCCGCAACAACGCTGAACATTACCAATGAAAATAAAACCGAATACACCAGCCAATCCCTCTTTGCGCGCATCAATTACAGTTTCAAAGAAAAACTCTATCTAAACATCACAGGGAGAAGGGACGGCTCAAGCCGATTTGGACCGGGCAACAAATATGGGAACTTTGGAGCAGTCGGTGCAGCTTGGCTATTTTCTGAAGAACTGGACGCTCCCTGGCTGAGTTTTGGAAAAATAAGATCCGGCTACGGAATTACAGGCAACGACCAGATTGGTGATTACCAATACCTGCAAAACTACAATATAACTGACGACCAATATGACGAAAATATAGGATTGGTGCCCATCCGATTGCTCAACCCCAATTTCAAATGGGAAGAAAACAAAAAATGGGAAATGGCGCTCGATTTAGGCTTTTTCCAAAACAGGCTTTCTACCACCATAGCCTATTACAACAACCGCTCATCAAACCAATTGATTCAATACCCGCTTCCCGCAACCACCGGCTTTACAGGTATTCAAGGCAACCTCGATGCGCTCGTCGAAAACTACGGTTGGGAATTTGAACTTTCGGCAAACATCTTTCGCAAAAACAGCTTCAAATGGAGTGCCGATTTAAACCTCTCAATACCCAAAAACAAATTGCTGGAATTCCCGGGACTCGAAGACACCTCATTCAACAACCAATTGGTCATCGGTCAACCACTTTCTATTGTAAAATTATACGAACTGAAAGGGGTGAATCCCGAAACAGGACTATTCGAATTTGTGGATTTTAATGAGGATGGGATGATTACACCCTTGGAAGATAGACAATATATCGCCGACTTCTCTCCGAAATTTTATGGGGGTCTCAATAACAACTTAGAATATAAAAATTGGGCGCTCAATGTCTTTTTTCAATTTATGAAAAGACAAGGCTACAACCAATACCGCCTCACTGGTACACCGGGTACTCTGGCAAATCAGCCCATTGGAGCAATGGACAGATGGCAGGCACCTGGGGATCAGGCTTTCATGCAACGATTCACTTCGGGGGCAGACCCCGAGGCTCTAAATGCCTATAGCCAATTTACACAAAGTAACGGAGCAGTAAGTGACGCCTCTTTTATAAGGTTAAAAACCTTAGTACTGTCCTATAAATTACCGCTTCAACAACAAACATCCTGCAGCATCTCACTTCAGGGTCAAAACTTGTTCACCATAACCAACTTTAAAGGAACAGACCCCGAACAACGCAATGGCTTCTTGCCTCCATTAAGACGAATCGCCCTGGGTGTCGAACTAAACTTTTAATTCAAAATCTAACTATAATGAAAACAAATAATAGAAAACACAACGTCCACACCATTATAAAAACCATGTTGTCAATTTGTATCCTTTTTACATTCCTCAGCTGTGAGGACTTCTTAGAAGCAGAGGACCCTTTTGGACAAATTCCTAACACTGTGGTTTTTGAAGATGAAGCAACCGCAACAGCTGCATTAACAACACTGTATGCCAAACTAAGGGATGAAGTTCTACTCACTGGCGGCACCTCAGGATTGAATATTTATATGGGCTTGTATGCAGATGAACTCGACTTGTATGGATCTAACTGGGGTTCTCTGGAAGACCTATACCAACACCAAATCATCCCCTCAAATTTGACTGTTCAAAGCAACTGGAACAAGGCATACAACCTGATCTTTATGACAAATTCTGTTTTGGAAGGTCTTGAAGCTTCATCATCACTCAAGGATGATTTAAAAAATCACCTGAGAGGCGAAGCTTTATTTATCAGAGCATTCATACATTTTTACTTGACCAATTTACACGGCGACCTTCCCTACATTACCTCAACAGACTATAGGATAAATAAAGATGTCAGTCGTTTACCTGTTAACGAGGTGTATGAAAAATTAATCACTGATTTAAGTGAAGCCAAAGCCCTGCTAAATGTAAACTATATAGGCGCTGAACGCACCCGGGCAAACAGCCTTGCAGCTTCAGCTTTAATGGCAAGAATCTACCTCTATAGAGGCCGCTGGCAGGAAGCTGAAGTAGAAAGCACCCTCGTGATAAACCATACCGGGAGCTACAATCTGGAACCACTCATTGAAAACGAATTCTTGGTAAACAGCAGCTCGGCAATTTTACAATTTAAACCAAAAAATGCCGGCAGTAACACTCAGGAAGCTTCAACATTTATCTTTAGCTCGGTACCCCCACCATTTGTAGCGCTATCCAATGATTTGGTGGAAGCCTTTGAAGAAAACGACTTGAGAAAGTCACTATGGATTGGGGAGTTAAGTGATGGCAACCAAACCTGGTACTACCCAAACAAATACAAAGAAAGCTTCAATACAGGAACGAGCCTGGAATATACAATCGTGCTTCGTTTAGCAGAACAATATTTAATTCGTGCAGAAGCCAGAGCGCAACAAAACAATAGCCCGGGGGCACAACAGGACCTGAATCTGCTGAGACAAAGAGCAGGCTTGGAAAATACAACTGCAACAACTCAAAATGAACTTTTGGAAGCAGTAGTGAACGAAAGAAGATTTGAACTCTTTACGGAACACGGGCACCGCTGGTTTGACATCAAAAGAAGTAATCTTGCCGGTCAGATTTTAAGCCCGCTGAAACCCGGCTGGAAACCAAACAACATTTTATGGCCGGTTCCCGAAGCTGACCTTTTAATCAATCCCAATCTGGCCCCTCAAAACCCTGGCTATTAATACATAAAAAAAAGATGTATAGAATCTATAAACCATCGTTGGGTTTTTGTTTGTTAATACTGTTCAATTTGCAGCTAAAGGCGCAATTGAAACCTTTTGAGCTGGTAGACGAAAACCCGTGGCATCACTTGTACATCCTTGGTGTTTCAAAGGACTCTAAGTGGATCAATTACAGGATAGTTGGCCTCAATGGAAATTCAGTCAATACAATTAAAAACTTGGATTCGGGAAATACCATAATTTTTGAAAATGGGAATTGGGGCAGGTTTAGTGATGATAGCAATTGGTATTTAACAATGGATAACTCCGGGTCAGTGAATCTCCTTGAATTAAAAAGTGGTGAATCTCTATCCATAAACAATGTAAAGTCAAGTGAATTTTCCGCCTTATCCAATAATTTGATAATGCAAACAAGAACTGATGAATTAAAAATAAGAAATCTGAACACAAAACAATGGATAGAACCGGGGTTTATAACAAGTTACACCACCCACCCTGCTCAAGAGGTGCTGGCAATGGTGGTATCCCAAAAAGCAGGTGAATCACTTCGTTTGTTGGATTTAAATACAAACCAACAGTTGGTTATACCAAACCTGCCAAACACAGCATTTAAAAAGTTAACCTGGAACAAAAGAGGGAATAAACTCGCTTTCTTATCCCATTCAAAAACAGACAACAGCTTGCAAATAGGCCTGTATGATTTGAATAGCAAAGAGTTGCAGTTCTTTCAAAACAAGAACCTGACTGCTAGTTCATCAAACATTGCAATAGTGGACGAAGAACTGGCAATGAATGACGAGGGAGATAAAGTGTTTTTCTACGTCAGTAAAAAAAAGGGCAAAAATCCGGAGAACCATAACGAGGATATTCCGGGCATAGAGGTTTGGGATACTTTCGACCCGATACTTTACTCCAGAAGGAAAAACAATTACCACGATAGGGAAAGACCGTGGTTATATGTTTGGACACCGAGTGAAAATAAAGGTGTACAATTGGGCACCAAAAACAGTCCAAACCTTGTTTATAATCCAAATGCAGAATTTGGTATCAACTTTAACCCGCTGGATTATGAACCTCAATTTCACTTCAATCCCTTTGTTGACCTGTATGCCATCAACCTCGGTAATGCAAACAAAGATTTAATAGTAAAAAAACAATTTACTGGGATTGGCTTTCTAAGCTTTGCTCCAAACGGAAATGCTTTGGCATACTTCAAAGACAACCATTGGTGGCTCTATGATTTGACAAAGAAAATCCACACCAATTTAACGCAAGGCTTAGCGGTCAGCTTCCATAACGAGTATTCACCAAGTTATCAAACACCCGAGCCTCACGGTTTTGAAGGGTGGTCAACTGATGGGAACAGGGTGTACATCTATGATGAGTTTGATGTGTGGAGAATCAGTACCGATGGAAAATCTAGGCAAAAGTTAACTAACGGCAGGCAAAAAAATACCGTCTTTAGGTTGGTCAAAGGCAAAAAAAATCACAGAACCAACTACGGCAATTCAAGCTTTGATACTACTATTTTTAACGATGAAAACGAACTCTTGTTAAGTGCTGAAAACAAGACAAATTTCAGTTCGGGCTTTTACCGATGGACAAATTCAAACCAATTGGAAGAAATTGTTTTTAAAAACAAAAGGTTGCGGAACCTCAATCAGCTCAGTGACCATACTTATGTATTTCATGAGGAAAGTTTTGATGCACCACCGGCTATAGTCAAAAAGGATGTAAAATTAAACACAACGACAAGCCTATACCAAAGCAACAAGGATTGGGACAACTACAAATGGCCGGAAAGAAAAATGATTTACTACCACACCCCATTTGCCGATTCACTAAAAGGGGTACTCATCTACCCGGTAAACTACAATCCGAAAAAAAAGTATCCCATGGTAGTACACGTCTATGAAATGCAATCCTCTTTTATAAATCGGTTTTTACCCCCAAAACCATTTAACAGCTACGGCTTTAATTTTATGGACTACGCATTAAATGATTATTTTGTATTGCTTCCGGATATCGTTTATCAAAGAAACAAGTTAGGTCCATCAGCAACACGATGTGTGGAAAGTGCCATCGATCAGGCTTTGCAATCCGCACCCATTGATGCAGCAAAAATTGGCTTAATAGGTCATTCGCTTGGAGGCTATGAAACAGCATTTATACTTACACAAACCGATAGGTTTGCTGCAGCGGTTGCAGGCTCAGGTATTTTTAACCTGGTGAGCTTCTATTTTGGCTTGTATAACATTTCATCCCATTCAGAAATAATCCGTGTTGAGCAAGCGATATGGAGAATGAAAGAATCCTTTTTTGAAAACCCAGACGCCTATTTGGAAAACTCACCCATTCATCATTTTGCAAATTTAGCTACACCACTATTGATTTGGACAGGAAAACAGGATGACAATGTCGCCCCAACTCAAAGTATGGAAGCTTATATGGCACTCAGAAGATTGCGAAAAAAAGGAGTGATGTACCTCTATGAAAATGACGGGCACGTATTGAATGATATTGAAAATCAAAAACACCTGTCCTTACAAATCAAAAACTGGTTGGATTCCCATTTAAAAGAATAAATAATGCTAAAAACCGTCAGCCATTGGTAATGAAAAGGCTGACGGTTTGATTAATTAATTATCAATTAATTAATTAACCCACTCATAGAGCTGGCTGCCACATTGCGTCTTATTAATCTGTGTGCGCAAAACTTGTCCATTGTGCATACACAAAGGACCCGGTTGGGTACTACAATTTTTTACAACCTCACACTTTCCATTTTGAAAAATGTAACCGTCAGTTGGAAATAAAGCAGTTTCCTCTTCAGCACTGGGCGTAAATGCAAAGGCAAATACAACAGCCAGCATAAATGCCATCAATGGCATTCCTAATTTAAAAAACCTTGTTTTCATAATAATAAAATTTAAAAATTAATGACCTACTATATTCCAGGTGTTCAGTCGTTCTCCTGATACGGCGCAGTATATCTTGAGTTTAAACCCATTAAAAAAAATTCGGGTTTAAACGGTAAATCCATAAAATCCCATCGACAAGTACAACCAGTAAATTCCCATATACTTTAAAATCAGACAATCGCTGGCCGGACTGATGAAAAACATAAAAACTAAAAGCATATGTATGCTCTTGAATAGTGTAAACATCTATAATACTGGCATCACCCATTAAGGAAGCCTTTTCATACCTCCCCAAACGGTCACTGTGGATGTATAAATAATCACCATAAGTAGCACTCTGCCGATTTACAAACACACTCCTGCCACCCAGTTTAAATTGATCCCTCGAACTGTAATGAGCCACATCCAGGATAGCCCGGCTGATAGTGTCGATGGTTGTTCCTGTTTCCTGTAATGCAAATGTCTTGTCAGCAACCACATATTGATTCCTGTAGTAATAAGTATAGATAAAAACCTGATGCTTTTCATTCCACAACAACATACCATCTACATCAAAAATCCCATCTTGCTGTTTCTGTAAAAGTGATGTGTTTATTTCAAATTCAATTCCACCCTCAGCTTTGCGCAGTAAACCCAATGCCTTCGAACCGGTCATCCCGCTGAGTGTCGCAATGCCTATCCTGCTGCTGTCTGCAACCACAAAATCCGTAAAATAAGCATCCTCAAATGAAAACTGACTTCCTTTATAATTACCAAGCCTGCCTCTAAAAAGCACAGGAACAGTACCATCTCCCAAATAAAAATAAGGAGGTACAACTAGGGTCTTTACTCGCTGATAAGGCAAATCCAAATCAGAAATCTCCAAACGTACCTCCTCAGTAGGTGTCAATGAAGTATCCACCTTAGTCAAATACAAAGGAGCAGATACATGCCCCAAATAGATAGAGGCTCCATCCATACCGGCAATGTAATACGCATTATTATCCAATGCCATACGCCCCATTTCCACAGCAGCCTCGGGCATATACCGCCGCTGAAACGCATTGTTCCGCTGCATCTTCTCCTCACTCATCAAAAACAAAACACTAACAAACCCTACCCCAAATAGAGTGCAACCTAAAAGAAACAATATGATCGTTCTTGTTTTCATAATTTCATTTATTATAATTTTCCAGTCATCCCGACGAATGTCGGGACCTCGTCCAAGCTACCCCAAATCATCAATCAACCCTCCCGTCATTGCGAACCCCAACGCACGTGTCCTCCGAAAGTTAACTGAAGGGGGAGTTGGGGTGAAGCAACCTCGTCCAACCATCTCAATCGTTATTAAAACTTCCCCTCTCCTTGGGAGAGGGGGCCGGGGGGTGAGGACCTCGCATTCACTAAAAAAACAGCCCAAACCCCAAACCCCATAAACCCCACATTAAAAACAAGATGCTCCGTCCACCCCATCTGCTCCAGCACCCCACCGCAGGAACAGGGTATAAAATCAGTGAAGTTTAAAATGATAAGAATATAGGTGGTAAAGAGCACCATCACAGTATAAAAACCAAACAGCGCAAACAATCGCGTCTTTTCAAAGATTAAAAACAATGCAATAAGCAATTCTATAATAATAACCCCGGGAGCAACCCACCCCGCAAAAGCACTCAACAAAGGCGACTGACCCAACTGGTTTTCAAAAGTTTCATAATCCACCAGCTTACTCACCGCTGCATACACAAACAACAGGATAAAAAGAAAGATCAAAACCATCTCTATATAGACAAAAAATCGATTTTTTATTGAAAACATACTACCTCAATTTGTTTGAAGTAAAGGTCTTAAGTAAAAATAGTTTCTAAGGTATTTTATACAGACGGTAAAGGAGTAATTTAAAATTTGAATCAAAGAGGACTATTTTCGGAGCTTTTTCTTGAAGGTTTGGTCACGAAAAGTCTTGGGAGGCATGCCGTAATGCTCCCTGAAGTTCCTCACAAAATGAGTGGTCGATTTATAACCGCACATTTTTGAAATTTCTTTCAAAGTGAAATTGGTACTCGACAATAACAAATGACCCTTTTCAAGACGCTCAAGCTTTAAATAACGAAATACAGTCTCTCCATACAATTGCTTAAATCCCGTCTTTAACTTAAACTCATTTATCCCAAATTCATGTGCGAGTTCCTTCAAACTGGGTAAAGGGGCATCAATGTGCTTTAAAATATACTGCTTGATCTCAAAAAGTGTTTGCACATCTTTCTTATTACGCAATACATAAGGGGTGCTCGAGGCTCCTTCAGCATGTTCATGACTTATGTAGATATTACTTCTAGGAACATCTTCAAGTATCTTACTTTGAACCACAGGCTCAGAAATACTCACTATGATAAACTGTGAGGAGGTTTCCACATCAAATATCGATGTAAATCCACAAAGGTAATTGCGCTCTAATCCGTCTTCTCTCAATAATAAAAAAGGATGTTGCTGCGTGTACTCCTTAGTAAGCAACATGGTGCGCCCCAAAGCTCGCCACTGCTCTAAATGACTCTTTGCAACCAAACTCGAAAAGGAAGTTCCGATAAGCGAACTCGCTTCAAAACCCAACTGCTGCTGTACCCCGGCAGTGACATAACGTATTTTATAATCGTGATTTAAAATAAAGAGCAACTGCAATTGATGACGCTTGCCATCAACAACATGCAAACTGCTGTAAAAGGTCAAAGTTTCATACATTTCCTCAGCCATCATATTCAAATAAACAACAATCGCTTCTATATAATCATCCTCCTTTGATCGTGATATACGGTAGTTAAAATCACCCTCAGAAATGGACTTCAGCATTTGAAGAATGGAACGCAGCCGGTCTGTATCTAAACTTCGCATAACTTTATCGATAAGTTGCTAAAAACGCAAGTGCAGCATCTCGATCGTTGAATATCTGATAAGGGACCATAGGGCGGTTGCGATGCATATAAAATCCAATCATAGACCCGCCAAAAATTCGATTGTCATAAATCGCTACAGCCTTGGCCAATAAAGAACCCTGATTTGCAAGATAATCACGGGCAGCCTTGCTCGAGTCTTTTAAAAAACGGGTGTCACAAAAAATAGGATAAGAGTCTCCTTGCTGAAATTCAAGCCGACTTTCTACAATGATTTTTGCAGTAGAACAATTCAGATAGTCAATCTGCTTGTAAACAAAATATAATATTCCCCCATCAATCCAATACTTGGAATAAGGAGTCTCTCCAATCTTAGCCATGAGAAATCGTTTTGTTTTACTTGCCTAAAATAAACAAAATCAATACAGCTTCAAAGTGGGGAGTCTCTAATAGGCCGGCCGATGAGGTTAAAAGAATAAAAAATGTACGCTAAGGGATAAATAATAAACCCTAAGGGATTTTTTCAGGGAATTACACAAGGCAAATTTGCATAACACCCAAAGTTTTATCAATCTTGAATCAAATTTAGATTTTATTTAAATCATGTGCAATGAAAATTACAAAAAACACATCTAAATTATAAATCATGGCAAAAATCAAACACAACAACTTCATGGATACCATCGATGAAGTAATCAGCAAAGCAAAAGAAAAGGGGGTGGTGCACCTCTACGCAAACGGCAATTCCTTAAAAGGAAGAACCATCGAGATAAATCACAAGGTTATGTACCACTTCGGTACTACAGGCTACCTGGGCCTGGAACAGGACATTCGCCTCAAAGATGCGGCAGCGAAAGCCATATATGATTATGGTACCCAATTCCCATTGTCCAAAACCTATATCTCACACCCCCTTTATGCTACACTCGAAGAAAAAATCAGTCAAATGTACGGGCAACCCATTATCATTACCAAAAACAGTACACTCGGGCACCTGGCTGTCATCCCCACCGTAGTGCGCGACGAAGATACAGTCATCCTCGACCATCAGGTGCATTGGTCAGTACAATCAGCAGCAGCAATGCTCAAAACCAGAGGCATTCCCGTCGAAATGATCAGACACAACAACCTCGATATGCTCGAATCAAAAATCAAAGAACACGCCGGTAAATCCGGTAACATCTGGTATATGGCTGATGGGGTCTATTCCATGTACGGAGACTTCGCTCCAGTTAAAGAATTGATGGTACTCTCAGAGAAATACCCCCAACTCCAACTCTACATAGACGATGTACACGGTATGAGCTGGCAAGGCAAACACGGTACAGGATTCTTTGCAAGCAATTTTAAGACACTTCCCGAGAATGCACTGGTATTCGGCACCCTGAGCAAAACATTCGGCGCCAGTGGAGCCCTGCTGGTTTGTCCCGATAAAAAAAAGTATAACCAAATAAAAAACTTCGGAGGTCCGCTGACCTTCTCAGCTCAACTGGAACCCGCATCTGTGGCCGCTGCAATAGCCTCCGCAAACATCCACCTATCTGACGAAATTTACAGCCTCCAGCAAGACCTCAACAATAAAATTAAGCTGTTTAACAAACTGCTGCAAAAAACAGAACTGCCACTCGTTAATAAAAACAACTCCCCGGTTTTTTATATAGGTACAGGCATGCCCGAAACTGGCTACAACTTTGTCAAAAAAATGATGGATGAAGGATTCTTTGTCAACCTAGGCCTCTTCCCTGCCGTCCCGGTAAAAAATACAGGTGTACGCATCACCATCGCACGACACAATCAAAATGAAGACATACAGAAACTCGTGGAAGCCATGGCTTACCTATACCCCAAAGCCCTCATAGAAACCCAAACATCACTGCAAAGAGTCTGTAAATTATTTAAAATAGAACCAAAAACCAAAACAGCTAACTCAAATACTGTTCAAGAACTAAACCTGATATACACAAACGATATAAACCAAATAGACCAACGGCTGTGGAACAATACCATCGGCAAAAACAACTGCTGCGACTACAACGGCATGAAATTTCTGCAAGAAGCCTTTTCAGAAAATAAGGAACAGGAAAACAATTGGAAATTTCACTACTTCTTAGTAAATGACAAACTAAACAACCCGATTCTACTCACATTTTTTACAACCGCACTCTGGAAAGACGATATGCTCGCCCCAATATCTGTATCCCAAAAATTAGAGGTTTTCAGAACCAAAAACAAATACTACGGCACCTCAAAAGTAACAGCAATGGGATCTGCATTTAGTGAAGGTAACCACCTTTTTAATAATAAAAAACACCCCGATTGGAAAAAAGCATGGACCCTTCTGCTGCTAAAATTAGAACAAATCACAGACAAAGAAAATTCAAAAATGACACTGCTCAGGGATTTTACAATAAAGGACAAACAACTTGACACCCATTTCAACAACAAAGGCTTTATAAAAATCCAAATGCCGGAAGCCTGCATCTTGAACAATCCCACTTGGTCCTCGCACAACAACTTTAAAAACCAACTCTCAAAACGTTCTAAAAGACATTTTAAAAACGATATTGAACCCTACTTAAATAATGCCCAATACAGGATTTCCAATGAGTTGGACCCAAATGAAATTCAAAAAGCTTACACACTTTACAAAGCAGTAAAAAACAACAATTTGGCATTAAACACCTTTACATACCCCCGCAGACTGTTTGATAAAATGAATAAAAATCCACAATGGGAGTATATAACACTTTATAAAAAAGAAACAGAAGCAACCCCGAAAAACATGCTCGGAATTATGTTTTGCTATAAAAACAGCAATAAAATATATGTGCCGTCACTAATCGGTATGGACTACAGCTTTACAGACCAATTCCAAACCTACAGACAACTCCTCTACAATACCATCCGCAGAGCAGCTCAACTCAAATGCAAATCAATCGATTTTGGCATTTCAGCAACCTTCGAAAAACAAAAACTCGGCGCAACAGCCATTCCTATGTGGGCATACCTCCAATCAGACGACAACTTCATACTCGAAAAACTCGAATTAATAAAATAACACCCAAATAACTAAATAATTAGCAACCTAAAAACAACAACTATGGAAACTTATGTTAACCAATTCTGGAGCTATTTCAATACTGTCCGGTATGACATCCAGGAAGCCTTTGAAAAACAAGACAAAACAGCCCTAAAACTATTTGTAAAAAAATTAACCCTCAAAATCTCAAAAATCAATGACAAGCTAGACTTAATCCTAAACCTCAGTGATAATGAAAAACACAGTTTGATAATATGCATTCACAAAAACACCCAACTAAAACCAATTCAAAATCAATTAATCAATAACGCCCCATATATCGATAATTGGTCTTTCGAAGCTGGCGTAAAACCGTATAGTAAGAAACAACCAATGGGTTTTTATTTCGAACATAAAAACATGGTCGTCCTGTCAGACCAGGTGTTCATCCATCTTTACAAAATCTACAATTCATCAAACAAACTTCATATACACGTTTATTTCGACCTGGGTATCTCGGGCGTAGCTAAGTACCAATTAAAGGATCTGGCAAACTATGTGCTGCTTTTTTATCTGGGGGACACCTTATTTTATGAACACATCAGCAGAATCAAAGTGGTGAGACGGCGTCTTAAAAGCGTCAACTTTATACCACTGCACGAATTGAAGCACCTTATCGAATTTAAATCTCCCTATTGAAAAAAGAAACTTCATTTCATCGATTTTTTTATTAATTCAGCCAACTTAGTGTATTAAAAAAACCTATGTATGTATGACTCATAGTGCATCTATGTATGGTTCATGCAGCATGTATGTATCGTTCAAATAGCATGTATGTATGTTTCAAGGGGGGCAAATGCCACCCCACCCCCACGCTAGCCCCACTTGAATGCCCCCCGAAAGCCACCTTTAAGCCACCTTCAAGGCAGGATAAAGGCATGGTTATGCCTCTTTTTCATAGTTTCTTAAAACCTTTTCAGAAACCTTTTTAAACTTCTCCCCGTGCAGCTTGCCAGTTGAAAACCCAAGCTCAATCTTCAAAAACTAAAGGTCATTGCGAACCGCCAGGTCCCTGAACTTGTCGAAGGGTGGCGGTGAAGCAACCTCGTCAAGTAGTCAGTTCTTATAATGAACACTCAAAAACAAAATAAAAGAAAATTAACCCGGGTCGTCATCTACCCCAAAGACATCCAACTGCTCACCGGCAAATCATACCGCCATGCTCTCTACCTAAACAAAGAAATAAGAACCCACTACAACAAACAACAACACCAATTCCTAACCATTCACGAATTCGCAGAATACACAGGCATCCATTTAAAAATCATCCAAAATCACCTCCCTTGACAATTTCAAAAACCTGCTTAGGGCTTTAAACAAATCAAAGCGACTGAAAGTTCTCCAAAGCTATCCCATACTAAGTTTTTGTCACCATTTTTGCAAAAAAGCAAAAATGCCGCCAAAAGGTTGTGAGAGGCATCTCTTTCACCACCAGCTTCGCTGGGGGTTACAAACATTTAACCCCTAACGGGGTTTTGTAATTAAAGAAGTAGATTAATTAGAAAATTCTTAGCAAATCTTTCTAAAAGATAAATCTACGCCCCACACCCTTTAGAACCGGGTTCCTGGCGCGGGTATTGATTTCAAAGTGATCAGGAATAACAATAAGACTACTTCATCAGTTCGGTCTTCGGTATTCGATGTTCGGCGTTCATTAGTAATCGATAACAAATTTCCAAACCTCCGGAACTTTTGCTCAAAGCATAAAAAAAGGTTAAAAAACAAATCAACTGTAACTGATTAATTTTTGATTCGTCTTTATAGCAATCAAATGTTTAATCTTTAATTCTTCATCAAATGCAAAAAACGATCATGTTATCCGTGTTGGTGTTGGCTTTTTCAGTCCAGACACTGAAAGCCACAACACCCGTGAACTTACCCCAATCTCTTGGGGAAACTACCCTAATCCTTATAAAGGGGGCTGAAAACCACCCTTTACACCTTTCCGTGATTAAAGGCGATCTGGAAACCGTACAAAAACTTATCGCTCTGGGTGCTGACGTCAACCAAAAGTGGAACGGTATGACCCCGGCCATGTATGCTGCACGACACAACCGTGTGGAAATCTTAAAAGTCCTCATTGCAAAAGGAGCCAACCTAAAAGACAGATGCAATAAACGCCACAATGCCGCCTATTACGCCAAAATATCCGGTGCTACAGAAGCAGAAAATCTGATAGCTCAAACACTGGCAAAATAGTCCTGATTTATTGAAACAGGTCTAAACTTTTAAAAGCTGTATTCATTATATGGATATGGCTTTTTTTGTTACTCTCGTTAGTCTGCAGGACGTGGTACGGTTTGTTGAGTATAAAAAAAAGAATATTCCATAAGTAGTATTAAGAAGCTTAGCAGACTTAATTGACCCCCGCTAGTGCGCGATTGTATCGCGTTCTCTTTAATTCCATCCAACTACAAAAATACAAACCCTAAAGTTGAAAACTTAATAGACAGCTACTGAACACTGCTACTGCCAACTCATCACTATTTTTTTTGTATTTTTAAACTACAAAAACACCACCCTATGTGTTTCCACACCTCCCAAACCAAAAAACTTATCGAACTGGAACAGCGTTTTAACGTCATCTTGCATAAACCTGAAGTCGGAAAGCTATTTGACCGGCCCGCTTATCACCTCAATGGTTTTGCACACCCCACGATGGCAATCATCCCCCAGGAAGAACCCGCTGTGCTTGTAGCAGCTAAATGGGGCATTGTACCACAAAACAAAAAAAGGGAGGACCTGGAAGCTTATTACAAAGAGGCCGTAAAATATGGCGGCGGACTCAATGCACAATCAGAGAAGCTGTTTGACCATTTTATATACAAACAGTCCGCGCACTCCAGACGCTGCCTGATTCCCGTAACCGGTTTCTTTGAACTCCACGAAGCCAAAGGCAAAAAATACCCCTTTTACATCTCCCGCAAAGACAATGAAGCCTTTGCCCTCGCCGGGATTTATACCCTTATTGAAGGCATTCCCACTTTCACCATCCTTACCAAAGCGGCTTCCCCCCTGTTTGAAAAAATTCACAACAACAAAAAAAGACAACCCGTTATTATCCATCAAGACCTTGAACAAAAATGGCTGACAGATAACCTCTCAGAAAATGAAATCCTGGAAATCATCCACACTCCATACCCCGAAAAAGAACTAAATCCATACACAGTAAGCAAAGACCTCTTCAGTCCAAAAATAAATAGTAACATTCCTGAAATAATTGAACACATAAATTATGAGGGAGTTATAATCTAATCATGCAAAAGCAGACCATAAAAAATCAATTTGTCACCCCTAATGTTTTAACAGAAAGTGCTACTTTAGATAAAAATAATGAGGAGCATGTTTTACAACTGTATTTAGAAATAATAATTAACTAAGTCCTATCTAATATGCTAATCTTATCCTTCATAAAAACAAACTAATGCCAAGAATTGAACTTCGGTCTGAAATTAACGCTAATAAGGAAATTGTTTTTGATCTTTCCAGGAGTATCGATTTACACAAAATATCAACAGCACATACAAACGAAACCGCAATAGCTGGTAAAACAAGTGGCTTGATCAGCCTTAATGAAAGTGTAACCTGGAAAGCCAAACATTTCGGATTTTATCATCTGCTTTCATCCAAAATCACAGAATTCAACCCACCACATTACTTTGCAGATGAAATGGTCAAAGGGGCTTTCAGCTGGTTTAAACACGAGCATCATTTTGAAGATTTAAATGGAGGAACGTTGATTACAGATGTTTTTGATTATAAATCACCACTTGGTTTTCTAGGCAGATTGGCAGACAAAATATTCCTCGAAAAATATATGACTAACTTATTAATAGAACGAAATCGAATTGTCAAACAGTTTGCGGAATCAAATAAATGGAAAGAAATAATAACTAAAGATTAATATGAGTGTATTTTCTTATCATCTTATTAAACTACCATTATTTTTAGCGATAAAGGGAATATTCTCAAATCCAATTGTACAGAATTCTAAAGGTCTCATTCATTCGGAGTATATGTCCGTAATGACTTTAGGCTCACCAATTCTATCACCCTCCAGATTATTAATAAGACAAGTCGCTGTTTTTGCACAATGGGAAAGCGAAACTGCATTAGATGAATATTTAGAAAAAGACAGTTTTGGCAGTAGACTAGCAAGTGGTTGGCACGTGCGTCTAGAGTTTAGAAGACAGTGGGGTAAGTTTAGTAAATTCGAAATAGCTGAATTGAAAGAAAATATAGAAGAAAACACTTCTCCTGTAGTTGCTGTAACAATCGCTAGAATGAAACCATTAGAAGTCCCAAGGTTTATTCATTGGGGAAGACCTGTTGAAAAACAAGTGCGGGATCATCCGGGTACTACACTTTCCTTAGCTTCATATAGCTTTCCAAATACGGTGTCCACATTTTCCATCTGGAAAACAGAAAAAGAAATGACAGATATGGTTCATGGTCATAGTGCTACTCCTAAACCCAAAAGGCATTCTGATGCAATGAAAGAACGAGAAAGGAAAAACTTTCATTTTGAGTTCACAACTTTAAGGTTTAAGCCTATTGCAGAATTCGGCACTTGGAAAGGACAAAAGAATTTTATCCCCGGTCTCAAAAGAATTCAGTCAAATGGGTATAGCACATAAAAAACAAAACTTTCAAGATTGGATTACACAACAATGGGTCATTCTTTTTGGTAGAAGAATCGATAGAAAAGAAAACGATTGGCTTTTAGGTCCGTTTGGAAATACAAACGGTATTGGTTTAAAATTTATTAACCAATTAGCTGAAAAAGAAAACCTTATTATTGATAAGAGCCAAAAAGACAAAGGATTGATCCAGTCTATTAATCAACTAAATTTATCTGAAGAATATTTAAAGGTACTTTCTAAAGAAGTGATTGATCTTTATGAAAATACTGCTGATTACGACTTTGATTTAAATGTAAAGTGGAACCCACTCTTTAAAGGATGTGGCAGATTGCTAAAACTTTTATTCAGCAATCGAATTGAACAGTTGAATGTTCCAATTAAAAACATAAAAAATTCAGAAGCATTAAAAAGTGAAATAATTCATTTGCTAGACCCAAAAACAAGAGCAATTAAACGTACAATATGGCTAAGAACGTTTAAATCAACAGGTCAGGTAGTTTACTCAGGCGTATATGAATCGTGTAAAATCCCGTCCGGTCAGTCTTGTATAAAAGCAATTTTTCCATTGCCGAACGGTAATGCGACAGTCATTTTAGAACCAAGTATTGGAATAAATGGTGAACTAATATTAAAATCATCAGGTAAAAAATTTGGTGATAGTGGCTTTTACTTTTTGCTAAACGACTCGAATGGAAATTTATGGGCTAAATACATTAAATCATTTAAAGACACGCTAGTTGCTAGCTCTAAAAATAACAGTATTTCTGTTGAACAGACATTAACTTTATGGAATTTAAAAGTGTTGAAATTTGAATATAACATAAAAAAAATACACCCAACATCGCATTCTACTAAAAGCACTTCTCACAAAATTCAATAATAAATTTCCCGAAAACAAATAAAAATAAAGCAAAGGTAGTGGGCTCCCTCCACCAGCCGCCAAAGCACTATCAAGGTCAAGCCCAGTCCTCGCGAACGTGTCCGCCGTAAGCTTTTATCCTCCGAAGTTTCAACGCCCGTCCCATTTCAAAAACTTCAATATTCTTGATAAATACTCACAAGACTGTGGTGATAAGTGTGGAGAAAAGTACGGTAAAAAAAACATTTAAAGTTCAGTAATAGATACAGTCTTAACCTTTAGTAGTTTTAAAAGCCATAGCCTTCAATTCTTGCTCAATGCGTGGGATTCTATATTTTATAGCCACTTCCTTCCAGCTGCTAACTGCTTGCAATACTTCCTCTATTATTTCATTAGCTCTTTTCTCGGATAATCTAAAATACGCTGATACTTCCATCGCAAGATTTAAATCTAACGAATTATCCTCATCAGAGATGTTTAGTTTTAATCCGGCACCCGTTTCAACCGGGTTAATATCATAAGCCGGCGATAATACCCATCCCTTATGGGTTAATAAAAAGCCATGATTTCTTAGATGGTCATCTGTATTGGAAACACAAATACTAAACACGATTCTTCTCCAAAGCTGCTCAAGATCCTGGTCAACCCGGGCTCCATGTTTCTGTATAAAATCCACAAGCTCTAAATAACTGGCTCCGTCTGTATGATCTTGACCATCAGTATAACCAAGCATCGTCATAGCAGAAGCAAAATGTATCCGCTGCCCATCATTCCCGCGGTCAAAACGCTTGGTGAGAAAAGTATAATAATCAGAAGAGAATTTTTGTGCTTTTGATTCGGCCATATTGATTCCTGCTAAAACAGCCAATTCATAGGTGACAATCTCCCATCCTCCAACATCTCCCTGATCGTTTCGACTTGGAAACTTAGCTATCCAAAGGCCGCCATCATAAGCAACAATACTAGCTTTAGGCCTTGCTCCACCCAATGATGCCCCGGGTGCAATAAGCATACTTAACCATTTTAAATAGTCCGGGTCATCAATAACATCATCATCCTCCAGCCTTAAACTTATTTGTTCCAACTCTCTAAGAGAAGCCCAAGGTGGGCTGGCCATTTTCTGATTATCATTTAAAAAGGGCCCATCTTCTTCTAATTTAAACCGAAGGCCACCCATTCTATGACCATCATAAACTCCAAGTAGATAATCGGTTTCAAACAACTTCTTTTCGGCTCTCTCTTCAGCTCTGGCAAGAGCAGCTTCTCTCCTGCGCATTAAAATTCGGCCCCACCGGTCTGGCGAGGAATCCAGGAATATTCCAAAATTATCTTGTCCCTCATTGAGATAATGCAATCCTTTGTAAAACTGTAAACTTGGATCTAACAATTGAGCGGGTTCACTTTGCAACCACGCATCATTATATTCAAAAGAAAATACCTCTTTACCCTTTAGTCGTTCAGAATATAACATACCCATAAGTGAAGGATGTTCCATCCCTGTCCAGTGTGCATAGACACCTATAGCGCTTTTGTTATTTTGCTTTGTCATTCTTCCCTTTTCGTTTTGGTGCTCTCTCGTTTGTACTAATGTTGGCGTCCTGTAATTTTCTTCCTAATGCATCATCCTTAGCCAGTAATAGAAAGTCTTTTTCCAATCCCAATACCTGCAAGACCAACAAATAGGACCCAATACTCACTGTGGGCTTACCCTGCTCAATGGCAGTCAAAGTGGGCCTGCTAATATTTGCACGTTCAGCCACTTGTTCAGCACTGTATTTTCTTCTCAAACGAGCAAGTTTAATATTCTCACCCATTTCGTTGAGAATTCTTCTAGTTTTTGGTAATATTACAATCTTCTTCTTAGTCATAACACAAAGTATATTTTACAAATATAGTCTTTTTTGTTAATTATATTTAGCATTACACAAAAATCCCCGCAAAGGCGGGGATCTCGTCCATCAAATGCAATAACATTCATTCAATCCAAATCAAAAAGCACAGCAAGGCGTGCTTACACCAAATCCCCGCGGAGGCGGGGATCTCGTCCATCAAATGCAATAACAATCATTCAATCCAAATCAAAAAGCACAGCAAGGCGTGCTTACAACCAATCCCCGCAAACCTGTCCGCTATAAGTAGAGTCTTCCTTAGCTTATATCCACCGAATCCACAAATGGCGTAGAAAAAGGATAGCGAAGGAGGAGGTCGAAGTGGATACAAGTGGAAGCTTCTAATTATATGCACTTACTTTTTAAATAGGGTGTTTTATAATTTATAAACCCATTGATTTTATTGTTATTCCTGCGTAACACCCCACTTTTACAATCCAATCCATCAAGGGCGATTTAATTTATTAATAGATTAGAAACATTAATAATCCCACAGTTTCAACCTTTTTTCTTACATTTACATATCCCCAGGTCATTTTATTGCTTTATCAAAACACTATTAAAAGCAGATGAAAACAATTTTGACACTGGTTCTTTTCGCCCTGAGTATGGCTTCCGGATACACTCAAACAGAAAAATCAGGGGAACTTCCTTCTCTATTAGAATGGCTGGAAACCCATTTGAACTCGCACAAAGATTCCACTGCCCTGGGTGACAATGCCCATAAAGCAATAAAAATCGCTCAAAAAACAAGCGACTCCACGTCCCTTGCTAAATCATATTTGTACCTGGCACATTATCACAGGGAGTATTCAAAACTCGATTCTTCATTGGTCTATACCCTAAAAGCACAAGAGCTCTATCGTGCTTTAAAAAATGAATTGGAACTGGCCAATACCCATCTCGCCCTCAAAACCATTTATTCCATACAAACTGAATATGGTAAAGCCACCGAAGAAACCTACAAAGCACTGGAAATTTATGAAAAAATAGACCACCAAAAGGGGGTTGCAATATGCTATTCCCACTTGTGTGATTTGTTGTATTATGAAAATCGATATACAACCGGCATCGAGTTTTGTGACAAAGCGATTGAAATCCAAAAAAATCTCAATGAAAAAGAAGACCTCGCCCTCTCCTACCGGTACAAGGCAAACAGTCAGTTATTTTCCGGCGATGACCTGGAGCAGGCGTTGAATAGTATCAATACTTCTATTGAACTTTACAACGAATTGGGTGAAACCGGCATTCCTTTGATGGCATCCATCAACTGGCGGGGAAATATTTATAAATACCTGGGCGATTATGAAGCTGCTATTGCCAACTATCAGTATAATTTTGACAAATCAAAGGAACAGGGCCTGCAGCGCTACCTCATTCCCTCCCTGGGTAATATTGGACACGTCTATTTGATGCAAGGCAGGTATGAGGAAGCACTCCCATACAATCTGGAAGCCATTGATCTGATGATTAAAACAGGCAGAGTGAGAAGTCTCTGGGAAAACTATATGCACGTATCGGCCATTTATGAAAATATGGGCGATTACAAAAATGCATTGGAATACAACAAGCTATATGCATCAGAATATGTTGGAATAAAAGACCGCGCCATTCAAAGTCTGGAAGGCGAATTGCAGGCAAAATATCAAACCGGGCAAAAAAACGCCACCATTTTGTTTCAAAATGAAACAATAGCAGAACAGCGCAAAACCCAAACCCTCTATGTGATTCTTGTGGGATTGTTGGCTTTTATTCTTTTTGGCTTGTTTTATAACTATAAAAAACGTCAAAAAAGAAATAAAGAATTAGTTGCTTTAAATAACCAATTGGACCTTAAAAACAAACAAAACGAGCTACTTCTTAAAGAAATTCACCACCGGGTAAAAAACAATCTGGAATTGGTAAAAAGCCTGATTTCACTGCAATCGGCTCAAATGGAAGACTCACCCACAAAAGAAGCCATGATGGCCAGTCAAAACAGGGTGCAATCGATGGGCATCATTCACCAGAAATTATATCAGGGGGAAAATCTGGGCAGCATCGAAATGAAGGATTATTTCTTAAATTTGGGTGAAGGCATCCTGGATACCTTCAACGCGGAAGACAAAGTAAAAATTGAATGTGCCATGGACAACCTGGAGCTGGACGTGGACACGGCTGTGCCCATCGGCTTGATTGTAAATGAACTACTCACAAACGCTTTAAAATATGCCTTCCCGGAAGACAAAAACGGAACGATACAAATAAGCTTGTCACAATCCACTCCCGAAACTTTAACCTTAAAGGTTGCAGACAATGGTGTGGGAAAAGTGAACGGCTTAGCACCCAAAGGAACCGGTTTTGGTTCGCAACTCATTCAGTTATTAACACAACAACTCAACGGCACGATGCTTGAAAAGGTAGAAAAAGGAACCACCGTAGAATTTCATTTTAAAATCAAAGCTGCTGCCTGATGAAACTAATTAAGAATAGTAACCAACTGACCGATAAGGTGAAGCTTCACTCCTTTATTAAATTCTTACTAGGGTGTATTGTTTTACTCCTGTGTTTGAGCGGTTTTTCACAAAGTAATACACTCAAAAGCAGTAGCCCAAAAGCGGCTCTTGAATTGAGCAAAACCTATACTGAAAAAGCTTCTTGGTTCACAAATATGCCTCAATACAACGCAGACAGTTCGCTTTATTATGCAAATAAAGCGCTGGATATATTAGATATCAAAGAACCACTTCACAAAACACAAATTTTTAGTCTTCAACTAAAAAAAATGAAGAATAGTAATCGAGTTCTTTCACTGTCAAAACAAGATTCTTTAACCGAAATCGAATGGAATAAGGTAAAAGATTTTAACAAGGAAAAGGAGGACAACAGTATGCTCCATTTTGATTATTTAACCTACTGGTCAGACATAAAAATGGCAATTGGCGACCGACCGGCAGCACTGGACCTGTTTACAAAAGCAATTGCTGTATTGGAAACCAATAAACAACCTGAGACACAGGCTAAAATTGATCTGCACAAAGGCCTTTTTTATAGCAAATATGGCTTGCCTGAAGAAAAACAACTTTCTATTGAAAAATTACACAGCAGTCTTCAGTACTATGAAAAAGCCGGACCGGACAAACATTCGACGGAGCTGTATATGATTTATGCCCAGCTTGTGTTTCAACATACTGGTAAAAACAGGGACTCCACCAATTTTTATTACGATCGTTTGAAAAAACTTCTTGAGGAATATAAAAAACCCATGGCTCATATATGGTATTACAATATGACCAGCTATGACCTGATTCAGCAGGCACTTGCTGACGGCGAAGGGGTTAACGGAAAGAAATATGAGGAAGCACGTCAAAATATTTTACAGGGGTTGGAGATTATAGAGGCTTATGGTTTTCAGAACAGCACCTTTTACCCCCATTTCTTTTCCCTGATCGCCGATGTTGACTATCACACCAAAAATTTTAACGCTGCACTTGTTAATTATAGAAAGGCCTATGAGCTTTACCAGGCAATGAATGATGAGTATTATTCAAATGCGCTGTTAAAATCTATGTCTGATACCCACAAAGAAATGGGCGATTTTGAAAATGCCCTGGCATATCAGGAACAATATTACACTGAATTACTGCAAAAAGACAAAGAGAAAAATGAGCGCAGTTTACGCGAAAACGAATTGCAATTAGGTCTTCTCGCATCAGAAAAATCCTTATTCCAAAAACAAAGTCAACAAACACTTCTTTTAATTTTATTGGGCTTAAGCATACTATCTCTTGCTCTTTTCTATCGAAATTTTAGATTAAAGCAAACCAGTAATTTAAAATTGGCGCTCGCCAATAAAGAACTCAATATTAAGAACAAACAAAATGAACTGCTCCTCAAAGAAATTCACCACCGCGTAAAAAACAATCTGGAATTGGTAAAAAGTCTGATTTCGCTGCAATCGGCTCAAATGGAAGACTCACCCACAAAAGAAGCCATGATGGCCAGTCAAAACAGGGTGCAATCGATGGGCATCATTCACCAGAAATTATATCAGGGGGAAAATCTGGGCAGCATCGAAATGAAGGATTATTTCTTAAATTTGGGTGAAGGCATCCTGGATACCTTCAACGCGGAAGACAAAGTAAAAATTGAATGTGCCATGGACAACCTGGAGCTGGATGTGGATACGGCTGTGCCTATTGGCTTGATTGTGAATGAGCTTCTCACAAACGCTTTAAAATATGCCTTTCCGGAAGACAAAAACGGAACGATACAAATAAGCTTGTCACAATCCACCCCGGAAACATTAACTTTAAAAGTAGCTGATAATGGCGTGGGAAAAGATAATGGATTGACACCCAAAGGAAGCGGTTTTGGTTCGCAACTCATTCAATTATTAACACAACAACTCAATGGCACGATGCTTGAAAAAGTAGAAATGGGCACCACGGTTGAATTTCAATTTAAAATAAAAACAGCCGCCTAATGGAACAACCCGTTAAAATATTGATTGTAGAGGATGAAATGATTATTGCTGCCAATATTTCGTTGCAGCTTTCCGCTTTGGGCTATGAGGTCACGGGCATCATTCCGCGTGGAGAGGAAGCTTTAGAACACGTCAAGCAAAACAAACCCGATATCGTCTTGATGGACATACAGTTAAAAGGGGAACTGGACGGGATTGAAACCGTCCGATTGATGCAACAAGTACAGGATATTCCTGTTATTTACTTAACAGCCAATGCAGATGACGCCCATTTCGCTAAAGCGAAAGATACCCATCCCTACGCTTTTATTTCAAAACCATTTAAAAAACTGGATTTGCAACGCGCCATTGAGCTCACTATCAACCATATCCAATCTGAAAAAATTGAAAATTCTCTTGAAGCCATTCAATCAGGCACCTCTTTTGTGTTAAGTGATGCCATTTTTGTGAGGCACCATGAAAAAATGGTCAAAGTGATTATAAAAGACATACTCTATATCGAAGCAGAGCGCAATTACTGCCGCATCCATTCCAAAGACAAACAGTATTTGCTGGTCACTACCCTCAAGGACATGGATGAAAAATTACCCAAAAAACACTTCATCAGAGTGCATCGCTCCTTTATTGTGAATGTGTCTCAAATTCAGGAAATCGCTACCAGCCACATTGTGATTGGTAAAAAAGCCATACCGGTAAGTAAGGCTTTAAAGGAGGAGCTCCTCAACAGGCTGCAAACCATTTAAATAAAAATCCCCTCAGCTAAATAAACTTCTTGCTTCGGACAAAGAAACATCCCTTTCGTCCTAACTCACTTTTAATGTTTATTGAATATCAATTATTTAGAGGTATTGAATACAATGTATAAACTAACAAAATCAATCCTTTAAAAATGAAAACACTGACAAACAAATTCAAGAGCGCACTACTTTTTAAAAACAATCAAAAAAGTTGTACTCCCATAAACTATTTTGCACTAATACTATTGACATTTTTCATGCAATTGCAAAGTTTTGCGCAACCGGCCTGGCCTGCACCGGATGAATCAAACATTGCACTGTTTAAACCGGCAAAACAAATCAACACCTTTGAAGCAGGACACGCAAACAGAGCTGTCGATGGAAATAAAGATGGGCATTGGCATAGACGTTCAGTATCACACACACATGGTACTGATAGTCCCTGGTGGGAAGTAGATTTGTTAGATGTTTATGACATCTCTTCAATTACCATACACAACAGAACCGATTGTTGTCCTGACCGACTCAACAACTTTACCATATTAGTCTCAAATCAACCATTTCAGGGTAATTATGGGGGTGAGGTTTTCAATGCAGACAAATCGACCTTTACAAATTCAAAGACGTTCACAAACAATAAAAGAGGACAATATGTTCGGATTTTTATAGAAGGCAATGGAATTTTAAGTCTTGCAGAGGTTGAAATTAATGGTACAAAAGTTGATCCAAACAGAGCGACAAGACCTAATGAAAATCTTGCTTTGGGTAAAAGAGCGCGGCAATCAAGTGCACACGACTTTGCAACTGCAAACAGAGCAAACGATGGTGATGTAAACGGGCATTGGGGAAATGGTTCTGTGATGCATACACAAGGAGAACCCAAACCCTTTTGGGAAGTAGATTTAGGCAAAAACTATCTTGTCAATGAAGTGATTGTTCATAATAGAACAGATTGTTGCGGTGAACGATTAGACGATTTCAATATTTATGTAACTCCCAGACCTAAGGACCAAATAAGAGACCGTATCTTTCCATTTGCTGAAAATGAAAAGAATTTTGCTCCGGCACCCTTCAAAAGATTTTCAGAAAAAAAAGTGGGTCGGTATGTTAGAATTGAACTCAATAGACATAATTCTTTACACCTAGCAGAAGTGGAAGTCCATGGAACCGAAATTGGTGATATAAGCTTGGGTGATGCCGAATCAAACGTAATGTATAAAGTGAGTATTTTCAGAAATGTATCACCCATTGAAAACAATGTGAGATCTACTATAACCAAAAGTATTTCAGAAGGAATGGACTTTAACAGAACTGTAAGTACTCAGGATGAAAAACATTGGTCATTATCTACCACAGCAAAATTAGCAGTGAATTATGGCATCGTTTCCTTTGGACTGGATGTGACCGCCGGTGGTGGAGGTACAGTTACTAACACAGACCAAACCTCACAGGGTAGTAACGTTACGCAATCTAATTCAGAGAATTTTGAAATCTCCCAAGCAGTTCCCGGTGGGTGTACACGCTATGAATTTCACAAATTTGTGGTGAACCAATCACCCATAACTTATAAGTTTAATGGTAAAACCTACTCGTGGTTCAGAATTAATAAAGAAGCTACCCCGGCCGGTGATATTACTGTAATGGTATTTCCTAATGATCAAACCCCGGACCTGAACGCCACAGATGATAACTGGGTGCTGCCCTCAAACTATCAAAAGGTATTGCAAGCACACCCCAATTTCATTCAGGATTAATTAAACCAATAGGAAAGGAAACAAAAGAAAAAATTCAGGCATTTCATAAAATGTAGAAAAAGAGGCTGTCTAAAAGGAATTGAAAATATAAAAATGCCACAAAGTCACTAAGACACCAAGAAGCACAAAGGCTTAAATAACAACCACTTAATTTCTTAGTGTAACTTTGAGCCTTGGTGCCTTCGTGGCAAAACACGACTTTTTAGACAGCCTCTTTTTTTTCTATTCCTCTTGAAAGAGTTTCTTAACATAATAATTTTTTTAGTTCAATAAAGAGCATACAATCATATAATCGATTTTTTCCTTAGCTAAATAAACCCCTTACTTCGGACAAAGAAACATCCCTTTCGTCCTAACTCACTTTTTATTTTCATTGAATATCAATTATTTAGAGGGATAATTAACTTTTTATTAACCAACAAAATAACTTTTATTATGAAAACAATTAAAATGATGATTACCACAGTAATCATAGCCGTTTTTAGCATCAGTATGCTCACGGCACAAAACAACACATCTTATTTACTAAACGTAAGTGAAATTACCGTCAAGCAAGGACACAACGCACAGTTTATGGAAGGTGTAAAAAAATGGAAAGAATGCTACCTGGAAAACAATGGCACAGAAAATTGGAATATATGGCGCAGAGTTCAGGGAGAAGGAACTGTTTATATAATGTCTGGTATGATGCAAAACTGGGCAGAGATGGACAAAGAAGACCCGGCAAATAAAGAATGTTATACAACAGTATTAAACTTTATTATGCCCCATGTTGAAAAAGTAAATTACAACATCGCCCGCTCCATGCCGGAATTAAGCAGAACCATGCCCGAAGATACAAAACTGGTTTGGGTCACTTTTTATAAAGTCAAGGACGGTATTGTTTTTAGAGAAATAATTGGTGCCGTTGGCAATGCCATAAAAGCCAAAGAAGGTTCTCCCAGGGGAATTTGGTATAACTATATGGGTGGCGCAAGCGATGCTCCAGACTATATGGTCTCTACTCCTTTTAGTGGATTTGCTCAAATGGACATCACAAGAGACAGTCCAATGAAAATCTATGAAGATGCCGAAGGCAAGAAAAAAAGAGATGAAATGCGCGCAAAATGGTTTGTTGCAGTCGAGGATTCCTGGTCACATATCTACACATTAAATACTGAGTTAAGTAACTAAAAACCTCACCTTATGAAAACAACTAACAAAATTTTTAAGGCATTTTTGATACTGCTACTCAGTACATCATTTTTAAGTGCACAAAACCAGTTTTACAGAATCCATGTAGATCACATCTATCCTTCGAGTTCTGATGCCTATGAAAAGGTATCTAAAAATCTGGCCGATTTGGCCAAAGAAAATCAGGAAGAAGATGGATGGAATGTCTTGTGGACTAATGACAACAGAGTAATAAGTATATCCCCCGTTAGTGGCTGGGAAGATTTAGGTAAAGAGTTTATGCCAAAAACGCGTGCAAAAATTGGTGATGATAAATTTGGAGAAATCTTTAGCGAATTTGACAAACACTATGATCATCACAATGATTACCTGCTCATTTTAAGTGGAAATCTCTCCTATATGCCCAACGGGATGAATACTACTCCGGAAGGTAAAAACTACCGAAATAATCTGGTAATGTACCACAAGGCACGAGACCGTCAGAAAATTGCAGAAATAGCCGGAAAATTCAAGGAACTCTATACTAAAAAAGGCTCAAAATTACACTATCGGGTTTATTTCAGTGGGTTTGGAAATGAAGAGTCCTATATAATGGTCGCAAGAGCAGCTGAAAGTGCTTTGGAATTTGAAAAACAGGCAGAGGCAAACAGACAGCTTTTGGGTGAAGAGGGAATGAAACTTTGGAATGAACTTTCTCAGTACATAACAAAATTAGAGCACACAGTGGGAAATATGCAGCCCGAATTGTCCTATTCACCGGCAAAAAAATAAACCCTCTGAGATTTTATAAGTATGTTGTCAAAATCAATAGTACTATATACAATGACCTTTATCCTTGCATGGATGGTGATACCTTCTATGCAAGGGCAAAAGGCTAAAAATAGTGATGCCGTACAAAATATTTATGATGCCTTGCAAAACAACAACACCACTTCAAAAGACATCAAAGCATGGACCCCAAACCTAAACTGGGAGGAAGTCAAAAGCACAAAGGATGTCAATGAACGTTCCACCATCACACTTTCTGCAATTGTAAAAAATGAATGGCGGGGTATTTCATTTAAAAATTTGGAGTATCGCGAAATGGATGAAAACAAGGTGCTGGTCACCGGAACAGTCTCCGGTCGCCAACCCACAGAATGCGAGGGCATCACCACAACTTTTAATCACCTCTGGACATTCAAAGATGGACAGATTATACATTTAACTGAATAACTAATTTTTAAAAACACACCCTTATGAAAAATTTATTTTTACTGGGACTTGCAATCGTCCTTTTTACTGCTTGTGATCAAAAAGACACACGCTACACACAAAATTCGCCTGAAATTGATATGGTAAAAAAAGCCATCAAAGACTACAACGAAAAAAACTATAGCATGACTGATTTTGCAGATACAAGCAAAACCTATTTCAACACAAAAACCAATTTTCTAACGGTGGACAAACTAATAGAATACCATAAAGGAAATGATGCGAATTATTCAAGCAGAGGCTTTTTAGAAGAAGACCAGGAGTATGAAATGGTTGTCACTGATGATGGACACACCTGGGTAAATGCCTGGTTGGACTGGAGAGCTACCGTCAAAGAGAGTGGTAAAGTAATCGATATGCCTGTTCACCTGACCTATCGTTTTGTGGATGGTAAAATCGTTACCGCTTATGGCTATTGGGATCCAACAGAAATAGTACTGGAACTTCAGGAAATTGAAAGAAAAGCTGCCGCTCAATCAGCAGCAGCAGAAGAAGCAGAAGAATAAAAAAATCAGGTAAATTTTCAATTTAGAGAATACCGGCAATAGTGAAAAGTAATTTTCAAGTTTATAATGGTTATTATACAATTAGCAAAACTATTGCCGGATACCTGTTTTAAAATAAAAGACATTTTAACTTAAAAGGAGACACCCGGTTTCCCGGGTGAATAGTATGAAAAAAGTAGGCATCATAGGTGGTTCCGGCTTTATAGGAAGCTACATCACCAAGCAATTTTTAAAAAACGGGTATGAAGTCAAAGTCTCAGCAACCGATATTACTCGCGAAGACAAATATGAGCATTTGATGGCGCTTAACAATGCTGAAAACCTGTACATCAGCGAACTCAATGTCGAAAACAAAGACGCTTTAAAAGATTTTGTAAAGGACTGTGATCTTGTCATACATTCCGGCACCCCTTTTCAACTCAATGTTGAAGACCCACAAAAAGAATTGTTTGATCCCACAATCAAAGGCACTGAAAACTTTCTCAAGGTGATTAGTGGGACCCCCGGGATTGAAAAAGTAGTCTTTATTGCCTCTGTGGCGGCCTGGAATACAGATTTTCCTATGCCTGCCGGCGGAAAAAGCGATACAGATACTTTTGACGAAAATGACAAAAGGTTCTTCAGCGAGCAAAGCCATCCCTACGCGCAAGCGAAATATATAGCCCATCAGGTAGTTGAAAAATTTATGGAGAACAATCCGCAACCATCTTTTGAAATCACAACCGTATCTCCTGTGATGGTGATGGGAAAATCACTGTCAAACCGGGAAGATTCAACTTCTACCGGCGTGCAGTTTCTCATTAAAAACTGGATAGCCCCTGATGATTTTTTTCAAACACTTTATGAAAATGACGTAACATTTACGGTGGTAGATGTTGCCGATGTAGCCAATGCCACGTTCAAAGCAGCCATAACTCAAGGATTACACGGAAAAGATTATCTCTTAACCAGTGAAACCTATAGAGTATCAGATATTCATGAGATGCTTAACCATCGGGAGTCCAAAAACAAGCCTCAAATAGTGTATAAAAACAATCGGGCAAAAACCGATTTAGGCGCACAATTCAGACCCGTAAAAGAAACTTTAAACAACTATTAATTATGGAAAATTCAAAACCGGAATACTATTTACTCCGCCCCGAAATTGAAAAAGCATATGGCTATTCACACGCCGTAAAAATAGGCAACAGTATAAAAATCTCCGGTGCCGTAAGTATGGATGATCAAGGCAACCCCACCGCAGTGGGCGACATGGAACAGCAAATGAAAAACTGCTATTCCGATTTGGAAAAAATACTCAAGCATTTCAACTGCACTTTTGATGATGTGGTCAAAGAAGATGTGTTTACCACCAATATGTCCAAGTTTTTAGAAGTGGCAGGATACAGAGGAGAAATTTATAAAAACCACTTCCCTACCGGCACTTGGTTGGGCGTAAAAGAATTGGCCTTACCGGAACTCTTGATAGAAATCGAAATGGAAGTACATATTTCAATATAAATAATAATTAAAAATTCAAATCATGAAAACAATTAAAAAACAACTCGTTACACTGGCAGTAGTATTAGTAAGCATTGCCGGTTTTGGTCAGGAAAACATGGCCAATCAAAATATCGCTATCATTGATGGTCTTTACAAAGCCTTTTCCGCCGGTGATGTTCCTGCGGTGCTGGGAGCTATGGATGCCAAGATTGTTTGGTATGAAGCTGAAGGCAATCCTTATGCAGATAAGAACCCTTACATAGGTCCTGATGCGGTTTTGAATGGTGTTTTTGGCAGAGTACTAGCCGATCACGAATACTTCACTTTAGAAGATATTGAGCTTTACGAAATGAGCAACAACAAAGTATTGGCCACCTTACGCTATGACGCCAAACATAAAAACGGGAATGCTTACAACGCTCAGGTTGCCCATCTTTGGACCTTAAAAGACGAAAAAATCACAGCTTTTCAGCAGTATGTGGATACCAAGAAACTTAATGATGCATTAAGCAACTAAGGAAATGAACGCCATAATCGGATCACCCGTTTTTACCCCAACTCAAAAAAAATCACGCATCAATTCCCTTGATGTTATCAGAGGAATTGCTCTTTTGGGTATTTTATTAATGAACATCAACGGTATGGGGTTGCCGTTCAGTTATTCAGACCCCAGTGTCTTAGGTCATACTGAGGGTTTGAACTTTTATGTTTGGGTGACCAACGAACTGCTTTTTGAAGGCACTATGCGCGGCTTGTTTACTCTGCTGTTTGGAGCCGGCGTCATTTTGTTAACAGGAAGACTCATCAAAGACGGCGCAGGGATTTCTACCGCTGATATCTATTACCGCCGTATGATCTGGCTGCTCTTGTTTGGTATAGCAAACGTCTGGATATTGCTTTGGCATGGGGATATACTTTTTCCGTATGCTTTATTTGGTTTGTTTTTATTCCCTTTTAGGAACCTGCCGGTAAAAAATCTGATACTAATTGGAGCTATACTTATTGGCATCGGAATTCTTTGGGATATCAGCGATTATAAAAATAACGTCAAACTAAAACAGGAAGCTGAAATAGCTTTGGAAAGTAAAAGTGCCGGAATCGAACTGACTGCAGAAGAAAATGCAACTTTAAATGAATGGGAAAAACTCAACACAAAAAAAACAACTAAGGAGGTCAATGAAGAAATTGAACGAATGAACAAGGGCTATTTTGAAGTGATCAATAACAAAGTAAAATTAAACCAGTGGTTACAAACCTGGTTCCCATACAGATTATGGGTCTGGGATATATTGAGTTATATGTTTATCGGGATGGCCTTTTTTAAACTACGGATTTTTCACGGTGAGCGGAGCACCCGTTTTTATTTTCTAATGGCATTTATAGGTTACCTCATTGGTATCACCATAAATTATTTTGAAACCCAACTCATTGTTCAAAGCAATTATGATGTTGTCACTATGAGCAATGCCAATCAAACCTATCAATTGGGCAGGATAGGTGTAACTATGGGACATATTGGATTGTTTATGCTGTTTATTAAATCCGGAATGATAGCGTTTCTTCAAAGAGCATTGGCAGCTGTGGGTAGAATGGCCTTGACTAACTATTTAATGCACAGCATCATTACGTCCATCATTTTTTACGGTTTTGGTTTTGGTTTGTTCGGCATTTTAGAGCGTTATGAATTGTATTATATCGTTTTTGGAATTTGGATTTTTCAATTGATTACCAGCCCAATATGGTTGAAGTATTTTCAATTTGGACCATTTGAATGGTTGTGGCGTTCGTTGACTTATGGGAAGAAGCAACCGTTCAAAATTGTGAAATAAATAAATCCCTTACTCAATTATGGAAACCATTAACACCCTGATAAGCATAAACTTTGATTTATTTACTGTGGTTCTACTTGTAATCTTTTTTACCGCAGAAAATGTATTCAACACCCAATTTAAATTTGATAAAATGGGTAAGCATTTACTTGAAAACATCGGTTTTTTAATACTCATTACTTTATTGAATTTGTTTTGGGCAGGCATTATCGTGATTGCAGTTGATTGGTTGCATACGCACGAAATAGGTTTGTTTCATCATTTAGACTTACCCGTTTGGTTATATCTGCTGTTTAGCGTAATGCTTTTTGATATGGCCAATTACTGGTTCCATCGCATTGCACACTACGTTCCTCTTTTGTGGAATTTCCACCGCGTGCATCACAGTGACAGTCGCATGGACGCTTCCTCTAACATCAGGGTACATCCCATTGAATTGGTCTTTTATTTTGGTTCTTCAGGAGTTGTAGCTGCGGCACTTTTTGGTTTAGACACCACCGGACTTGGTTTGTTTGTTTTAATCATTATTCCCTATGTGTTTATAGATCATTGCAATATCAAATATCCCGCTTGGATTGATAAAAGCTTCGGTTTGGTATTTACAACACCTAATTTTCATCGCGTGCATCACGATCAAGACGAGTTTTACACCAATTCTAATTATGCCGATATTTTTATTCTTTGGGACCGGCTATTCGGAACCTTTAAATACAAACATCCGGATGAAGTTAAACTTGGACTTAAAGAATTTGACGATCAAAAACAATCGTTTTGGTATTTAATGAAAACGCCTTTTATCAATATTAACAATCAGGATTCTTCTAAAAAAATGGAACCTAATTGAAATAGGAAGCTTTGTTAGTAAAAGGATATTAAATTAATAAAATAAACCACATATGAAAACCCGTATCCAATCCATTGATTTTCTGAAAGGTTTTGTCATTGTCCTAATGGCTTTAGACCACGTGCGGGCCTATTTTCATTATGATTATTTTTATTTTGATCCAACAGATATAGACCAAACCAATTTCTGGATCTTTTTTACACGTTTTATCACTCATTTTTGTGCACCGGTATTTGTTTTACTGGCCGGTACTTCTGCTTTTTTTGTGGAACAAAAAATCGGTAAAAATGCAGTTAGTAAATGGCTGTTAAAACGTGGTTTGTGGTTGATTTTTGTAGAAATTATCATCATATCCTTTGGATGGCGGTTTCAGTTCAACTTCGACTCTATTATTTTTCAAGTCATCTGGCTTTTAGGTGCCTCCATGATTTTTCTGGCGTTCTTTATCCATTTTCCAAAAAAAATAATGATACCGCTGTGCCTGCTCGTGATTTTTGGTCACAATGCATTGGATGGTTTTACAGGTGGACAACTGGGTGATTTTTGGAACCTATTACACATAAGAGGACCGATTCCACTCACTGAAAGTAGTAACATCATAAATGCGTATCCGCTCATCCCCTGGATATTTGTCATGCCGCTGGGTTATTACTTAGGCAACTTATACAAACCCGGATTTGAGGCCGTGAAACGTCATCGTATATTAATACGCACCGGTATTTCAGCCATTGTCCTATTTTTTGTTTTGCGCTTTGCAAACATTTACGGCGACCTAGAAGCGTGGACCACTTATGAAGATTTTTCAAAAACAGTGATTTCCTTTTTTAATGTCACCAAATATCCGCCTTCATTGATGTTTTTGTTAATCACATTGGGGCCTTCCCTATTTGTGCTATCGCTTGCTGAGAAGTTGAAAGGAAAATTGTTTGATGTCATGGTCCTTTTTGGAAAAGTACCCATGTTTTTTTACATCGTTCATATTTACTGGATCCATCTTTTGGCTGTACTGGCAGTTTACCTGAGTGGCTATGACCCCAAATTGATGATTATTGATGTGTGGATTGGGTTTGTAACAGAATTGCAGGGCTATGGTTTTTCATTGGGGACTGTGTACCTGATTTGGCTATTTGTGGTTGCAAGCTTATACCCGGTATGCAAATGGTACTGGAATTTTAAGAAGAACAACCGGCAATACGGGTGGCTAAGTTATTTATAAACAAAAAACACTTTATATTTATTATAACCAACTAATTAACCAATCAATGAATCTCAAACAAACCTTACTCATCACGGTGATTTTAAGCCTTGTAAGCATTACCGTGTGGGAACTTTACTGGAGGTCGCAGGGCTATTTTCCAGATATAGACGACGACAAATACCTTTGGGCGAAAACACGTGCCAAAGTGGAAAAAGCAACAGAAAATGATGTGGTTCTCGTCGGGTCATCCCGTGTGCTTTTTAATATTCAAGTGCATGAATGGGAGGCCTTAACAGGCATTAAACCCATTCAACTGGCCAATGCAGGGTCCACACCTCTGCCCACTTTTCATGACATTGTTGAAAACACCAATTTTAATGGAACTATAATTGTTGGGGTCACACCACCCCTATTTTTTTCTACCACTTTTGAGCAAGCCCCGCCTTGGACAAGGGCATCATCAAGATCTGAGTTTTACAAAAACCGTACCTATGCACAACGTCTCAATTTTGTGTTATCTATTCCTATACAAAATTCATTGGCATTCATATCAAATGATGATGAAGCCTGGTATGACGACATCAATTTAAAAGCCTTGTTAAATACCCTCAAATTACCCAACCGAACTGACAAACCAAAAGAACCCCCTTTTAGAAGGTTTCAGGATATAGATAAATATCGAAATGTGCGTATGAAAGAACGCATGGTTACCGATACCAGTTTTGCTAATTCTATCATGGCCGTTTGGAAATCGATGCTTACTTCTGAACCCAAACCACCACCACCCGACAAAGAAGGAACTATAGCATTTTTCTTAAAAAACCTGGAAAAATTTGAAGCCCGTGGGGGTAAAGTCATATTACTGCGTTCACCCTCTGATGGTTTTTTTGACGAATTGGAAAGCATGATAACACCCCGACCTGAGTTTTGGGACGAACTGGTTGCCAAAGCGAATGCTCCGGCCATTCATTATCAGGATTACGATAAACTCAAAAACTTCAAAACCATTGAATGGTCGCACTTATCTGCCACCGATGCCGATATGTTTACCAAAAATCTGGTAGAAATTCTTTTGGAAGAAAACCTTATCACTAACCTAAAAACCAACTAATCATGTTATTCAACTCACTAAGTTTCTTCGTGTTTTTGGTTGTAGTGTTAGTGCTTTACTATACCAAAATCTTTAACTGGACAGGTAAAAAAAGAATGTTACTGCTGGCCAGTTATGTATTTTACGGATTCTGGAATCCGCCTTTGGTTATTTTACTCTGGATTTCAACATTAGTTGACTGGACCGCCGGTAATAAATTGGCGGTTGAGCAAAACCTGCGCAAACGAAAATTGTGGTTGTTGCTCAGTTTAGTAGTCAACCTCGGTTTTTTAGCGTTTTTTAAATACCGGGATTTCTTATTGGATAATTTTACAGCTGTTGCAGACACCTATGGCTATGGCTATCAAACCCAACCCCTGGACATTCTTTTACCTATGGGTATTTCGTTTTATACGTTTCAAACCATGTCTTATACCATAGATATGTATAATCAAAAAACTGAACGTGCTAAAACTTTTTTAGATTTTGCACTCTATGTCACCTTCTTCCCTCAGTTGGTTGCCGGTCCGATTGTGAGGGCCAAAGAACTGATTTCCCAGTTTTATGAAGAAAAGAAAGCGACTGCCAAACAATTTATCTGGGGTCTTTTTTTATTGACGCTGGGACTTTTTCAAAAAGTGGTTTTGGCAGACACCCTTTTGGCCGATACCTCTGATACTGTTTTTGGTGCTAAGGAAGCATTGAATTTCTGGGATGCCTGGGCAGGAACACTAGCGTTCTCAGGGCAGATATTCTTTGACTTTGCCGGTTATTCAACTTGTGCCATTGGTATAGCTATGATGCTGGGCATTGTCTTGCCGCATAACTTTTTGTACCCCTATGGCGCTATCGGGTTTTCAGACTTTTGGAAACGCTGGCACATATCACTCTCTACCTGGTTGCGTGATTATTTATACATCCCGCTAGGCGGAAACCGGTTTGGGGTAACAAGAATGTATGCTGCACTGATGATTACCATGCTGTTGGGCGGACTTTGGCACGGCGCCGCCTGGACATTTGTAGTTTGGGGTGCTTTACACGGAATCTATTTAGTCATTGAAAAACTCTTAAAACACAAAGTGCCCGTAAAAATTACGTTTTGGAACGGAATCTTTTTTGCGTTTTTAACCTTCACTTGCATCAATTTTACCTGGGTCTTTTTTCGTGCAAACGAATTTAGCACGGCGCAATCAATGATAGAATCCATGCTCTTTTTAAATCCGGAAGGAATAATGATTTTAGAGTATTTTGATTTGCTAAAAGTATTTGTTATTACGGCACTATTGTTTCTATTGCATTGGTATATGCGTCGACATACAGTAAAAATGGTAGCAGAAGATTTGCCGGTGTGGTTGTTTGCAACCGGATGGGCAATTATGGTATTTCTGCTTTTGATTGCGCAAGGCAGTGGCGAGCAATTTATATATTTTCAGTTTTAAGTTTGAAGCATCAATAATTCACTTTAAAAATATATCACTATATTTCAATAAAATAACATTTTCACCCTATGAAAAACAATCACAAAAACTGGACAAAAGAAGAACTGAAAATTTATATCATGCTTTTATGTGCTAAAGCAGATAGTGAAATATCACCAGAAGAAATCGAACTGATCCAATCAAAAACCTCTCAGGAAACATTTGACAAAATCTATGATGAATTTAAAGGTGACAAAAAGAAAAAAAGTTTGAAGAAAATAGAACGAGCGATCGGCTTCCACCATTTTGGTGCCATAGAGCTGATTACCTTTAGAAAAGAAATATTTGAAGTCTATTTAGCTGATACTATATTGTGTAAAAAAGAACGCTATCTAGATCAAATTCTGGACAATATCATCTATTGATGTGTGGTATGCTTATAAGCTATTTTCTTTGAGTTAAAACCAACTAAAAATCTTAAAGTGAAAATAAATAAACAGGAAAACCTGCTCCGCACCATTGGTGTGTTTGGGCTGTCATCAAACATTATCAATGTCATTATCGGTTCGGGAATTTTTGTGTTACCGGCCATTGTAGCCTCTGCTATGGGGGCTTCAGGTGTTTTTGCCTATTTGGTTTGCGGCATTTTGATTGCCTTGATTATGCTCTGTTTTGCCGAAGTGGGAAGTAAAGTTACTACCACCGGCGGGCTTTATACTTATATAGAAACGGCTTTTGGCAACTATGCGGGATTTTTATCTGGAAACTTATACCTCGCCGCAGTTTTATTGGCCGATGCCGCAGTTTCAAACGCGCTTGTGAACATATTGGCAGCCGCATTTCCGGTATTTGAGTCTGAAGTGGTTAGATTATTCTTTCTTTTTGTTGTTTTCTTTGGCTTGGCTTTTATCAATATTTTAGGCGTCAAGCAAGGGGTTGGCCTGATCAAATTTTTAGTCATTGCCAAAATCCTCCCACTGCTATTACTCATTGTTTTAGGGTTACCCAAAGTTTCTATGGCCAACATATCCATAGAAACTTTCCCCGGTTTTGAGCAGTTGGGAGCTACTTCTCTTATCCTGTTTTTTGCTTTTATTGGCGGTGAAACAGGCCTGAATGTAAGCGGCGAAGTTAAAAAGCCCAACAAAAACATACCGAAGTCTATTTTTATAGGAATCATTGCGGTATTAGTCATCTATATCCTCATTCAACTGGTTGCGCAGGGCGTACTGGGTGATGCACTGGCAGACCAAAAAGCACCCCTTGCTGAGACCGCCAAAGCTATTTTTGGCCATACCGGATTTATAATTTTAACTGCCGGTGCAGCTGTTTCCATGTTTGGCTACCTGAGTGGCGCCATTCTGAACATGCCTCGCATTTTGTACGCCTTGTCCAGAGACCGGGTGATTCCGGTGAAGGCCTTTGGCACCATTCATTCTAAATTTAAAACACCTCATCTGGCCATCCTAACCTATGCCTGTATAGGTTTTATCATTGCAGCTTTAGGAAGTTTTGAAACACTGGCTGTTATTGCTACCGGCGGCATTTTATTACAATACCTGGGTGTTTCATTGGCGGTCATCAAGCTGCGGTTTACAAAAAAATCAAAACCCGACGAATTTAAAATTCCGGGTGGCTTTACTGTTCCAATCTTATCCTCGGGGATTATCATCTTCTTTCTGTCAAAAATGACCGCTGCTGAAGCTATAGGTACACTGGTAGTGACTGCTCTGTTAACGATTGTATATTTTATCAATAAAAAAGTGACCAAACACTAGGGTGATGATTAAATTCTTTAGAAACATCCGAAAAAAAAATTATCGAGCAAAACCATATTTATGCATAACGTGTAATTGACAACACAAACCAAAATGAACACCAAAAAAACACCAACAATAACCGCTATAAAAAAAGTTTATGAGCAGATCATTGCTATATTCTTCTTCGGAAAACCATCAGAAGAGCTCACAACACTTTTTCATCAAGATTTTATGGGGTATGGCACCGCTGCTCACGAGTTTTTGTCCAGTTTCAACGATTTGATAAATTTGACCGAAACCCAATCGGCGCAATTAAAAACCCATCCCTTAACCATTACTCGAAAACCTATTTATGAAAAATTTCTGGTCAATAACACCTCTTATCTCATTGTGGAAGAATTAAATATGCACGACGAGCAGAATGATTATAGATTTACCGCGAGACTTTCTGTTATTTTAGAAAACTTTTCAGGCCAATGGCTGGTGACTCATTTTCACGCTTCAACGCCCGATACCAATGTAGATACCGATGAAGCCTTTCCTTTGGAAGGACTTCGCAAAAAAAACCTGGAACTCGAAGAAAAAATAAAAGAGCGTACCCGCGAACTGGAAATTGAAGCAGCAATAGAACGTGTAAGAAGCCGAAGTATGGCTATGCATAAAAGTGATGAGCTCAAGGAAGTTATCCAGGTCGTTTATGACCAATTCGTGCAATTGGAGGTCGCTATTGACCATGCCGGTTTTATATTAGATTATAAAGAAAATGAGGACATGCATATTTGGCTGGCCGACCATAATGCTGTGTTTCCAAAGATTGTATTGCCCTATTTTGACTGTGCTCATTGGAATAACTTTATGGAAGCCAAGAAAACAGGACAAAATTTCTTTACGAATCAATTAGGTTTTGAAGAGAAAAATAAATTTTATAACGACCTGTTTCAGTTTATCCCGGATTTACCGGAAGAAACCAAAACCACTTATTTTGAATTTGAGGGCTTGGCCATCTCAACGGTACTATTAGATACTGTCGGGTTATATATAGAAAACTTTAATGGCAATCCATTTTCTGACGAAGAGAATGCTATCTTAATGCGCTTCGGAAACGTATTTCAGCAAACCTATACCCGCTTCCTCGACCTACAAAAAGCAGAAGCACAAGCCAAAGAAGCACAAATAGAAGCGGCATTGGAGCGCGTGAGATCCCAATCTATGGGGATGCAATCGAGTACCGATTTTAGTGCTGTTACTACTGAAATGTTCAACCAATTAAGGCGTTTTGATGGCGATTTATTTGCTACGGGAATTGTTTTTTGCGATAAACACGAGGGCCATGTTGAACAATGGCACAGTATTCCGGGTGCTGGTATGATGACGCCTTTTATAGTCCCTGTGGACCTGGATTATATTCATCAGTACCGATATGATGAATGGAAAAAAGGAACAGAGCTGTTTTCAGTAGAAATTCCGGAGCATTTTATAAAGGAACATTTTGATGCTATTTTCAACTTACCATCGGCACAAAAAGTTTTAAAAGATTTAGCGGCAAACAAGACACCAATGCCCGAAGCGCCAGCCTGGGAAATTGATTATGGTGCGTCTTTCAAAAATGGTTATATATTGGTATCTGCCTTGCAACCCTTTGAATCACTTGAAATTCTTCCGCGATTTGCAAAAGTATTTGAACAAGCCTATACACGCTTTTTAGATCTTAAGAATGCAGAAGCACAAGCACAGGAATCAAAAATTGAAGCGGCACTTGAAAAAGTGAGATCAGTAGCACTCTCCCTTAAAAATTCTGATGATATGCTGGAAATTGCTCAAGTTCTATACGAGCAATTACTGGAGCTTGGCTTTACCGATATTCGAAATGCGATTATAGATATTCATAATGACGAAAAAGAAACCTTTTTAGATTATGACTATTCCCACGATATGTCAAGCGCTGTTACAGAGTTTTCATACTATGGCGATCCTGTTATTGAACAACAAATCAAAAAAGTGCAATCCAGTAATGACGCCTTTTTTGAAATTGAACTGAAAGGAAAAGAGTTGGAAGAACTCATTGAGACACGAATAAGAAATGGCGAAAAAGATGATCCACGATTACACAAAACCGACCATCTAACTTATAACCTCTATTCCTTTGGAAACGGTGCCATTGGGATTTCCAACTTCGGAATTTTGAGCGATACTCAAAAAAAGGTTTTAAAACGCTTTCGAAACGTATTTACATTCGCCTATAAAAGATATACTGATCTGGCAAACGCCGAAGCACAAGCCAAGGAAGCAAAAATTGAAGCTTCACTGGAAAAAGTGCGTTCCGTTACGCTTGGTTTAAACAAATCTGAGGACATGCTCGAGGTTGCCCAGGTTTTGTATGAACAGTTGTTAACTTTGGGCTTTACGAATATCCGTAACTCAATTATTGATATAGATAATGGCGATGGTTTAACCTTTTCAGGTTTTGATTATTCTCACGAAATGGGCGGTACGGTAACGCAAATGTCCTACAAAGATGACCCTACCCTAAAGGAACAGCTGGAAGATATTATTGCAACAACCGATGGGTTTTCTGAATTAATTCTAGAAGGGCAGCAACTTCAAGACCTCATAGATATGCGACGAAATAATGGAGAAAAAGATGACCCTCGGCTACTTAATACTGATAGTGTCTCTTATATCCTGTATGCTTTCGGTAAAGGTGCTATTGGAATTTCAAATTTTGGCGTGTTGCCCGAACATCAAAAATCAATTCTGAGTCGTTTTCGCAATGTGTTTACATTTGCCTATCAGCGGTATACCGATCTTGCCCAATCTGAAGCGCAAGCTGCTGCACTCCTTGCCGAAAAACAAAGATTAGAGGTAACACTTTCCGACCTTCAAGCTACCCAATCGCAGCTCATCCAATCTGAAAAAATGGCGTCACTGGGAGAACTTACGGCAGGCATTGCCCACGAAATTCAAAATCCGTTGAATTTTGTGAATAATTTTTCTGAAGTCAGTAAGGAGCTCATTGATGAAATGCTTGAAGAACTTCAAAATGGCGATATGGAAGAAGTGAAAGCCCTCCTGAAAGATGTGATTGAGAATCTCGAAAAAATTAACCATCACGGCAAGCGCGCCGATGGCATTGTAAAAGGAATGCTGCAACACAGCCGCAGCAGTAGTGGAATAAAGGTATCCACTGATATTAATGCACTATGTGACGAATATCTTCGTCTCGCCTACCACGGTCTAAGAGCCAAAGACAAATCGTTTAACGCAATCTTAAACACCCATTTTGATGAATCCCTGGAGAAAATAGAAATTGTTCCGCAAGATATCGGGAGGGTTATTCTTAATCTCATTACTAACGGCTTCTACGCCTGTACTGAGCGGAGTCGAAGTGCTGATAGCGAAAAAAAGATGCAACAACCCGAAAATTATGAACCCACAGTTTCAGTAAGCACCAAAAAATTAAATAACAAGTTGTATATTTCCGTGGAAGACAACGGCAAGGGTATCCCGGAACACATCAAAGACAAAATATTTCAACCCTTCTTTACCACCAAACCCACAGGACAGGGAACCGGATTGGGATTGAGCTTGAGTTATGATATTGTGAAAGCGCACGGAGGATCAATAAAAATAGAATCAAATGAAAATGAAGGCGCTACATTTACCATTGAATTACCCATATAAAATGACTATGAGAACGACATCATCACAATTTTTAGGGAAAATACATTTCATCCTCCTGCTTCTGCTATTTGCCGCCTGCAACCGTAGCCCAAAAGATTACGGAACCACCCCCGCACCTCTCTTTCCGCAACCTCAAATGGTAGAAGCCAACCCCGAAGGTGGTTATACCATAAACCAGGTAACAGGCAATAGCATCGAACCCATCATTTTAAGCAGTGGCGACACGCTCATCACCGGTGTACCAATACCCGCAAGGGGAAAACTCATTCACCCGGACAGTGTTACCAGTCCCAGAGTGGTCAAGGCGGTTACTGAGCTTGTCAAAGTAAATGCCCACCCCAACCGACACAAAATACCCGAAAACCTGCCAACTTTTCCGGTTGACCACAGTCAACTTAAAACCGTTAAATTAGGCGAAGGCAACAAAGATTTTGTTTTAATTAATTCTATCGGTGACACCATACCCACCGGCATACCGATACCTGCCCGGGGCAAAACAGTAAAAGCCATTCAACCCTTACCCACCAAAGCCCTGCCCCCGGCTTTTAAAGATGCCCTTACCAATTTACAATATTTTGATGTGGACCAAGGTATGGGGTCCTCTTATGTCAGCTCTATTTTAGAAGATAAAAGCGGAAACATTTGGTTCGGTACTTTAGACAGAGGTGTATCCAAATATGATGGTGAATCGTTCGTTCATTTTACCGAGGCAGCCGGCTTGAGTGATAATAGCGTCACGTCTATTTTAGAAGATAAAAGCGGAAACCTTTGGTTCGGCACTGAAGGCGGAGGCGTATCGAAATATGATGGTGAATCGTTCGTTCATTTTACCGAGGCAGCCGGCTTGAGTAATAATGATGTCAGGTCTATTTTAGAAGATAAAAGCGGAAACCTTTGGTTCGGCACTTGGGGCGGAGGCGTATCGAAATATGATGGTGAATCGTTCGTTCATTTTACCGAGGCAGCCGGCTTGAGTAATAATGATGTCAGGTCTATTTTAGAAGATAAAAGCGGAAACCTTTGGTTCGGCACTTGGGGCGGAGGCGTATCGAAATATGATGGTGAATCGTTCGTTCATTTTACCGAGGCAG
>CAXBNF010000018.1:0-51121 GCA_963977065.1 uncultured Flavobacteriaceae bacterium | reverse complement strand
TATTACAACGTGTATTCTGGGACAACAATCCATTAGAAGGGTTTCCTCAAAACAATTAATGCATCTACAAACTTTCGCTTAATTGGAAAAGGGACAAACTAATTTAGTTTGTCCCTTTGTTTTTTAGAGGCTTTATATTAGTAGTTTACTCAAGAAGCGTATCGTTAAACAACTTCAAAATACGTTTATACTCGTCAATCCAGCTGCTGGGTTCCACAAAACCATGATCTTCTGCAGGATAAACCGCCATTTCCCAATTGTCTTTTTCCAATTCGATTAATCGTTGTGCTAGCCGCACCACATCCTGAAAATGTACATTGATATCTACCATCCCATGAGCGATTAAAAGATGTCCTTCAAGCCCTTCGGCGAAATAAATGGGTGAGGAGCGTCGATAAGCAATGGGGTCAGTAGTTGGTTCGTTTAAAATGTTTGATGTATAACCGTGGTTGTAATGAGCCCAGTCTGTAACTGATCGCAACGCAGCTCCACTTTTAAACGTTCCTGCTTCGTTAAATAGAGCCATTAGTGTTATGAAACCGCCATAGCTTCCGCCATAGATGCCCACTCTTTCAGGGTCAACACCCATTTCTTCAATGAGATATTTTGCTCCATCAACTTGGTCAGACAAATCTTTTCCGCCCATATGGCGATAAATGGCAGTCCTCCAGTCTCTTCCATATCCGGCGCTTCCTCGGTAATCAATATCTAAAACAGTATAACCTAAATCTGTCAATAAATTGTGAAACATATATTCCCTAAAGTAAAGCGACCACCATTTATGCACATTCTGTAAATAACCAGCACCGTGAACAAAAATCACTGCAGCACCATTTTTGGCTTCTGCTGAAGGGGTATAGAGTCTTGCAGGTACTTTAACACCATCTGAAGCCGTGAAATGTACCATTTGAGGGTCGCGCCAGTTGTAGCTGCTAAATTCTTCGGTTTGCCCATTTGTCAAAGGAGTTTCTTTTACATTGGCTATTGTGGGTTTGTAATACAATTCCCAGGGCTGATTACTATATGAATATCTGATTGCCATATATTTTTCATCCGGGGATAATGACACTTCATTATTTCCGGTGAGATTGGTAAGTTTTTCCATTTTTCCGCCCATCAACGGCATTTTGTAAAAGTGTCGTTCACCTGGATCAACTTCAGAGGTGGTGAGATACCAGTGTTTTTTGTCATTTGAAATAAAGGGGTCAAAAACCTCAAAGGTACCTGAGGTTAAGGCTTTTTTTCTTCCGTTAGTAACATCCAAAAGGTATAAATGAGAATAACCCGTTGCTTCCGATTGAAAATAAAAGTGTTTATTATCGGGCAACCAACCCATGGTGCCGCCACCCATTGACCAACCAATTCCGGGACCGGCAATCCAAGCCTCGTCACGTTGTCTGTCAAGTGATTCAAGTTCGCCGGTTTCAAGCTCTAATTTTGCAATCCAGCGGTCTTTATTGTCTTTAGAACGCACATTGACGATGGCGTGGTTTCCGTTATCAGAAAAGTAAACTCTTGATAAATAGACGTCGCGCACTTTTTCTTCCCATTCCTTTTCAGGGTAGTCTTTTACATAATCTGGAAGGTCTTTGATGCCGGGGAGATTTTCGGTATTAACCATATAAACGGTGTCCTTTTTAAGGTTGTAAACAGCAAGTTTAACTTGTGTTTGATTATCACCCACTTTAGAACGTGTGTTTAAATCGACGGTATAACCGGAAGCGTCAATATAATCTGGCACAATGGTAGCGTCTGAATCTCCTCTTGAAAATAAATTAAATGTTACAAAAGTTTCATCTGGTGAGACCTGTAGATTGGTCATCGACTTTTTACCAAGATAGAATTCATAAGGTTCTTCGTCTTTTGTAAATTCATTGAATTTTTTAGTACTTTCTTTTTTGTCTTCGCGTTCTTTGATTACTTGCAATAACTCCAGGTTATCGTCTCTTAACCAGTTGTTTTTGGCTGACTTTTCAGTTTCTTTATCTGCTTTTTTTTCACCATTTTGAATATTGGTTACTTTTTTTAAAACCCCTGTTTCTAGTGAATACACAAATGCATTCTTGTCAAACTGAAAAGCAATATGATTTTCATTGGCCAGAAAAACCGGGTTTATTATTCTGCCAGGTAATTCAATGATATCTCTTTCTTTTTTAGTCTTTAAATCATATACTTTTAGAGTATTGTCTTTTGTATAGAGTTTTAATGTTTTTTTGTTATTGTAATTCCCGTTAAATGGAACCAGTTCTTTTTCTTTTTCCCAGTTAACTTTTTCAATCACATTGGGCTTTTTAATTGCAATGCGATACAGGGAATCTGTCGGGTCGTTGTCACGATTGTATTTAAAATAGATAAACTCGCTGTGATCATCCCATTTAATCTCTGAAGGAAAGGTACCCATCCATTTGGGGTCCTGCATGATTTTTTCTACGGTGAGAGTTGATGTTTGGGCGCTTAGTGAGAGTGTTGATAGGAGAACAAAAGAAATTAAAAGCAGTTTTTTAGTCATTTTAATAAGAGTTATGAAGTTGATTTTACGAAACTACACATTTTTTAGAATATCGAATTCTTAAAAGCCACTAATGCACGAATGTTTTTCTAAAATGTACCCCTTTACATAATTATTCGTGTCCCGAACGCTTTCGGGATGGCAAACAATAAACGGTATGAGAATTTGGAAATATTTTATTGTAGAAAGTTCTTTTTATGAAACTCACAATTAAAATTCATTATTTGCATCCGCGAAAGCGGAATAAATCTTTGAAAATTAAAAATTTAATACTACTTTTGCACTCCTTTTTGCAGCTTATGAAAATTAGAAAGGGAAACAATTTTAAAATTTACTAACACTTCTGTGTTTCAGTTGCTTAAATTTTCAGGGAATACAGGATACAAATTAATTAATCAGCAATGGCTGAAGAAACAAAAAACGAAGAGGTACAAGTAGAAGCTGCTACAGCTACTCAAGAACCAAAAAAAGAGGTGTCTGCTAAAGAAGCAAACCCTGAAAAATTTTTAAAAGAATTCAACTGGCACAATTATGAAGAGGGTATCGAAGTAATTGATGAGAAAAAGCTGGATGAATTTGAAAAACTAGTTGCAGAAAATTTTGTTGACACACTGGACGACGAAGTCGTTGAAGGTGTTGTTGTACATATGACAGATCGCGACGCTATTATTGACATCAATGCTAAAAGTGAGGGTGTGATTTCTCTGAATGAGTTTCGCTACAACCCAGACTTGAAAGTGGGTGACAAAGTAGAGGTTTTAATTGACGTGCGTGAAGACAGTACAGGACAACTTGTATTATCTCACAGAAAAGCAAGAACAATCAAAGCCTGGGATCGTGTGAATGAAGCTCACGATAAAGGAACTATCGTAAACGGTTATGTAAAATGCAGAACCAAAGGAGGTATGATTGTCGATGTATTTGGAATTGAGGCTTTCTTGCCTGGTTCTCAAATCGATGTGAAGCCAATCCGTGATTATGATGGGTATGTTGGTAAAACAATGGAATTTAAAGTTGTTAAAATCAACCACGAATTCAAAAACGTTGTTGTTTCTCACAAAGCACTTATCGAAGCAGATATTGAAGAGCAGAAGAAAGAAATCATCGGTCAATTAGAAAAAGGACAAGTACTGGAGGGTGTTGTGAAAAACATTACTTCTTATGGTGTGTTTGTTGACCTTGGAGGTGTAGATGGACTTGTTCATATCACTGACCTTTCTTGGAGCAGAATCAATCATCCAAATGAAATCGTAGAATTAGACCAAACGTTAAACGTTGTAATTCTTGATTTTGATGAAGATAAAACAAGAATCCAATTGGGTCTTAAACAACTAAATGCACATCCTTGGGAAGCACTTAGCTCAGACCTTAAGATTGGAGATAAAGTAAAAGGTAAAGTTGTTGTAATCGCAGATTATGGTGCATTCATCGAAGTTGAAGATGGTGTTGAAGGATTGATTCACGTAAGCGAAATGTCATGGTCAACTCATTTGAGAAGTGCTCAGGATTTTGTTAAGGTAGGTGATGAAGTAGAAGCTGTTATACTTACTTTAGATAGAGAAGAGCGCAAAATGTCGCTTGGTATCAAGCAATTGACTCCAGACCCTTGGACAGATATTACTAACAAATTCCCTGTTGGTTCAAAACACAAAGGTGTAGTGAAAAACTTCACAAACTTTGGTGTATTTGTTGAACTGGAAGAAGGAATTGACGGTTTAATCTATATTTCAGATTTATCCTGGACCAAGAAAATCAAACACCCAAGTGAGTTCACCAATGTGGGTGATACCCTTGAAGTGGTTGTTCTTGAATTGGATGTTGAAGGACGTAAGTTGAGTTTAGGTCACAAACAAACTGAGACAAACCCTTGGGATAAATATGAAAAAGAATTTGCACTTGGGACCAAGCACACTGCTAAAGTAACTGAAATTGTTGACAAAGGTGCAACAGTTGAGTTTAACGAAGATGTAGTGGCATTTGTTCCTTCTCGTCACCTTGAAAAAGAAGACGGAAGCAAGTTGAACAAAGGAGAAGAAGCAGAATTCCAAATTATTGAATTCAACAAAGAATTCAAGAGAGTGGTGGCTTCTCATACTGTAATTTTCAGAGAAGAAGAAGCAAAAATCCTTAAGGAAGCTGTGAAGAAGCAAGCAGATACTGCTGCTGAAGCAAAGCCAACTTTAGGGGATGCCAATGATAAATTACAAGCATTGAAAGATCAAATGGACGGTAAAAAATAATTTTAACATCCATTAATCATAGTAAAAGGCTGTCTTATGGACAGCCTTTTTTTATTAAAAGTTACAAGCACCTCTAAAAACGCCACTAATGCACGAATGAAAATGTATGACTTGCATTAATAAATTATTAGTGCATTCGTGGCAAAACCATTATAAGGGCTACATATTACACATTTCATATTTATTTACTATAACTATAATTCAAAAAGCAAGTTTGAAATATTTTTATGTACTTTTGCTCTTGAGAAACAATTCATCTTCATGAGTCAAAAAGTGTTGCTTAACGAAACCGAAGTTCACATTGCACTTCATCGCTTAGCGTGCCACCTGATTGAAAACCACAATACATTTCAAGAAACTGTTCTAATAGGATTACAACCAAGAGGTACTTTCCTGGCAAATCGCCTAAAGTCCATATTAGAAACCGAATACAAAATTAAAACGATCAAATTAGGTTATCTCGATATTACATTTTTTAGAGATGATTTCAGAAGGGGAGGTAAATCCCTTGAAGCCAATAAAACTAAAATCGATTTTCTTGTGGAAGACAAAAACGTTGTACTTATCGATGATGTACTTTACACAGGAAGAAGCATTCGTGCTGCCTTAACAGCCATCCAATCATTTGGAAGACCAAAAGGAATTGAATTGCTGGCACTTATTGACAGAAGGTTCAGTCGTCATTTGCCCATTCAACCTGATTACAGAGGCAGACAAGTGGACGCTATCAATGAAGAAAAGGTAAAAGTGTGCTGGAAAGAAAATGAAGGGGAAGATGCGGTTTATTTGGTAAGTTAGAAATTAGAAGTTAAATGTTAGAAGTAAAAAAGCATATTTTCAAACCTGAAACTATAAACATAAAAAAGAATGAGTGAACTAAGTGTCAAACACTTATTGGGAATCAAATATCTCACCCCGGCAGATATTCATCTTATTTTTGAAACCGCCGATCATTTTAAGGAAGTCATCAATCGCTCCATCAAGAAAGTACCTTCACTGCGGGACATTACTATTGCTAATTTATTTTTTGAAAACAGTACAAGAACACGCCTCTCTTTTGAACTGGCTGAAAAACGGCTTTCTGCAGATGTTGTCAACTTTTCTGCGGCTTCCTCATCCGTAAAAAAAGGGGAGACACTAATTGACACGGTTAACAATATCCTCTCCATGAAGGTGGATATGGTGGTGATGCGTCATCCCAATCCGGGAGCAGGGGTGTTTCTTTCAAAGCACATTAATGCCAGCATCATCAATGCCGGTGACGGAGCGCACGAACATCCCACACAAGCCTTATTAGATTGTTATTCCATCAGGGAAAAGTTGGGCGATGTGGCCGGGAAAAAAGTTATTATCGTGGGTGATATCTTACACTCAAGAGTGGCTTTGTCGAATATTTTCGCCCTGCAATTACTTGGAGCAAAGGTGAAAGTTTGTGGTCCTAAAACACTTATTCCTAAATATATAGAAAAATTAGGCGTAGAAGTAGAGGGCAATTTGAGAAATGCCCTTGAATGGTGTGATGTTGCCAATATGTTGCGCGTTCAAAACGAACGGATGGAAATCAGTTACTTCCCTTCAGTGCGTGAATACACCCAGCAGTATGGAATAAACAAAGCGCTGCTCGACTCTTTAAATAAGGAAATCGTCATTATGCACCCCGGACCCATCAACCGCGGGGTAGAAATCACAAGCGATGTGGCAGACTCTAAGCAGTCCATCATTCTGAATCAAGTAGAAAATGGAGTAGCCATCAGGATGGCGGTTATTTATTTATTGGCTTCAAAAATAAAACAGTATGAAAGTTAGTCAACACGATAGGTTTCAACTCATAGAAGATGAAAAAGACAATGTAGCCGAATTTGGCACTTTTTTGGAATACATCATCCCTAAAGAATTTTCAGGTGAAAATGTTGTAATTGACCTGATGAAATACAACCCTCTCACCTTACCGGAATTGCTTAGTTTTCTTGTAGTTTCCAACAAACACCGCGCCACCAAAAAATCATTTGTAATTGTCAACGACTCCATCGATCCCGATGTCATCCCGGAAGAATTGATCGTAGTACCCACACTACCTGAAGCCGAAGATGTAATTGAATTGGAAGAAATTGAACGGGATTTGGGGTTTTGAGTAAAATATATTAAAAAAAGAAACATTTCAAAAGTTTTGAAAAATTCCATTCATAAAAACAGTACTCCCTTAATAATTGCTCTTCTTCTTATTGTTTCTACTGTAGGAATTGTTTTATTTACAGATGCTACAATCTCCTACAAACATTATTTAGGTATTATATTAGTTGCGGTTTCAATATTTCTATATTTTAAGAAAAGGAATCTATATCGTTATATTTTTGGAATAACCCTACTTATCGGATTTGTGGATATAATAGATATATTTTATATAAATGCATTATTTAATATTGGACCAATTCGATTTAACCCAATTTTTCTGATTTTAATAATTTTATTCGTGGTTTTTAATCAACAATTTTTTGAAAAGCTATTTTATATTAAAGACCCAAATTCTCGATAAATTTTTGCTTTATTTTATATCACAACAAGAAGCTGGAGATGTTATTGAATTGGAAGAAATTGAACGGAATTTGGGGTTTTAAGATATTTTAAACCTCATTTCAACAAAAATATTTTTAATATATGACCCTCACCATCCTAGGTTGCCATTCCGCCACGCCAAAAACCTTTCACAATCCCACGTCCCAATTGCTGGACGTGAGAGGGCAGCTGTTTTTGATTGACTGCGGTGAAGGCACTCAGGTGGCATTGAGGAAATCTAAGGTGAAATTTGCCCGGGTGAAGCATATTTTTATTTCCCACCTGCACGGCGATCATTTTTACGGGTTGATTGGGTTGATTTCCACATTTACACTTTTAGGCCGCGAAGCTGAATTGCACATTTATGGACCCAAGGGCATCAAGGAAATAATCACCTTGCAACTCAAGCTGGGTAAGGCGTGGACCAATTACAACCTGATTTTTCACGAACTGGAAACAAAAACATCTCAATTGCTCTTTGAGGATGACAAGGTGGAAGTGCACACCATTCCCCTAAAACACAGGGTATATACCAATGGCTTTTTATTTAAGGAAAAACCCGGAGAGCGAAAACTAAATATTGAAGCTGCCGTTGCAGCAAAAATTGATAATAGCTATTTCAGGAAGCTAAAAGCCGGTGCTGATGTGCCCAACCTGGAAGGAAAACTTATTCCCAATGAAAAAGTCACTTTTCCACCTGACCTACCCAAAAGCTATGCCTTTTGCAGTGATACCTTTTATAATCCTGAAATTGTTCCCTTGATTGAAAAGGTTTCACTCTTGTATCACGAAGCCACTTTTCTAGAGGAGCACAAACATCTTTGCGAAAAAACAAAGCACAGCACTGCCAAAGAAGCCGCAATGATTGCCAAAGCGGCTGAAGCAAAACGCTTGGTTTTAGGTCATTTTTCCACTCGTTACACAGATTTAAACCTCTTTTTAGAAGAAGCCAAAACCATTTTTGAAAACACAGAGCTGGCCGAAGATTATAAAGTGTTTGAAATTTAAGTCATTCTTCACATACGCTTGTTTCAAATTCTTATAAAAACCCGTAAATTGCATTCCAAATCTCAACAATGCAAAACGATTTAAGCCATTACCGCAAGACTTATGAAAAGAAAGAACTTCTTGAATCCAATGTGGATGCAAACCCGCTGCAACAATTCAGGACGTGGTTTTATGAAGCGGTCGAGCACGGCGGGGCTGATGAGCCAAACGCTATGGCTGTTGCTTCTTTAGGAGAAGACGGTTTCCCAAAAAACAGAATGGTGTTGTTGAAAAAATACAACGAAGAGGGTTTTGTGTTTTACACTAACTATGATAGTGAAAAAGGGAAATCCATCCTGGCACACCCTAAAGTGTGTTTGTCTTTTTTTTGGCCCACGCTCGAGCGTCAGGTCATCATTAAAGGCATTGCCGAAAAAACCTCAGAAACAGATTCAGAAAATTATTTCCAGTCACGTCCCAAAGGAAGCCAACTGGGAGCCGTGGTTTCTGACCAGAGCAATGTGGTCGCTTCACGCAAAATGCTTGAAAACAAACTAATAGAGTTAGAAAAACAATATGAAAATACCGAAATTCCGCGACCCAAAAATTGGGGTGGATTTTTGGTAAAACCCCAATCCATTGAATTCTGGCAGGGAAGACCCAACCGATTGCACGACCGTTTACGTTATACTTTGCAAGATGATTTTGACTGGAAAATTGAACGCTTAGCACCTTAATAATTGAATATTAATAAAAAGAATTTCGCTTTCGCGGAAGCATAGCAGATGAAAACACTTTACATAACCAGACATGCTAAATCTTCGTGGGAAGAAAATGTGGAAGACCATCAACGTCCCTTAAATACTAAGGGAAAACTTGATATTGTTTTGGTTTCAAACTATGTGGCGGCAAATTATAAAGCTCCTCAACTCATAAAGACTAGTGATGCCAATCGAGCTTTAACAACAGCCGAACAATTCAAAAAGGCATTTCAAGTACCCGATTCGGGTTTTGTTATTGAAAATAGTATGTATGATTTTTCAGGGGAACGTGTTATGAGAGCTATTGAAGTAACCTCAAATGATGTAGATATTTTGATGGTATTTGGACACAATTATGGGCTCACCCAATTAGTTAATAAATTGGGAAATAAATTTATTGATAATTTACCTACCTGTGGATTTGTAAAAATTGATTTTGACACAGACAATTGGAGCAATTTAGCAAAAGGAAAAACCAAAGCTATGGTATTCCCTAAACATTTACGATAATGATAAAAAATCAAAATCCATATATAAACAGAGAGTTAAGTTGGTTACAATTCAATGCCAGGGTATTACAAGAGGCAGAAGATCCTTCAGTTCCTTTAATAGAACGCTTACGTTTCTTAGGAATTTTCTCAAACAATCTCGACGAATTTTTCAAAGTAAGGTATGCCACTATCAAACGTATTGACCTCGCCGGTAAAACCGGAAAAAGTGAGCTTGGCGGTATCAAAGCCAAAGACCTTTTAGAACAAATCACAAACATAGTAATCGCCCAGCAAACCGAAAGCCTTAAAATTCTTCAGGAAATTCAAACAGCTTTACGAGAAGAAGGAGTTTTTGTAATTGATGAAACAGAGATTACACCCGATCAGAGTGAGTTTATCAAAGATTTTTTTGTTCAAAAGGTAAGACCGGCTTTGATGACGATTGTTCTTAATGAAGTTGATGAGTTCCCGTTGTTGAAAGACAGCGCTGCATACCTTGTTGTTAAAATGTCTATGAAGCCTGAAGATAAAGTGTTCTCAACAGGCAAAGTTTACTCACTTATAGAATTACCAAAATCCATAGACCGCTTTATAGAACTCCCAAGAAAGGATGGCAATCATTATATCATTCTTTTGGATGATTTAATAAGACACTGTTTGCATTTTATATTTAATATTTTTAATTATGAAAGCCTTCAGGCAAATATGATTAAAATCACCCGCGATGCAGAGCTGGATATTGATAGCGATTTGAGCAAAAGTTTTCTTGAGAAGCTTTCAGAAAGTGTTAAAGATCGTCGCATTGGTGACCCTGTGAGGTTTGTTTATGATAAAGAAATCGATACCGAAACACTTGATTACCTTCTCAAAAAAATGGGTATTCACAACACAGACAGCCTCATACCCGGAGGCCGCTATCACAACCGTAGGGATTATATGAATTTTCCTGATGTGGGCTTGAAAGATTTATTTTATGAAAAAAATCAACCTCTTCCGGTGCCCGGTTTAGTTTTACAGGGGAGTGTGCTTGAAAAAATTGCAAAAAAAGACTATTTACTTTATGCACCCTATCAATCATTTGCTTATTTGATTAAATTTTTACGGGAAGCCGCCATAGATCCCAAAGTAAAAAGCATCAAGATTACTATTTACAGGCTTGCAAAAATATCAAATATTGCCAGTTCCATTATAAATGCCAAGAAAAATGGAAAAGACGTTACGGTTCAAATAGAACTTCAGGCGCGATTTGATGAAGAAGCAAACATAAGTTATGCTGAACAAATGCAAGATGAAGGTGTCAAAGTTATCTTTGGTGTTCCCGGTCTCAAAGTGCATTGCAAAGCGTGCGTCATTGACAGAGTTGAAAACGGTAAAGTCGTGAGGTATGGATTTATAAGCACCGGAAATTTTAATGAATCCACCGCAAAATTATATACAGACTATACACTTTTTACAGCCAATCAAAAGATACTCAAAGAAGTCAATAAAGTATTTGATTTTTTTCAAATAAACTACAAAGTAAAAAAATACCGTCATTTGCTTGTGTCTCCACATTATACCCGCAATGCAATTTACGCTCTGATTAATACTGAAATAGAGAATAGCAAAAAGGGTAAAACTTGCGGAATACAATTAAAATTAAACAGTCTTTCAGATACAGCAATGATTGACAAATTTTATGAAGCAAGCCAAGCCGGAGTTAAAATTAAAATGATTGTGCGAGGAATTTGCTGTCTAATCCCCGGGATTAAAGGTTTGAGTGAGAACATTGAAGTAATCAGTGTTGTTGATAAATTTTTAGAACACCCGAGAATGTATATTTTTGAAAATGGGGGTTCGCCAAAATATTATATTTCCTCTGCAGATTTTATGTCCCGAAATTTGGACACTCGAGTCGAAATTGCCTGTCCCATTTACGATAAGGACATTCAGAAAGAGTTACAAGAAACTTTTGATATTTGCTGGAGCGACAATGTAAAAGCGAGAGTTATTTCGGCGAAACAAGACAACGCTTATAAAATTGATAACAATCCAAAAGTGCGTTCTCAAATTGAAACCTATAATTATTATCTAAACAAGTTAGAGATTAACTAAAAGTAAAAACAATTAAAATGAAGATTCAAAAATATGGTGCTATCGACATTGGTTCAAATGCTGTGAGGCTTCTCATCGCAACAATCATTGAAAGAGACGGACAGCAAACTATATTTAAGAAAACTTCATTGGTGCGTGTTCCAATAAGGCTTGGTGAAGATGTTTTTCAACACAAAAACATTACAGAGGAAAATATGTTGCGCCTTATTGATACAATGAATGCTTTCAAATTGTTGATGAAATCTCATAAAGTTGCAAAATACCGAGCCTGTGCAACTTCAGCGATGCGCGAGGCTGAAAATGGAAAAGAAATAGTCAATAAAATCTATAAGAAAACGGCAATTAGTATTCAAGTCATAGATGGAAATGATGAAGCGGCCATTATTGCTTCAACAGACATTAAAGATTTAATCATGGTTGACAAAACCTTTCTCTATGTTGATGTGGGTGGTGGAAGTACTGAGTTTACGATTTTTTCAAACGGCAACACAATAACATCAAAATCATTTAGACTGGGAACAGTGCGGCTTTTGAACAATATGGTTTCAGATACTATTTGGGAAGAAGTAGAGGAGTGGATAAAAAAAGAAACAAAGCACTATTCCAAAATTTCATTAATTGGTTCCGGAGGTAACATTAACAGTATTTTCAAACAAAGCGGAAAAGCTCTTGGCAAATCCCTTTCCTATATTTATCTGGCAAACTATTTTGAATTGATACAAAACTATTCTTATGAGGAAAGAGTGGTTGAAATGGATATGAATCCGGATAGGGCAGATGTTATTATTCACGCAACCCGCATCTATCTTTCAGCGATGAAATGGAGTAAAGCAAGAAAAATACTTGTTCCAAAAATTGGTTTGTCTGATGGAATTATAAAAAGCTTATATAAAGAGGAACTGGCAAAAGATATAGAAATCAGTTCTTCCTAAAAACTTAAATTTACCCGTGAATATGTTCCCTTTTGCCTAATTCTTTCATTATCTCTGCTTCATAATCAAGTAAATCCTGCCACTTTTGATTCACTTCTTCTAAATCTCCATATTTTCTAGCAAAGCCCAAGAACATCGTATAGTGATTGGCTTCAGAGACCATCAACTTCCGGTAAAATTGGCGGAGTTCTTCATCATTTATTTCTTCAGACAACAATCTAAATCGTTCACAGCTCCGGGCTTCAATCAAAGCGGCATACAACAACCTGTGAACAAGTTGTGTGGTTCTGCTTCCTCCTTTTGGAAAAAATTTATGCAATGCGATGACATAGTCGTCTTTACGGTCTCTTCCCATAACCCAACCTCGTTCTAAAATTCTGTCATGCACCATTTTAAAATGGCTAATTTCTTCTTTGACAAGTGCCACCATTTCTTCAACAAGCTCAGAATACTCAGGAAAACTTACTATCAGAGAAATGGCTGTTGAAGCTGCTTTTTGTTCACAATATGCGTGGTCTGTTAGTATTTCTTCAATGTTTTTTTCAACAATTCTAACCCAACGAGGGTCTGTGGGTAATTTTAATCCGAGCATTTTAATTGAAGTATTTGATGAGATTGAGTAACCTTATGGTGATTCTATTCTTTTTGATTGCTTTTACGATCCATATAGCGTTTTTTGAAATTGCGATTTTTACGGTTGTATCTATTACGTTTTAAACGCATATTGTTCCAAATAAAAAAAGCAAAAAATACAATGATAAAACCAATATACCATAGCAAATCATTCTCTGTCGAAAACCAGTCCATATCAAATTATTAACTTAACAAAGTTCATCATTTAAGACCAGAATAACAAATCTTTAGTTCCACCTAGAAGTGGATAAGTAGTATTGTATTTGTGTTAATAAAAAAGTAATAATGATTCACAGATTGAAATGTTCAGCTTGGACGCTATACAAGGTAAATTTCATTTTCATTTGTGAAGGCTTTAAATTCCAGAGGATTACCACTATAATCAAAAACAAAAAGTGTCAATTGTTCACCAACTTTTCCTTCATATCTTTTTGTAGGCTTTATAATAAAATCAATGTGAGCATTCTCAAGTTTTATCTGCAGGTTTTCAAACTCTTTAATGGTCAATAAACAACCAAAATGAGGGATGGGTACTTTAATGTCATCTACACTTCCACAGTAATCCGGTTTTGGAAAATCTTTACTGATATGTGCTGATAATTGATTATCAAAAAAATTAAAATCAATCCAATTTTCAGTAGAACGCCCCTCTTTACAACCTAAGAGGTCAATATAAAATTTGCGTGTGGACTCAATATCCTTAACTTTAAAGGCAAAATGAAATGAACTCATAATTAAGATTTTATATAAAATGAATTTATTTTAAAAAAAATTACTTTTTAGGTACAGGAAAGCCTCTATCGCGCATCAAAGCGTCAATAGTTGCATCTCTTCCTCTAAATAATCTGTATGCTTCTGCAGGGTCCATCGCATTGCGAGGAGCAAAAAGGTATTTCACCAGTTTGTCTGCCATTTCTTCATCATAGAATCCGCCGGGTGCTTGCTCAAAAGCTTCAGCAGCGTCACTTGTTAAAACATCAGCCCACATATATCCATAATATGCCGTTGCATACCCTTCGCCGGAGAAAACATGTCCAAAATGAGGTGTGCGGTGTCGCATCACAATTTCCTTAGGCATTCCCAAAGCATCTAAGGTTTCCTTTTCAAACTCACGCGGATTGATACCTTCAGGATCTACGGTGTGGTATTTCATGTCCATTAAAGCGGAACCCAAAAATTCTGTCGTAGCAAAACCTTGGTTAAACGTGGATGCATTTTTAACCTTTTCAACCAAAGCAGCCGGAATAACTTCTCCGGTTTTGTGGTGCTTTAAATAGCGGTTAATGACTTCATCTGTATATAACCAACGCTCAAGTAATTGTGATTGAAATTCGGTATAATCTCTTACGCCTCCGTTTAATGTGGGGTATTTTACCTCAGAAGACAAGAAGTGCAATGCGTGGCCAAATTCGTGGAAAAAGGTCTCAGCATCGTCCCAAGAGATTAAAACAGATTCGCCGGGAGCAGCTTTAACAAAGTTTGAGTTATTTGAAGCTAGCACTGTGCGTTTTCCATCATAATTGGCGTGGCTTCTATATTGAGTCGCCCAAGCACCAGAGCGTTTTCCTTGACGGGCAAAAGGGTCTAAATAAAACAATCCAATATGATCGCCCGCATCTTTATCAGTTACTTCCCAAACTTTTACATCTTCGTGAAAAACAGGGATACTTCCATCTGTAATGGGTCTAAAGTCATAGTTGAACAACTCACCGGCTACATAAAAAATAGCATCGGTAAGATTGTTTAATTCCAAATATTGTTTGACTTCGTCTGAGTCAAGGTCATATTTGGCTTTTCTTACTTTTTCAGCATAGTATCTGTAATCCCAGGGCTCGATGGTGATATCGGCACCTTCAGCATCAGCGATGGCTTGCATTTCTGCAACTTCTTCTTCAACTCGTGCAAGGGCAGCAGGCCAGACGGTTTCCATTAATTCCATGGCATTTTCAGGGTTTTTAGCCATGCGGTCTTGCAAACGCCATTCCGCAAAATTTTCATATCCCAATAATTGAACGCGCTCGTGGCGTAATTTTAAAATTTGGGCAATCACATCATTGTTGTCATATTCATCTTGGTTGTCACCACGGGAGTAGTAAGTGCGCCATACTTTTTCACGAAGGTCTCTTTCATCAGAATAAGTAAGGAAAGGATCCATTGAAGAACGGGTGTTTGTAATGGCATATTTACCCTCTTCTCCACGATCTGTAGCTGCTTTCGCGGATGCGTTTACAAATGATTCGGGCAACCCGCTTAGCTGGTCACCAGTGATGTATGTCACATAGTTTTCTTCATCGTGCAACACATTGTTTGAAAAAGTAGTGTAAAGCGCTGCGAGCTCTTTATTGATTTCTGCATAGCGCTTTTTCTGTGCTGAATCGAGATTGGCACCATTCATTTCAAATTCCTGATAGGTAAGTTCAACCAAACGTTGCTGCTCAGGTTCCAGCGGATTTTTCTGTGCATTTTCATAAACAGTTTTGATGCGTTGAAAGAGGGCTTCGTTTTGAGATATTTTTGAGCGGTAATCTGAAATTTTTGGTGATAAAACACCTTGAACTTCTCTAAATTCTGGAGTTGACATATTACTGCTCCAGATACCGTAATATGAAAATACACGGCCGATATCTTCACCGGCTTTTTCCATAGCCAAAATGGTGTTTTCAAAAGTGGGTTCTTCTTGATTATTGGCAATGGCGTTAATTTCTGCAAGATGCATTTCCATTCCCGTTTCCATAGCGGGTTGCAAATCATCCACATTCATTTTGTCAAATGCCGGAACACCTTGGAAAGGTCCTGTCCATTCAGCCAGTAATGCGTTTTCGGTCATAGGTTCTTCTTTTTCGGTTTTTGTATCTGCACAGGATGCAAATAGTAAAAGTGTTGTAATCCCAAGTGAATATTTCAGGAGATTGGTTTGTAAATTTTTCATGTTTTGGTGATTTCTAGTAGTGAGTTTTGAAGTTTCGAAAATAAGGATTATTAAACAAAAAAAATGTTAATTTGAAACCAAATAGTTTGCTTCTCAAAGCGTAAAGCTCTCGTTGAGATGTGGAATAATTGCTTTTAAATGCAACTCATCCTTTATTTTTACCCGAAAGGCATCCAGAGCAGTAGGTTCACCGTGAACCAAAAAAACATGTTCGGGAATGTTTTTAATGGAACGCATCCAGTCGATGAGCTCGCTTTGATCTGCGTGAGCAGAGAGGCTTTGAATGGTTTTTATGGTGGCTTTCACGGGGATGTATTTTCCATGAAGTTTAATTTCGTCAGCACCCTCTTGTAATTGGCGTCCACGTGTACCTTCTGCTTGATAACCTGCTAATAAAACGATGGTTTCCGATTTGTTGATATAATATCTCAAGTAGGTGAGGACACGGCCGCCGGTGACCATTCCGCTTCCGGCAATAATAACTTTTGAACGTTTATTATCGATGGTTTTCCAGGTATCCTTGTAGCTTGTGATGATATTGAAGTGTCCCTGCATTGTATTGAATTCGCTTTGGGTAAGCTTATGCCAGTCTGCAAATTGTGAGAAAATAGTAAGTACTTCATTTCCCATTGGACTATCCACAAAAATGGGGATATCAGGGATTTTATTTTTATTGTATAATTCCCAAAGTTTATACATCAATGTTTGCAAGCGTTCCACCGCAAAACTAGGTATAATAAGAGTGCCATTATTATGAATGCATTGGTGAATGGAGTCAATAAGCAATTGATCGGCATCATCTTTAAGATGAAGCTTGTTTCCATAAGTACTTTCGACCACTAAAATATCAGCCCATTCCGGTTTCTTGGGAGGATCAAGTAATACATCGTTTTTACGACCAATATCCCCTGAAAAGACAATAATCTTTTCGTTTAGGTCAATTTCAATAAAGGTAGACCCAATGATATGTCCGTTTCTTTGGTGTCTGTACTTCAGGTTTTCGGCTAGTGGAATCCAAGTGTCTATTTTTTGAGGTTTGAATTGCTTGATGGTTTTTTCAGCGTCATCAAGTGTATAAAAGGGCAGAGCAGGGTCGTGAGAGGTGTAGCCTTCTTCATTGGCTTGTTTAGCTTCCTCTTCCTGAATAACGGCACTATCTCTTAATATAACACCTGCTATGGCTAAGGTTGGAGAAGTACCATAAATTGGTCCTTGAAAACCCTGCTGAACAAGTTTTGGTAAATATCCACAGTGATCTAAATGCCCGTGAGTGAGAATCACTAAATCTATATCTTTTGCAGGAAAAGGAAGTGGTTCCCAATTTAACAAGCGAAGCTCTTTAATTCCCTGAAACATTCCACTATCAATAAGTATATTTAAATGAGGTGTTTCAAGAAGAAACTTGGAGCCGGTTACTGTTCCGGCTGCGCCAAAAAAATGAAGTTTGACATCAGAATTCAATGTTTTATTTTTATTAAAGGTAGTGAATTTGAATTTAAATTAAACAAAAAAGCGTTTCAGAAAACTGAAACGCTTAAATATTTATTTTTATTGAAATTTTTAGTTGACAACTTCAACTATTTGAATTTTAAATATTAAATCAGCATTGGGAGGAATTACGTTTCCTGCTCCATTTTCTCCATATCCAAGATGTGGAGGTATAAATAAAACAGCTTCATCGCCCACCTTCAGTTTAAGCATACCTTCTTTAAATCCGGCGATTAATCCTGCATTTAAGCTGTATTCAGCAGGCATGGGGCTGTATTGTCCCGCTTGAAGTCTTCTCTCATCGACCATTTCATATTTTTCTGCAACTTCAAGTTTATTTGAATCAAAGAGAGTTCCATCTGCTAAATAACCTTCATAATTGAGTGTGACTCTTTGTCCTTCCTTAGGTTGTTCTCCATCACCGTTTTCAGTTACGATCATTTTAAGTCCTGAAGGAAGCTCTTCTGCATTTTCTTTCAAGTCTTGAAACATCATAGCTGTTTCAGACTTTACTTTGGAGAGTCTTTCTTCTTTTGCGAGACGCTCTTTTTCAACCTCTTCCATTTCTTTTTCAAAGGAATTCATTTTCACATTTCCTTTTCTAATTATGTTCATTTTCTCAATGATTACATCATCAATGGGTTTGTCACGTTGGTCTGTTGGAACAAGACTTATGGCTTCAACAACATCCATACCTAATACCACTTCACCAAAAACAGTATGTCTGCCATTGAGGTGTGGTGTTTCTCTTACTGTAACAAAAAATTGGCTACCATTTGTACCGGGACCCGAATTTGCCATGGAGAGAATTCCTTTTCTATCATGGACAAGCCCTTCAACAATTTCGTCGGGAAAACTATACCCTGGGTTTCCGGTGCCATTTCCAAGAGGATCTCCCCCTTGAATCATAAAATCTTTGATAACACGATGAAAAATAAGACTATCAAAATAGGGTTTTCCTTTGTATTGTTCATCAACCAATCCATTTTTGCCTTCTGCCAAATCAACAAAATTAGCAACAGTTTTTGGAGTTTGATCGTGATATAGTTTTGCTACAAAGGTGCCTTTGTTTGTTATAAATTCTGCATAAACGCCGTCTTCAAGATCTGGATATTTGTCTTGGCAGGCAAAAAGGGTGAGTGCAAAAAACGCAAATAATAAAGCTGTTTTGTTCATAAAATAGTTCATTTTGATTTTTAATTAATTTGTTCAATATTTAAAATGGTCACGGTGCTTATAATTGGCATATTAGTTCCAATCTTCTTTAAATCACCGTAATATCCGTAGGCCTTATGCGAGGGAAATAAAAATGTAGCGGTTTCACCTTCTTTTAATAATTTGAGCCCATCTCTCAAACCGGATATTAATTCCTCTTTGTCTGTGTAATATTTTTGAGGTCCTAACTCTTCTTTTGAATATATAGTGTTTCCGTTTAGGTCTTTGACATCATATTCAAATTCAATTAAATCTCCAAAGTCTGCTTTTTCACTCTCTAAATTAGTTTGATTATTAAAGTAATACCAGAATCCTTGTTCAGAATTTATATACTCGTTTAGAGAATCATTTTCAATTATTTCTAGAATGTCGTTTTCTTCATCGGCTATCATTTTTTTGTTTTTTTCAACAGAATAATCGATGTAACTACCGGAAGATGTTTTAATGGGTTTTCTTGCTTCCGGGGTTTTGCAGGCAGATGTAAAAAAAACAACTGATATAAGAATATATAAAAACCTATTCATTTGCAAGTTCTTTTTTATGGGATCGCAAGTTAGTAATAAATTGGTTAACAGTTTCTTTCAAAGATAGATTACTTTTTCCACCCGCAGCATTGTTGTGTCCCCCTCCTTCAAAATACATACGCGCAAAGTGATTGACATTAAAATTACCAATACTCCTGAGGGAAATTTTAATTAAGTTTTCTTGTTTGTGTTCAATAAAGATGGCTGCAAATTTTATATTTTTTATTGATAAACCATAATTTACAAACCCTTCCGTATCTCCTTTTTGAAAATTATGTTTATCAAGTTCATCTTGAGAAAGTGTTATATAAGCAGTATTAAACTCATCAAGGATTACCAGGTTTTGAAGTGCAACACCCAAAAGTTGCATTCTATTAGGGCTGTTTGTGTCAAAAACGGCTTGGTGAATGGCTGCATTGTCAACACCATTTTCTATGAGGTGTGCTACAACTTTGTGGGTAACAGCAGTAGTAGAACTGAATCTGAAAGAACCGGTATCTGTCATTATGCCTGTATAAATACAAGTTGCTATATCTTTATCTAAAAGTGATAAATCGTTCATCATTTCTATTAAATGGTAAACCATCTGTGCCGTTGAGCAAATAGTTACATCACTAAATTGATATGTTGCATAAGCCTCTGGAAGCTGATGATGGTCAATCATCGCAAAAGGTGTCTGAGATTGCTCAAGGATTGCTTGCAACTCTTCACCAACACGGGATAGCGAATTAAAATCGAGCGTAAAAATAAGTGCTGCGTTTTCAATAGCTAAATTAGCTTTCTCTTTATGTTTCTCATAAATTAGAATCGAGTCACTTTGTGGCATCCACTTCAAAAAATCAGGAAAATCGTTGGGAACAATCACCGTAGTATTGTGGTTTAATTTTTTCAAATACATGGATAAAGCCAATGTAGAACCTACAGCATCACCATCTGGACCTTTGTGACCTAAAATCACAATGTTTTTTGGAGTATTTAAAAAGGTTTTTAAAGCTGTTAGCTGTACTTTATTCATAAGCAGCGAAGATAAAAAAAATTAGAAGCCTTTTAATTTTAATTTGGGACAAATTTAAAGAGATTTACAATTCATCCCAGAGATTCAACAGTTCAGTAACAACAAATTTTATAAGAAAACTGTGTAAAGGATATTTGCTCCATTATTAATCATAAAATAAAAACATCATGGAAAAAGTACTCTTAATTTTAGCATTATCTCTTTCTTTTTTAGGCATAAGCCAAACAAATTATGAACAAGGTATGCAACAAGCCTTTCAATTATGGGAAGAAGGAAAAACAACTGAAGCGTCTGCGCTTTTTGAGCGAATCGCAACAGCAGAAAAGGACAATTGGTTACCAAATTATTATGTTGCCCTAGTTAATACCACAGCCGCATTTCAAACCAAGGCACCCGGGGCTTCAATGGCTTTACTTCACAAAGCACAAGAAAAATTGGATGTGATATTAGACGGTCAGGAAAACAATGTTGAACTTCTGGTCTTACAAGCAATGATTCACACGGCTCATATTGCCAGAGACCCTATGACAAATGGACAAAAATTATCAGGCGCCGTTATGCAGCTTTACGGTAAAGCTCAAGCCATTGCTCCAGACAATCCAAGAGTGATTTTAAACAAAGCACAGTTTGAAATGGGCACCGCTCAATTCTTTGGAACAGATACCGCACCCATTTGTGCAAAAATTGAACAATCTTTAGAACTTTTTGATACCTTTAAACCGGAAACACCCTTTCACCCAAGTTGGGGAAAAAATCAAGCAAAGCTAGCTTTAAAAAGTTGTAAATAATTAAAATTTTAATTGCAAACTCAATTTTTACTTCTATTCATTAAAAGAACACCCTATGAAAAATTTACTAAACACGATAAGTACTGGACTCTTAATAGGTTTAATTCTTTTTATAGTTGACCAGTCTTTTCGATTAGTATCGGGATATGAAGTTGCTTCAAGTGTGAGACTTTGGTATTCTTTTTTATACTATCTACTTTACAGTGTACCTCTTACACTTGTAAACGCTTACTTTTTTGATTATATGAATCACAAGGTGAATTGGGAGCAAAGAAGCAAATACAGGATGATTTTTGGAATATCGGGTTCTGTAATTTTAACATTGTTAACAATGTTTTTTATAAGGATGTTTCACAGGACCGTTATTGATCAGGTGAGTCTTGAAGTCTTTTTTCAAACTGAAAGAGTTCAGTTTTACTTTATAGCCCTAATAATAACGCTAGTAATATCGTTGTTTTTTCACGCATTTTATTTTTATAAAGAATTACAAAAAAACAAACTCAAAGAACAAAAAATCATCGCAGGAACTGCATCGGCAAAGTTTGAAAGTTTAAAAAATCAAATCGACCCCCATTTTTTGTTCAATAGCTTGAATGTGCTAACCTCTTTGATTGAAGAAAATCCTGAAAATGCGCAGCAGTTTACAACGTCTCTGTCTAAAATTTACCGCTATGTTTTAGATCAAAAAGACAAAGAATTGGTGAGTTTGGAAGAAGAACTCGCTTTTGCGAAAACCTATGTTAAACTCCTTCAAATGCGATTTGAAAACAGCATTCAGTTTGATATACCGGCCTCGGCCTCAAACACCGAAGCCAAAGTTGTACCACTTTCGCTCCAGCTTTTGCTTGAAAACACTATCAAACACAATATAGTGAGTGAATCAAAACCACTTCATATTCGCATTTATGAAAAAGATAATTACCTAGTGGTAGAAAATGATTTACAACGCAAAGAAGTTCTAAAAACCAGAAAAGGTGTGGGGCTTCAAAATATTATTAACCGTTATGGGATTCTTACCTCTCGAAAGGTTGAAATACTTGAAAATGAACAATTATTTCAAGTAAGATTACCCATTTTAACAAAACAATTTACGATTATGGAAACAACAACAGACAAAAATTATGACAGTGCTTATATAAAAGCACACAGACGCGTAAAAGAAATTAAGGAATTTTATAGTAATTTGATTTCATATTGTATTGTAATTCCCTTTTTAATTGGTGTTAATTACTATACTTATTGGGATTTTCAATGGTTCTGGTTCCCGTTATTTGGTTGGGGACTTGGAGTAGCCATTCACGGATTTACTGTCTTTGGTTATGGTGCCTCGTGGGAGGAGAAAAAAATCAAAGAAATTATGGAAAAAGAAAGACAAAACACTAAAAACTGGAACTAATGGAATCAAATTTTAAAGATAAAGAGCTTTATGAAATGGCTCAAAAAAGAATCAAGGAAATCAAAGGATTTTATGTGCATCTCTTGGTTTATATTGTAGTAAATCTTTTTATTTTCGCGGCGAATTCAAACTTGGTTTCAAGTGGAAAAATACACATCGAGTTTGGGCACCTTTCGTTACCATTCTTTTGGGGAATTGGTCTCTTTGCTCACTGGGCAGGTGTTTTTGGCCCCAATGTTTTACTGGGAAAAAAATGGGAAGAAAAGAAAATTAAAGAGCTTCTAGAAAAAGAAAAACAACAGCGCAATCAGTGGGAGTAATTTTTAAGTTAGAAGTACAAAGTTAGAAGTTATATGAAAACACTTATTATTGAAGACGAAAAACCGGCAGCGAGACGCCTCTCCAGGATGCTTGAGAAACTAGATATTGAAGTGGTTCAAATCCTTCATTCAGTCGAGGAATCACGCGCTTGGTTTTCGTTAAACCCACATCCCGATTTGATTTTTCTCGACATTCAACTCAATGATGGTTTGTCCTTTGAACTTTTTGAAACCCATAAAATTGCTAGTGCCATTATTTTTACAACCGCTTATGATGAATATGCGCTACAAGCGTTTAAACTTAATAGTATCGACTACCTTTTGAAACCCATAGATGAAGAGGAGTTAATCAATGCCGTAAACAAATATAAAACACTCAAGACAAGTATAGGAATTGAGCAAAGTGCCTCCCTTCAGTTGAGTTTTGAAGAAATAAAAAAACTTTTGGTAAATCCTTTAGACAGGGAATATAAAAAACGATTTACAGTTAAAGTCGGCCAACATTTAAAAATGATTCCCATCGATGAAATTGAATGCTTTTACAGTGAGAATAAAGGAACTTATTTACATACTATTGACGGAAGAAACTACCTGATGGATACCACACTTGAATCTCTTGAAGATGAGCTTTCGCCGAAAGAATTTTTCAGAGTAAACAGAACTTTTTTTATCAATATAAAAGCCATTAAAGACATTGTCGCTTATTCCAATTCGCGTTTAAAAATCTACTTAAATTCATACAAAGACACCGAAATTATTGTGGCCCGTGAACGTGTCAAGGAATTTAAAGACTGGATAGCATAAATTCTTATTAGTTTATCGACATTCTGCTATGGGATTACTATTTTTGTAACAAACAAAACGGAATGATAAACCCAATTGAACACCTTCAATGGCGTTATGCTACTAAAAAGTTTGACGCCTCTAGAAAACTTCCTGAAGAAAAAATAAAGATACTTAAAGAAGCCTTTAATCTCACAGCTACTTCATATGGCTTGCAACCCATAAAGCTTTTAATCATCAAAAACCAGCAAGTCAAAGAGGATTTATTTCCGATGACAATGCATCAAAAGCAAGTTCAAGACGCCTCTCATCTTTTAGTTTTTTGTGTAGTGACTTCCATCGATAAAGAGTATGTTACAAATTACTTTGAATTGGTCGAAAATAAAAGAGGCACATCAAAGACTATTTTAGCTCCCTTCAGGGATATTTTAATAGATGAATTTAAACAAAAAGATGAACAAGAAATTTTTGAATGGGCAAAAAACCAAGCTTATTTGGCAATGGGTAATTTACTCACTGTCTGTGCACTTGAAAAAATAGATTCCTGTCCCATTGAGGGCTTTGAACCTCAAAAATATGATGACTATTTAAACTTACCCGAAAAAGGATTAAAATCTGTTTTAGTGATGCCAATTGGCTACAGAGCAACAGATGATTTTTTTGCTGACTTTAAAAAAGTACGTAAAGACATCGCTGAAACTATCATAGAAATTGAATAAAAGTACAGCCATAATACCGATAACAATCGGAAAGACTTAAATAGAATAAACCGCTCATAAGCGAAGCAAACTTGAAACCTGAAACTTTAAACTAGAAACCCACCATGCCCGGATTTGAATTATTTGGTAACGAAGAACGAAAAGAAGTAAACGATGTATTGGAAAGTGGCGTGCTTATGCGCTATGGATTTGATGGTATGCGAAATGGCCATTGGAAAGCCAAAGAGTTTGAAAAAGCTTTTGCAAAACGTATGGATGCCAAACATTGTCAGCTGGTTTCTAGCGGTACTTCAGCGCTAACCGTTGCTCTTGCAGCAGCAGGTGTTGGAGCAGGGGATGAGGTTATTATGCCCACTTTTACTTTTGTAGCCAGTTTTGAATCTATTATGGCACTTGGTGCTGTTCCTGTTTTGGTGGATATTGATGACACCCTCACTTTAGACCCGGCAGCTGTTGAAAAAGCAATCACATCAAAAACAAAATGCATAATGCCAGTGCATATGTGTGGCTCTATGGCAGATTTAGCCGCATTGAAACGTATATGTAATAAACACAATTTGCTGCTTCTTGAAGATGCCTGTCAGGCTACTGGAGGAAGTTTTGACGGAAAACCCTTAGGAGCTTATGGTGATTTGGGTTGCTTTTCCTTTGACTTTGTGAAAACCATCACCTGTGGCGAAGGAGGAGCGGTCATCACCAACAATGAAAAGTATTACATCAATGCAGACCAATTTCAGGATCATGGTCACGACCACATTGGTAATGATAGGGGGGCAGAAACCCATCCGCATTTGGGCTATAATTTCAGAATATCTGAACTAAACGCCGCTGTGGGTGTGGCACAGCTGAGAAAACTTGATGACTTTCTAGCAATCCAAAAACGCAATTATACAATAATAAGAAATGCACTTTCTGAAGTAGATGGAGTCACTTTCAGGCGAGTTCCTGAAACCGGTGTAGAGAATTATTCGTTTGTCAATTTCTTTTTGCCAAATACTACTCTTGCTGAAAAAGCGCATAAAGCACTTAATGAAAATGGAGTGGATGCCTGTTTTTACTGGTTTAAAAACAACTGGCATTACATCAAAGGTTGGGAACACTTACGTAACTTAAAATCGCTGGCTCCATTACCAAATGAAATAAAGTCTCAGATACAGGATTTAAACAAAACAGATTTTTCCAAAAGTGATACTATTATGGGTAGAACAATATCAAGTTTAGTAAAGCTAAGCTGGACTGAAGAACAGGTCAAAGAACGCGCTTCAAAAATGGCTCAGGCCATTCAATCTGTTCTTTAATAATTGATATATTCTGTGATTTCCAAACCATAACCAATCATTCCCACTCGTTTGGCTTGTTGTGTGTTTGACATCAATTTGATTTTATGGATGCCCACATCGTGTAATATTTGTGCTCCAATTCCAAAATCTTTGGCGTCCATTTTTATTTGTGGAGCTTTTGCAATGCTGTCTTTTGTTTGTAGTTTTCTAAGAGCTTCCAAACGATTTAGAATATCCAATGACTGGCTTTGTTGATTGATAAAAACAATCGCTCCTTTACCTTCCTCATTTAAAAGCCTGAACATATCATCCAGTTTTTTATCGGAATTGTTTGTAAGGGTGCTTAGGATATCATAATTTACCAACGTTGAATTAACACGCACTAAAACGGGTTCATTCTCTTTCCATACTCCTTTGGTTAAAGCCAAATGAACCTGATCATTGGTAGTTTGCTTGTAGGCTCTTAATCGATACTCCCCAAAATTTGTCTGAATGTAAAAATCCTCCTTTTTCTCTATCAAGGAGTCATATTGCATTCTGTAAGCAATTAAATCTTCAATTGAGACTAGTTTGAGATCAAATTTTTCTGCGATTTTTATGAGCTGCGGTAAACGCGCCATAGTACCGTCTTCATTCATTATTTCAACGATTACCCCCGCAGGTTGTAAGCCGGCAAGTCTTGCAAAGTCAATAGCGGCTTCTGTATGCCCTGTGCGCCTTAGAACACCACCTTCTTTTGCCTTAAGTGGAAAAATGTGCCCTGGACGACTTAAATCCCATGGTTTTGTGTTGGGGTTTATTAGAGATTTTATTGTTTTTGCTCTGTCTGAAGCTGAAATTCCTGTGGTAACCCCTTCGCCTTTTAAATCAACTGAAATTGTAAAAGCAGTTTCCATGGGGTCTGTATTGCTACCCACCATCAAATGTAAATCAAGTTCTTTACACCGGGATTCTGTAATGGGTGCGCAGATGAGACCGCGACCATGAGTGGCCATAAAATTAATCATCTCGGGAGTGACCATTTCGGCTGCAGCCAGAAAATCGCCTTCATTTTCACGGTCTTCATCGTCAACAACTATGATGATTTTTCCGTTTTTAATATCTTCAATGGCTTCTTCGATGGTGTGGAGTTGCATGGTTTTGGATTTCAAATTTTACTGCTTCTTTTTTGCGGTGCAAAGGTATTGATTCTAGCTGTTTTTAGACTTAATCATAAACAATTTCTTAAAGAAATTTCCAATGGATTCTGAAATAGAACTTACATCAAAAATACCTTGATCTGTGGTGGCTCTGTATGTTAACCAAACTCCCAGTGGCAACATGATGAATGTGGAAAGCCAGGCTCCAAAAAAAGGCAGAAGTTTCCCATTTTCTGCACTGTTTTTTGCAAAAATTCCTAAAAAGTGGTAAGTGAGAAAAATTGAAATAGCAACAACCATGGGCAATCCCATTCCGCCTTTTCTAATTATTGCACCTAAGGGAGCTCCCACAAAAAATAAAATAATACAACCAAAAGCAATCACATATTTATCGTGAAGGGCAATTTCATATTTGTTGAGTCTTTTTTGTTTACTTTGGAGGTGTAACCTCTTTGCTGTAATAGATTGAATAGATCCATTAACAGTATTAATTGCGTTGCTTAAAATCTGACTCTTCTCTGCTTTAAGAGTGTAAGCATCTAGAATATTCACAACAGGCACTGTGTCACTTGTTTGAGGTTTATAGCCACTTTCCATAGTTGTAATTCCACTTCTTACTTTAATATCATCTGGAAATTTTTTTATATCCTGATTGAAATCCTGAGAAAGGGAGTCTATTTCTATTTTTAATTCACTTATTCGGTACATTTTTTCATTAGAAAGTTCTTGTTCTTCTTCTAAGTCAATGTTGTTTATTTCAGATAAGTCAATGTTAATTGTATAGGATTCAAAATAGCTTTTTGCAAACGGCTTTCTGTTTTGTCTTTTTTGGTCACTGGAAAGAATTTCGTCATAATAATTTCCATCAAAGAGAATTAGCGAGAGCGTATTGGAGCCTTCTTGACTTGTTAATTCGCCATTTTTAGCTTTGATAACAGTATGATTTCCAACACGATTTGGATTTTTTTTATGAATAATGACATCGTCGAGATATTGCCCTCTATCTCCACTTTTTTTTGCAACTTTAATAGTAATATCGCCTACTGTACTAAACTGCCCTTCAGAGATGGCAACTGCTGGCTTTAATTGAGCAATATTTCTTCTTAGATTTAAGGATTTATATTCAGACCAAGGAATTACTTCATTTGCAAAATAAAAAACGGTTCCGCTAAGGAGTAAAATAAACACCATTAAACTTCTCATTGCTCGTTGAAGGGATATCCCTGTTGACTTCATGGCTGCAAACTCATATTTTTCTGCAAAGTTTCCAAATACCATAATTGATGAAACCAAAATGGTTAAAGGCAATACCAATGGAATTAGTTTTGGAGAAAAGTAGAGTAAGAACCTTAAAATAATGTCAAGGTCTAAATCTTTTCCTGCAAGTTCAGATATATAGAGCCAAATGGTTTGTAAGACAAAAATAAACATCAGAATTAAAAAAACACTGATGAAGGTTTTTAGGTAAGAAACCAGTATATATCTGTCTAATATTTTCAATGGTTAATCCAGATTGTTGATGTAGTAATTTTTATATTTTGAAGCATCAAATGTAAAAAGTGAATTTGGGAGAGGTTGGTTTGTTTTGAAAGAGTTAACAATAATTGTAATTTCTGTCCCATTGTCCTGACGTTGAATCAATTTATAAATATGTTTTGTTTGCTTATCAATACCTAGAAGTATATCCTTGATTTCTGCATTACTGTCTTTAGGTTTCAATTGAATGTATTGAATTTTTCTTCCTCTCACATCTTGAACGATGTCCCATTTGTAAGTATATCCTTTTTCATAAAACGTTAGCATTTTTGAAGGTGTGATATCTCCATCATTGTCAGAATTGTGGTTTGAAATCGTTACTTCCTCGTCTTCAGGAACAATGGTGTGTAGTTTTTTGCCATCAAAAAGCATGGTGGTTCCCATTAGATTGAGTAAATATTTATCACCCTTTAAAGTCACATCGCCTCGTGTTTCCTGGTTGATGTTTTCTTTAGTGTTCTTAAGTGTGTACCTGAATTCAATTTGAATGTTATCATAGCTTTTTACTTTTGCTGAAACCTCATTCAATAGATTTTTTGCGCGTTGTGCATCCTGAGCTTGAACGGTGGTTAATGTAAAAATGGTAATTAATATTAAAAGTACTTTTTTCATCTGTTTAAAATTATTCAGTTTCATTATTTAAAAGTTGATTGAGAGCTTCGATTGTTGGAACCAATACTTGTCTGGCTTTACTGCCTTCAAAAGGACCTACAATGCCGGCAGCTTCCAGTTGGTCTATGATTCTGCCTGCTCTGTTGTAACCCAATTTTAACTTTCGCTGCAAAAGCGATGCCGAACCTTGTTGTGCAATCACTAATACTTCTGCTGCCTCCCTGAACATAGCATCTCTTTCGTCGATTCCTATATCAAGATTTGTGCCACCGTCTTCACTACTGTATTCCGGAAGAATGTGAGCACTTGCATAGGCTCTTTGAGAGCCAATATAGTTTGTAATTTGATCAACTTCAGGAGTATCTACAAAGGCACATTGCAGTCTGGTTAATTCATTTCCTTGCGTAAAAAGCATATCACCGCGGCCAATTAATTGGTCTGCGCCGGAATTATCCAATATGGTTCTTGAATCAATTTTTGAAGTGACCCTAAATGCAATTCGTGCAGGAAAATTTGCTTTGATAATTCCCGTAATCACATTAACAGACGGACGTTGAGTAGCTATAATTAAATGGATACCGATTGCTCTGGCTAATTGTGCCAGTCTGGCAATGGGTGTTTCCACTTCCTTTCCGGCAGTCATTATTAAATCGGCAAATTCATCAACCACCAGAACGATATAGGGTAAAAATTTATGACCCTCATTAGGGTTGAGTTTTCTGGCTTTGAACTTTGCATTGTATTCTGCAATGTTTCTCACCATAGCTTCTTTTAATAAATCATAACGTTGGTCCATCTCAATACACAATGAATTTAGTGTGTTGATTACTTTACTGTTGTCTGTGATGATGGCATCGTCTGTATCGGGTAATTTTGCGAGATAATGACGTTCAATTTTATTAAATAGGGTAAGCTCTACTTTTTTAGGGTCAACTAAAACAAATTTTACTTCGGCGGGGTGTTTTTTATAGAGTAGGGAAGTAAGGATGGCATTCAAACCAACAGACTTTCCTTGTCCTGTAGCACCGGCCATAAGTAAGTGAGGCATTTTTGCTAAATCAACAACAAATGTTTCATTTGAGATTGTTTTACCAAGAGCAAGCGGCAATTCCATTTCGGCATTTTGAAACCTGGGAGATGCAATTACAGAACGCATAGAAACCATTTTTGGGTTTTTATTGGGGACTTCAATACCTATGGTTCCTTTTCCGGGAATGGGAGCGATGATGCGTATTCCTAGAGCTGAAAGCGAAAGTGCTATATCATCTTCCAGATTCTTGATTTTGGAAATTCGTATACCTGCTTCCGGAATGATTTCATAAAGCGTGACCGTGGGGCCCACAGTGGCTTTAATTTGGTCAATTTCTATTTTATAGTTTCTCAGTGTCTCTACAATGGTATTCTTATTCTGCTCTAATTCCTCCTGATCGATGGTGATACCGGTGTTAGAATTGTATTCTTTTAATAATTCCAATGTGGGGAACTTGTAGTTGCTCAATTCCAATTTTGGATCAAATTCACCAAAGTCTTTGACCAGTTTGTTGCTAAGTACTTCAACTTCCTCTTCGTCTTCTGCCTGTTCTACTTCAAGTGATAAATCATTTTCGTTTTCCGGTTTGATGACAATTTTTTCTTTTTCTTTTGGAGGTTCGGGATTTGGAGTTGTTTTGTCTTCTATTTTTGTTTCGTGTAGGGGAATCGTTTCACTTTTTGTTTCTACTTCAGTTTCGCTTTTCGCGGAAGCAATTTCTTCTTTTAATTTTGCTTTCTTATCCTTGAAGTAAGAGATCACTTTATCTGGTGTAAGTTTGAATTTTGAAATAATGTAAGCCAAAAATAAAAATGCCATTAAAAGCACAGTGCCAACAAAACCAAGGTAATCCTGAAGAAAATGATTCATTTCAAAACCAATAACACCCCCCAATAAAGCCGATTTTGAAGCAAAAAAACCAAAAAACACAGACAACCAAATCATTATCAAAATACCCCAGAACCAATGGCGTTTTAGCGGCTTTTTTGAAAGACTAAAAAATAAATAGATACCACTTATAAAAATCAAAATACTTAGTATAAGAGCCGAAACTCCAAATCCTTTATATACAAAGAAGTCACTAACCCAGGCTCCAAATTTATTAAGTAAGTTTTGAGCTTGTTCTTCACGGTTTGTGAATTGTGTAAGAGTACTTTGGTCTGCTTGCCAGGTGAAAAAATAAGATATAAACGAAATAGTCAAGGCAAGACCAAGAATCATAAAAAAAACACCCAGTATGACTTGCTGTTGTTTTCCGACTTGGAATTTAGGGATGCCAGATTTTTTTGATGAAGGTTTATTCGCTTTCTTTCCTGCCATGAATGATTAGGTATAATGGAACAAAAGTACAAATTGTTAACGGTATAATGTTTAAAAAATTCTAAATTCCAAACATCAAACTCCATTAACCGTTAACCCCTTTCCTACTAAGGGTTTCAATAATTAAAGCAATTCCAATCACCACAACACATCCAAAAAGGTTGAGCCATAAATAAGGCATCCAGTCATGCCACCATCCATAAATAACAATGACCTGAGTGATGAGTGCTGCTATAAAAACTGCATTCCCCCTTACATATTTTATAAAAAAGGCCAGTAAAAATATACCCAGAACATTTCCATAAAATATGGAGCCGATAATGTTGACTAGCTGAATTAAATTATCAAAAAGATTGGCGACACAGGCAATGCCTATGGCAATGATTCCCCATAAGAGTGTAAACCACTTTGAGGCTTTAAGAAAATGTTTTTCATCACCATCTGAGGTTTTATTACGTTTATATAAATCCATCGTAGTGGTGGTGGCCAGCGCATTGAGTTCTGAAGCCGTTGAAGACATTGCAGCACTCAAAATTACTGCAAGTAAAAGGCCAATCAAGCCACGAGGCAGATTGTTTAATATAAAATGAATAAACACATAATCTTTGTCATTTGTTTCAACTATGCTGCTTGCTTTACTTATTAATTTTTTTGCATCCTCTCTGTAAATTTGATCTTGTGCATCCAGACTAACAATGCTTTCCTGATAAATCGATTTGTCTGGGACATTCTCCTTATTGGTGAAATTATAAATAGCTTGTTGTTTGGCTTCAAAATTGGCTTGTTGTTTGGCTTCCAGTTCACGGTATTGCTCTGCATAATCTGAATTTAAAACAGTGCTAGTTGCCACCGGATTAAAATTCAAAGGCGATGCGTTGAATTGATAGAAAACAAATACCATCACACCCACAAGCAATATAAAAAACTGCATGGGCACTTTAAGTATTCCATTCATTATAAGGCCCATTTGGCTTTGCTTCACAGATTTGCCTGATAGGTATCGCTGTACCTGGCTTTGGTCAGTACCAAAATAAGATAAAGCCAAAAAAGTACCGCCAATAATGCCGCTCCAAAAGGTGTAACGATTATCAAGGTTAAAAGAAAAATCAATGATATCCATTTTTCCGCTAGCTCCGGCTATATCGAGGGCGTTTGAAAAAGTAATGTTTTCCGGTAAGTAACTTATTATAATAAAGAATGCAGCAAACATTCCTGCAAAAATGACGGCCATTTGTTGTTTTTGGGTCACGCTCACTGCGTTTGTTCCACCGGAAACAGTATAAATAATAACTAAAATTCCAATGATGATATTCAAGTAAATAAGATTCCATCCCAAAACAGCCGAGAGTATAATGGCAGGGGCAAAGATGGTAATACCGGCTGCGAGGCCACGTTGAATTAGAAAAAGTATGGCGGTTAACGAGCGCGTTTTTAAATCAAAACGATTTTCCAAAAATTCATAAGCAGTATATACCTTAAGCCTGTGATAAATTGGGATAAATACCAAACAAATAATCACCATCGCTATGGGAAGACCAAAGTAAAATTGCACAAAACCCATACCGTCGTGAAAGGCTTGTCCGGGTGTTGAAAGAAAGGTAATTGCACTGGCTTGAGTTGCCATTACAGAAAGACCAATAGTCCACCAGTTTGAAGTATTTCCACCTTTTAAAAAATCCTGTACGTTTCTACTTCCTCGAGTTTTCCATACACCATAACTTACAATAAAAACAAGTGTACCAATAAGAACAATCCAGTCAATTATTTCCATCTTAAGTCAAAGCTTTCATTAAAAAATAAAACAGAACGATGTAAATGGCATTACAAACCAAAACGATGGTGTATGAATTTTTCCAGATGTATTTTTCGGGCTTAGAATCCAAAGTTTAACTTTTTTGGTGGTTAGTTATAAGATTAATGTGCACATCAATCATTCGATAAAGATAACAAATTTGCAAACAACCGATATGCACCGGAAACGCCCGCAGGCAATTGTCTGAAAAAGCTTAAGCCAGTGTAAGTTATAGTTCCTTTGCCATAGTTTGCAACTAAAAGGGCTCCATCAACAGCATCTTCATTAGGGTCGTTCATACTTAGAATGGGTTGAAACTCGTCTGCCCACTCATTTGCAAAATACAAACCGCGTTCCTGAACCCAATTTTCAAAATCTTTTTGTGTGATTTTGTTTGGGGTGTTTAAAACAGGGTGATTAGGGTTGGTAAATTGTACTTTTGCATCCTCATCGGTAACTCGATTTCTAGAAAGTTTTAAATCAAAAGGAGCCAATTGCTCAGAAACCAATCCGCGAGAGACGTTGTATTGCATAATTAAGTTACCTCCGTTTTTAACATAATCAAAAAGGGCATCTTGCCTGAATCTTAAAATATCGTGCACATTATAAGCCCTTATTCCCACAACGATGGCGTCAAAATCTTTAATGCTTTCTGATGTCATCGTTTCAAGATTTATTTCTGAAACCTGATAGCCTATTTGGCTTAAAGCCGAAGGAATCTCGTCTCCGGCACCGGCAATGTATCCAATGTTTTGACCCTTTATGTTTAATTCAATCCTGGCTACTTTCGCTTGAGCGGGGACTAAAATATGTTGAAAGGGAATATGCTCATAATTCAGGGTTACCATTTCGTTGTTGTAATAGGAATCACCCACTTGAATCAATAAATTAAGGGTGCCCTCACTTTGGTTATTTGGTGGAGTCACGGTAAAAATGAGTTCCTTTTCTTGGTCTTTTGTTTCCAAATCAAAAGTTTGCGGGGCACTTACGTTCCAACCTTCAGGGTGTTGAAGTGTCGCAATACCCGAAAGATTGTCTTTTCCGGCCTTGACTGTTACGGTTACTTTTTGGGCTTTTGCTTCTGAAAAAATGAGTACTTTGTCGTTAATTCTTCCGGTAACTTCTGGCAAGACTTGAAATGGTTGATATACTTCTCCAGTTACAGGGCTGTTGAATTTATATATAATATCCCTTTCAAAAGAAAACTTTTCACCATCTATGATTACTTCAAAATATACAGGCTCGTTTTGATTGACTGTTGGAAGTCCAATAAGATCAATTTCGTTTACGTTAAATAGACCTTTACTTGCTTGTTTTTTGATCCAATATGGCGAGCTATAAATCGCATTTTTCGAGATAATTATTGAACTCTCTAATGAAACGCGTTGGTTGTTTACCAATTTTTTTTTCTCTTTCAAGAGTGATTTTGAGTTGTAAGTCACATCAATTAGCTCCATGGAAACCGATGAGCGATTAATAGCTTCAAGATTTATTTTAATTTGAGAAGCAGGGGAGGTGTATTGTGTCTCAGAAACTGCCTCGATAAAAAGTCCGGTTACGGCAGTGATAATTTTTTTAATTTCTTTTGTTTTTTGAATGCCCCAGTAGTCTGTTCTGTTTTTTAAAAGTCTGTATGCCTTTACAAGTTTAGGTACACTTGCCGCCGGATTTTTAAAATCAAAATCTTTTTCAACCTGATAAAGAATATTACCAATTTCTTCTCCACCCTCTATGCGCGACCAAGATGTATCAATACCCTCAAAAAGATTTGCAGTGTCTGAAGGCATTGGGCCTTTTAATAGCTCCAGATACTCTGTATCCTCACCCCGTGTCCCTGTATTGCCAAAACCTTGTGACTGATGTTTACTGCGACTCAAAGCGGCGATTTCACCGTTAGAGAGGCCAAAAGACGGATAAAATTTTCCGGTTTTTAAAGCAACCAAATTGCTTTTGTCTGCTTTTTCAAAGGCTTCCTGACTTCCATAAAACCACCAAGAGGTATTGAAAAATAAACGCTTTGCTTGCCAGGGTTTGTATTGAGTTAATTGATTTGAAAAAGCATTAGAATCTGCTGCCAAATCAAAAGCTTCTACTCCTAAAATGCCTGCTGCGGTATGGTGCCCGTGAGTGGTACCCGGTGTGCGGTGATTAAAACGATTAATGATAATGTCTGGTTGAAATTTTCTTATTGCTAAAACCACATCACTCAAAACGGCATCCTTACCCCAGATGGTAAAAGTTTCATCGGGATTTTTTGAAAAACCGAAATCAATGGCTCTGGTAAATATCTGTTCGCCGCCGTCGGTTTTTCTGGCTTCTATAAGTTCATTAGTTCTAATAACACCCAGCAGCGGCCCCAACTCAGTTCCAATTAAGTTTTGACCGCCATCGCCGCGTGTAATTGAGATATATGCTGTACGCGCTTTTACCTCATTGGCAAGGTGCGAAATAAGTCGCGTGTTTTCATCATCTGGATGTGCTGCAACAAAGAGAACAGATCCTAAAAAATTTAGTTTTTTGATGGACTCATAGATTTCTGAAGCAGTAGGTTTATGTGGCTTTTGAGCGTTTAAATTATGAAATGAAAATAATACTAAAGAAAAAACTAAAAGTAATTTATTCATGTTGAAATTGTTAATCGTGAGTTTTCGTTAAATTTTTATCTTCTTTGTTTTCAGTACTTTCCATTTTATCGCTCCCTGAAACCAGTGTTATACCTTTTTGTAAAATCATATTGTTGGGGTAACAAAGTAGTTCACCATTTTCACTTTTTAAAAGCGTTTGAAAAGCATTTATGTCTTCAATTATGAGTGGTTCAGCAAAAAAGTCCTTATCGTGTATTTTTATGGTATCTCCAATTTTAAATGGAAACGTAAAAAACATTATGATACCGCTGGTTACATTACTCAAAATTGACCATTGAGCAAAAAGAGCAACGCCAATTATAGCAAAAACAGAGGAAAAGACCAATCCCACATCACTGAATTGAACTCCCCAAATTAGTATATTCCAAAAAACCAATAAAAAGACAAAAGCAAAGTTGAAATATTTTTTTATCAAGTTTGTTCTATTCTCAACTCTTTCCTGATTTTTCACAAAACGATTGACTAATTTTATTGCAACCCCCTGCACGATGAGAATAACAATAATGCTGACGGCAGAATAAATAAGTTTTGGAAGTAATTCTTCAAAAGTCATGGTAAATTGATTTAGTTTAGTTCAAGGGAATCTCTTAAATGAGCATCATTGTTTTGATTTTTTGACCAATAAGCAGATTGAATTTTTTTCATAAAGGTAGCCTGCGTTGTGGATTCACCAATTTGTTCTTTCCAATGGGTGATTTGATAGGGAAACACACTTTCAAACCAAATGGTTAATTTTCTATCGAGGCCAGAGTATTTAATACAGTATTCAAAGGTAGATTCTTTTTGATCAAGTGATGCAATGGCTTTATAAGCTTTGAATTCTTTGTGCCTTAGTCTGGAATATTCCATTGAGGGAAAGATTTCTATTTCACCCAGAGGTAAATCTACCGGATTGATTCTTATTTGTGTCCAAATTTCGTCCTCAAGATTTGTTTTTGTATGGTTGTATTCCTGGTCTGCTTCCCCCTCAAAATAAGAATGCGATTTGATTTGAAAATCATTTCGATTATTGAGTTGTGCATACACATGTCCACACCATTCCTGGATTGATTGGGTTACTTTCAGTGCATGATTTTTTTCTTCTAAAGGATAAAAAACACTTGACATTATTGAGTATGGATAGATACCTGTGTTGAAGTTTTTAGTTTTATTTAGTTTTAGCACACTTTGAGTTTCTTCGGTCTTTTTATTTGATTTTACTTGAACATCAGGCAAAAAATCTTCGGTTACAAAAATAAGTACAGCGGTACCCGGTCTCATTTCGCCATAGCGATCCTGTTCAAGGGTATATGAGCTGATTTCAGCTTGACCACTAAACCAGTATTCTTTAAACCCATTTGATAAATCTCTGGGCGAAACCTGTTCTTTTTCAACTTTAGACTCTTGATTGGTTTGGCAACTTATGAGTATTGTCAATAATAAGAGAAGGGTAATAAAACGCATTTTTAGAAATTTTAGCTAAAAATACTATAATTTCATTGCCCAACAAACTCCATTAACGTTTTGTAAACAAGATGTGTGGGAAGTCCCATCACCGTATTGTATGAACCTTCAATTTTTGTAACACCTATAGCACCAATCCACTCTTGAATACCATAGGCACCTGCTTTGTCAAATGGGTTGAAGTTCTCAATATAAAAATGTATTTCGTCCTTAGTGAGTTTCTTAAAATAGACTTTGGTAAAATCACTCACTACAATTTGTCTTTCTACGGAAGTAATACAGACAGAAGAAATCACTTTATGAGAACTGTTTGACAAAGTTTGCAGCATTTCAAAAGCCTCTTTTTTATCTTTTGGTTTACCTAAACAAACCCCTTTGTGGATTACAATGGTATCTCCTGTGATGAGAATTTCATTTGGTTTTAAATGTGAAAAAGCCGAAGCTTTTAATTGAGATAAATATTCAGATATTTCACTTCCCTGAAGATGAGAAGGATAGGTTTCATCAATAGGCTTAACCTGAATTGTATACGGTATGTCAAGTTCTTTAAAAAACTGCTGTCTGCGCGGTGAACCTGAAGCTAGAATTATTTTTTTATCTGTAAGGATTTGTTTTAGCATATTAAAAAGTTCACTGTTTCAAGTTTGATTAATCAATATTAAACATTCATCAATTACTTAAAAAAACCATCCATCCCGGGGATGTTAGGCATTCCATCTTTAGCAACAGCGGCAATTTCAGCTTCATTGACGGCGGTTGCTTTAGCAATTGCTTTATTTAAGGTTAAAACTAAGTAATCCTCCAGTTGTTCTTTCTCTTGAAGTAATTGTTCATCAATGGTGATTGTTTTAATTTCGCGATTAGCAGTTAAAGTTACCTTTAATAAGCCGTCGTTGCTTTTCTCATCAATAAGCACAGAGTTTAATCGTTGCTTTGTTTCTTCTACTTTTTTCTGGGCTTCTTTGAGTTTTCCCATCATTCCCATTAAATCTCCAAACATATTTTTCTAATATTGAATTTGTAAAGAACAAAATTATTAAATTAGCGAGTTATTAACTAATTTAAACCTTATGAAAATTATCACCTCCATTTGTTTGTTTAGTATTATTTTTGCGACCTCGTGTAAAAAACAAACCCCACAAGAAGACAGAATGAACCATACACCACCCACTGCTCAAAAAATTGACAAACATCTTGAAATACATGGAGACATAAGAATTGACCCTTATTTTTGGCTCAATGACAGAGATAACCCTGAGGTCATTGATTATTTAGAGCGTGAAAATGACTATTATGATAAAATGACGGCACATACCAAAGACTTTCAAGTAGATTTGTTTGAAGAAATGAAAGCACGCATCAAGGAAGATGATGAGTCTGTGCCCTATCTTTACAATGGTTATTATTATATTACACGTTATGAAACCGGGAAGGATTACCCCATTTTTACCAGAAAAAAGGGTTCTCTTGATGCGGAAGAAGAAATCATGTTTAACGGAAACGAAATGGCAGAAGGTCATTCTTATTTTCACCTGGCAGGAATTAACGTGAGCCCAGATAATAAACTTGCTGCCTTTGGAATAGATACTGTAAGCCGTAGAAATTATACCATACAAATTAAGAATCTGGAAACCGGTGAAATCTACCCACAGAAAATAGAATTAACTACAGGAGGTTCCACTTGGGCAAATGACAACACAACGCTTTTTTACACCCGAAAAGATCCTCAAACACTCCGCTCTGATAAAATTTTCAGACACAAATTAGGAAATAATCCTCAACAAGATGTGATGGTTTATTTTGAAGAAGACGACACCTTTCGAACCTATGTTTACAAAACCAAATCAGATAAATACTTAGTGATTGGTTCAGGAAGTACACTTACATCAGAATTTCGTTTTTTAGATGCTAATAATCCTGAAGGAACTTTTAAAATATTTAGCCCCAGGACACGAGGTTTAGAATACAACATAGCCCATTTTGAAGATCATTTCTATATTTTGACAAATAAAGATGGTGCCAGTAATTTTAAATTAATGAAAACTCCTTTGTCTAATACAACCTCTGATAATTGGGAAGAAGTGATAGCTCACAGAGAAGATGTAATGATTGAAGATTTTGATATTTTTAAAGACTATCTCGTGGTGAGTGAACGAGACAATGGGTTGAATAAAATTCATATTCAACGCTGGGATGGCTCAGATGCTTATTATTTACCATTTGATAATGAAACATACACAGCTTATACAACACAAAATATCGAGTTTGATACAGAGGTGTTGCGGTATGGTTATAATGGATTAACACAGCCAACAGCTGTTATAGATTTCAATATGAAAACCAAAGAGCAAAACATCCTAAAAGAACAGGAAGTTCTTGGTGGAAATTTTGATAAAAACAATTATGCATCAGAACGCATTTGGGCTACTGCAGCAGATGGCACAAAAGTTCCTGTATCACTGGTTTACAGAAAGGGAATCAAAAAAGACGGAAAAAATCCGTTACTTCAATATGGATATGGTTCTTATGGGGCAACCATTGACCCTTATTTTTCAACAACCCGTTTGAGTCTTTTAGACCGAGGATTCATCTTTGCAATTGCACACATTAGAGGAGGTGAATACCTGGGAAGACAATGGTATGAAGACGGAAAATTGTTGAAGAAAATTAACACCTATACAGATTTTATTGATGTATCTAAACATCTTATTAAAGAAGGCTATACCTCTTCTGAACATTTATATGCTATGGGCGGTTCAGCAGGAGGTCTTTTGATGGGTGCTGTGATGAATATGGCACCAGAGTTGTATAATGGTGTGGTTGCTGCCGTACCTTTTGTTGATGTGGTTACCACGATGCTCGATGATTCCATTCCTTTAACAACAGGAGAATATGACGAGTGGGGAAACCCCAACGAAGAGGAGTCTTACTTTTATATGAAATCCTATTCACCCTATGACAATGTTGAAGCTAAAGAATACCCCAACACACTGGTAACGACTGGTTTACATGATTCACAAGTACAATATTGGGAACCCGCAAAATGGGTAGCAAAATTGAGGGATTTGAAAACTGATTCTAATTTATTATTATTCAAAACAAATATGGATGCCGGTCACGGCGGTGCTTCAGGAAGGTTTGAAGCACTAAAAGAAGTAGCGATTGATTATGCATTTTTATTAGACTTGGAGGGAATTACTGAGTAATTAAAAAATTTATCTTAAATTTGCAAAGTTTTATTTGATTGATGGAGTTTTTTTTTAGTATTTTTAACTCCATTTGTTTCTTAATCAAAAATCAATTTATGAAGCAAGATATAAAAGCACACAATAATGTTCTTGAACTCATTGGCAACACACCGCTAATTCGTTTAAATAACATTACAAAACCCCTCAAAGGTGAATTCCTTGCAAAAGTTGAAGCTTTTAATCCCGGACACTCCACCAAAGACAGAATAGCACTATACATAATTGAAGAAGCAGAGCGCAAAGGTATTTTAAAACCCGGTGATACAATTATTGAAACCACCAGTGGAAATACAGGTTTTAGTATCGCAATGGTGAGTATAATCAAAGGATATGAATGTATTTTGGCAGTGAGTTCAAAGTCTTCAAAAGACAAAATTGATATGCTTAAATCAATGGGAGCCAAAGTATATGTATGTCCTGCTAACGTAAGCGCAGATGACTCCCGGTCTTACTATCAGGTTGCAAAACGATTACATGAAGAGATCAAAGGATCTGTATATATTAATCAATATTTTAATGAATTAAATATTGATGCACATTTTAATACAACAGGACCTGAAATTTGGGAGCAAACAGGAGGTCAAATAACCCACCTTGTTGCTTGTAGTGGTACAGGTGGAACGATATCAGGAGTTGCTCGCTTTTTGAAGAGTAAAAATAAAAACATACGAATCATAGGAATTGATGCATACGGATCTGTATTGCAAAAATACCATGAGACCAAAGAATTTGACTCTGATGAGATTTATCCATACCGTATTGAAGGTTTAGGTAAAAACTTAATTCCTACAGCGACAGATTTTGATATCATCGATAAATTCATAAAAGTAACAGATGAATCCAGCGCGCATACAGCCCGTGAAATAGCTAAATCAGAAGGTCTTTTTGTGGGATATACCAGTGGAGCAGCATTGCAAGGAGTTAAACAACTAGCAGAAGAAGGAGAGTTTAATGAAAAGAGTAAAGTGGTAATAATATTTCCAGATCACGGCTCGCGATATATGAGTAAAGTATTTAGCGACGATTGGATGAATGAACAAGGCTTTTTTGATAGTCAAAATATTGAAGCTAAAGAAACCATAGAGTATATTAAATAGAAAAACATTTTTTTTATTGGAAGCCATCACGTAAATTGTGATGGTTTTTTTTGTTTTTAAAGCTTTTAATGACTTCGCTAAAAATTGTGCAAAGCCAATTAATTTAATTAATTTTGCGCCTTAAATTGACTAACTATTTATGAGAGATTTATTCGACAAAATCTATAAAGACAAAGGTCCTCTTGGAAAGTGGGCCGAACAAGCAGAAGGTTACTTTGTATTTCCTAAACTGGAAGGACCTATTTCCAACCGAATGAAATTTCGAGGCAAGGAAGTCATCACCTGGAGTATCAATGACTACCTCGGTCTTGCTAACCACCCTGAAGTGAGAAAAACAGATGCAGAAGCAGCTGCAAAATATGGATCTGCTTACCCAATGGGTGCCCGTATGATGAGTGGTCATACAGATTTACACGAGCAATTACAAAATGAATTGGCTGCCTTTGTAAATAAAGAAGCCGCCTATTTATTGAATTTTGGTTATCAGGGAATGGTTTCTACCATTGACGCACTGGTTTCAAAAGACGATGTTATAGTGTATGATGTTGATGCTCACGCCTGTATCATTGATGGTGTTCGACTCCATTTGGGACAACGTTTTACATACAAGCACAACGATATGGAAAGTATCGAAAAAAACCTAGACAGAGCCACTAAAGTAGCTGAAAAAACAGGCGGTGGAATTCTTTTAATTTCTGAAGGTGTTTTTGGAATGCGAGGAGAGCAAGGAAAATTAAAAGAAATCATTGAATTAAAGAAAAAGTACAATTTTAGGTTTTTTGTTGATGATGCACACGGCTTTGGAACACTTGGAAAAACAGGTGCCGGAGCAGGCGAGGAGCAAGGGGTTCAAGACGGAATTGATGTTTATTTTGCAACCTTTGCAAAATCGATGGCAAGCACCGGTGCTTTTATTGCGGCAGATGAAGAAATTATCAACTACTTAAAATATAATTTGCGTTCACAAATGTTTGCAAAATCATTGCAAATGGTTCTAGTAGAAGGAGCTTTAAAACGCCTGGATATGTTGCGCAAGATGCCCGAATTAAAAAATAAACTTTGGGAAAATGTGAACGCCCTTCAAGGCGGACTCAAAGCACGTGGATTTGACATAGGAACCACACAAAGTTGTGTCACCCCGGTATATCTTGAGGGAAGTATTCCGGAGGCAATGGCATTGGTAAAAGACCTTAGAGAAAATTTTGGAATCTTCTGTTCTATAGTGGTTTACCCAGTGATACCTAAAGGGTTAATTTTATTAAGAATGATACCAACAGCCACACATACAATTGAGGACATCAATGAAACGTTAAGCGCATTTGAATCGATAAGAGAACGTCTTCAAAACGGCACTTATAAAAGACTCTCAGCGGCAGTTTCTGCTGCAATGGGAGAGTAGTTTATAGAAAGTATATATTAAAAAAAGGTCCGGTATTATTTCTATATCGGATTTTTTTTACAAATTTTTTCGATAGGTTCTTCTTCTTGCATAAATCTTTGGATCAAAATTTTTCCATAGGTTTTGAATCGCTAAATTATCAACCAATTCTGGTGTACGGATGCAGTTTTCAACTCCATTCTTCTTAAAAGTTTCAAAATACTCTTTAAAAATCATAGCAGTTACACCTTTGTTTTGATAATTGGGATGAATCCCAATTAAATAAAACATGACGGTTTTACTTTTCTTCTTAGCCTTTAAAAGTTTTAAAAAGCCAAAAGGAAACAATCTTCCTTTTACTTCTTGTAGCACTTCAGAGAATGAAGGCATAACAATGCTAAACGCAACCAACTGGTTGTTTTGATCAACTACATATTTTATATATTCAGGATTGATTAAACCAATGTATTTCTTTTTGAAATAGGCTTTTTGTTTTTCTGTAACGGCAACAAATGAAGAAAGTGAAGCATAAGACTCATTAAATAGATCAAACATTTCATCGATGTAGGGTAAAATCTCTTTGGAAGTTGAAAAATTGATGGCTCGCAGTTTGTATTTTTCTTTTATTAGTTCAGAAGCCCTTGTAAATACAGCAGAATTTTTTACGTTGGAAAAAGAAAACTCACTTTCGATGTATTCTTTTTCAACACTAAAACCAAAAGATTCAAGATGTTCTTTATAATAAGGGTAACTGTACCAGGTAATCATACTACTAATATGCTCATAACCCTCAACAAGTACTCCCACCTTATCCAAATTTGAAAAACCCATTGGACCTTCAAGATATTCAAGATTTTTTTCTCGACCCTTTTCAAAAACTTTTTCGAGTAATGCTTTACTAACTTCTTTGTCATCTATAAAATCAAACCAGCCAAATCGAACTTTATTGATGTTTTGAGTTTTGATTTCGTGCCAATTCACAATAACAGCAATGCGTCCCACAATTTTATTTTGGTCATAAGCGAGATAGAACCACACATCTGCGTTTTCAAAAGCAGGGTTTTTTGATTGATCAAAGGTGTCCATTTCGTCTTTAATGATAGGAGGGACCCAGTATTTGGAATCCTTATAGATTTCAAAAGGAAAAAGAACAAATTGTTTTAATTCCTTTTTTGTAGTCACTTCTTTAATTTTAATCATAAATTGTTAAGCCTTTTAGCCTTGAGTATCGTCATCAATAAAATCATCTTTACGACGTTTTTTATCTTTTTCCTCTTTTTTTCTTTTTTTCGCGTCAGCAGGATCTTCTATAAGTTCATCTTTGGCGTGCATATCCAAACGATAAGATGCACCAATACCAATAAAAAACTTGGAAGGAGTGTCCTTCAGATTTAAAGTTGCCAAAGCATCAATTTGAAAATCTTTACCAAAAAGGTGTGCACCCCCAAAGCGTATTAATTGGTCTGCATAAAAGTCACTCTTGATTCCCTGATTTTCAACAAAAATCGAAAAACGAGGGTTGAAAGCATGTGTCAAGGTAAGTATGTATGAATATGTTGGAAAATCTGAAGTAATTCTGTCAACAATAAAATTTGTTACAAAAACAAAACCGCCCTCCATATTATTTTGGGTCATTAATACAAATTTTGGACTAATAGAAGGATCATTGGGTGGTAAAAAAGGATTTTCTTTAGTATCAAAATTCACACCTGCATAAAAAGAAACCGCTGGTATCAATTCTCTCCATCTAAATTTATTATTTGCATTCCAACTGTAGAGGTTTGGTTCCTCAAGGTCTCGTTTTTTGTAAGGGTCATAGATCAAATACTTAGCACCCAGTGTGTTTGATCTAAAATTACTTCGATCAAACTCAAAAGGAACAGCGCTTCTGTTGTCAACAACGCTTTCAGAAAGGAAAGAGCCACTGAAATTAATTTCCAATTGCTCCCAAAGAAGTCCATATCTGATGGAATAATCAATTGTAAACGCATCAGTTTCAGTTTTTAAAAGAGAATGATCTTCCCAGCCCATTGCAAGACCTGTTTCAAATTGTAACACCTTGTTTCCAACAGCAAATGCTCCTTGAGAAGTTCCGGGACGGTTTGAATTGATAAGCTCTGTGTATTGAGCATTGACGTCTAAAAAGCTGCAAATCAATAAAGTGGTAAATAGGAGGCATTTTTTATTCATACTGATGTTGAGTTTTGTGTAAATATAACGGAATTTATTATTTTTTTAATAATAGAAATTCCCTTTTGTCTGATAGTATGTTTATTTTTGAATTCTATTGTAAAATCAATAAATTGATACTTAATGGATACGTTTTTTAAAACGCTTTTAATACTGCTTTTAGTTTATTTTGGGCTTAAAATACTTTTTCGTCTTGCGATGCCTTTTCTAATGAGATACATTGCAAAAAAAGCAAGTCAAAAAATGAAAAATGCTTTTCGCAGAACTCAATATCAATCAGAGAATAATAAACAAAAAGAAGGAAAAATAACAATAGACGATATACCCAAAAAAAAATCAAGAAACAAGAAACCCGTTGGGGATTATGTGGATTACGAAGAAATTGACTAATTTTCCGTTTTAAACCAATCCAATGAAAGAAACAGTTTCTAAACTTTTCCCACATCTCCTTGTCTTAGTATTTTTTTGCGGAATCTCACTCGCTTATTTTAGTCCTGTATTGCAAGGAAAGAAAATCTTCCAGTCAGATATTGTGCAATACACCGGAATGGCTAAGCAGCACAATGACTTTAGAGCAGAAACAGGGGAGGAGACTTACTGGACAAACTCAGCTTTTGGAGGGATGCCCACCTATCAATTGGGGGCGCATTACCCACATAATTATATTAAAAAACTCGATCATACCATACGATTTTTACCCCGACCGGCCGATTATTTGTTTCTCTACTTTTTAGGATTTTATATTCTTTTACTATCACTTAAAATGGACTTTAAGCTGGCTATACTGGGTGCTTTGGCTTTTGGTTTTTCAACTTACTTGATAATTATTCTTGGAGTGGGTCATAATGCCAAAGCTCATGCCATCGCTTATATGCCGATGGTTTTAGCGGGCATATTTCTTGTATTTAGAAAAAAGTATCTCCTTGGCTTTTTTCTCACCTGTATTGCGATGGCTCTTGAGATTAGTGCCAATCACTTTCAGATGACTTATTATTTGTTGCTGCTCATTTTGGTTATTGGTATTGTTTTTCTTATCGATTCATTTAAAAAGAAATCGCTGCCTCATTATTTTAAGTCCGTTGGAATTATGGCAGCCGGTGTTGTTATTGCTATTGGATTGAATGCTACAAATTTTCTTGCCACCCAGGAATATGCCAAAGAATCTACCAGAGGAGCAACAGCGCTAACAATTCAACCAGACGGAAGCCCTAAAGAAGTAAAAAGCGGCCTTTCAAAAGAGTATATCACTGAATATTCTTATGGCATCGTGGAATCATTTAACTTATTTATTCCACGATTTATGGGAGGTGGAAACACTGAAGATGTAGGCACAAACTCTGCTTCTTATGATTTATTGATGAAAATGGGTGTTACGCCGGCACAAGCAAGAGATTTTGTAAAGGCAATCCCCACATACTGGGGCGACCAGCCCATAGTTGCTGCGCCGGCATACATTGGTTCAACTGTACTGTTTTTAGCACTGCTCGGCATCTTTTTACTCAGAGGAAAACACAGGCAATGGTTAATTGCCGGTTCTGTAATGGCATTATTGCTGTCTTGGGGAAAGAATTTTGAACCATTAACAAATTTATTTATTGATTATTTTCCTCTGTATGATAAGTTTAGAGCGGTTTCATCCATTCAGGTAATCATTGAATTGTGTATGCCTGTACTGGCCATTTTTGGAATATATAAGATGGTATCATCTAAACTCACGAAAGAAGAAAAAACAAATGCACTTAAATATTCGACAGGAATTCTTGCAGGATTTTGCATTCTATTCCTCTTTTTTAAAAATAGTTTGTTCAATTTTTCTGGTGCCAGTGATGGATATTATATTCAAGCTTTCGGACAAGAGTTAGTTGATGCTATTAAGGAAGACCGAAAATCCATTTTTGTAAAAGATACCCTTCGCAGTTTGGCTTTTGTTCTGGTGGGTGCTTTGCTTTTATGGCTGTTTTTAAAGGAAAAATTAAAGAGAAACACACTATATGTATGTATTGGATTATTGTTTCTACTTGATTTAGTTCCTGTTGACAGACGTTATGTAAACAATGAAAATTTTGTTGCCGCAAGACAAGTGACACAGCCTTTCCCGCAAACTCCTGCAGATATAGAAGTAGCTCAAGACGAGAGTCATTATAGAGTCTATGATTTAACAACCAACCCTTTTAGCAGTGGTCGCGCCAGTTTTTTTCACAATGCTTTGGGTGGATACCATGCTGCAAAACCGGGACGTGTGCAGGATTTGTATGATTTTTATATGCAAAAAGGAAAGTTGGAGGTGTTTAATATGTTTAATGTCAAGTACTTTTTTGAACAAGATGAAGAAGGAAGAGTATTGGCTTCTGTGAATCCTGATGCTAATGGAAATGCCTGGTTTGTTCAAAATACAGCAATTGTTGAAACTTCAGATGAAGAGCTTTTAAGTCTTGACACCTTAAATACAAAACAAACCGCTGTGATTCACAAAGATTTTCAAACACAAATCAATCAAAACAAGTTTGTTGAAGATTCAAGCGCTTCTATCAAACTTGTAGAGGCACAGCCCAATTATATGTATTATGAAACTGAAAACGAAAACAAAGGCCTTGCGGTGTTTTCAGAACTTTATTATCCTTATGGGTGGAAGGTTTATATTAATGATAAGCCTGTAGAACAGTTCAGAGCAAATTATGCATTGAGAGCTTTAGTTGTTCCGGGAGGCTTCAACAAAATTGAGTTTAAATTTGAACCTGAAGTTGTTCAAAAAGGGAGTAAGGTTGCTTTAGCGAGTTCAATATTGTTATTGCTTTTACTCATAGGAGGTATACTTTTCGGAATTAAATCTAAAGCCGATTAAGATATAAGCCAGAATCATAAAGAGGTTTAATTAACGAGATTTCCGCCTTCACGGGAATGTGGGTATGAAAAAAGTATTAATCATCACTTATTATTGGCCACCAGCCGGAGGACCGGGTGTACAGCGATGGTTGAAATTTGTAAAATACCTTAATCAATTCAACATTGAGCCTACTGTTTATGTGCCTGAAAATCCACATTACCCTTTAAGAGATGACTCCCTGGTTAATGAAATTCCTGAAAACGTTAGAATTTTAAAGCAACCCATCAAGGAACCTTATGGAGTGGCAAAAATTTTTTCAAAAAAGAAAACTCAAAAAATAAGCAGTGGTATTATTACTAAAAAGAAGCAAGGAATCCTTGAAAAGATAATGCTTTGGGTGAGAGGTAACTTTTTTATTCCGGATGCCAGAGTGGGCTGGGTAAAACCATCTGTCAAATTTCTGAAAGCATATTTAAAAGCAAATCCGGTTGATGTAATTGTGACTAGCGGTCCGCCACATAGTTTACATTTGATTGGAATGGGATTGAAAAATGAAACAGGAATTCCCTGGCTAACTGATTTTAGAGATCCTTGGACAACGATAGGGTATCATAAAAAACTTCGTCTTTCAAAACGTTCACAAATGAAACACAAGCAATTTGAATTAAATGTGTTAACTAATTGTGATGCCGTTATTGTGACAAGCCCATCCACAAAAAGGCAGTTTGAAAATATAACAGCAAAACCAATCACTGTTATTACGAATGGTTTTGATGTTGCATTAAAACCGGCAGAACAACTTGATGATGACTTTACAATTTCTCATATTGGTTCTTTGCTTTCTGAGCGAAATCCCATAATTCTTTGGAAAGTGCTTTCAGAAATGGTTTTAGAAAATGAAATTTTTGCTTCCAAATTTAAGTTACAACTCGCCGGAACGATAAGTGACGAGGTGGTTGCAAGCATTGAAAATTATGGATTAAAGAATCATTTGAAAAAGTTTGGTTATGTTTCTCATTCAGAATCTGTGGACTTACAAAAGAAATCACAGGTTTTATTAATGATTGAAATTGATAGTAAGGAAACCCAAGCTATAATTCCGGGGAAGCTTTTTGATTATATGGCTTCAGGCAGACCCATTTTAGCTTTAGGGCCTAAAGATAGTGACTTTGTGCCTTTGATTAACTCAACACAGACCGGAACTTTTTTTGATTATTCTCAAGAAAAGGAAATTAAAAAAAAGATATACAGCTGGTTTGAACTCTATAAAAATAAAAAGTTAGTGATTCATTCGCAAGGTATAGAAGCTTTCAGTAGAAAAAATCTCACAAAAAAACTGGCTGAAGTTTTACAACAGTTGCATTAAAACAGAAATTTCTTTTCATGGGAATTGTCATAAAACAGTCCATCCAAAACACCCTAACTACCTATATTGGTTTTGCCATTGGTGCAGTGAACACCCTATTTCTTTACACCAATTTTCTTACAGATGAGTACTATGGTTTGGTGGGGTTTTTACTTTCGGCAGCGACTATAATGACTCCTTTAATGGCATTTGGTGTACATAATACTTTGATCAAGTTTTATTCTTCTTATAAACAACTATCTGATAGAAATGATTTTTTGAGTTTTATGCTTTATCTGCCGTTATTAATTATCATTCCGGTTGGAATTTTAGGGTATATTGGTTATGGAAGTATTGTTCACTTTCTTTCTAATGAAAATGATATTATTGAAGAATATGTGTGGTGTATTTTCCTGATTGCCATTGCCATGGCTTACTTTGAAATCTACTATGCGTGGGTGAAAGTACATATGAAAAGTGCTTTTGGAAACTTTATGAAAGAGGTTTTTCATAGGGTTTTAATTATGGGATTGCTTATAGCTGTTTATTTTGAATGGTTAACTGTAGAGCATTTTATATGGTCTTTGGTGTTTGTGTATTTTTCAAGACTTCTATTTATGAAGTTGTATGCCGTTAGCTTCAAATTCCCAAACTTTATTTTTTCATTTCCAAAAAACACAATTTCTATATTAAAATATTCTTTACTAATTATTGTTGCGGGTTCAGTTTCACTCATCTTACTTGATATTGACAAGGTGATGATAGGAAAGTATATACCCATTGAAAATGTTGCATATTACAATGTTGCTATTTTTATTGCGATGGTTATTGTTGTTCCGGCAAGGGCAATGCATCAAATCACATATCCATTAACGGCTCAATTGATTAATTCAAAAAAATGGGATGAGTTAAAAAGATTGTATCAAAAAAGTTCACTGACATTGTTTATCATTTCCGGATGGATTTTTCTTTTAATAGTACTCAATATTAAACAGTTATATTTTATAATTCCGGAGGAGTATAGTAGTGGATTGTTTGTGGTGTTACTTATTTCTCTTTCAAAACTTTTGGATAATTTGTTGGGTATTAATAATGCCATCTTGTATAATTCAGATTACTATCGCTGGACGGTTGTTTTGGGTGTTTTTTTAGCTCTTTTAACCATTACACTTAATGTAGTTTTTATTCCTCTTTATGGTATTGACGGAGCTGCAATTGCAACTGTGGTATCCCTTTTTATATACAGTTTTTCAAAAATAATTGTTGTAAACTGGAAGTTTAAAATGCATCCGTTTACTAAAAAGACCGGACTTACTTTTATAGGAATACTTTTAGTGAGCCTATTTTTTTATTTCTGGGATTTTATGTTTCATCCTCTTATTAACATTGCTCTTAAGTCATTACTATTGAGTTTGATTTATTTTATTTTTGTTTTAAAAGGAAACTTATCTGAAGATGTTAGTGAATTGATAAAAACAGGTTTTGAAAAATTAAAAATTAAATAAAAAAGAAACCCTTTCTCCTGTCTTTACACATTCAAAAGGGCTCCTAACCAACCAAAACTTAACTTAATATTATCCTCTTCCGCCTCTGCTACCTGAGTTTCTGTTTGAGCTTGATGCTCTACTAGAACCGCTTTTAATCTGCGGTTTTGTAGTAGCTCTGTTTGCTTGAGTTTTACTACTCTTACTTGCGGCAGGTCTTTGAGAACGTTGCTTATTAACTACTTGAGAGCTCTTTGATGTACCTCTTTGCTGAACTCTGTCTGTTTTTGAAACGGTTGAGCTGTTTGGTGTACCTCTTTGCTGAACTCTGTCTGTTCTTGATACAGTAGAACTATTTGGTGTACCTCTTTGCTGGATTCT
>CAXBNF010000017.1:0-58405 GCA_963977065.1 uncultured Flavobacteriaceae bacterium | reverse complement strand
CTGACCGTTTCCAATCAAAAAAAATACGCTGTCAATTCAATATATCAATGAACTTTTATTCTCTTATTTTGTCACCCTGTCTCCCAAAGCGGGTGCAAAGATAATACCCTTTTTTAATCCCACAAGATTTATTTCAAAAAAAATTGAAAAAATATTCTTGAAAAAATTGCAGTTACATATTATCTGACGTGAACGTTGGTCGCTTATCAAAATATATCCCTCAAAGCGGATGCAAATATAATACTGTTTTAGTAGTGAGCAAGTAAAATCTCAAACTATTATAAAGAAATTTTACAGTTAAAATCTAACTTACTGAAAAAGATTAATTTGTACTTGAATATAATTTTTAGCGAACTACTAAGATACGAAAAAAAATAAAATTTCAAAGTAAATTTATATTATTTACTCATCCATTTTTCTTTTAAATCAAAATAGTTTAAGGGAGTAGCCGGGTGCTGAAGCTCAAGCACTCCCTCTTGAAATCCACGTTGAAGAATATCTTCAATGAGAAAATCTTCTTTTACAGTTTCAGGCTGAAATTCTGATTTCAAAGAAATATCAAACATTTTGGCAGTAGAGTTGTACCAAAATGCCCTCCACCCTGTCCTTAAATCCTTAACTAAGTCAAACACAGTCATTCCTGTTTGGCGGTGTATTAATTTAACCAATATACGACCTTCGCTCCGAGTGAGTTTTTTGAGTTCATCGGTAAACTCTTCTTCTATGTATTTTTGGATTCTTCTGGTGTAAATGCGACGGTCTCTATTTGATTCTAAGGATTCAAGTCTTTCATTCATAGTATATAATCTGTCGGCAGCAAGTTTTGCATAGGGATACACCTTTCGGGTTCTTCTCCTTAGGATAAGATAAGCTCTTCTTTCTGTGGCTGAATCAAACTTTAAATTGTTTAATAAATAAACTTCTTCCAGATCGATGAATTGTCTGGGAAGCGTATCACCGTCAATAATCATATATATGAATTCTGTGGTATCATTTTTATGGTACCGATACTTATCATCATCTTGTGCCAAACCTACATATGGTAACAGAAATAAAATAAGGCAGCTTAACTTTGTCATAAAATTCATTTGACTTTGGAGCTATTTGCTAAAATCATTCCAAAATTAAACATTATATCTTCTTGTGTTATTAAATTCTTATTAATATTGGTATTTTCGCTTAAAAATAAAACCATGGCAAAATCAATACTTAACAAAAAATCACTTACTTTTCTTGAAAATTATTTAAACAACGCAGCTCCAACGGGATATGAATCTGAAGGACAAAAACTTTGGATGGAGTATCTTAAGCCTTATGTAGATAGTTTTATAACAGACAACTATGGTACTGCTGTGGGCGTCATCAATCCAAAAGCAACATACAAAGTAGTGATTGAAGGGCACGCAGATGAAATTTCCTGGTATGTTAATTATATAACCGATAATGGTTTGATATATGTCATTAGAAATGGAGGAAGCGACCACCAAATAGCTGCTTCAAAACGGGTAAACATCCACACCAAAAAAGGAATTGTACAAGGTGTCTTTGGATGGCCTGCCATACATACGCGAAAAAGTAAAGAAAAAGAACAATCTCCAAGTCTTGACAATATTTGTATTGACGTGGGCTGCTCAAACAAAGAAGAAGTATTAAAACTGGGTGTTCACGTGGGATGTGTTATTACCTATCCCGATACTTTTTTCGTTTTAAACGAAAACAAATTTGTGTGCCGAGCACTGGATAACCGCATGGGCGGGTTTATGATTGCTGAAGTGGCCCGCCTTTTAAAAGAAAATAAGAAAAAGTTACCTTTTGGTTTATATATCACAAATTCAGTTCAAGAGGAAATTGGTTTAAGAGGTGCCGAAATGATTACACAAACGATAAAACCAAATGTCGCCATCGTTACAGATGTTTGCCATGATACAACCACACCAATGATTGAAAAGAAAACCGAAGGCGAAACCAAAATTGGTGACGGCCCGGTGATTTCTTATGCGCCAGCTGTCCAAAATAAATTGCGAGAGCTACTTATTGAAACTGCTGAAAAAAACAAAATTCCCTTTCAAAGAATGGCTTCATCCCGATCAACCGGAACAGATACAGATGCTTTTGCATACAGTAATGGGGGTGTGCCTTCTGCTTTAATATCACTTCCATTGCGATATATGCATACAACTGTAGAAATGGTGCATCGTAACGATGTGGAAAACGTTATCAAATTGATATATGAGTCTGTTTTGAACATTAAAAATGGACAAAGTTTTAATTATTTTGATTAGTTTGGCTTTTGGTTTTTAAAAGATTGAATAACAAGCTTACATATATATGTGTTTTTCTATGTTGGACAATCTCCGGTCAGATCATTGATACTTTAAATCACTCAAGCTTTATAACGCCTGAGTTCATGATTGGACAACTTTCTGAACCCAATACTGATTTTCCAGATGTGGGCACACAAAAATCCTTTTATCTCAATTTTGGAAGTTTTCAAAACGCAAAAGATCAGGAATGGGCATACCGACTAAATTACCCAAAAACAGGACTTCTTTTTGGTATTTCAGATTATAGTAATGATGAATTCGTTGGGAAATCCTATTCTTTTATCCCAAACACTGAATTTAATTTTTTAAAAAACAAACGATTTAATCTTCTTTTTGGACTGGGTGTTTCTTACCACAATGTAAAATATAATATAAGGACAAATCCACTTAACAAAGGAATTTCTACAGAAATTGCTTGGGCTTTCAGAGGTTCACTATTATATGACTTGTGGAAACCTAAAAACGCTACATTAAAGCTGGGTTTAAATTATTTACACCATTCAAACGGTCATGTTAAATTACCCAACCAGGGTTATAATTCTTTTCTACTGGGTCTCTCCTATGAAATAGAATATTCTAATGGAGACGGGTTTCCGAAAGCTTATGTAAAAAATGTCCCAACCGGAAGATCATTACATAATTTCTATTCATTTCGGTTTGGTTTGGGGCAAAATGTGCTTTCTGAAATTTTCAATGATAAAAAAGAAATTTACTCTGCTGCTTTTACTTACGGAAAGGTTATAAATAAAACATACAAATTTGGCATTGGTGCCTATTACCGCTTTTATGGACATTATTATGATTACATAAAAAATGAAGAGGAATTAATAGTTGAGCGTTACCCACAATTTATAGAAAACCCTTATGGTTATGCTACAAACTTTGGTGTTTTTGGAACGGGTGAATTATTAATGAATCACTTTGGTGTCGAGTTTCAATTGGGCCTCAACATATACAAGCCTTTTTATCAGGTGGATTGGATTTTAAATCAAGGGTATGTTTTTATAGCAACTGATGAAGAGCAAAATCCTTATATAGCTGTGGTTTATGGAGAATTGGACTGGTATTATGAGATTAAACGCTCTGTTTCCAGCCGGCTGGGATTAAAGTATTATCTGGTGGGAACTGACAAAAATCCCAAACACAATTTTTATGTGGGCGCTCACATAAATGCAAATCTGGGCCAGGCTGATTTTAATGAACTGAGTTTTGGATATGTGTATAGCTTTAATTTTAGAGAAAAGAGCTATTCCTCTGAAAAATAGCGCATCACATTTTTTTCAATACGTTCTACTATATTGGTCACATCGGCTTTTATAAAAGGCTCACCAGTAATGTTTTCATACAATTCAATATAACGCTCTGATACACTTTCAACATATTCATCAGACATAAAGGGCACTTGTTGTCCTTCTTTTCCCTGAAAACCATTTTGAATTAACCATTGTCTTACAAATTCTTTAGATAATTGCTTTTGACCCTCCCCTTTGTTTTGTCTTTCCTGATACCCTTCAGCATAAAAATAGCGTGAAGAATCGGGCGTGTGAATTTCGTCAATCAAAACAATTTTTCCTTCTTTGGTTTTACCAAATTCATATTTAGTATCAACTAAAATAAGACCTCTTTCAGCCGCTATTTCTGTGCCTCGCTCAAAAAGTTTGTGTGTATAATCTTCCAAAATTTCATAATCATCTTGTGAAACGATCCCCCGTTTTAAAATTTCTTCTTTAGAAATATCCTCATCGTGATTGCCCTTTTCAGCTTTTGTGGCGGGTGTTATGATGGGTTTAGGAAATTTGTCGTTTTCAATCATACCTTCAGGCATGGAGACACCACACAACATTCTTTTTCCGGCTTTGTATTCCCTAGCAGCGTGACCGCTTAAATAGCCTCTGATTACCATTTCCACCTTAAAGGGTTCACAGGCATGACCAATGGCTACATTGGGGTCTGGTGTAGCAATGAGCCAGTTAGGCACCAGGTCTGAAGTCGCATCCATCATTTTTGTTGCAATCTGATTGAGAATTTGTCCTTTAAAAGGAATACCTTTTGGTAATATCACATCAAAAGCACTAATGCGGTCTGATGCTATCATTAACAACATGTCATTCTCTAGGGTATAAACATCTCTTACTTTGCCGTGATATACTTTTTTTTGTCCCGGAATCTGAAATGGAGCGCTTGTGAGTGTATTGTTCATTTTATTCAACATTTTCGATGGCTTTGTAAGCTGCTATCACTTCTTTAACCAATCTGTGTCTTATCACATCTTTATCATCAAGAAAAATGATACCTACGCCTTTTACATCTTTTAATACAAGTAACGCTTCTTTCAATCCGGAGATGACTCTTCTTGGTAAATCAATTTGACCGGGATCACCGGTGATCATAAACTTAGCATTTTTTCCCATTCGGGTTAAAAACATTTTCATCTGCGCGTGGGTAGTATTTTGTGCTTCATCCAAGATAACAAAAGCATTATCTAGCGTTCGGCCACGCATAAAAGCAAGTGGAGCTATTTGCACAACTCCTTTTTCAATATAGGATGCTAGCGTTTCATGAGGGATCATATCACGAAGAGCATCATATAAAGGCTGCATATAAGGATCGAGTTTTTCTTTTAAATCTCCAGGTAGAAAACCAAGATTTTCACCTGCTTCAACAGCGGGACGTGTTAGTATGATTCGTTTTACTTGCTTTTCTTTTAGCGCTTTTACAGCTAGCGCAACTCCTGTGTACGTTTTTCCTGTACCGGCGGGTCCAACTGCAAACACCATATCATTTTTCCTCATTAAATCGACCAGCTTACGTTGATTGACTGTAATGGCTTTGACTTTTTTTCCACCTACTCCGTGAACTAAAATTTCTCCACTACTTTCAGGCGTTTCATAATCTGCACTACTATCACTCGTGATGATGCGTTCAATGACGTTCTCATCAAGTTTGTTGTATTTGACAAAATGTTCCATCAACATGGTAAATTTTTTATCAAATTCTTCCAGCATTTCTTCATCGCCAAAGACCGTTAATCGGTTTCCCCGAGCGACAATTTTTAATTTAGGATAGTATTTTTTTAATAGATTGATATTGGCATTTTGTTGCCCAAATAATTCGCTGGGACTTATCTCTGTAATTTCTAGAATAAGTTCGTTCAAAAGCAGTTGTTTATTTAATGAATTGTCTTATTTATTGACTAAGTTTGTATTACAAATTTAATCTATTTTTGTGGTACCCTCAAGGGTTTGAGGTTAAAAAAATATCAACAATTTATCTATGCCAATTATAACACTTACTACCGATTTTGGAGAGAAAGATCATTTTGCAGGAGCGGTAAAGGGGGCTATTTATACTGAATTAGAGGATATTAAAATTGTTGATATCTCACACTCCGTTTCTCCTTTTCATATTGCTGAAGCGGCTTACATTATCCAAAATGCTTATAAAAGTTTTCCCAAAGGAAGTATTCACATAATTGGAATCGACTCTGAATTGACTCCTGAAAACAAACACATAGCAATATTGCTTGACGGCCATTATTTTTTATGTGCTGATAACGGGATTATGTCACTTATCACCCAGGATTTACGTCCAAAAAAAATAGTAGAAATAAATATTCACGACCGAGTTTTGTCTGACTTCCCGGTGCTGGATGTTTTTGTGAAAGTTGCGTGTCATATAGCCAGAGGCGGAACATTGGACGTAATTGGAAAAGAAATTTCAGGAATTAAAGAGTTGAAAGACTTTACTCCGGCTGTGTATCAAAATCAAATTGTGGGTAGCGTCCTTTATATCGATAATTATGGAAATGTAGTAACAAATATTCCGAAAACCCTTTTTGAAAAAGTGGGTTTAGGAAAACCGTTTACAATCACAGCACGTACCGTTAAGTTTAAAACGGTTTATGCTAAATACAGTGATGCTATTGACTTTGACACACCTCCCGATAAAAGAGAAGAAGACGGTAAAAAACTCGCTATTTGGAATGCATCAGGCTTTCTGGAACTGGCTATTTATAAGAGCAATCCACAAACTGTAGGCAGTGCTTCCACGCTATTTGGTCTTTATTTTAGAGATACCATCTCCATCGATTTTGAATCTTAAGTTATTACTATGTTTATTAGAATTGTAAAAATGGAGTTTCAGCCTGATAAAATTGTTGATTTTCTTGAAAATTTTGAGAAGGTTAAAGAAAAAATAAGACACTTTCCCGGTTGTCATTACTTGGAGCTCTATCGGGACAAAAACAACACAAACATTTTTTTCACTTACAGCAAATGGGAAGAAGAAGCCCATTTGGAAGCTTACAGAAACAGTGATCTTTTCAATAGTGTGTGGAGCGTTACAAAACCCATGTTTTCTAACAAAGCACAAGCTTGGAGTGTGGATGCGATTGTTAGTCTTTGAGTTTGTGAGTTATTGAGTTTGTTGGTCTTTGAAAACTCACCTTTCACCACTATTTACTTATTTCTATTTTGGAATTTGTTGTTTGACACTTTGGCACTTTATTTATTCAGTACTTCCATAATTGCCTTAGCTTTCAACAGGCATTCTTCATATTCATTTTCTGGATTTGATTTTGTGGTAATCGCACTTCCCACAGAAAAACTAATGTAATTATTTTGCCGGTTATACAAAATACTGCGAATCACCACATTAAAATCGGCATTGCCTTGCGGCGAAATGTAGCCCACCGACCCGCTGTAGAGCCCGCGTTTTGTTTCTTCAAGTTCTTCAATGATTTTCATGGCACTTACCTTTGGTGCTCCAGTCATACTTCCCATTGGAAAGGTGGTTTTCAACACATCAACAATCGATGTTGTTTTTGCTACCTCTGAAACGACCGTGGTAATCAACTGATGAACCTGTTTAAAGGAGTATAAACCACAGAGCTCTTCAACCCTAACACTGCCTCGTGTCGCTGTGCGCGAAAGGTCATTGCGCACTAGGTCAGTAATCATTATGTTTTCTGAACGTTCTTTCTCATCGGTTTGCAAAGCAATTGCTAATTTTAAATCTTCCTCTTTTTTTTGAGACCTTCGTGCGGTTCCTTTGATGGGCTGTGAGATAATTGTTGTCCCTTCTTTTTTCAAATATCTTTCCGGGGAGGCCGAAAGTAAAAAATGGTCTTCCAGTTTGACAAAGGCAGCAAAGGGAGGCGATGAAATGTCATTTAGTTTTTCAAAGGTCTGCAGCGGATTGATTCTTACATCTTCAGCAAAAAACTCCTGACAAAAATTAGCTTCATAGATATTACCTATTTGGATGTGGTGAAGCATCTGTTTTACTTTTTCAAAATAGGTTTCTTTTGAAATCCTTGCTTTTATTTTTGGTTGATTGTTTTTGACACTTTCGCTTGGAGTTTGAACATTTAAAATTGAATTAAAATCTTCTTCCATTTCATCTGCAACAAACAAGAGGTAATGCATTTGCAGTTTGTTTTCGTTGATGAAAAACAATTTCTTCGGTTGAAAAAAATACAAATCCGGAAACAAAATATAATCAGGATTTGTGGATGTTAAGTCTTCAACATCGTTTTTTAAATCATAGGTGAGATAGCCAAAAATCCAGTCGTTCGAGGAGTTTTTATATTCCTCCAGTTTATCAAAAGCGTTTTGAAAGTCTGTTTTTATAGCTGTAAGCGCCTCTGCCGCGAGTATAAAGTCAAAGCTTGAATACAGCTGATTTACTTTGTTAAATTCAGGATTGGAATCCAAACAAACGAGTTCATCAAATTGCTGTGCCCAAGAAAGTAGTTTCCTTTTAAAATCTGTCGGATTCTCTAAAAGTATTTCCTTAATTTTTCGCAACTAAGTGTTTATTTGATGTTCAAAATTTTGAAGAATGTCTGTAAAGCCCAACGCGAGGGTTTCATTGGTAATTTTATTTTCGGTTTTGGAGAAGTTTTCATTGAATGATGGAAAACTAAAACTCTCAACTACGGTTCCGTTGTATCGGTTGGTCATGACGTCTTTAACATATTCCAACGATTTTGCTGCTCCCCCTCTTCCGGGTGAAGTACTCATTAATAGAATTTTCTTATCCTCCAGGAATTTATATTTGATGCGCGACAACCAGTCCAATACATTTTTAAAAAAAGCAGAAGTGGCACTATTATGTTCATTTACTGAGACAATTAGGGCATCTGCTTTTTCAATTTCGCTGAGAAGACTCTTTAAATTAACCGAAAACCCTTTTTCCTTTTCAATGTCCTCACTAAAAATTTCTAACGGAAAATCTGTTAACTTTATGATTTTCACTTCGTGTGAATTGATTTGAGAAGCCGCAAATTCAACTAGTTTGTGGTTGATAGATGTACTGCTGTTAGATCCTGCAAAAGCTAAAATTTTAGTCATATGTCTTTCCGCGTAAGCGGTAATTTTAATATTTAATTTTATTTGTTTGGTGCACGACAAAATTCAATTTTGAAGGATTTTCCTCGATTTGTTTCCCCTCCCTAAAGGGTGAAATCGAGGAAAATCAGACTCCCTTTAGGGTTGGGGCAAAACTGATTTTCCGACAAATTAATGCTTTTTCAAATTTTGTCATGTACTAAATTCTTTTTAAGACACAAAAATACCCAAATTAAACAGAAAAGCTGTTAGCAGAATCCTAAATCTAAAATAAGCGTACCTTTGTCCCTTAAAATGATGTATCGTGACTTTTGAAGATTTAAATATAACAACACCCTTGCTTAATGCCCTCAAAGACCTGGGAATTGAAAACCCCACTCCCATACAGGAAGAGTCGTTTTCTGTGGTGATGTCTGGTAGGGATATGGTGGGTATTGCACAAACGGGCACCGGAAAAACCTTTGCTTATATGCTTCCCATTTTGAGGATGCTTCCTTATTCCCGGCAGGAAAACCCAAGAGTGCTGGTTTTAGTTCCCACGCGCGAACTCGTTTTACAGGTGGTTGAAGAGACTGAAAAACTGGCTAAATATTCAAACCTTCGGGTGTTGGGTGTGTTTGGTGGCACAAATATCAATACTCAAAAAAAGTCGGTTGCAGAAGGGCTTGATGTTATTGTAGCCACTCCGGGCCGTCTTTATGACCTTGCTGTGAGCCGGGTTTTACAGCTAAAGTCTATCCAAAAGTTAGTCATTGATGAAGTGGATGTGATGCTCGACTTGGGTTTCAGGCATCAGCTGGTGAATATTTTTGACATCCTGCCCAAACAACGTCAAAATATCCTTTTCTCTGCAACCATGACAGAAGATGTGGAGGAACTGCTCTCTGTTTTCTTTAAAAGTCCCGAAAAAATCTCAGTCGCCTTAAGCGGTGAGCCCCTTAAAAATATTGAGCAAACTGTCTATCACGTTCCCAATTTTTACACCAAAGTAAACCTCTTACTGGATTTACTCGCTGACGCAGAAACCTATTCAAAAGTATTGCTGTTTGTTAAAAACAAAAAGGTAGCCGACCTGCTTTTTGAATTGCTTGACGAAAAATTCAAAGAAGAGCTTTGTGTCATTCACTCAAACAAAACCCAGAATTACAGGATAAGAAGCATCAAACAGTTTGAAGCCGGTGAAAACCGAATTCTTGTAGCAACAGATGTCATGGCACGAGGTCTTGATTTTGATAATATCTCGCATGTTTTTAATGTCGATACACCGGATTATCCTGAAAACTACATTCACCGCATTGGACGAACAGGCCGTGCAGAGCGGATGGGGAAGGCGATTGTATTGACAACCCCCGCAGAAGAACGCAGTCTGGAAGCCATAGAAGCCTTGATGCAGATAGAAATCACCCGCCTCCCGACGCCCGCAACAGTTGAGGTGTCTGAAAAACTCACTTATGAAGAACGCCCCGTTGTTAAAGAAATAAACAATCCTAGCAAACGCAGCAAAAACGACGAAGACGCACCCGGACCAGCTTTTCACGAGAAGAAAGACAAAAACAAAAAAGAAAACCTGGGAGGCTCTTACCGCAGGGAAATTGTCAAAAAATATAAAAAACCCAAAACAAAGGGAGATAAAAATTACAATAAAAGAAACAAGAAAAAATAAATAACATGTTTGTCAACGCCATCAAAGAAGTCACAAAGTTTACACGCCCATTGCAAACCATCACGCGCGCTTATGGAAATAAACACATAACACCCGGCTTGTCAACACTTTTTTTTGTCAACGAAATGGGAACCGCGGTTACATGCAAACACGTGTCCCAACTCATCATTGCTTCAGAGCAGCGCAACAAACAGTTTTTAGACTTTAAAGCGGAAGTAGCCAAACTACACAAAGATCATACATTTAAGAGAAATCTGAAAGGGCTTGAAATAAAATACAAGTATAAAAAGGACACCACCGTTCAAATTAAAAACAGTTTTATGGGTGCTGTGGATACGTTTGATCAAATCACCGTAAAGCAACACCCCAGATATGATCTTGCTATTGTTCAGCTTAAGGGGTTTAATGAAATACAATATGACGGTTATGCCCGTTTTTTAAATGACACTTCAAAAATAGAACAGGGAAAATACCTGTGCCGATTAGGCTTCCCTTTTCCGGAATTCAATAATTATAAATATGAGGAAAGTCAGGATGATATTCAGTTTGATCAAAATAAAAGAGCCATGGTTCCCATCTTTCCAATAGATGGCATTGTAACCAGAAACATAGCAGAAAACAACGAACTCATGGGCATTGAAATGAGCACTCCCGGCTTGAGAGGACAAAGTGGCGGACCCCTTTTTGACGAAAACGGTATTGTATATGGTATGCAACAAAGCACCAAACACCTCCACCTGGGCTTTGATATTGAAGACAAAGAATTATTGATAAAAGGCGAATTGAAGAAAATCAATGATTATGCGTTCCTCCACCTGGGCCAATGTATCAGGGTGGATATTATCAAAGACTTTCTTGAGAAGAACCAGGTGAAGTTTTATGAAGCGTAAAATTTTTAAATTACACTAAAAATTCTTTCTCATTATTCTTACCGAAAGTTTGATATAAGTTCAATCAAATACTATTTTTTTTAAGTAAATTTATACTTGGTTTACTTGTCAACAAAATGGATAATTCTTCAAAACTTACACTAATAAAAACCATTCATACCCTAATCTGGGTTTTCTTCAACATTGTTATTTTTTATTTGTTTTATGCAGTGCTTATTAATAAAATTGACAAATGGGTTTGGATTTGTTTAGGGATTATTGTACTAGAAGGCCTAATTTTACTAATCTTTAAAGCCGTTTGCCCCATCACATTGACAGCAAGAAGGTATTCCGATTCTGAAAAAGAAAACTTTGATATTTATTTACCCAATTGGCTCGCAAAATACAATAAGCTCATATATACCACTATTGTACTTATTGCCGTTGTGATACTAATTTACCGCTTGAATAATAACTCTTAATACATGATTTCAATCCAAAGAACGACAGCTACAAACAACGACTTTGTTGTACTCATAAAACGACTCGACGAGGATATTAAAGTTCGTGATGGTGAAGAACACCTCTTTCATGCTCAGTATAATAAAACAGACCATATCCATCATGTTTTGGTAGCATACAAAAATAAAACAGCTGTGGGTTGTGGGGCAATCAAGCACTTTGACAACCAGACAGCAGAGATCAAACGCATGTATGTCTCCACTGATTACAGAGGCAAAGGAATTGCCACTAAAATCCTCAATGCACTGGAGCTATGGGCACGTGAATTAAATTATAAGCACACCATTCTTGAAACAGGCGTCAAGTATCACGAAGCCCTTGCCCTCTATCAAAAACACGGCTACTCCCCCATTCCCAGGTATGGCCAATATGAAAAAATGTTAAGCAGCCGTTGCTTTAAAAAAAGTCTTTAAGGAAGTAACGCTGTTTTTTTTAAACATTAAGAAATTAAGAGTAGTTAAGAATTAGTAACTCAATATCCCTTAATGCCTTAATGTTTCTTAAACGCATGCTGATTTAACTGATAAACGTTGATTTTATCTTATTCTTAATTATAAAAATCATTCAAAATCACTACTTTTATACTATCCAACCTAAACAACAAAACCAATGAATCCAACTCTAAGAAACATCTTGGCGGTGATTGCAGGCATTCTTATTGGCGGTACCGTCAATATGCTCATTATCAATTTTAGCGGAAGCATAATCGCCCCTCCTGAAGGCGTGGACACCACCACTGCAGAAGGACTCAAAGAAGGCATACACCTCTTTGAACCCAAACATTTTTTAATGCCTTTTCTGGCACATGCGCTGGGCACCTTTGTTGGTGCATTCATAGCTGCACTCATTGCAGCCACCCATAAAATGAAGTTTGCAATTGCTATTGGCTGCGTTTTTCTTCTCGGAGGAATTGGTGCGGTATTTATGATTCCCGCTCCCTTATGGTACAATATCACAGATTTGGTGCTGGCTTATACCCCAATGGCATGGCTTGCCGGCCGATGGGCATTAAAATTAAATCGTTAATTCTAAATCATTTTTTATGGCCAAAAACAAGACCAAGCCCACTAAAGCAAGTGTTACAGATTTTATCAATGCCGTTGAAAACGAGCAAAAACGCAAAGACAGTTACCGGCTTATTGAATTGATGAAAGACGTTTCAGGCGAAGAACCTTATATGTGGGGACCCTCTATTATAGGTTTTGGAAATTACCATTACAAATACAAGAGCGGTCACGAAGGCGATGCGCCCATCCTGGGTTTTTCACCCCGTAAAGCCGCCATTTCGTTGTATGCATTTACCGGCTTAGACGAACACAAAAACCAGCTCGATTCTTTGGGCAAGTTCACTATGGGCAAAGCGTGTATCTATGTCAAAAAGCTGGAAGACATCGATGAAAAAACCTTGATTGACGTCATGAAACAAACCATTTCATTTATTGAAACAACTTATCAGCGTCAATAAAGCATTCTTATGAAAACACTTGAATTTACAATAATCATCAAAGCATCACTTCAAAAAGTATGGCATTGTATGTGGGAGCCTGAAAGTTACAAATTATGGATCAGTCCTTTTGGGGAAGGAAGCCATTACAAAACAACCCACTTTGTCAAAGGTGCTAAAATACACTTTCTTACGCCTCAAGGTGAAGGAGTGCATTGCAAACTAGCCGAGGTGGACGAACCTCACTTAGTAGTATTAGAATACCTGAGCGCCATAAAAGATTTTAAAGAAACCCCCTTTGCTGCAGACCACAACTGGACAGGCGCCCGTGAAAGTTATGCCTTGCATAATACTGAACTAGGCACTAGAGTCACTGCTAAAGTAGATACAGACCCCATCCATATTGATTTTATGAATTCAACCTTTCCAAAAGCATTGTATTTACTTAAACAATTAGCTGAATAAATACTAAAACCACTCAAAAAATTAAAATGTTTCTTGAGTGGTTTTTTTATTGTTGGTATATAGCTATGAACTTACTTATAAGTTTCTAGCTATTACTTTTTTTGAGAATCAATCCATTGATTGACTCTTCTATCGAGTATTTCGAGTGGCATGGCACCACCACCTAAAACCGTATCGTGAAATCCTTTGATGTCAAAAGCATCACCCAGTTCAGTTTCTGATTTTTGACGAAGTTCCTGAATTTTAATCATTCCAATTTTATAAGCCGTAGCTTGACCCGGCATCACCATATAACGCTGCACTTCTGCTTTAATAGCACCCGGCGCAATGGACGAATTTTCAGAGAAATAAGCAATCGCATCTTCTTCTGTCCATCCTTTTGAATGCAAGCCAGTGTCAACCACTAGCCTGATTGCTCTCCATATTTCATTGACTAGGCGACCAAAATCATAATAGGGATTTTCATAACCACCCATTTCTTTGGCTAAAGTTTCAGAATACAAGGCCCAGCCTTCAACATAAGAGGTATATCTGCTTTGCTTTCTGAATTCAGGAACAGATTCCAACTCCTGTGCAATGGATATCTGCATATGGTGCCCTGGATTGCCTTCGTGATATGCCACACCTTCCATAGTTGTTTTAGGCATCGCATTCATGTCTGATAAATGGGCATAATAAATTCCTGATCTGGAACCATCAGGTGTACCCGGAAAATAGTGCTGTGGTGCTCCATCCTGCTCTCTGAAAGACTCCACTCTTTTTACAACCAAATCTGCTTTGGGCAGTATTCCAAAATAGTCTGGTAGTTTTTTTGTGAGTTCGTCAAGGTACTTTGTAGATTCATCCAAATAAGCCTGTCTGCCTTCATCGGTATTTGGAAAGAAAAATTGTTCATCGGTATTTACAAAATTAAAAAACTCCTGTAAGCTTCCCTCAAAGCCCACTTTGTCTTTGATTGCCAGCATTTCTTCCTGGATGCGTGCAACTTCTTCTAAACCAATTTTGTGAACCTCATCTGCAGTTAAATTTGTTGTAGTCGATGTTTTTAAACGATAATTGTAATAAGCTTCCCCATTGGGATGCCTGCTCACCCCTGTGGGTGCAACTTCTGCATTGGGCATTTCGGCTTCGAGCCAACTTATTATTGATTCGTAAGCAGGCTTAAAGTATTGTGTCAAGGCCTCTTCAGCATTTGACCTCAAGGTTTTAGCTTCGGTTTCGTCGATATCTCCTTTTTCTATGAGTTGGTCAATTTTCATATTCATATCAGACCACAAAGCGGCGTTGTTTTCTGACTCTGTAAAAGGTTTTCCGTTTAAAAGGTCTTTGCACTGAATAAGGACTCTTTCAAAAGTAAATTTAGGGGGTATAATTCCTTTTTCTGCCTGAAGCTTTGCTCGTTCCAATAAATCATTAATCGCCTTTTTTGAAGCTTTTATTCTCGTTATGTATGCATTCAAATCTGAAACACTATCCACTTTGTGAAAGTTAATCATAAAGCTGGGAAACTGGGTGTGCATTCCCATCATTTGATGAAAAACATAATCCATATTTTTAAACTCCAAGCCCTCTTTCATTTGTTGATATTCATACATCCATAAGTCATAAGAAATTTGATCTTCAGGAATTAATGACTCATAATCAAATGTTTCTTCAAGTTCTTTGACCGAAGCTTCAGTCCATTGAAATAATTCTTCTTCTGCTTTGAGGCTCATATCATCCAGTTGATCATAGCGGTCTTTTCTACCCAGCATCGTTAGTTGCAAGGGACTTTTTTGTAGTTTTTCTTCATATTTGGTATCAAACCATTCATTTAATTCATTGGATTGGTCTGCTTTTACTTCCTTTTCTTCTGTGGAGGATTTACATCCGGAAAATAACAATGTTACCATTAAAAAGGGTATTGCTAATAGTGTAAAACGTTTTTTCATAAGAGAGCAGTTTTTGTGGTGAGTTGTTGTTGAATCAATAAAGTTATGAATAATAATTTGATTTATAATTGATTAAGAATTTTGATAAGTTTTTGGTGCATCTCCTCAGTATAATCCAGATGAGTAACGATACGCCATTTTCCCTGACCCATATTGCTGATGCGAACGCCCTTTGAGGCGAGAGAATCTGTAAATTGGTTTTCATGGATTTCAGGATTGAGATAGAAAATCACAATGTTTGTTTCTACCGGTTCCACTTCCTGAATATAGAACTGATTTTTGAGAACTTCGCCTAATTCCTTCGCACGTTTGTGATCTTCTTTAAGACGGTCGATGTGATGGTCGAGGGCATAAATTCCTGCGGCGGCCATAAATCCTATTTGACGCATACCGCCACCCAGCACTTTTCGCACACGCATGGCATTCTTCATAATGGCAACATCACCAATCAGCACCGAACCCAGCGGTGTTCCCAGACCTTTGGATAAACAGATAGAAATGGTGTCAAACACCTCTCCATACTGTTTTGTTGTCTCCCCTTTCGCGACTAGCGCATTGAACAAACGAGCCCCATCAAGATGCAGACCCAGCCGGTGTCTATCACAAACCGCTCTTATTTTTTTGATTTCCTCGAAGTCATAACAGGCACCACCGCCTTTGTTTGTGGTATTTTCCAAACAAACAAGACTCGTTAACGGACTGTGATAAAAGTCGGGCGGATTGATGTTTTCTTCTACTTGGGGTGCGGTAATCATTCCGCGATGACCGTACACGAGTTTACAAGACACACCGCTGTTGAAGGACGCACCACCTCCCTCATAGTTATAAACATGGGCCCATTTGTCACAAATGAGTTGTTCGCCGGGTTGGGTATGCAACTTAATTGCCGCCTGATTTGCCATACTTCCTGATGGAAAAAAAAGTGCTGCTTCTTTACCAAACATAGCCGCCAAACGTTCTTCAAGTGCAATTACTGTGGGGTCTTCTTTATAGACATCGTCCCCCACTTTTGCATTCATAATAGCTTCCAGCATACCCTGTGTGGGTTTGGTTACGGTATCACTTCTTAAGTCAATTGTCATATACTTTGTAATTTTCCATAAAATTAAAAGAATTTACTTGGCTTACACACTTCAAAAAATCTATTTTTGTTAAAAATTATTGATTATGGTTCAGATGGAACAAATCAAAGAGCTCCAAAAACGCATCAGCGCGTTGAGGAGGTATCTTTGACATAGATGCAAAACAGATAGAAATCACTAACGAAGAAGAAAAAACCTTTGACCCCAACTTCTGGAACAATGCTCAAGAAGCTGAAGCTTTTATGAAAGTATTACGGGTGAAGAAAAAATGGGTTTCAGATTATACCAAAGCTGCTTCACTTGCTGAAGACGCTGCTGTTCTTTATGAGTTTTTCAAAGAAAATGACGCTACCGAAGCCGAAGCACAAAAAGCCTATGACAAAGCCCTTGAGGTTATTGAAGACCTCGAGTTCAGAAATATGCTTTCTGAAGAAGGTGATTCGCTGAGTGCTGTCCTTCAAATCACAGCAGGTGCCGGTGGTACCGAAAGTTGTGACTGGGCGGCTATGTTGATGCGCATGTATATGATGTGGGCTGAAAAAAACAACTTTAAAATCAAAGAACTCAACTATCAGGAAGGTGATGTTGCCGGCATCAAAACTGTAACACTGGAGATAGAAGGTGACTTTGCTTTTGGGTGGCTCAAAGGTGAAAACGGAGTGCATCGACTGGTGCGCATTTCACCTTTTGATAGCAATGCAAAAAGGCATACATCCTTTGCTTCGGTGTATGTTTACCCTCTTGTAGATGACACCATTGAAATCGAAATCAACCCTGCAGACATTGAAATAGTTACAGCACGCTCCAGCGGTGCAGGCGGTCAAAATGTGAACAAGGTTGAAACCAAAGTACAACTTACTCACAAACCAACAGGTATTCAAATTAGTTGTTCTGAAACGCGCTCACAACACGATAACCGAAACCGAGCGATGCAGATGTTGAAATCGCAATTGTATGAAATCGAACTGCAAAAGCAACTCGCACAACGCGAGGATATTGAAGCCGCCAAGATGAAAATTGAATGGGGTTCACAAATAAGAAACTATGTTTTACATCCCTATAAACTCGTTAAAGATGTGCGTTCCGGTCACGAAAGCGGCAACACAGACGCCATCCTAAACGGAGACATCAGCAGTTTTTTAAAAGCCTACCTGATGATGATGGGGCAAAAGGAAGAGGAAAGTGGTTTGTAGTTTCTGGTTTCAAGTTTCGGGTTTTTAAAAAAGCACCAAATTTCAAATCCACTATTGGATTTATAACTGCTCTTCCTAGAAAAATACCCTCATCGGTCAAAACTCAAAACTCATTAATTTGCACCTGTCTAGTTATCCCTTTATCTTTGCAAAAAAAAGAATTATTATGAAAATATACCACAATCCGCGTTGCAGAAAGTCTCGTGAAGGCTTACAAATAGTAGTAGATTCTAAACAGGATATTGAGGTTGTTCTTTATCTTGAAAATCCGCCATCAGAGCAAGAGCTTAAGTCCATTATTTCTAAACTCGGGATTTTACCCATAGAGCTGGTGCGAAAAGGTGAAGCAGATTGGAAAGAGAACTACAAAGGAAAAGCGTTATCTGACGACGAAATCATCAAAGCAATGGTTTCTTATCCTAAACTAATTGAACGCCCCATCGTGATAAAAGGAGACAAAGCCATAGTGGGTCGTCCCCCGGAAAAGATTAAGGAGTTGTTATAGTATAGATTTTTCTTCGCTCATCTTCGCAATCAGCGGGATAAATTATCACTTAAGCTGCTTCATAAAGGCAATCAATGCTTTTCTGATGTCGTGGCTCATTTCTTCCTCAGAGGATTCATAGATGCTTAAAACACGTTCGTTTTCCGGTGTTAGAAAGGGAATATCAAAACCTTTAAGCAGATAATCACTAAAAGCAATTGTGTATGTTTTATTGGGATCTATTTGGTTTCCGCCCAAAAGCCACTCCCCTTTTTCGTTTTGTGAAAAATTATAGCGTTGTAAATAAGCTCCGGTACCGCGAGCTTGCCTTCCATAAACAAGAACTTCGGTTAATAAACTTCCTTTGAGTTGAACCTTTAATACACCTCCGCCAAAAGGCAACACCCTAAAAATGTCAACCGGTGTAATCTCATTTTCAAGGACGTCATCAATTCTTATGGAACCACCATTTACGAGAGCTCCTTCTACCTCATAGTTAAAAGAAGCCGCCATTGCCTCAGCGATGAAGCCCCCCAGATTGGTTTGAATTCCGCGACTTGCACTGTCTGTTCCGTCTAGAGGAACATTTGCATAATAAATTTGCTCATAAGGGTCATCAACCACTTTTTTGATTTCTGATTCTAATATAACATTCCAATCCTCAACAATTTCCTGAACCTGTTGTTGTGATGGCACCTTTTCATCTATGGGGACCAATTGGGAATCAATCACCAGGCGGTTTTGGTTTTTGTAGAACGTAAGGGTATGCACATAGATAGTTTTTGCGTTGGCATCAGCTTTGGCAATTTTTGCATTTCCTGCGTCAAGCAACATATTGTGATGCTCATGTCCTCCCATTAGTAATGAAATTCCGGGTAGTGTTTCGGCTAAGTTTTTATCTTGTGTAATGTTTAAATGAGTCAAGCCCACGATAATATCTGAGTTTTCTTTCAATTTAGGATAGACTCTTTGAACCGACTCTAGATAGTTTTCATACACCACATAGGGTTGCGGATTTGAATCAATGGTTACTCCAAAAAAACCTAAAACAACTTCCGTTCCATCTGAGTCAGAAATGAGTAGTTGATAGGTTTCCTGTATGGGTTGTGCGTGTCCATTTCGATGAATCGAAAAAGGTGTTGCTTCACCTTCGGTTAACTGCTTTGCATTAGTGGCAATCCATTGAAAATTAGACTCATTCAACCGGTTTTGAAATTCATCTTCCTTTAGGTCAAACTCGTGATTTCCAAAAGTAACCAAGTCAAAATTCATTGCATTCATCACTTCAATCATTTGTTTTCCCATAATACGCTTTCCGTCATGACGCATTGTCCCCAATAACGACGGACTCAAAAAATCGCCTGCCATCACAAGAAAACTATTGGGTTCTCTATTTTTAATAGAATCTGCAACGTGCGCCACACGTGCCATACCGCCATAAAGTCCGCCGCTAAGTGGTGCGATTTCATAGACATCATTCAACTGTATGAATTTAAAGGTGATGATTCCGTCATCTTTGGTGGTTGAAGTGACGCTGTCTTTGGTTTTACACGAATTGAAAACTAAGGCAATCGCAGCGATTGCAACAACTATTTTTCTCATTTTAATGGTATTTAGTAAATATTTTTGTGGCTTCGTTGTGAGCACTTTCAAAGGGCATCCAGGAAACATTGGTATCTGCTTTTGCAGCAGTAAAATAAGACAATAGTTTCTCTGTGGGCATATTTCCGGTGAGTTCGTCTTTTGCCATTGGGCATCCGCCAAATCCTTGTATCGCACCGTCAAAACGATAGCAACCGGCTTTGTATGCAGCATCTACTTTTTCATGCCAACTAGAAGGCGTTGTGTGCAAATGCGCACCAAATTCTATAGTGGGGAATTTTGGAATTAAATTCTCAAACAAATAGGTAATCACCTCCGGTGTAGAAGTTCCTACGGTATCAGACAGTGAAAGGATTTTCACGCCCATTGCGGCAAGTTTTTGTGTCCACTCCCCCACAATATCTACATTCCACGGGTCACCATACGGGTTTCCAAAACCCATAGAGAGATAGGCCACCACTTCTTTGTTGTTTTGTTGAGCTAAATCGAGAATTTCCTGAAGCAAAACCATAGATTCTGCAATGGTTTTATGTGTATTACGCATTTGAAAGTTTTCAGATATGGAAAATGGATAGCCCAAATATTGAATTTCGGGGTGTTTTACAGCATCCTGAGCGCCTCTTAAATTGGCGATGATGGCCAATAATTTACTTTCGGTTTTAGAGAGGTCGAGTTTTGATAACACTTCTGCAGTATCGACCATTTGGGGTATCGCTCGAGGCGAAACAAAACTGCCAAAATCAATGGTGTCAAATCCGCAGCGCAATAAGGACTGAATGTACTGTACTTTTTTTTCTGTGGGTATAAAGTCTTTGATGCCTTGCATAGCATCGCGCGGGCATTCAATAATTTTTATTTTTTGGCTCATAGACAGGAATACTACGGTCGTTAGGTTGTGTAAAAATACAATTTCTTTACGGAAGAAACAGAAAAACTGCGATTCCCACAAAGACAGTAATTTGGAGCCATTTAAAGAAAATTCCTGCTCCCCTTTTCTTTTGTAAAAACATCGATATCTGTCCTGAAAGAAATGCAATTAATGAGAAGATACTAAACGAAATCACCATAAACAATCCCCCTAAAATATAAAACTGAATCACTGTATTCCCTGTTGGTTCCCAAATAAAAGCAGGAAAGAATGCCATAAAAAAAATAGTTACTTTTGGGTTGAGAATATTCATTATTACTCCTTGTTTAAACAACTGAAAATGTGAACGTTTAGCAGCTTCTTGTGAAGTAATCATCAAGGTGTTTCCTGCTTGATACACTTTAAATGCGAGATAAAGTAAATAACAGGCGCCTGCAAGTTTTATAGCAATAAAAGCTGTTTCAGATGCCATTAAAAGTGCTGATATTCCAAAAGCCACCAGCGTGGTATGCACAATACATCCTGAGATGAGTCCGGCGGTGGTGGCGATGCCATAAGAAGTACCGTTAGTGATACTTTGAGTGAAAACATACACATTATCTGGCCCCGGAGAAAATGCCAATCCCGCTGAAGCGATACTGAAGGAAATGAGGAGTTCTAGCATTTACTTATGCTTTATTAGATTTCATAACTGCCCTGTTAATCTGTTTTATCAACTGCGGCCCTTCATAAATAAATCCTGTGTAGAGTTGTACCAGGCTAGCACCGGCTTCCAGTTTTTCAAGTGCGTCTGATGCACTGTGAATACCTCCCACACCAATAATGGGAAAGGCTCCTTTGCTTTTATTGTGTAAAAACCGAATCACTTCTGTTGATCTAGAAGATAAGGGTTTTCCGCTTAAACCACCCATTTCAGCTTTGTTTTCTGAAAGCAGTCCTTCTCTAGAAATGGTCGTGTTGGTAGCAATCACCCCGGCAATTTTTGTGACTTTGACAATGTCGATAATATCTAGTAACTGATTTTCGGTTAAATCGGGTGCGATTTTTAGGAGAATGGGTTTTTGTTTTGGCTTGAGCCTGTTTTCATCCTGAAGACGTTGCAATAGCTTAGTAAGCGGTTCTTTGTCCTGGAGTTCACGTAAATTGGGTGTATTGGGTGAAGACACATTCACCACAAAATAATCGACGTGTTCATAAAGGGTATTGAAGCAAATGAGATAATCATCCACCGCATTTTCATTAGGTGTTGTTTTGTTTTTTCCAATATTTCCACCAATGAGGATATTTTTATTTTCTTTTAAACGCTGAACGGCTTCCACTACACCTCCGTTATTGAATCCCATTCGGTTGATGATGGCTTGGTCTTCTTTGAGTCTAAAGAGTCTTTTCTTAGGGTTACCTTCCTGAGGTTTTGGGGTGAGAGTGCCAATTTCAATAAAACCAAAACCAAAATTGGACAATTCCTGATAGAGCTTTGCATCCTTGTCAAATCCGGCTGCCAGACCTACGGGATTTTTAAATGTGAGACCAAATACATTTCGCTTTAAGCGTTCATCTTTTACTTCATAATAACTCCTAAATAGACCTGAAAAACCTATAACACTCAAAAATCGAATCATTTTGAATGTAAAATGATGTACACTTTCCGGGTCAAAAAGGAAAAGAAAGGGACGAATGAGTAGCTTGTACATAGGATTTGAATAGGATGTAAAAGTAGTGAAATCAGAGGAACAAAAAGAAATTGGGACTGAAATATTTTAGTTGTATGTCAAGGGGTTTTTCAAAATTGAAGACTGACAGAAATCATAGTAGTGCCCCATAATTTTACTAACTTTGGGTATAATAAGCTTTGGCTATGGCAGATAAAAAATCATTTTTAAAAAACATCGGGTCTTTTTTTGAAGAGGTGGGTGATTTGTCACATTTTGCATGGCGATTTTTTAAAGAAGCTGTAAGTCCGCCATTTGAGTTCAGGGAGTTACTGAAACAGTGTTACTATATGGGTAACAAATCGTTTTTTCTGGTGGCTGTAACAGGTTTTATTTTAGGTGTTGTATTTACATTACAAACACGGCCCACACTTGAAGAATTTGGAGCCGTTGCCTGGATGCCTTCTATGATTAGTATTTCAATCGTGAGAGAAATTGGTCCGGTCATTATTGCTTTGATTTGTGCAGGAAGAATTGGGTCCAGCATTGGTGCCGAACTGGGCTCTATGAAAGTGACAGAACAAATTGACGCCATGGAGGTTTCAGGAACCAACCCCTTTAAATTTTTGGTAGTGACGCGCATTGCTGCAACTACTCTGATGATTCCGTTACTGGTTATATTGGGTGATTTTATTGCTTTAATTGGTTCGGCTATAATTGAAAATATGAAAGGTGATGTTTCTTTTCAATTGTATTTCAACCAGGTTTTTGATGCCTTAAAATTTAGTGATTTGATGCCGGCAACAGTCAAGACCTTTTTCTTTGGTTTTGCTATTGGTTTGGTGGGTTGTTATAAGGGGTATAACAGCAAAAAAGGCACAGCCGGTGTGGGGAAAGCATCTAATTCGGCTGTGGTTTATACCTCCATGTTGCTTTTCATAATTGATTTTATAGCCGTATTTGTTTCAGATATATTTTATTCTTAAAATGATAGATAGTAAGCCTAAACCAGCCTTTGCGTCTGATGAGATTGTGCTCAGCATAGATACTTTGTTTAAAGCTTTTGGTGACAACAAAGTATTGAACGGCTTTAGTTTGCACTTGAAGAAAGGTGAAAACTTGGTTTTGATGGGACGCTCCGGTTCCGGGAAGTCGGTTTTGATAAAATGTCTGGTGGGATTGATTAAGCCTGATAGTGGAACCATTGAAATTTCAGGAAACAATATTGCAGACCTGGAACAAAAGGAAATGGATGAATTGAGAACCACCATTGGTTTTCTTTTTCAGGGAAGTGCCTTATATGATTCAATGACCGTAAGAGAAAACCTTGAATTTCCCTTGCGAAGACATACCAAAAAGCTATCACAAAATGAGATCGAAGAATTGGTTTTTGATACCTTGGAAAGTGTGGGCTTAAAGCATACGGTTGATTTGATGCCCGCAGAACTCTCAGGAGGAATGCAACGACGCATTGCATTAGCAAGGGCATTGATTTTAAAACCAAAAATCATCATTTATGATGAACCCACCACGGGTTTGGATCCCATCACTTCAAAGGAAATTATTGAACTGATGAACAACATTCAAGAGCAATATGAGACCTCATCTTTGATTATTACTCATGATGTCGATTGTGCCCGGGTGGTTTCAAACAGGATTATACTATTATTAGACGGTGTCAATTATGCCGAAGGGACATTTGAAGAACTGTCCTCTTCAAAAGATGAAAAGATAAAAGCATTTTTTAAATAAAAAGTTATGAGTAACACATCACAGAACATCAGATTGGGCCTCTTTGTTTTTGCCGGGGTATTTATTTTTATTTTGGCGGTCTATTTTTTGGGCAACAGGCAAAACCTGTTTGGCGATAATGTTAGAATTAGTTCGGTTTTTAAAAATGTAAACGGTCTTCAGATGGGAAACAATGTGCGTTTTGCCGGTGTTAATGTTGGGACAGTAAGGGGAATCACAATCCTGAATGATACCGCTATAAATGTCGATATGCTAATTAGTGAAAAAACGGCTCAACTTATTAAAAAAAATGCATTGGCTACCATCACTTCAGATGGACTTGTGGGCAGTATGATTGTTAATATAATCCCCAACGATATTTTCATAGTGGAACGAATCGAAACAGGGGACACCATTTCTTCCATCAGTAAAATTGCTACTGCAGATATGCTCACCACATTAAACACAACCAATGAAAACGCAGCTATGCTTACTCAGGATTTATTGAGAATAACAAATGCAATTAACAAAGGAGAAGGTGTTTTGGGGGCATTGATAAAAGATGAAGCTTTGCTAGATGATGTTAAAAAAAGTCTCTCAAACCTGCAACAAACCACACAAACTGCCAAAACTTCTATGTTTGAACTTAACAGGATTATTAAAGAAGTAAATTTTGATGATAATATTGCCGGATTGCTTTTAAAAGATACCGTTTCTGTACGAAAATTGGCTATTGTATTTGACAATCTTGAGACCTCGTCAAAAGAAATAGAGCAGTTAACCAAAAACCTGAATGCTTTTTCTGAGACTTTAAAAACAAATGAAGGGATACTAAACTATGCCCTTCACGATACAATTGCAGTGAAAAATCTGGATGCCACTTTAAAAAATGCTGAAGAGGCAAGTGAAAGGTTAAATGAAAATATGGAGGCTCTTAAACACAATTTCTTATTTAGGGGTTATTTCAGAAAGCTAGAACGTCAGGAAGCAAGAGAAGAACGCCGACAAAATTAAAATATCATGAAAATAGAACATTTGGATGAACGTGTCAATGAGTACAAAAACTCCATCAAAACTGTGGTAGAAAAACGACTGCTTTGGAAAAATACTACCAAAAAGCTCATTGTTAACACCCTTAAAAAAGCCGAAGAAAAATACCCAATTGGCTGGCAGGTGCAGGAACTCAACTGGATTCATAGCAACGAGGCCGTAAACATTACTTTTGATTCCTTCCCGCCGGAACTTATTGAGTTGACCAATCAGTTACCCACCTATCAATTTTTACAGGGCTCATCACTGGTGTTCACGCTATTACACAATGGCGACGTAAGTATTTTGATTTTGTTTGCCATTCCGGAACGCTCCATGCCCACTGAAGACGATTCAGAAGAACTAGGCTCCTATTCCCCCGAACAAATTACAGAAACACTTATCACAGAAAAAATTGACAATTTCCTAAAAGAAGTCATCAGAAGAGATGTGCCTTTACCGCCCGGAAAAATGGGGTTTAGCAAGGAAAAGAATTAAATTAAATAAAAATATACTATTTAGAGTATATCAGCCTAAAAATAGTTCCTTTAGCTTTGCGAGCAATATGACTTCCGATTTGTTTTTTTCGGCATAAGCTGCTGCGATTCCATCTGCTGTTTTCCAAATAATGCTTTTTATTGTTTGTGAAAAAAGTTGATTGTTTTCAAAATAATATTCTTTAAATTCCTCAAAACAATCATTTGCATTTTTGTTTCTGTCAATCAAGGAATTGAATTCACTAAAAATTAAATTTACATCTTTGCTACTAATCATTTCTGAAGATTTCAAATGCGATTCTAAATTTATTTTTAAAAATGCTACCTCTTCGGGTTTTACAGTTTGATCAATGGAAGCGATGGCAAAAAATAATTTAGCAAGATTGATATAAAATAAATTATCAAACATAGATTAGTAGCTTTAAGGATATTTAATATAAAAAATTAATCAATTTTTATGACTTCCCATTTACTTTCGGGCGTTTGAACAGCAATCAGATTAGGTGATAAATCTTTTGCTACAATTGGAGGAGCCACTTTTAAACGTTCCTTTGACAATGAAACCGGAAATGGACCGCATAAATATTTTGATATGTGACCCGATGTATCAATTAAAACCAAATCATAAAAATAGCTAACAACACGCTTGCCTAAAGGCTTATTTTCTCCCAGTACTTGCTCACTAAGCTTAAGGGCCAATGCATAGCCTTCTTTAAAATTTGATACATTTAAAAATTCTTGATTGACAACAATTTTTCCGGTTGGATCGATAAACCCATAGTAAGGAATTCCATCTTTCACCGTTTTCACCATAGCTCTTTCTTCAATCATAAGTGGATATGTCATAGAAGCTACTCCAAGATCAACAGCATTGGTTCGTGTTTCATTTGTAATCAAATCGTTTCTTAAATCAAAAATCAGTTTGCCGTTTTCATCGATAAAGCTCCATTGATTATGAATTTTAACGGCCGCATAGCCATCTTCCATTGGTGAAATAAAATCGGCATTTTTAACCGTTTGACCAAAAAATAGATGTGGTAGAAATAGCAAAATGACTGTATTAAAAATTGTTTTCATAACTTTATGTTTTTAGATTACTATTAAAAAGCAGTACTCATAGGGTAAAGGTAACTAAATAGCAAACAGTATTTTATGACAAATATCATAGCAATTTTTTACGGTATTAAAAGAGGTGATAATAATCATACTTAAAACAAACTTTTAAGCTTAATTTTGAAGATATAAACCATCATAATGAGAAAAATAGCAATTCCAACAGACCTATCAGAAAATGCTAAAAACGCCTTTGAATATGCAATGGCATTATTCAATGAGTCCTCCATTTTTTATATTTTACACGCATATGCAGAAGCTGTTTATCTACCCGAAACCCTTAGTTTACCTGACAATCAAGTTGAAATTAAAAAAAAGGAAGTAGCTGAAAATTGTGAAATAGAAATAAATAAACTCATTGATGAAATGAGAGAGAGGTTTCCGGAATCAAACCATCAATTCAGGGTGTTAACAAATTGTGGTTACTTATTGAATGAGGTCAATCAACTTGTAAATAGTGAAAACATTGATGTTTTGGTTATGGGAACCCGTGGAAAGACCAATGACCGAAATCTTACATTTGGCAGCAATACACTTCAGGTATTAAAACAAGTTCAATGCCCTGTTTTATGTATTCCTGAAAATTATACTTATAAAACACCAAAAAAAATATTGTTCCCAACCAATTATATGGTTCCCTACCAAAAACGCGAATTAAAACTGGTTGATGAAATTTGCAGTTATTACAATGCAGAAGTGCACTTGCTTTATGTATCAAATTTTGGACTGCTTTCAAAGAGACAAAAAACAAATCAGGAGTTTTTACAGAAACAGCTCGATACCGATTCCATAACTTTTCACCAGATAGAAGAATCCAGTAAAACCAATATATTTAACGAAACCATTGATGAAATGGATATTGACCTGTTGGTTATGGTAAATTCAAGACGGTCTTATTTAGAACATTTATTTACAAAATCAACCATTGATAAAATAGGTTTAAAACCAAAAATACCCTTTTTAGTATTACAGAACTTACCAAGAACTGAAAACTTAAATTAAACAGTCATGAAAAAAATAATCCTACCCACAGACTTTTCAGAAAACGCATACAACGCCATTTCTTATGCAGTTCAACTGTTTAAAAATGAGGAATGTACTTTCTATTTATTGAATACATATACACCCGTCTTATATGATAGTGAATATCTTTATCACAATCCAACAGTGTCCTTGGATGAAATTTATAGTTCAAATTCTAAAAAAGGGTTAAAAAGACTGGAAAAGCGAATCATTAAAGAATTTAACAATCCAAAACACACGTTTGAAAAACTTTCTGTATTCAATTTCCTTGTTGACGAAATCAATGAACAAATTGAAGAAAAAAACATCGATCTGGTTGTCATGGGAACCAAGGGAGCCAGTGGAGCTCAGGAAATCCTCTTTGGTACACAAACCATTCACACTATAAAAAAATCAAAATGCCCGGTGCTTGCTATTCCTTCAGATTATGACTTCAAATCCTTAAAAAATGTATTGTTACCATCAGATTTAAGTATTGGTTTTAAGGAAAATCAATTGGCAATTTTAAAAAGCTTGGCAACCCAAAACAAAACCCAAATACATATACTCCATGTGATGCAAGATGCCGAGTTAAGTAAAATTCAAAATGAAGGTAAAGCCACTTTAACAAACTATTTTAAAGACAACTCAATTAAATTTCATTTTGTTGGAGATACTGATATACTGGAAGGCATCATTGATTTTCAAAAGAAAAATGATATTGATCTGTTGACGATGATTAATAACAAACATTCCTTTTTTGAAAACTTGTTTTTTAAGCCTGTTGTACATAAAATAGGTTTTCACGTAAAAGTTCCTTTCCTGGTTGTTCCGTCAGGTAAATTTAGTGGCGGTGGAAGTTTGTAAAATCAATAAAATTAAAATGAAATGAAGACGATTCTTTTTCCAACCGATTTTTCAGACAATGCATTAAATGCCGTAAAGTATGGAATAGAACTTTATAAAAATGAACCTTGTCAATTTATTTTACTCAATGCTTATGATGTAAATAATTATGTTGAAGGAAGTGCTTTCGAAGCTAAGCCCATTGAATCTAAATTAGAAGATGCTAAAACACAATCTGAAAACAAACTCAAAGAGCTCAAAAACAGTCTGGAGGTACAAAGTGATAATGCACAACATTCATTTGAAATCATTTCAAAAAATTACAATTTAATTGATGCAGTCAATGAACAAATCAACAAAAAAACCATAGAAGTCATCATTATTGGGACACAGGGCAACACAACAAGATATGAACTTGACTATGGCAGTAATACCATAGCTCTTATGGAAAATATTAAAAACTGTCCCATTTTGGCTGTTCCAAGAAATGAACGGTTTACAGGTTTAAACGAAATTGTGCATGCCAATGGATACAAACTAAAGAATGAAAAAAAGGATTTTGATTATCTCACATCTATTTCTATTAAACACAACGCCCCGATCAGAGTTCTCAATATTTCAGAAACAGGAGGTTTTTCAGAGTCTCAGGAAGTAAACAGAGTAGCGCTCAAGACTTATTTTCAAGATGTGGAACATTCTTTTCACATGCTAGAACATGTTTCAGTCCCTGTTGGAATTTATTGTTTTAGCGAAAGCAGAAACAGCGATATGATTTCATTTGTAAATAAACAATATACATTCGTTCAAAAGCTGCTTTTCAAACCACTTTATAAAAATTTGGGCAATTATGCTAAAATCCCCGTTTTGGTTTTACACCGCACAGAAAAAGAATAAGAAGTAAATTCAATACACCCACATACGGCTATGAAAAATTCAAATTCAAAAAAAGAATTCTCTGTAATAAAAAAAAGTGGGGAATCAGTTCTTTTTTCATCAGAAAAGGTAAAAGAATCCTTAAAAAGAGCCGGAGCAGACCAAACAACTATTCAGGAAATTGTTAAGACCTTAAAAAGAGAAATGTATGAAGGAATTTCTACAAAAGAAATCTACAACCGGGCTTTTCAATTACTAAAAAAGAAAAATTCTTATCAGGCATCCCGATACAAATTAAAAAAGGCGATTTATGAATTGGGTCCCACTGGATTTCCTTTTGAAAGGTTTATCTCGGCAATTTTTAAACATTCTGGTTTTAAAACCGAAGTCAGCAAAATTATTCCCGGAAAATGTGTCACTCATGAAGTTGATGTTGTTGCTGTTAAAAACGAAAAAACACTTATAATGGAATGTAAGTTTCACAGTTCTGAAGGCAAAAAAACAGATGTAAAAGTGCCACTTTATATTGATTCTCGGTTTAGGGACATAAAAAACTTAAATGCTACTTTTAAGTTTGACGAAGGTTGGGTAGTTACAAATACAGTCTTTACTGAGGACGCGGTGGTATATGCAAAATGTACAGGGCTGCACTTATTAAGCTGGAATTTACCAAAGCAAAATGCATTGAGAGATCGCATTGATCATACAGGCTTATACCCCATTACTGTATCTACATTACTAAGCTCACGCGAAAAACAATTTCTACTAAGCCGTGATATTGTCTTATGTAAAGAACTCATTAATGATAAGTTTTATCTGGACCACTTGGGTATATCTGAAAACAGACAAAAGCGTATTTTAAAAGAAATGGAAATTTTATGTATGGGTATTTAAATTTTCGTTAGTTTACCAATCTTATTTTTTCTTGCCTTCCATTTACATACCTAAAACCTTGATCTCCATAAAAGCCTGCTTCCTCAAGCATGATTCTTATGTCTTTATCCCATTCCTTTATAAAAACGGTTGTATTGAGTTCAATGGCATAAACGGTATTTCTGTATAAAGGATAATCTCCTGAACCTGGCACACCCTCCTGAGCATCCCACATGCCAATAGTAGGCCCTGCAGAATGTCCATAAGTTCCAAGGGGATGTGTATAAATTGAAGGGCGCAAACCTGCTTCCTTCGCTTCAGAAAGTGATTTTAATAAAATTTGATTTCCGGTTTTGCCTTCTTTAAAATTTGCCGTAAAAATATCCTGCACCTGATTTCCTTTTGCAAAAGCTTCTTTTAAAAACTCCGGCACTTCTGTTTCTCCCTCTAAAGGAACATAAGAGTGTTGCTGACAGTCTGTGTTTAATCCCAAATAGTTTATACCCACATCACAATGCAATAAATCCCCGGCTTGTATTACCTGATCATCATAACCGGAAGAAAAAGCTTCTATGTGATTCTGAAGAGGTTCGTCACGCCGTTGAAAATTAACACTTGGATGGAACCAGGTGTCCAGTCCCAGGTTTGTAATTTTTTCACGCATCCACCACACTACATCTTCTGTAGTGGTTTTTCCAGGGGTGATTATTTTTAAAGAAAAGGCTTCGTCAATAATTTCGTGTGTTATTTTAACTAGTGTTTCATAGTGTATCATCTCTTTTTCAGTGCGCGTTTCTATCCAAGAAATTGCCAAATTTTCAGCTGATACTATTTTACTTTTTTCATTTTCCGGAAGCACTTCAAGAAACTCTTCATAATCTGTTTTAACAATACCATCTGCAATGCCTTCATGGGTTGAAAAATTAAGTCCAATTTTTTCCGGATTCCGTTCTGAAATAATTTCTACAAGGCGTTGCCATTGATTGGGTTGCGTTTCGGGGTTCCAGGCAGAAACAATATTTGTTCCCACATCATAACGTGCTACAGCCAGTTTTTCAATGGAGTCCTTTTCTTTATCTCGATAAAAAACAAGAATGGTGCGTCTTCTCGCATTGAGCCAGGTAGCTGGAAGCATTGTGCGCATCACAGGGTCTTCATTATACTCCCTCGAAATAACAATCCACATATCAATTTCAGCTCTGTCCATCAGTGATGGTAAAAGGTTATCAAATCGATCTGCAAGGATTTCATCCTGTATTTTAGCACGTTCTCTTTCTGAGAGTATTTGAGCTCCTGAATATTGAAATAAAAAAAGTAAGGTTATTATATAGAAAGCTTTCATAATTAATTTGAATTGTTTAGAAAGACAATAAAATTAACTAAAGATTTTCTCTTTAGATTGATCCCGTTGAATTTTCCCTGTGGTGGTATAGACCATTTTGTCTATAAAAAAGACCTCTTTGGGAATTTCGTAAGGATGTAAATCTACATAATCAATTTCAGGAAAGGATTCTTCCTTGCCTTCGATGATTAAAATTACTTTTTCGCCAAGTGATTCATCGGGAAGTGAAGTGACAAAAAAGGGTGCTTTAATGACTAATTCTAAAATTTGTTCTACTTGTTCCGGATGCACCTTATACCCTCCGCTATTAATTACAAAATCTGCTCTTCCAAGCCAGTTAAATAAAGTTGGTGAAATCAAATTGACTACATCATTAGTGATTACTTTATGGGAGGCTACATTAGGAGCATCAATAATTAGGCAGTTTCTGTCATCTTGTTCAAAGTGAACGTTAGAAAGTGCTTCAAAAGCGTCGTCAAGGGTTTCTTTTTCAGACCTGTGGTTTAGTTTTTTTATAGCAACATGAGTGATGGTTTCTGTCATCGCATAGGTTGCAAAAATTTCTGTAGGTAGTTCTTGTATTTCTTTTTGTAAAGACGGTGATACAGCAGCACCACCCACGATGAGCTTTTTGACACGTTGCAATTCATTTAATGAATTTTGAAGCTGCAAAGGCACCATAGCCGCAAAGTCATAATTTGCATTGGTTTGTAACAATGGAAATTTATTGGGAATGACAACATCAATATCCCAACCTAAATACAAAGCTCTCACCATCATCATTTTACCGGCGATATAGTTTGTTGAAAGACAATGCAAGGCTTTTGTACCTTCTTTAAGGTCAAAGTAGGCACCGGTTGCCTGAGCACTGGCAATCATTTTTGTTTTATCTAATGTAATGGTTTTTGGGCTTCCGGTGGTTCCTGAGGTGTTTGCTAAAATAGTGTCTTTTGGGTACAACCAGTTTAATAAAAAATCTGCCAGAATTTTTTCCTCCTCATCTCCTTGAAACTGCATAGCTTCTGCTACATTAATAAGCTTTGAAAGCGTATAGCTCTTTCCGTTTAATTTAAAATCAGGGTGAATATGCAGCCAGGGTTCATTCATTTTATAAATTAATTTTAGGAGTATTCTTTTTCTATTTCTTCCAAGTGAACTGGTTTTTGAATGCTTCCAAACAATTTTTCCCTCCAGTTTGTCCATTTATATTTCTTTGCTAAAATTAACAAATAAATGGGGTAAAGCACCAGTACAGGAATAATAATATTAAATCCCACAGCAGGTTCTGATATATCTTTTAATATGGAGTTGGTAGAAAAGACCGTCCAGTCTGCAGTGACCAGTAATGCTGCGATCATATTGTTACCGGCGTGAAAGCCAAGAGCCAGTTCAAGGCCCTCGTCCATCAAAGTCATAATACCCAATAAAAATCCTGTCCCAATATAATACACCATGATGATGTTACCCAATTTTTCAACCTCAGGATTGGCGAGATGGAGCAGTCCAAATGAAACTGAAGTAATAATTAAAGGTAACCACCTGTTTTTTACTAAAACCCCTATCCCCTGCATCAAATACCCTCTAAAAAGATATTCTTCCATACTGGTTTGTAAAGGAATAAAAATAATCACTATAAAAGCTAAAATTAAGAAAGGCCACAATTGAAATTGCACTTCATAGTCCTGCGGATTCAAATTATAATCAATAGCTGTTAAAACAATTGTTGTGATGGCCACCAGTCCAAAGCCTACAAAAAATCGGCTCCAATCTATTTTTTTGCGGGTGGTTGTTGCCTCAATTAAGGGTTGATTATGTAGATATTTAATTACAAATAACAATGCCGCCAAGCCCACTGCAAAAGAAAGCAACATTAAAAATAAGGTGAGGTTTGAATCCAGTATGGTCATCAACTTTGAAATATCATCAAGGTCATTTATTGAACCACCTTCTTGCATGATCTTGTAAGTTGCCGCCAAAATAAATGGTATGGACCCCAATTGAGCTGCTATAAAAACAATAACGATTCCAACGGCATACCGCCACCAGTCGTGATAAGATTTGAATGCTTGTGCTATGAACATAGTTTTATTTTAAAAATTTAAAGCGGAATGTTACCGTGTTTTCTATTTGGACGATTGACTGATTTAGATTCCAGCAAACTAAAGGCTTTTAAGAGTTTTCTTCGGGTATCTCTTGGCATAATGACTTCATCAATAAAACCGCGTTGAGCGGCTTCAAATGGCGTTGCAAACTTCTCAGCATATTCTTTTTCTTTTTCAATGAGTTTTGCTTCGGGGTTTTCGGCATCTTGGATTTCTTTCCTAAAAATGATTTCACTTGCTCCTTTTGCTCCCATCACAGCAATTTCAGCAGTGGGCCAGGCAAAATTGAAGTCGGCACCAATGTGTTTTGAATTCATCACATCATAAGCTCCCCCATAAGCTTTTCTGGTTATTAAAGTGACTCGGGGCACGGTAGCCTCACTAAAAGCGTAAAGTAGTTTTGCACCGTGCAAAATAATTCCGTTCCATTCTTGGTCTGTTCCTGGAAGAAAACCGGGAACATCTACCAGTACCAATTAGGGGATATTGAAACAATCACAGAAACGTGTAAATCGAGCTGCTTTTTTTGAGGCATCAACATCGAGAACACCTGCCAGGCTCATTGGCTGATTTGCTACCACACCTATACTTCTTCCGCCCAAGCGGGCAAACCCCACGATGATATTTTCTGCATAATTTGGATGAATTTCAAAAAAGCTATTTGTATCAATAACACCTTCAATGACCCCTTTCATATCATAAGGCTTGTTTGAACTTGATGGAACAATGGATTCCAATTCATCTCGATACTCTTCCTGGGGAGTAAAATCAAATTTTGGAGTTGTTTCTTTATTATTTTGTGGCAAATAACTTAAGAGCGATTTCAAATCTTCCAAACAGGCGATATCACTCACTGAAGTTCTATGAGTAACGCCAGATTTAGTAGCGTGAGTACTCGCCCCACCCAATTCTTCTGAAGTAACATTTTCATTAGTTACCGTTTTAACGACATTGGGTCCGGTAACAAACATATAGCTTGTGTCTTGAACCATCAATGTAAAGTCTGTCATTGCTGGAGAATAAACCGCTCCTCCTGCACATGGGCCCATAATAGCAGACAACTGAGGAACAACTCCAGAGGCTTGAACATTTCGGTAAAAGATGTCAGCATATCCACCCAGTGAGCGAACTCCCTCCTGAATGCGAGCCCCGCCCGAGTCGTTCAAACCAATCAAGGGAACACCCAGTCTAAGTGCCAGATCCATTGTTTTACAGATTTTTTCTGCGTGAGTTTCTGAGAGAGCGCCTCCAAAAACAGTAAAATCCTGAGCAAATAGACATACAGGGCGACCAGTAATAGTTCCATAGCCTGTTACAACACCATCCCCATAATAAATTTCTTTATCCATACCAAAGTCGGTTGTTCGGTGAGTTACCAAAATCCCTATTTCCTCAAACGAACCTTCATCTAACAAATATTCAACACGTTCCCGGGCAGTGAGTTTCATTTTTTGGTGCTGTTTCTCGATGCGATTTTTTCCGCCTCCCAGATGAGCCAATGCTATTTTTTCTTGTAATTTTTTTCTGTTTTCACTCATAGTGTTTGTCCCTTGATTTTAAATACCTATTGTATATTTTTAGGTTTCAATTGTTTAAGTTGCTTTTGTTCTAATTTTCACTTTAAACGAAATGCAAGTTTAGCTAATTTCAAAAATAAGGATAATTATTTTGAAAAAAGGGTAGTAAAATAAATGAGAAAGATTGATTTATTTTAACATTAAAAAATAGTATTGAACAAAACTTTGACTTGCTATTAATTTAGTTTCAAAATCAAATTAGGATCGGGACAGTTTTCTGAAAAATACTTCAAATCTTTTTTTGAACAGACACCTGGATAATCGCCTAGATAGCCCCCAATTTCCCTTATTATCTGGAAATGTAAATGTGGGGCATAATCCCCATTCACTTCAGCAGTGCCTAGTTGAGCTATTACCTCGCCTTGCTTAAACTTTTGACCGGGTTGAAGGCGAGTGAGTGATTCTCTGCTTAAATGACCGTAAAGTGTATAAAATGTGGTATTAGAAAATTGATGCTTTAGTATGATAGTGGGTCCGTAATCTCCAAAGTTTGTATTGTCTTTAAAGCTGTGAATTTCTCCATCTAAAACAGCTAAAATAGCTGTTCCCTCTTGCACCCAAAGATCAATCCCCAAATGGATATTGCGTTCGGTTTCCGGGTTCTGTTGATTAAAGTGAGAGCTGCGTTGGTAGATGGCTCTTTGTTCAAGATACCCTCCAAAAGCCACTTTAGCTTTGTTTCGTTTGAGATATTCAGTAATATACTGCTCAACAACACTGGATGAGCTAAAATCAATACTTTTTAAGCGATTATTTGCAGCAGATAAATCAATTGGAAAATAATCAGTTTCACTAAACGACTTATCGATAACCGGCGTAAAGTTTTTTGTACTTTCTTTCAGGTATTTTATAAAATCAATGTTTTTCATAGATCACAAATGTAAAAAATAAAAAAGGCCTTCCGGTTGATTTTCAGAAGACCTTTTAAAAGAATTTAAACTAGTTTTATTTTTTCACAATTCGTTTTATGATATTTGATTGCTCTGTTGCGATATTCACAAAATAGATTCCCGTTGCGAAATCTTGTATTGTGAATAGTATTTGTTGTTGGTTTTCAAATACATCCAAAGATTGAATTAAACGTCCGTTTACATCTGTAATGTTAATGGATTGAATTACAGCATTTGAATTATTTAACAAGGTTACACCTCCGTTTGTTGGATTGGGGTAAATCACAATATTTTCAGAAAGCGACACCTCATTTGTGCTCAATAATTCTTCAACAACTAACTCAAAACTACAACTTGACAAATTCCCAGATTCATCTGTCGCTGTAATATCTATGGTATAAGTTCCATTACCAAGTTCAGTTCCCGGAGCCGGTATTTGTGTAGTTAGTGTTATGGGGTCTGTACAATTATCTGTTGCATTGGCATCACCGTCAGCAAAATAATCAGGCAACGTATAAGTGGTTCCTTCATCTATTTGAACTGTCAAATTAGCCGGGCAAGTTAAGTCTGGATCTAATTCATCAACAACAGTAACAATAACAGCAACTGAATTGGTGTTACCTGATGTATCTTCTACAGTAAGGTTCACTGTATTTTCACCAAGATCTCCACAATCAAATTCTGTTACATCAATTGAAATGGAATCAATTCCACAATTATCTGATGAACCATTATCTACATCTGAAGCAGAAATAGAAGCCGTGCCGTTTACATCAAGTTGGACTGTAATGTTTTGTCCTAAAGCTACAGGGTTTTCGTTATCATTTACCGTTACATCAAAGGAGCAGGTTTCTATATTTCCGGCACCATCTTCAATTTCAAACGTGTTAGTAGTTGTTCCAACAGGGAAAACAGCTCCTGAAGCCAATCCGGCTATTTGAGTTGTTACAGGCTCAGGAGAAAAAATACCCACCACTTGTATATCGTCAAGCCAAACACCTGTAGAGGAAACAATATTATCTGAGCCCATTCTCCATCTAAATTGAACGGTTTCACCGTCAAAAGAAGCGCTAAGATCTACCACAGTATCGATAAATCCACCAGAGTTACCGGTCCAGGCTTGTCTTCCCGGTAACGGGTTTCCACAACATGTACTCAATGTGCCATTATAACCACCACTAGAAAAAGACCCACCACCATTGAGAATATCCTGCCAGGTGGCACCACCATTAATAGTGTATTCTAAAACCATACCATCAAAGTTATTTTCGGTCTGGTAACGATTCTTAAATATAAGTTGTGCAGCAGTACTTGCAATTTCAATTTCCGGTGAAATCAATGAAGAAAGATTGACTCCTGCAGGGTCATTTGCAAAAACAGCATTGGGCGACGAACTTGAACTTGAGTTTGTAGTAGCCCAAGTAATAGCAGAACCGGAATCCTGAGTAAATGTCCAGTCTGTTGGTAATAAAGGTGTACTTACATTGTCAAAGTTTTCTAAAAATTCTGAACTACATCCTGAAACTCCTGAAGGCAGCGTATAACTTACAACAGCACCACAGCTACCAGAATCTGTATCAACAATTATATTTGATTGACAACTAACAATCAATGCTTCAAACACTTCAATATCATCTGTTGCTGAAGATGCCACTGCACAAGAAGAAGCAGGTACTTCGTAAGTAATCGTATGAACACCAACACCGGCTGCAACAGGATCAAATGTAAAAGTGTTTCCATTGCCGTCATCTGTAACTCCGGGACCACTATACACACCCCCTGACGGAGTTCCACCTCCAAGGTTAGTCAAAACTCCCACAGCTTCACAAACATCAGCAGGTGCAGTTAATGATGCAACTCCCGAAGGTGTATCAAAGGCTTCTGTTCCATCACTTCTACTACCAGATGATCCTTGATCTGCACTCACACCAAGACCTCTTTTTGCGAAAGCATCCCAAATAATACATTGGTTTGCACCTCCATAAAGAGAAACATCTGCAGCCAAAATAGCATCTCTTCCATCGACAAATCCGGGGCTACAAGGTTGAAGTTTAAGTGCTTCTGTGACAAGTGCCAGTGCTATATTATTTCCACCGGTACCGTTATAAAAATCGGTATCAAATCCATAAGCATCTATAAGTCCCCAGGTCATTTCCCACAACATCGTGGACCAAACAGATCCAACTCCGTGAGGAACGGCAGCCGTTTTAATATCATCATAGGTTTGAGGGTTTACACCCATATCTGTGTTATAAGGAAAAGGTCTGATTCCGTTTCCACCGGGTCCTTGACCAAAAAGGTATGTTCCTACTGCTCTTGAGTCTGTTGCGGTATCACCGGCTTCCATGGTCATTAATAATCCATACCAGTCACTCCAGCCCTCGCCCATTTGTTCCTGATTACTTAAACAACCAGAGTTTGCAGCACCGCCAGTTAATCTTATTGAAATACCATGTCCATACTCATGAACGATAACAAGGTTATCAAAATCACCATCTTGGCTACCACAAACATACATTTGCATTCTAGGGAGACTTCCATCTGGGGGGGTACTGAAATTTGCATTACATGTTCCACTTCCATCCTGAGCCTCTGATCTTACCCAGTCATTTCCTATACCTCCATTACCATAATTGTTTTCTTGAAAATTGCCACTAGCCTCATCAAATCCATAAAGATAAATCATATCGTGGATGACATTGCTCCAATAAAATAAATTTGTAATTGCTGCAGCTTCAGATTGGTCTCCTCCGGAATATACAGGATTAAAAGGATAATCAAATACTAATGATGCGCCTCCATCCGGTTGAAAACCCGGATTGTCACCATCTTCATAAGCATTTACATTATTTCCTCTCGTAACAGTATATTCAGGTCCTACTACACCATTAGTATCGTGCCATCCAAAAGGAGATGCAACTGTATTTACTGAGTTGGTTTCTAAAGTTCTACTTCCAAAATAAGGACTTTCAATAGGCATTGCAAAAACACGATAACTACCCGTAAGAAGAGCACCTGCCTCGTGATTATCGCTATTTGTGTTTATATTATATGAATTATGTTCTGTATGACCTGTATGAGAATGTTCATTGTGGTCATGAGTCAAATTACAGGACACAGTCCAATTGATTTGATTTAAAATTTCTCCGGAATGTGCATCTACTTTTAAACTGTACCATTCTAGTTTTGATGTGTGCTCTATTGATAAATCCCAAGCGAGCTTGATGGTACCATTATCCAACTTATGGTAAACTAGTTTAGCAGGTATTTCACTGATAGATATTCCACCTTTGCTTATAAGTGTTTCCTGATTGATTCCGGCCTTTTTTTCAATAACATTTAGGTTCTCGGTAATGTTATAATTTAATTCTGAAGCAGCAGCCTCCAAAGCTTGTATAGCTGTCAAACCGGGTGCTATTCCACCTTGTTTTCTTTGAGTGATGTTGTCAATAAAATTAAGATGCTTTGTTAGTACACTTCCATCAGAATTTATATGGATGCTTGACTCAGAGCCATTAATTTCAAGGCCATTCAATAATTGTCTGAAATAAACGTGATGTGTTCCACTGGTTCGGCTTACGTGTTCACTTGTAACAATCCAAGTAGCATCACTTTCAGTTAATTGTTTTTCGTGGGTAAGTCTTTGTAGTTCTTTATCAATAAGCTGATTAAAATTTTGACCAAAAGAGGTGTTTGAAAATACTATTGCAAATAGCAATAAAAAAGAAAATTTTTGACTCATGAGTTAAATTTTAAGGTTGGAATTATGTATGTACACATACATCGGTTTTGTTTTAAAATATCATCACTACATTTTTTTTCCAAATATAATACTTGTTTTGTAGTAATAAAACGGTTGGTTTTGTTTAAAAAAAATCTTTAGGGGTCAATAATACTAAAAAAAACGATATTTTATCGATATATGACATATTTTTTCGATAAAAGGTATGCTTTAATTAAAAATAGTATGCACAATGTCTATTTTAATTAACATCAGAATCAATTTATTTTTGTTAGATTAGCGTTTTAAATTTTCAATGCAGCCAGACGAATTAATAATTTTACTTCAAAAGCAGGATCAAAGAGCCTTTTCAAAATTATATGAAATGTACTCTGAGAGTACGTATGGCATTATTTATAATATCGTTTTGGACCAAGACCTTGCCGATGAGGTTTTACAAGATGTTTTTATAAAAATTTGGGAAAAATCATCCACTTATTCCACTAGTAAAGGGAGGTTTTTTACCTGGATATTAAATATCGCACGCAATGCTGCAATTGATAAAATAAGGTCTAAGTCATTTAAAAATTCCAAGAAAAACTTAGACGCAGATAATTTCGTACATATACTCGAGGATCAAACAAATTTAAATCAAACAACAGATACAATTGGATTAAGAGCCTTTGTAAAAGCACTTGAGCCTTTGTGTAGAAAAGTAATAGACTTATTATACTTTAAAGGATTTACTCAAGTTGAAGCCTCAGAGAAACTTGATATTCCTTTGGGAACCATCAAAACAAGAAATAGGAATTGTTTAAAATCCCTTAGAAATTCAATGGGAGAATAATATGAATGCACAAGAATACATAGCATCAGGAAACCTAGAACTGTTTGTTTACGGCACACTATCAGAAGCTGAAAACAAAGAGATTATTGCTGCTATGGAAAAATATCCTGAAGTAAAAGAAGAAGTTGAAAAAATTGAAGCAACTCTAAAATCTCTTGCTGAAGAAGTGGCCCCTTCTGTTTCAGATAGCATATGGGTTGCAATCAACAAAAAAATAGTTGGTGGTGGAACCGTAAAACCTTTAATAACAGATAAAACTACAAACTGGCCCGCCATTTTGGGATGGGCAGCATCTGTTTTATTAATAATGGGTTTATTCTGGATGTTTAATCAAAATGCAACATTAGAAAGTGAACTGGTAGAAATTCAAAATGAAAATCAGAAACTTCTTGAAAAAATCATTTCAACTGAAGAAAGTCTTGCAGAAACAGAGTCTCTTCTTAATATCTTAAGAGATAAAGACATTAAAGCTGTGAATCTTCCCGGTCATGCTCCAGTGGCTCCCGAAGCTTTTGCAAAAGTATTTTATAATGAAAGTACAAAAACTGTTCACCTAGATGCAAGGGGACTCCCCGAGCCACCCGAAGGTATGGTTTATCAGGTTTGGTCCTTAAAAATGGATCCATTAACACCAACAAGCATTGGACTTCTCGACAACTTTACTTCTATTGACAGTAGGGTATTTGTCCTCCGGGATATTCCTGAAAGTGAAGGTTTTGGAATCACACTTGAGCCCGCCGGAGGTAGTCCAACACCCAATTTGGAACAACTCTACACCTTGGGTGTGATTTAGTAAAATTGGTTTTAAATAAAAGGTTTTAATTTATTCAATAACGTCTTTGAAAATCAAAGACGTTTTTTTGTTTATATTTTTAATACTTAAACTACCTCTTTTCAATTTCTAAAAATTAAAGTAAGGGCAGCAAAGCAAAAAAAACGCCCGTAAATTATCACGGGCGTTTCCACTAACAAAAAAACTCTGAAAAAACCAGTTAACCAATACTGGTTCTAACTAAAATCATGCAAAGGAAACTACGCCTTTACATAAATTAACTAACTACCTTATATACGGAATCTTTTCACCTTTGGTTTTTATAAATAAAAAAACTGCTTAAATAAAATATCCAAGCAGTTTAAAAAAATATAATTCGTTATTAAAAGGGTGAGGCTACATAGGGGAAACTTGTTAAAAAAGGCTTATCATTAGCGTCAACACCATCACTTATAAGTAGTGGAATTTCTCCGGAACCATCAAATAAAGGGTTTTCAAAATCGGGTCCGCCAAATAGGAGTAACAAATGAAAATCCATAACATCATCACCTAGTTTTCTCCCGGTAAATATAGTAGTTCCGTCATAAAAAGTTGATGTACCTGTTTGTGCAACCCAAAGAACATCCTTGGATAATAGTGTTGTAAACGTTTCTGCATCCTGACCTAAACCATTTCCACCATTGGTATCATAATCAGGATTTAAAACCATTAAATTTGCCATCATATCCCCCTGAAAAGCTGAAGTCATTTCTGAAGGGATGGTAAGGTTGTAATCATCTCTCAAACCGGGTGTTACAAAAACTCTTGATATGGCAGGTCTTCCAACTTGATCTTCCTGAATATAGGTTCCTGAAAAATCAATTCCCACAGGCTCATCAGGACAAGGGTCACAACTTCCACCACAATCTATTCCGGTTTCGTCACCATTTTGAATTCCATCTTCACAGGTTGCTTCCGGTTCAATTATATTGTCATTATCATCTTCACTACACTGTATAAACAGCAGGGTGGTTAAAACTATAAAGCTTATATAAAGTATTTTCTTCATCGTATTCATTTTCAAATTTTACTGTTTTCTTTTAGATTCAACCCACATAGAATATATGGGTGTATTGGGCTCAAATGGATTTGTTCCAACAGAACCAGCACCTAGCATTGCTTTAGGAAGTTCGACAGCAATAGTTAAAACATTGTTGCCTGCAAATGTGTCTTCACCTTCGGCATTAAAACCTGAAACTTCTTCATTTACAATGGAGTTAAATCGGTTTAAATCAAAAAAGAAAGGGTCGTCTCGAGGGCCTGCAAAAAATTTAATCCCATCGTTTTCAGAAACAACTGCTTCAGCGTCAGCAGTTCCATCAGAAATTAATACTTTATTCATAGGTGCAAAAGTGGCAATTTCACTCTGCAGACCGGTTGATGCGGGCACTGTGGGGCCAAAGAAATACATAGTGTCTCCTCGTTTGATAGCCTGTATTACCAAATCTTCAGATAAGTTTCCTGTAGTATCAATATTGAACTCTATCAAGACATCTTCATCAAAAGCAGCATTTTCTGTCGCTGTTCCTGGAGGTAGAAATCCTTGTAAGTTTGCAATCAAAACAATATTGTTAGGGTTTTCTCCCTCAAAAGCATAAAAGCCTGTAATATCTGAGGTAGTTCCTGTAACAGCGGGAGCATCCAGATGATCACCGGAAATCAGAAAAGGTGTAACAACAAGCAAACAAACAATTGCTGCAGTTGTTACGATACTTTTTTTGTTCATATATTTAAATTTATAATTGAAAAGAAACTCTATTAAATTTAACTTGTACTTGTAATAACGCCCAAAAATAGACAATATTTGAAGACTAATTCATAAACATTCGATGTAAATTTGCAAAATGGCAAAACAAACTAATTTATGAACCCTTCATCTTCCGGTTGGATTGACAAATATATTTTTATTTTAGGAAAGTCCAAGGCAAATTTTCCTTTTAAAAGCGATATTGAATTTTACGAAAATCTCAGAAATAACGGATTTATCTATGGTTTTTCAGTAAATACTCTCATCAAATTACAAAAATTATCTGTTGAATTAACAAAAGAAGAAATCGCTAAAGTAAATCTGTTACAAGCGTTCTTTTTTATTTATTTTAAACACTTCCCAAATTCAGACTATAGCGTTTGTATCTCACAACTGAATTTATTTTACTCAAAATTTAATGAGCAAAAGCGCTCTTTACTTCCAAAATTTAATTTTAAATCCAGCGATTCTAAAAAACTGGAGCTCACACTGGCAAAGCGCATCGAAAAGACTAAAAGTGTTGAAAAACAAAATTTTGATCATATAATGACAAACGCCCTTTTATTTCTTGATGTACTCACTTTTCAAAAATTTATTGAAACAAACCAACAATTTAATGATTACCCTCAAAAACTTGAAGCGACACTCCTTCAAACGTGCTTTTTTGGACTACTCACAAAAACTAAAAAAACAAAATATGATTTACTAATTATTGAAATGTTTGAAGCCTCAACACTCTATTCAAAATATTTTAAAAATTCTAAATCTGCACTTGAGCAATCAGACTTTAGTTTGTTTACTAATCGTTTAGAAAAATACTACATTCTTGATTTGGCTACACTGGCAGTCTGGAGTGATTTACAACTTGAAGTATCTGAAAAAGAGTTTTTAAACAAACTCTGTCTTGAGTTGACACTTAATAATAGTGATGCAATTAACAGCTTAGACCACCTAAAATATTTTGTTAAATCAAATGAGTCCTCAATCAATTTATTTCAATATACCCATCCTGTAAAACAATTTTACAAGCAATCGTCAAAACTTGTTAAATTACTCATACTAAGAAATAAAAACAGATTAGCAAAAGAACTTTCTCAAAGTAAGGAATTAATGCGCTTGTTGGGTAAATCAACACATACAGAACTCAACAATGAAGAAAAAAATGTTATAAAAAATCAACTGTATGACATTTTTAAAACCATACCCTCACTTACAATTTTTATGCTCCCGGGCGGAACACTACTGTTACCACTGTTAATTAAATTTATTCCACAATTGCTTCCCAGTGCTTTTGATGACAATAAAATTCCAAAAAAATAATTGAATTAATTAAGTACTATTTACGCATCAATTTTTATCTTTGAAAAATCTTTTTTTAAATGCAGTTTAAAAACCCTGAATTACTTTTTGCTTTTCTTTTACTAGTAATTCCCATTATTGTTCACTTATTTCAGCTTAGAAAATTTCAAAAAACACCTTTTACCAACTTAAAGTTTCTCAAAGAAGTCACCTTACAAACAAGAAAAAGCTCACAACTTAAAAAGTGGCTGGTGCTTTTAACAAGGCTATTTGCTTTAGCGTGCATCATTTTGGCTTTTGCACAGCCCTATAGCACCACAAAAACAGATGCCGCTGCCCAAAGTGAGACCGTTATTTACATTGATAATTCACTGAGTTTACAAGCAAAAGGAGCTCAAGGCGAAATGCTCAAAACAGCCACACAACAGCTGTTTAAAAACTCAAACATCCCAGAAGAACTTAGCTGGTTTACAAACAATTCAAGTTCGCAAAAAACCACCACAGCCAATTTTAAAAGTGCTATTCTAGACCTATCATACAGCTCTAATTCACTAAACCTAAGAGAAACACTGCTCAAAGCCGAAAGCTTTTTTTCCAATGACCAAACCACCATTAAAAATCTTGTGTGGATTTCAGATTTTCAGGGGCAAGAAAACTTTCCCGACTTAAGCAATAGTAACCTCAACATTTCAACGCTACAGATGAGACCCTCAAATACTAACAATCTTGTAATTGATAGTATATCTATTTCAGGAGTGAATTCGTCCAGTCTTGAATTAAGTGTCTTAATATCAAATTATGGTGAAGCCCAAGAAAATGTTCCTATTGCTCTCTACAAAAAAGAAGCACTAATAGCCAGAACTTCTGTCGAGATTCAAAAAAATGCTTCTGCAACAGCAACTTTTGAGGTTGAAGATACAAACTTTGAAGGTACAATTTCAATTACAGATCAATCATTGCTTTTTGACAACCAATTTCATTTCAATATTAATAAAAAAAGTAAGATTAAGGTATTGTCTATTCACAAGGAAAGTGATGCTTTCCTGAGAAAAATATACACTTCAGATGAGTTTGATTTTACATCACAACAACTAAATCAACTAGATTTTAATATTCTTCAGGAGCAAAATACAATCATACTCAACCAACTAGAAGAAATTAACACAGTGCTACAAAATGCGCTCAATGCATTTGTTGAAAATGGAGGAAGCCTTGTAGTTATTCCCCCTGAGGAAATAAATTTATCTAGTTATAATTCCTTTTTCTCTCAATTTAATTTGGGTTCAATCTCAAAATCATCATCTGAAGAAAAACAGATTACGACCATTCATTTTTCACATCCCATTTATCAAAACGTTTTTGAAGGCCAGGTAACAAATTTCCAGTATCCCAAAGTGGGTCGTCATTTTTTGCTCCTACCTGCCGGCAGGCAAAGTTCGCGCAATCATACACCTGTACTTTCTTTTGAGGACAACTCAGATTTTTTAATTCAAAGTCAAAATATTTTTGTTTTTACAGGCGCTCTTACTACTGAAAATTCAAATTTCATCAATTCGCCGCTGGTAGTTCCCACCTTCTATCGCATCGCTAAGCAAAGCCTGCCACTACCTGATTTGTATTACACCATTGGAAATCAAAATGAATTTGCGGTTCCGGTTTCATTGCCTCAAGATCACATATTGAGTTTAAAAAATGAAACAGTTGATTTTATACCGCTTCAGCGAAATAGCAGCAACAAAGTACTGATTACAACGAATGAACAACCCGAAGAAGCAGGAATTTATGGTGTTTTTGACAAAGAAACAAAATTACAAAGTGTGAGTTTTAATTATGCAAGGTCTGAAAGTAAACTGACCTATATGAACCCGGCAAACTGGGTTGGCACCACCAATTATAACAGCCTTGATGCTGTTTTTGAAAAACTCGCAGAAGATAGCAGTGTGCGTGAATTTTGGAAATGGTTTGTTATTTTTGCTTTGTTTTTTCTAGCTATCGAAATGTTTTTACTAAAACTTTTAAAATGAACATTCTCTTAAAATCGGTTACTGTCGTTGATGCCTCCAGCAAGCATCATTTGAAAAAACGTGATTTACTTATCACTAACGGGCGTTTTGAAAAAATCGCACCTAAAATTGAGAACCCTGACAATCGAAAGGAAGTAAAGGTCAAAAACTTACACATTTCACAAGGATGGTTTGACAGCAGTGTTAGTTTTGGCGAACCCGGTTTTGAAGAGCGTGAAACTTTGGAAAACGGACTCAAAACAGCTGCTTTATCGGGTTTTACTGACGTAGCCGTCAATGCAAACACAAACCCTGTAACAGATAGTAAAGCAGACATAAAGTACCTCACTTCAAAAGCGGCAAATCAACCTGTGAGGCTTTACCCCATAGGCGCACTCACACATCAAGGCAATGGTGAAGACTTGGCTGAGCTTTTTGATATGAAGAATGCCGGAGCTGTTGCTTTTTATGATTATCAAAAACCGGTAAGAAACCCCAACCTTTTAAAAATTGCACTTCAATACACCCAAAATTTTAACGGACTCGTCATCGCATATTGCAATGAAAATGACGTTTCCAAAAATGGTGTGGTCAATGAAGAGGAAAACGCTACAAGATTAGGCTTAAAAGGTATTCCTGCTCTTGCAGAAGAACTTCATGTCAACCGAAACCTATTTTTACTGGAATATACCAATGGAAAACTACACTTCCCCACCCTTTCGACAAAAAAAAGTATTGCACTTGTTAGGGAAGCAAAACAAAAAGGGCTAGATATAAGTTGCAGTGTTTCCATCAACAATTTAATCCTTACAGATGATGCCTTACAGGAGTTCAACAGCAATTTAAAACTAATGCCGCCATTAAGAACAAACGAGGACAAAAAAGAACTCATTAGAGGATTGAAAGAAGGTGTCATCGATGGAGTCACCTCAGAACATAACCCCATTGATATCGAACATAAAAATGTAGAGTTTGACAATGCGCTGTTTGGAAGTATTGGTTTAGAAAGTTGCTTTGGCGCATTAAACACGCTCTTTACCATTGAAGAAACGGTTTTGTTTTTAACACGATTAAAATCAAGATTTGGAGTAAAAGAATCCCCCATCGAGGAAGGAACAGAAGCAAACCTCACCCTCTTTGAACCAACAACAGAATGGACTTTTGAGGAAAGAAACATCCTTTCAACTTCAAAAAATGGCGCATTGTTGGGACAGGTTTTAAAAGGAAAAGCATTGGGGATTTATGTTGATAAAAAATTGGTTTTAAATACATAAGATTTATGGTACCTAGTAAAAAAGAAAAAAATCATTCAATCATTGCTTACATCACCTTTATTGGAATGATTATAGCCTATTTTATGAATAAAGAAGATAAATCTGCTTATGTAACATATCATATAAAAATGATGTTTGGATTGGTCATTCTTTTGTTTGTTTCACAAGTTTCACATGCTTATGTAAATATTATACTGGGTGATGTCTTGTGGCTAATATCTTTTGTCTTGTGGATTTTATGTTTTGTATATGCCGTTCAAGGGAAAAAACCTATAATTCCTTACTTAAGTGAAAAATTTCAAAGTTGGTTCACCTTTTTAGATTAAAATCATTAATTTTATAAAACTAACCAATTCATGTTAATTATGGAAAATACTGTTGAAAATGATGGAAAAACCATTGGAATTATTGCTTATATCACTTTAATTGGATGGGTCGTTGCTTTCATTATGAACTCGAGTAAAAAAAATGAATATGCCAACTTTCACCTTAGACAAATGTTTGGACTTGTACTCTTGTCGATTGCTATTTCTGTTCTGACTATGGCTGTAAACCTAGGTTTGTTTGGAACCATCTTAAGTGTTTTACTTTTAGTACTTTGGGTGGTTGGTTTTGTAGGCGCTATTCAGGGTGAAAAAAAATTAATACCCATTATAGGTGAAAATTTTCAGGAATGGTTTCAATTTATAAAGTAACTTTTAAAAATAATAATTTTAATACCGCATTTTCAATGCGGTATTTTTATTGCTAAAATATGAACAACCAAGACCTCTCACTTTTTCATATCACAAGACCACCAAAAAACAATGCCTCAAAAGCACCGCTTCTCATTATGCTTCACGGCTATGGAAGTGATGAAAATGATTTATTTTCATTTGCTTCAGAATTGCCTGAAGAGTTGTTTATTATATCAGCGCGAGCTCCATTCGCTATGCAACCTTATGGAAACGCCTGGTATGCCATTTATTTTGACAATAGCGCAGGAAAGTTCAGTGATACCGAGCAAGCTAAGGTTTCTCGGGATTTAATCGCTCAATTTATTAATGAAGCAGTTACTTCTTATGATGTGGATAAAGATAATGTCACGTTGCTGGGCTTTAGTCAAGGAACCATCTTGAGTTATGCGGTGGCCTTAAATTATCCCGAAAAAGTAAAGAATGTAATCGCGCTAAGCGGATACATCAATGAAGATTTATTGCCTGAAGACCTCAATAAAAAAGATTACTCCTCCTTAGATTTTTACTGCTCTCACGGAAGCGTGGATCAAGTAATCCCTGTGGAATGGGCCAGAAAAGCAAAACCATTTCTTGATAAATTGAATGTAAAAAATCAATACAGTGAATTCAATGTTGGTCACGGTGTGGCACCTCAAAACTTTTTTGAGTTGAAGGGGTGGTTGGAGAAACGGATTTAAAATAATATATTTATAAATTAAACATCACTAATATGAATAAGTACTATTTTATTTTATTTTTTCTTGCAATATCAAACTTAGTATTGTCTCAAAATGCAATTTTAGTCAAAGATATACATCCGGGAGGTTTTGAAAATGGTTTTAAACCAACAAATTTATATAATTTTAATAATAAACTTTTTTTTGGTGCAAATGAGGGAATTCATGGAAATGAACTTTGGGTATCAGATGGTACTGAAGATGGGACCCATTTGATAAAAGATCTTTATCCGGGGCCAGAAAGTGGAAATCCAAATTCCTTTATCGAGTTTAATGGCTTATTGTATTTTATTGCAAATTCAGGAATTGGTTATAATAATATTTGGAAAACTGATGGAACAAATGAAGGTACTGAAATATTCATGCCTAACTTAATTCCTTATAACCTTGGCCCAGGGAAAGTAATGGGTATTGTAAATAATCTGATGTTTTTTAGTGCAGATGATGGAATACATGGTGTTGAACTTTGGGCTACTGATGGAACAGTAGAAGGCACCTACTTAGTAAAAAATATTGACCAAGGAACCTATAGTAGTGTACCTCATAATTTTTTTAAGTTTAATGATAACATTGTTTTTAATGTGTTATATAAAAATGGACAATCAAATATTGAACCTTGGATTAGTGATGGTACTGAGCAAGGTACGAATTTAATAAAAAACATAGGAGGCAGTGCAAGCAGTGACCCTCAAAATTTCGCTCAAATGGGTGATGAATTGTTTTTTTCAGCAAGACACAGTCAATCTGGACGTGAATTATGGAAAACAGATGGAACAGAGATTGGTACTGTTTTAGTTAAAGATATTTATCCAGGAGCTGGTAATCCTTTTTTTGGTCCTAATTATTTGACTGTTTTTAATAATAAATTATACTTTAATATGATGGATGGAACATTTGACAGAGAACTTTGGCATACTGATGGGACTCAACCAAATACCATTATTTTAAAAAATATAAATCCTTCATATTCAAGTGATCCGCGTTATTTGACTGAATATAATAATCAATTGTTTTTTATAGCAAATGATGGAACACATGGAGGAGAACTTTGGTTTACTGATGGGACTGAGCAGGGCACGCAACTTTTTTATGACTTATATCCGGGGCATTTTGTTGGAGCTAAAAAAAATTTAATTGTTTACAACGGATGGCTATATTTCATAGGCACTGACAACTATACAGAATTTGGTGATAATTGGTGGAAAACTGATGGTACAGTTGAAAGTTTAACCCCTATATACCCTTTGTATTCAAATTATACTAGCCCTTTTCCTGTTGCTTCTAAAATTGTAGAATCAAATGGAAAACTTTTTTTTGTTGCCTGTTATGACACAAGTATAGGATTTGAATTATATGTTATTGAAGATGAAAATCTAAATTTACACAACAATACTTCAAAATTAGATTTTAAATTTTACCCAAACCCTGTAGATGATTTTTTATATTTAGAGAGTGAGTTTCTTATTAAAAATATTGATATATACTCGACACTTGGTCATAAAATTATGAATTTAAAGAATAATGATACATCCCTCAGACTAAATATGTCAACACTTAAAAAAGGTAATTATTTTTTAAAAATTACTGGAACAGATTTAACAGTTATAAAAAAAATTATTAAAAACTAAATCTTGCTTTATTAATTATAATTGAATTTAAATCTAATTAAATAGTTTAACTTTTGAGTTTGATATAGGGTTGATTTTAATAAATTTAATTCCCCGAATACAACAAAGAAGCAATCGTTTTTAAAGTGAGGTCTTCATTTTCATCCAGATTGTATTCTAAAATCATCTCACCCCAGTAGCGGCCGTCAGTAAAATCTGCTATGACCCAGCGATGGTTTAAAAACCTTATTTTGTTGATTTTCATTTTACCCTCCATTCCCACATAGGGCACTAAAGGGTTGTCTCCCTCTACATTGTTTTGCGCATAAATTTGTTCTGTAACCATTTCTTGCATAAAATCGGCTTCCAGTCCAAAATTTTCAAAATAAGTCATGGCATTGTCGTTGCCAAGTAATGTAAAATAATTTAAATCAAAGTTTTCATTGGTCAGGGATTCATTAAGTCCTTTATAAAAATCGGCTTTTTCTTTTAAATCATTGATTTTTGATTCCTGGTCTTCATAAATGCGCTTTTGATTCATATACATAAAAAGCAACATTAAGACAGAAAAAATAAAGAGATAGAGGATAATTTTATTTCGCATAATATATTAAACTTTAATTTTTAAGCCATCATAGGCAAGAAATACATTTTCAGGCAGTGTTTTTTGAACTTCCTCGTGAAACCCCATCATATGACTAATATGAGTTAAATAAGCTCTTTCAGGTTTTATAATATCAATAAATTTAAGGGCTTCCTCAAGGTTAAAATGAGAATAATGTGCCTCTTGTCGCAATGCGTTTAATACGAGCACTTTGGTGCCTTTAATTTTTTTAATTTCTTCCGGAGCTATTGTTTTAGCATCTGTAATATAGGTAAAATCTTCAATCCTAAAACCGAGAACGGGCAATCGATTGTGCATCACTTCAATAGGAACCACTAGCTTACCACCTATCCTAAAAGGAGTTGATTTGTCAATTTCAATTTCCTGGAGTGTTGGAGCTCCCGGGTATTTATTTTCAGTAACGAAAATGTAATCAAACCTTCTTTTCAAGGATTTAAAAACTCGTTTATGTGCATAAGCAGCAATATCTCCTTGTCTAAAAAAATAGGGTCTTATATCATCCAGTCCGGCAATATGGTCGTTGTGCTCGTGCGTAAACAATACCCCATCAAGTTTTTTACACCCTGCTTGAAGCATTTGCATTCTAAAGTCCGGCCCCGTATCAATCACAAAGTTAAAATCTCCCCAGGAAATTAATGCAGAAACTCGTAAACGCTTATCTTTTGAGTCAGTACTCTTACACACTGGATGTTCACTGGCAATCACAGGAATTCCCTGAGAAGTACCCGTACCTAAAAATGTCACAGAAAGCGGTTTTGACATAGTCACAAAATTAAAGATATTTTTTTGTTTAACTCTTGTATTTATTAGCTATTTACTACCTTTGTATAAATTATTTTAATATTAAAATCACAATGCCAGAATTCCTGAAAGGAGACAAAGAATTTGAACAAATTCCCTCCATCAAAGACAAATCGCTTCGCATTAATCTCAATGAAAATATTTATGGAACCTTTGCCGAAATTGGTGCCGGTCAAGAAACCGTTAGAAATTTCTTTAGAGCAGGTGGTGCCTCTGGCACGATTGCCAAAGCAATGTCTGCTTATGATAAAGATTTCAGTGATTCCATTTATGGCATAGAAGAGGATGGACGTTATGTCACAGAGTCCCGACTCAAAAAAATGTTGCGACACGAAACAGAATTAATGGAAGCGCGCATTTCGAGAGAAAAACATCCAAATAAGATTTTCTTTACCTATGCCAATACTGTCGCTACCATTGATTTTGCAAAAAAATTTAAGGGTCACGGTTGGGTGGGAATTCGGTTTCAGGTTGATCCAAAAGAAGAGTATAACGAAATCATTCTGCACGTTCGCTTTAAAGAAAATGACGCTAAACTGCAACAACTTACTTTGGGAACTTTAGGTGTAAACTTAATATATGGTGCCTTTTATAAATATGACCAACCAAGAAAACTCTTACGCTACCTCTATGATCACATAGACAAAGACCAGATTGAAATCGACATGGTCAACTTTTCAGGCCCTCAATTTAAAGATGTTGACAACCGTTTAATGAGTCTTCAATTAATTAAAAACGGGATGACAGAAGCGGTTATGTTTGGTCCTGATGGCAACAATATTTTACCCGCAGCCATTCTATACAAAAAGAACATTCTCACTCTAAGAGGAAGTTTTAGACCGGTTACAAAGGTCAATATTGATATGTTTGAACGCTCCCATGATATGTTTTTGAAGGAAAACAAAGTTGAAAAAGAGAATGCCATTACTATATTTGAAATTACACTTTCAAATCTAAGAGCTGAAGGTGAAATAGACGAAGAAGATTTTATGGACAGAGCTCGATTGCTCTGTAATTTGGGGCATATTGTTTTAATATCAAACTTTCAGGAGTATTATAAATTAGTTGAATTCTATTCAAAATACACCAAATCAAGAATGGGACTCACCATGGGTGTCAATAACCTAGTTGATATATTTGATGAAAAATACTACCGTCATTTAAGTGGTGGAATTCTTGAAGCATTTGGAAAACTCTTTTTCAAAGATTTGAAAGTATATCTATACCCAATGCAGGATCACGAAACAGGTGAATTGACAAACAGCGATAACCTAAAAGTACATCCCCGTATGAAAGAACTTTACAAGTTTTTTAAATACAACGGAAAAGTAGTTGATATTGTTGATTACAATCCTAAAATTCTTCAGATTTTCTCCAGAGAGGTTTTGCAAAAAATTGCTGATGATGAAAAGGGATGGGAAGATACACTACCGGATGGTGTAGCAAAAATCATTAAGGATAAAAAGTTATTTAGTTATCACGAAACCGAAAAAGCCTCAAATTAATTGAGGCTTTTTTTTATATTGAAACATTTAAAATGTATCAAAAAATATTGCACTTAAATTCAATTCTCTAAAATCTGTGCAGCATGCTCTTTGGTCTTAACCTTATCTATTACGCGATCTACTTTTCCTTCTTCATTAATTAGAAAAGTCATTCTGTGAATTCCTTCATACTCTTTGCCCATAAACTTTTTGGGCCCCCAAACACCAAAAGAATCTATAACTTCCTTAGATTCGTCAGCCAATAGTGGGAATGGGAATTCATACTTTTCCTTGAAATTCTTTTGCTTCTTTTCACTATCTGCACTTACACCTAATAGCTCATATCCGTTTTTTTGAAGTTCTTTGTAATGATCTCGCAAGTCGCAAGCTTCTGCTGTGCACCCGGGTGTATTGGCTTTTGGGTAGAAAAAAACAACCAGCTTTTTTCCTTTATAATCGTTTAATGAAACCGGATTTCCATCCTGATCTGTTGATTTAAAATTGGGAACTATATCCCCGGCTTGTAATGTTTTCATTTGTATAGCAATTTTTATGTTAATATTAGAAAAACCAATGGTTTTCAATTGTATCACACAATGGTTTCTTTTAAATTTACAGCTTTAAAGTTACATAAAATGAACAAACAAGAAAAGGTCGCTTTTGTTATTGAAACGTTAAATACTATTTATCCTGATATCCCCATCCCTTTAGACCACAAAGATCCTTATACCCTTTTAATAGCTGTATTGCTCTCGGCACAAAGTACCGATGTGAGAGTGAATCAAATCACTCCGCTACTCTTTGAAATTGCTGACAACCCCTATGACATGGTTAAACTTACGGTAGAAGAAATAAGAGAAATTATTAAACCTGTAGGGCTTTCACCTATGAAATCCAAAGGAATATATTACCTCTCCCATATCTTGATTGACAAGCACAACGGGCAGGTTCCACCAAGTTTTGAAGCTTTGGAAGAGTTACCGGCTGTGGGTCATAAAACAGCGAGTGTGGTGATGGCTCAAGCATTTAATGTTCCGGCATTTCCTGTGGACACACACATTCATAGACTGATGTATCGATGGGGCTTTTCAAATGGAAAGAATGTTGTTCAAACTGAAAAAGATGCCAAGCGCTTATTTCCAAAAGATTTATGGAATAAATTACACCTTCAGATTATTTGGTATGGCAGGCAATACTCGCCTGCAAGAGGATGGGATTTGGAAAAAGACAAAATTACTAAGACGATTGGAAGAAAAAAGATCATTAAAGAATACTACAAAAAAAAGTCCCGCTAGCTAACGGGACTTTTCCAAAGTTTAGTTTAGAAGTGCTTCAAACTTCCATTTATTACAATCTATAACACTTAAAGCCTTAGAATAATCAAGAAGGAACCTTACAGTTTCTTCCTTCGGGGACAAGTTACTCACCTTGTTAGATGAGGTTTTTGAGTAAGTTTTTTCCATATAAAAACTATTTTTGATGTTAGTGTCTAAACTCTAACGAGACAAAAAAGTTTTTATTGTATTAGTTCACTAAAACAATATTATGTTTCTCAATTACTTTACGTAAATTGATGAGTGCATACCGCATTCTCCCCAATGCTGTATTGATACTTACTCCTGTTTGTTCTGATATTTCTTTAAAACTCATATCCTTATAAAGACGCATCACCAGTACTTCTTTCTGATCATCCGGCAACTCCTGGATCAACCTTCTCAAGTCATCTTCAACCTGCCCCTTAATAATTTTTCGCTCCGCATTCAAATCATCATCACTCAAAACAGAAAAGATATTAAAATCACCATTATTGGCAAATTTTGGCATACGGTTGTTCTTTCTAAAATGGTCTATAATCAAGTTGTGAGAAATGCGCATCACCCAAGGTAAAAATTTACCTTCTTCATTGTAGGCTCCTCTTTTGAGAGTCTTTATCACTTTAATAAAGGTATCTTGAAAAATGTCTTCAGTAATATCTCTGTCAGAAACTTTTGAATAGATAAAACTGTACACACGTTGCTTGTGTCGTTCAATTAACTCTGAAAGTGCTTTTTCATTACCGTCTATATATGCACTAACCAAGAATGCATCTGATGAAGTAGTTTTCATAATATTACAATTTAAAATAAGGCAGACTCCTATCGAAATCTTAATTAAGTTGCTTAAAAAGTAATATTATGCTATAGGCGATTGATTTATTTAGTTTGTAAACTCGTCGTAAATATAACAACAAATATTTTTCTTATCCAAATTAAGTTAATTTTTTTAACAAAAAAATATTCTGATTTATATACTAAACTCCTGGATTTACTGTTATCAATTATTACTTCCAAACGAAAATAACAACTTCTTCAACACTAAAAAACTGCGTTTAAAGCTGTATATTTGTGGATTAAAAAATCTGTCAAATTGAATATAGAAGCAGTCGATCAAAAACAACATATAATCATAAAAGGAGCAAAACTCCACAACCTTAAAAATATCAATGTTGTTATTCCTCGTAATAAACTTGTAGTAATAACGGGGCTTTCAGGCTCCGGGAAATCAAGTTTGGCTTTTGATACGCTCTATGCAGAAGGACAACGTCGCTATGTGGAAAGCCTTTCATCCTATGCAAGACAATTTCTGGGGAGACTTAATAAACCCAAAGTAGATTCCATCAAAGGTATTGCTCCGGCAATTGCCATAGAGCAAAAAGTAAATACCACAAATCCACGGTCAACCGTGGGAACTTCAACAGAAATTTACGATTACCTAAAACTACTCTTTGCGCGAATCGGCAGAACACATTCACCGGTTTCCGGTAACGAGGTAAAAAAAGATTCCGTTTCAGATGTCATCAACCACTTTAAATCTCTTGAAGAAGGTAAAAAACTCCTCCTGCTCGCCCCTATCATTCTTGAAGAAGGAAGAACTTTAGACAACAAAATAAAGGCGCTGTCACAGCAAGGATATGCCCGGGTTAAATACAAAGACACCGTTTCACGTATAGATGAACTTGAAGTTTCAAAAGTAAAAGGCACCGTTTATATCGTGATTGACCGCATTATCACAAAAAACGAAGATGATTTTTTTAACCGGCTGGCAGATGCAGTCGAAATGGCCTTTTTTGAAGGAAAAGGCTCTTTATTTATTGAAGACATTGAAACCAATGCCGTTACCGAATTCAATAACCGTTTTGAACTGGACGGAATCACTTTTCTCGAACCAAACATTCACCTCTTCAGCTTTAATAACCCTTATGGCGCTTGTCCCTCTTGTGAAGGCTATGGCGATGTGATTGGCATTGACGAAGAGCTGGTCATTCCCAACACAGCGCTTTCCATCTATGAAAACGCTATTTTTGCCTGGCGTGGCGAAAGCATGAGTTGGTACCGTGATCAGTTGGTGAATAATGCCTATAAATTTGACTTCCCCATTCACCGCCCCTGGTTTGAACTCACTGATGAGGAGAAACAACTGGTCTGGGACGGCAATCAGTATTTTGAAGGACTACATTCCTTTTTTAAGTTTTTAGAAGAAAAAAGCTATAAAATCCAAAACCGGGTGATGCTTTCCCGTTACCGCGGAAAAACAAAATGCAATAGCTGTAAAGGAAAACGACTTCGCGCAGAAGCTGCCTATGTCAAAATTCAAGGAAAATCCATCACCGATTTGGTGGAGATATCCATTGAAAAGCTACAACTATTTTTTGCCCAACTTGAACTCAACGACCACGACACACAAGTTGCCAAGCGCCTCCTCACAGAAATCAATAACCGATTGGGTTTCCTCAACAATGTGGGCCTCTCCTACCTAACTCTGAATCGAAAATCAAACTCCCTCTCTGGAGGGGAATCCCAACGAATCAATCTGGCAACCTCGCTGGGAAGTAGTTTGGTAGGTTCTATGTACATTCTTGACGAACCCAGTATTGGGCTCCATCCAAAGGATACCGAACGACTTATCGATGTCCTGAAATCCCTGCGCGATTTGGGCAACACGGTGATTGTAGTAGAACACGACGAAGACATTATGAAAGCTGCCGACGAAATCATCGACATTGGCCCAGAAGCAGGAAGTTTTGGTGGTGAAGTGGTGGCGTATGGTAATTTCGAAAAGATTTTAGAAAGCAATTCGCTCACGGCACTATATCTTAATGGAAAAATGGAAATTGAAGTTCCAAAGAAAAGGAGGACTTCCAAATACCAAATCACCATTAGCGGGGCGAGACACAACAATCTACAAAATATTGATGTCACCTTCCCTTTGGCAAGTTTTGTGGCTGTAACCGGCGTTTCAGGTAGTGGAAAAAGCACCCTGGTCAAAAAAATCCTGTATCCCGCTTTGCAACGCCATCTCACCGGTGTGGGGGATAAACCCGGGCAGTTTTCAAAAATGGACGGTAATTTTGGTACTCTTAAAAATGTGGAATT
>CAXBNF010000016.1:0-59202 GCA_963977065.1 uncultured Flavobacteriaceae bacterium | reverse complement strand
TACATCGCGGGATAGAGCAGTAGGTAGCTCGTCGGGCTCATAACCCGAAGGTCACAGGTTCGAGTCCTGTTCCCGCTACTAAGAAAGAGAACCATTTTGGTTCTCTTTTTTTATTGCTCCAGATTTGAAACTTCAAATTGAGTCAATTCACCATCCTGAAAACCAACTGAAAGTTCAATCGGGTTACAACACACTTCACAATCTTCAACATAGGATTGTTTTGCTACAGACGAATCCAGCAGCATCGAAATTTCCTCCCAACAATAAGGGCATTGAAATAAGTGTTCAAACATAACTAAAAATCTACATCCAGCAATTTCCCGGTGAGTTGTAAGAGTTCTAATTCAGCTAACTTGGCTTCATATTTTGCCAGATTTTTGTTAGTTTGGGCATTGAGCAGATTGATTTGGGCTTGTCTCAATTCCAGAGAGCTTATTTGCCCCAGTTTATAACGTTCATTTGAGCGTTCAAAATTTCCTTTGGCTGTTTCTACATTTTGCTGTTGAAGTTTATATATTTTCTTTCGGTTTTCATAATTACCCCGGGCATTGGCAATGGTGCGTTTCACTTCAAGAGTTATTTGTTGTTTTATCAAATTTTGGTTTTCAAATCGTATTCTGGCATTTTTAGAATTCACAATATTGCTTCCGCCATCAAAGAGATTCCATGTGAGATTGATGCCGGCATTGAAACCTGTTGAAGTGTTTGAAGCCAAAAAGTTTGTAGCCGGAAAATTTCCTTCATTCCATCCATAGGAACCGGTTAAGCCCAATGAAGGTAAGAATACAGAATTGCTGGCTTTTCGGGCATAGTCGCTTATTAAAATGTTTTGATTTGCTTGTAACAGAGTTACATTATTTGCTTGGGCTTCAGAAATATAAGTTTCCATAGCCAGTAAATTCACAAAAGTGACAACTGTATCAATTTCAAAATTGCGATCCAAATCATTGTTTAAAACAACATTCAAATCGCGTTTAGCATTTAATAATGCCTGCCTGGTATTCATCACATTGACACTGTCTGTTGTGATGTCAACTTTTGCATTCAGCACTTCGAGACGCGTGTTTTGACCAAATTCAAACTGGTATTCGGCTCGTGTGAGACGTTCCTTAGTGTTTTCAAGTGTTTCTTGTAAAACACTCAGGTTTTCTGTCAATCTTGCTACTTCAAAGTAAACCGAAAAAAGTTGCAGTATCGTAATTTCAATACTTTCACGAGCTTCGAGTTCACTCAAGTTATACTGCTCCTTCAAGCTTTTGTAGTTATAATGCCTTCCCAAGCCGTCAAAAAGTAAAAAATTGAGGTTTAATGATGCATTATATCGATCTGTTTCTGCTCCTATTACTTCACTTGATGTCCCATCCTGAAAAGTGGCCGTTTGATCTTCGATGGCATATTGACCTCCGGCAACTCCGGTTAAAGAAGGTAAATAACCCGAATTTAATAAACCTGAATTGTTTTTGGCAACCAAAACTTCATTATTGGCTATTTGAATACCAAAATTATTCTCTAATGTCAACCTGATTGCTTCCTCTTTTGTGAGTAATTCCTGAGCATTTAGTTGAAAACTAAAACAGCAAAACAGTCCGAAAAACAGGTATTTATTTGTCATATTCCTCATCTATTTCCTTTTCTTTTATAGCGCGTTCAACATCTTCTTTATTGACTTTTTTTCCGGTTGCCAGCCAGATCGTTCCTGTCTTTATTTTGTTGTTTATGGTTAAAAACAAAGGAAGCAAAAAGAGGGTCAAAACAGTCGCAATTCCAATTCCGTAAGCGATAGAAATTGCCATAGGTTTTAAAAACTGTGCTTGTCTGCTTTTTTCAAATATAAGTGGAGCCAATCCTGCAATGGTGGTTAAAGAGGTTAAAAATATCGCTCTAAATCTGGATCTTCCCGCTTCATACAATGCTTTATCAAAAGGCAGGCCTTCTTTTAAAAAGGTATTGAATTTTGTAATTAACACCAGCCCGTCATTCACCATAATACCAATAAGCGCAATAATTCCCATAGCAGACAACATATTTACAGGAAAGCCATGAATCCAATGCCCCCAGGCAACGCCTATGACACTAAATGGAATTAGCATTAAAAGCAACAATGGCTGACTGTAACTCCTAAAGGTAAAAGCGATGGTTGCATAAATTAAAAACAGGATAATAGGAATTATGGCTGAAGCCGAATTAGAAAGCTTTTGAGCTTCTCTGTTTTGACCTTCATAAGATACTGAAACAGTGGTGTATTTAGCCAGAATTTCAGGAATAATACCTTGTTGTATTTCAAAAAGAATATCTGTGGCGCTGTCATTGGGGTTTTCCAAATCGGCATTCACCTGAATTTCTCTCTTTCCGTCTAGGTGGCGAATGGATTCATCACCTCGTTCTATGGTGTATGTTGCTATTTCGCCAAAAGGCACACGTTCACCCGAAGGCTTAATAATGCGCATTGCATTCAAATCGTTGATTGAGGACCTGCCCTCACGGTCATAACGAACCCATACCCTAACCTCATCCTGTCCTCTTTGGAAGCGTTGCGCCTGAGCACCAAAAAAACCGGCTCTTATTTGCTGCATCACTTCGTTGAGCGTAAGCCCCAAAGCATAAGCAGTTTGTTTGAGTTCTACTCTAATTTCTTTAATACCCTGTGGGTCTGTATCTGTTACATCCTTAAGTCTGGAATCATTTTCAAAATGTGCTTTGAGCTCTTCTTTTGCTGCTTTTAGTTGTTGAGTATTGTTTCCAAGAAAAGCTACAGAAACCGGTGTTCCTCCAAATGTTCCACCGGAACCAAATGTGAGTTGTTCCACACCATAAACAGGGCCCACAGCATCACGAATGGCTGCGGTGATTTCGGGGGAAGAAAAATCACGATCTTCTCCCGGAAGTAAATTGATATTTAAAGATGCTTTGTTGTTTCCGGGGCCCACTCGTTTAATAATGTTTTGAATGACTTGCAAATTACCCGTTTGCTTTTCAGTAAATTCTTCATTGACTTCCCAGGCTTTGGCCTCGACAAAAGATATAATAGAATCTGTTGTTGCCGGATTGACTCCTTCACTCATCAATAGATCTATAGAAACCCTGTCACTGGCAATACTTGGGAAAATAGTAACCCGTATTATGCCACCCATTATGGAAGCTACCGTTAACATCAATACTGAAACGATAATTGCAAGTGATAAAAAATTATTTTTTAATACAAAAGCCAGCACGGGGCTGTATAATTTATCTCTCAGAAATCGCATACTTTTATCACCCAATTTATTGAGAATGCGCAATTTTGCAAAAATTTTGTCTATCCCCTTTTTTTCTTGCTGTGCTTTTTCTCCATTGCGCACCAATGCTTTTGAATGTGCGATGTGGGCAGGCAGGATTATAAATGCTTCTACCAGAGAAATAATAAGAGTCAAAATCACTACAACCGAAACCTCTGCATAAAATTTTCCGATGCGACTATCCAAAAACTGAAATGTCAAAAAAGCCAATACGGTGGTTATTATAGCCGACAGTATGGGAGGCACCACTTCCATCGTTCCGTCAACGGCAGCTCTTATGGGACCTTTCCCTTTTTCATAATGCTGGTATATATTTTCTGAAATTACAATCCCGTCATCAACAAGAATACCAATCACAATAATCATCCCAAATAAAGATAGAATATTAATGGTTATTCCAAAAAACGGAGCCAGCATAAACATACCAAAAAATGCAATGGGCAATCCAAATGCAACCCAAAAAGCGACGCGGGTGTTGAGAAAAAAGGAAAGAAAAATCAAAACAAGTAAAATTCCCATGCCCCCATTTTCTATCAATATTTGTGTGCGTTGCCTCAAGGATATGGAAGAATCGTTTACTACATCGAGCCTTACATTGCTGTTTTTAGCATTAAAATCTTCAATGTATTTATTTACATTTTCAGCAGAAGAGAGCAAATCTTCATTATTGGTATTGCTTACATTGATATTGACAGATAGGTTTCCATTGAAATAAGAAGCATTGGGAGTTTCAGCAAATCGATCTCTTACAGAAGCCAGGTCTTTTAGTCGAACCATCGCTCCACCTTCATCTGCCCTAACAACAATATTATCAATTTCCTCTGCATAATACCCTCTGTTATTGGCTCTAATGAGGTAATCTTCCACATTTGTTTTTATGGTTCCTCCTGTAGTAAAAATATTGGCTCCTCTTACTGCATTGGCAACTTCCTGAAATGAAATATTATATGCTAAAAGATCATTTTCTCTAACGGCGATTTCAATTTCTTCAGCAGGGTAACCGGTAATATCAATTTGAGAAATACCTGGAATTGTTCTCAGTTCGTTTTCAATTTGCCGGGCAATTTGTTTTAAGGTAGCCAGAGGCACATTTTCCCCACTAACTGCAAACTGTATGGTTTCCCTTATGGGAATTTGTTTTGAAACCACGAGCGGCTCCATATCTGCCGGAAATGTGGGAACACGGTCAACAGCGTTTTTGACTTCCGCAAGAATAACATCAATGTTTTCGCCGCGTTCAATTTCGACTGTAATAGAACCACCACTCTCTCTTGCAGTAGAAGTGACGCGAGAAATGCCTTCTAGCCCTTTTAAATTATCTTCAATTTTTATAACAATACCCTCTTCAATTTCCTGGGGAGAAGCCGCCGGGTAGTTGATATTGATATTGATAATCTCTGAATCTACTAAAGGAAAAAAAGAGGATTTGAGGCTGCTAATTCCGAAGATTCCAAAAATGACAAACGCAAAAATAATCACATTTACAGCCACGCTGTATTTAATAAAATATTCAATTACCTTGCGCATAAACTTGGTTTTGATTGCCCTTTATTGCTTCTTTTTAATTGATAATAACAGGTTGGCCGGCAAATGCCCCGGGCAGGACCTCTCTGAGAATGATTGTACCATCCGGAATTCCTTTTACTACGACTTCACGCTCTGTTATATATATTAAATCAATATCGAGTAAATTGAGTTTGTTCTCTTCAACAATGTAAATTTGAGATTCATTGATCAACAGCTTTCTTTGAATCTTATATGCATTTTGCTCTTCTCGGGCATCTAAGTTTGCTTCCAGAAACATACCTTCTCGTAAGTTTTCTCCTTTCACCTCTACAAAGGCATTAACCGTTTGTGTGTTTGGATCTATTCTAGCATTGATTCTGCTTATGACACCTTCAAATTCTCTGGTTTTATCTAGTGTGTAAAGTGTAACTTTTCTTCCGGTTTCCAAAAAATCTACAAAATTTCTAGAAACTGCCACTTCCATCTCATAAACCGAAGGGTTGATATATTCACCCAATTTTTGCCCGGGCCTCACCAAACTTCCTTTGTTGACTAAAGCTTCAGTGAGGATTCCGGTAAACGGAGCTCTAATATTAAATTTACCCAGTCGTTCTTCCATTCTTTTGATTTCAAAAAAGGTGGAAGTGATATTTCTTCCGGTGATGAAATATCTTTCTTGTTCAGAAGAAGGTTCCGGTAAGGGTGAAACTGTTTTATTGATGTCAAAGTTGGAAAGATAGGTTTGCCATTTTGAGAAAGAATCGGGATAATCAAGCCTCAAATCGGGCATTATTGAAGTAATTAAATTATATAAATTACTGCGAGCCGACCGAACAGACGCTGCATATTCAGAAGAATTTATTTGCAGCAAAAGTTCACCTTGATTGAATTTTTGCCCGGGTCTGAAATCTCTGGAACTTGCTGAAAACAAGCCCTCCACTTCAGAAAACAATTCTAGACGGTCTTTTGCAGAAAGGGTTCCTGTGGCAGGAACAACAATGGGAATTGTAGTATTGGTTACCGTATCTACAAACACCACTTTTTCAAGTTTTTCAACTGCCGGATTTTGTTTTTTCTCAACGTTTGCGATGCTTCGAGCCCAGAAGAAAGCAATTAATAAAATGAGCCCCCCCAGGACAATAAGGATAATTTTGCGCATGTATGTGTCTAATAAGTTAGATAGTTTACAAATCTATCTCATTGTTATGGTAATCATGGTTAAGGGTTTCTTAAAAAACAAACCAAATTAAATCCTTTCTAATGATTCTTGAACATTTTCCCAATCCCTCATCATTTTTTCCAATTCAGATTTTTTCCTTTCGTAATTCTTAAAAAATTCCGGTTTGGAAGTTGTTTCTTCATATTTTAAAGCCAGTTCATTATCCATTTCAGCGATTTCATTTTCCAGCTTTTGAATCATTGATTCAATGTTACTCAACTTATTTTTAAGTGTTTTTTCCTTCTTTTGGTCGTTATACTCTTGTTTGTTTGTATTGCTTTTGGGAGTTTTCTTTTCTTTTGTCATTAGCTCTGCTTCACGCATGGAAGAAATCTTGCGCTGCTCAAGGTAAAAATCAATATCACCCAGATACTCTTTAATTTTTCTGTCTTTAAATTCATATACTTTATCACACAATCCTTGTAAAAAATCCCTATCGTGAGAAACAAGAATAAGGGTTCCTTCAAAACTTTTGAGTGATTCTTTTAAAACATTTTTTGATTTGATATCGAGGTGGTTTGTGGGCTCATCCATTACCAACACATTGAGTGGTTGGAGTAACAGTTTGGCTAAAGCCAAACGATTGCGCTCTCCACCGGAAAGCACTTTTACAAACTTATCTACTTCCTCTCCTCTGAAAAGAAATGAGCCAAGAATATCCCTTACTTTACTTCTGTTGGTTTCATTTGCTGCATTAATCATTGTGTCAAGCACGGTGATATTTCCATCCAAATAATCTGCTTGATTTTGAGCAAAATAGCCAATTTGCACATTATGACCCAGCTTTACAGTACCCTGATGGGAAATTTCGCCAACAATAATCTTTGCCAGTGTTGATTTTCCCTGTCCATTTTGCCCCACAAAAGCTGTTTTAACGCCACGCTCAATCATCATACTTACATTATCTAAAACGTGGTTTGGCCCATAACTTTTTGAAATGTGTTGCATCTCAATGACCACTTTTCCCGGTTGCACCGAAATGGGAAACCGCACATTCATCACAGCGTTGTCATCTTCATCAACCTCAATGCGATCTACTTTATCCAGCTTTTTAATGAGGGATTGTGCCATCGAAGCCTTTGAAGCTTTTGCCCTGAATTTTTCAATAAGTCTTTCAGTTTGCTGAATTTGTTTCTCTTGATTTTTTTGGGAAGCAAGCTGTTGCTCTCGAAGTTCCTGTCTCAGAACTAAATATTTTGAATAGGGTTTGTTATAATCATAAATGCGACCCAGTGAAATCTCAATGGTGCGATTGGTCACGTTATCGAGAAACATCTTGTCGTGAGAAACGATGACAACAGCTCCTGCATAATTGTTCAAAAAGCTTTCAAGCCATATGATTGATTCGATATCGAGGTGGTTTGTGGGTTCATCGAGCAATAAAATATCATTGCTTTGCAAAAGGAGTTTGGCAAGCTCGATGCGCATTCGCCATCCACCTGAGAATTCTTCGGTCTTTTTATCAAACTCTTCCCGTTTAAAGCCCAATCCCTGAAGTATTTTTTCAGTATCTCCCTGATAGTTGTAACCTCCTAAAATTTCATAGTGATGTGTTAAATCACTAATTGCCACCATTAAATCGTGATAGGCATCAGACTCATAATCGGTTCGGGTTGTGAGTTGGTGGTTTATTGCATCCATCTTGGCTTCTGTCGCTTTTATTTCCTCAAAGGCTTGATAAGCTTCCTCAAGAACAGTTCTACCTTGAACAAAGTCTATATCCTGCCTTAAAAAACCAATTTTGATTTCTTTATCTGAAGCAATCGTCCCCGTATCTGATGCCAGGTCTTTGGCCAAAATTTTGAGTAGTGTCGATTTTCCGGCACCATTTTTTCCAACCAAACCCACGCGATCACCCGCCTTAAGCTGAAATGAAATTTCCTCAAAAAGATTTTCTCCCTGAAATGCAACCGATAAATTAGAAACGTTGAGCATAATGTAACCTATGTAACAAATTATCGTGCAAAGATGCTTAATTTTGTAGTCTTAAAAAAATAGAATTTTCTATGTTAAAAGGCACAAAGTTATATAGTATTTTTACGGGTTCTTGTCCGGTTTGTCAAAGTGAATCCATGTATGAAGAAAACAACCCCTACAAACTTAACAAGATTTTTAAAATGCACGAAAGGTGCAGCCACTGCAGTACAAAATACAAAATCGAGCCCTCTTTTTTTTATGGGGCTATGTATGTGAGTTATGGTTTGGGAGTCGCCTTTGCAGTAGCAGCATTTATCGTTAGCTATGTGTTTTTTGGTGGCGGATTAATGACCTCTTTTATCTCAATAGTGGGTACATTAGTCATTTTTATGCCTGTAATTATGAGACTTTCAAGAAATATTTGGATCAATATTTTTATGAGTTATGACAAGGAAAAGGCTAAATAAACCTGGTAATATCAATTTCTTCAGATAATGTTTTTCCATTTTCGATCAAATCAAAAAGGTTTTCTGCCACAGTGGGGCCTATCATGACTCCATGGGTTCCCAAACCATTCAAAACAAACAGGTTTTTAAATTCTGAATGTTGACCCAGTAACGGTTTCCTATCAATCACCGTGGGACGCACACCGGCTTCCTGGGAGATTACTTCATAATTGCAATTGATAATCTTGTTTAGTTTGCTCAATAGATCCTCTCTGGCAACTATAGTGGGTGACGTGTCTTTGTCTGCCCAGTTGTAAGTGGCCCCCACTTTATATGAATCGGCTCCGATTGGAATAATAAACACACCAGACTTTAAAATGACTTCCAGCTTTAAGTCTGGCGATTTGATGGTTAAAAGTTCCCCTTTATTTCCAACCAGAGGAAGCTGATTGAAAAAGGGATTGTTCTTGATTCCGAAGCCTTCACAAAAAATAATGTATTTTGATTGAATGCTATTGTATTGAAGTGTTTTAGTGAGTTGGAGTGTGGTGTATTCAAATTGTTCCTCTCTAAGCCATTGGTTGTCTAGCAGATAACTTCTATAAACATCTACAAGTAATTTTGTATCAATTCTACCACTTTGCAATACTTCTCCAAAACCAAATTCTGCTTTGATGTGTTTATTTTGATTTGCGTGGACTTTGGGTGAAATAAAATGTTTCAGCACAGGTTTATCTGATACTTCAAACCAACGGTTTTGTTCCTCAACAGAATTAAATATTCTGAAAACCGGAGTTTTATAATCTATTTTTACACCTAATTTGTTCTCTAACTTTTCATAAAACGGCAGTGCTTTTTGAATTTGTTCAAGAGCGTTCCATGCAGGTGTAAAACGTTTTAATATCACAGGATTGTATAAACCGGCAGCTACGGTTGATGAAATATTGTTTCCGGAATCAAAAACGACAAAAGTCTTTTTGTTTTCCAGTAATGTTTCGCAAAAAGCAATTCCGGCAAGACCTAAACCTACGATTATATAATCTACTGTCATAAGAGCGAAAATAAAAAAACTCCCGTCAATAACGAGAGTTTTAATGTATTTAAATTATGAATATTTACCTAGTAATTCCAGATATCAATTTCAATGTTTCTGATGGTTTCTTTAATTCTTTCAGATTCTAAAAGTTGCATGAGTGCGTTGTCTGAAATATATTCTCTAACCTCTCTGTCACCATATTCATTGTCTTCTTTATAAATCACACCACTAAACCTTCTTGAATTGAGCATATGGTCAAATGAAATGGGCATTGATGTATTCATTCTGTTAAATGCTTTGGCTTCGTGAAGTACTTCACGTGCCTCAGGGAAAAAGACCCAAAACAACTCAACCATCGTTGAATTTTCATCATCAATAAAGTTGACGTCAGGGGCGACAGGAGCAATCCCTATCAAGCGGTATTTTAATTCTCCCAATCTTTTGTCAATATACCAGTAACCACGCACGCGGTATTCTTCAATATCTGCGGCAGTAATGTCTCTTCTGTCAATGTACTGAAGATCCAGTTCTTCACCGGCATTTAATTGGGCGATACCCGCATCTGTAGTGTCAACCCTTGAAAGTGTAGCTTGTATATCTGCGAGCGTTCTTTTTTCAGTAAAATAAGAATCTGTATAGATATTAGCAATTCTTCCATTCTTGATGTTTTTCATCAAAACGTCATATAGAGATCTGCGTTCGGGTCCAATGTTGTTTGTGTCAATAGGATAATACAGCGGAAAATTCATTCGCTCATCAAGATCGATGATTTCCCATACCGTTTTTGCCCATAACACATCACGCTGATCGATAAAACCATACGACAATGGATTGTCGTTGTCATAAGCAATCTGCGCTTCTGTTCTCTTATTCATATCATCAGGTGTTTTGGCATTTAAAATATTAGATTGCCCAAACCCGGTTGATGTGATCAACATTGCGGTTAGAATTATTAAAAAAGATTTCAGGTTCATAATACGTCTTAAATTTTAATTTGTAAGTTCTACAAAGACAGGGGAAATTCTTTGCAAACGATACCCGGAAGCACCTGCAAGGTTTGCTGTGATATCAAATATTTGTACTGTTTCTCCTCTTTTTGCTCTTCGTAAAGTATTTTTTGCTGCATCATTTAAACGGCTGCCATTCACAACAACTGTGGGTTGACCGGGTACATTGAACTTGAAGCCAGTCACATTCAGTCCAATTTCAAAATCGAAATCAGGTATAATAGCACCAATGGTTGAAATTTCAAGAGCGTTGCGTTGCATTTTGATAAGACCATCTTCTCCTCTTACGGTTCCAACAGGTCGTGGAATGTCTTTGATACGGAAAGTAGCTCTTGAAGGGTAAGATGTCCCATCAATTGTTCCACTCACGTTTATAGTTACTTCCCTTCCCTGAACTGTGGTAACATCCATCATATAGCTACTACCTGAAACTCTTCTAAGTCCGGGCGCATTTGCTGTGATGTTATTATCAGATACTCCTGCCATTGAGATAGTCATCGGGTTTTGAACACCACGATATACTACGTTCATTTTATCAGCAGAAATCACGGCATCTGTTGGTCTTGAAATAGTTGTAAAACTTAAATCAACAGGAACTAGCGTTTCTTCGCCGCCTTCTTCAAATACTAATTGACCACCAATTTTATGTTCTCCTGCAGATCCGGCATTTACATTAAGCACAACGCGACCACCTTGAATAGTGTATTGATCTTCAGTAAGTGGTCTTCCATCAAGAGTTAACTCCACTCTGTTTGGTCTTGTAGTTTCATCTGTTCTTCCCAGAACTACAGCACCGTCAAATGTATCACCTTGAAAATATGCAGAACGATTTGTTTGAAGTAACGTACCATAGTTTGTCATTGCAACTGCAGCAGTTAACTCACCTTCAAGCATCGTAGATAAGATTTCATTATTAGTAGTTTTGATATCTGCTTGCATTTGCGTCAATTTTGTTAATGATGCAATTAAAGGAAAACCTTCAAAATGGTAGTTTAGCCATTCAATTTCCTTACCGTCTCTTCGGGTTTCTTTCTCAGTGCTGAATTTTTTATCGATATCTGATCTAATTTTAGTAAATGCAGGTGAATCATCTAAAGTTGACAATAAAGTCTCTCTGTAATTATTGATTTTACCAACAAATTCTTCACCTTCTGGGGTATACTTGTCACCTACAAAAAAAGTTTGATTCAAGAAATCTGGCTTATCCATTACTTCATAGTTTCCTGTAGTCAAATCATCCTCTTTAACTGTACCTTTAAGATCATTTTTAATTGATTCGATATAAGCATCTAATTCATTGGAAAGTGTGCTTATTTCCTCTGCTTTAACTTTTGCGTCAGCAAATCGAGTTGGATTTTCATTTGCCTTTTCTGCTAAGCCAGCCATATAATCTGCATTGCGTTGTTGAGCAGAACTGTTTGCCTCGGTTAATCGTTCATTCATGAGTCCAAAGGCTGATAATACTTCTTTGGACATATTAAGTGCAAGCATAGCGATAAATACCAGATACATCAGGTTAATCATCTTCTGTCTTGGGGATAGTTTTCCTCCTGCCATTTTTTAAGTTTTTGTAAGTTAGTTATACAGTTAGAAAAATATTAGTTTCTGTTTGTCATAGCTGATAGCATACCTCCATAAACTCCGTTAAGCGAAGAGAGGTTTGTAGCCATAGCTTGCATTTGTTGTTTTAATTGATCCGCATTTTGAGCAACCTCATCATTTATTTGAGCTTGACGACTAGCTGACTCTACTTGAACTTTATAAAGTGAATTCAATGACTCCATTTGAGCAGCAGCAAGGCTCATTTCCTGACTGTATTTCTTTTGTGCATTCATAGATTCTGCTGTTGGCTGAAGTTCTTTTGCAGCACCCTCAAAAGAACGAATGCTTTCACCAAGACTTGACATTAAACCTGCATCTAATTTTGCCTCTTTAAGCATTTCATCTAACTTTTTAGATAAAAGACCTTGAGCGTCTTCCGGGTTTTCTTGTTTTCCTTTTTTACCCATTGATTGACCACCGGCCAATTCAGGATAAACCAAAGACCAGTCTAAATCGTCATCTACCGGCTCAAAAGCAGAGATGGCAAAAATGATAGCTTCAGTAATAAGTCCAATTGCAAGTAAAAGACCACCATTTAAAGGACCTATTTCCCAGTGAAGAATTTTAAAAAGGGCTCCTATAATTACAATTGAAGCTCCAAGGCCGTAAGCCATGTTAAATAATTTTTTAGAAGATTTTGATTGTGCCATGATTAAATAAAATTTTAAGTTAAGTTTTAAGTTAGTGTATTTAAGTTGAAATTAAGTTTAGTTTTAACGAGCGTCACCAAATTGTTGATTTAAGACAACGTCTGTACCCATATAGTCTTGAACAGTCCTGAAACCAATATAGCTTCTGGCGGTATCTGCATATTCATAATCACGAGTACTTACCTGAAGAAAATATGCAACATCCTTCCAGGAACCACCGCGCACAACTTTTCGCATATTAGCGGGGTCGTTAACAGTTGGATTCATTGTGGACATGAACTCATATGAAGCAGGGTCATAAGATGAGTCTACCCATTCTGAAACATTACCTGCCATATTGTACAAATTGTAGTCGTTTGGCTCATAAGATTTTGCTTCCACAGTATATAATGCCTGATCTGCTGCATAGTCGCCACGCAGGGGTTTGAAGTTTGCCATAAAACAACCTCTATCATTTAGAGTGTAAGGCCCACCCCAAGGATAGGTTCCTGATGCAATACCCCCTCTGGCAGCATATTCCCATTCACCTTCAAAAGGCAATCTGAAAGAGGGTACTTGATATCTTCCTCTCTCTTTTTGATACGCATTTTTGTAAAGGGTTCTCCAGGTCGCAAAAGCCTTTGCTTGTTTCCAGTTAACTCCCACAACAGGATATTCATCATATGCCTTATGCCAAAAATAGTCATTGTGCATAGGTTCATTGTAAGAGTAATTAAAATCTCTTATCCATACCGTTGTATCTGGATAAATCTCAAGCTCTTCTTTAGTAATGTATTTGCTTCTTTTTTCTCTGGTATCTGCGCTATTGTCTTTTGCAGCCGCAGCAATATCCATCGTGGTGTATTGAAACTTGAGCTTGCTCACGTCAAGTGTTCTCAAACCGTTATATGACTCAGACATGGGAAGATACATAGAATCCATAACTTCTGCATAGTACTCGTCGGGATAAAGCGCTGTATCCCATATAAGTTCTATTTCTCTATTTATTTTTCTTCCTTCATAAAAGTCCTCACCAAAACCCCAGTAGTTGTCATACATATACTGTTCATATGGGGTCATCTCCTCATTTTGCTGATCTGTAAATGCAAACTCACCGGTACCGGCATCCCCTGGTGTCAACCCAAACTCATCTGCGATAATAGCTAGTCTTAATCTAACAATAGAATCTCTGACCCAATATACAAATTGACGGTATTGAGAATTTGTAATTTCTGTTTCATCCATGTAGAAAGAACGAACAGTAACAGTCTTAGTAGGAGCATCCATCACACCCACAAAGTCGTTGTCTGGCTTACCCATTATAAACGAGCCACCGGGAACCAAAGTCATTCCATAAGGTTTCTCAGGATGCCATTTTTTTCCTTTAACACCAACTAGCTCACCTCTATCTCCCGAGTTACAACTAATCAAAAAGGACATAATCGCAGTAAATGCAATAAACTTCTTCATAAGTATATTAGGTTAAATTTTGTAGATTTCAAGGGCGTAAACCTATTTATAAATTTCCTAAAAAACAACATTTTTTAGAAAAAAGCCTTAAAATCTATTGTTTTATTTATTATTAAATTTCATTTTTTCTTCTGGCCTTAAACCATCGTTCAGGAATTTCCTGATTGCATGCACTCTCATAATCTTGATAAGTGCAAGGTAATAACGTGTGTCTTTTCAATTTATTATTCATTTCTGAAATAAATGGTATTTCAATCCACCATCTTTGTGTTTTCAGGCTTTTTTTAAAAAGAAGCACTTGATTGTCAACAGGCACACTATAGTTTTTAAAATCTGTTTCTGAACTTAAATCACCATCATCAATCCGGTAGTTAACTCCTTCAATAAAATACCACAAAATCTGGGCAATCAACATAGAGGCCGACAAGGATGTATTAAAATCAGATATTTCGAAAACTCCAAAAGCACTTACCTTATTACTGATTCCCGAATATCTTGAAATAGCACAAACTTCTCTTCCGTCAAGACCATTTGGTGAAGCGTTATTTATATAACTAAGTTCTGCGCTTTTTATTGCAGAAACATCTAAAGTTATCATGTCTGCATCACGAAGAATAGGCTCTACTATAGTAAGGTCATTGACTATTTCGCCAAGACGATATCCTTCAAAATAAAGTTTTTCCAGCAATGCAATTTCATCTGCGGAATTATAATAAGATTGATACCCAATGTTGCTGTAGTTAAATAAATTGTATGGCTTTTCAACAACCATTTTACCCACATAAGAAGTGTTGGTGATAGGCGCATCTGCATTGCCAATGTCAAATTTACTATCGATGTTGACATAGTTAATCATTTTACTCAAACCATCAAAACCTCTGTACATAGGATAAACAAGGTCTTGACTACCTCCCAAAACAAGGGGAATTATTCCTTTTGAAACCAATTCACTTACAACTGATTTTAGCGCAAAATAAGTATCTTCAACAGTATCTCCTGCGCTTATATCTCCCAAATCGGCTATTTGGTGATGCCAGTTGCCGGCATAAAGCGAATAAAATGATTTTCTAACAGCATCAAACGAGGGGTAAACGCCATTAAAATTCTCGCTGTTTCTAGCTTCCTTCACCCCAAGAATTACAAGTTTACATACCTCAATATCTGGAAAACCACTACGCTGAGAATATACTTGCAACTGCTTACCGAGCACATGTTCAGGCAGCATCTCTCGATGAGCCAAAACAGTTTTACTGACAGGAGTGAAAAACTCTTGCATACTAAATTATTTCTTAGAGGGTTTCTTTTTTGTAGTTTTCTTTGCAGTTCTTTTCTTAGGTGCCTTTTTTTCAATCAAGGCTTTTGCTTCTTCCAAAGACATTTTCTCTACTTTAGTTTCTTTGGGAAGTTCTACTTTAATTTTTCCTTTTAAAAGATGAAATCGACCCCAACGTGCTTTTTCAATTTTTATACCTTCCTCAGGCCATTCTTGAATGAGTTTGTCCTTTTCCTTTTGAAGTTTATCTTCAATCAAGGTCTCAATATCTTCCTGAGACAGATTATCAAAATCATATTTTTTATTGACATTAATAAAAAGATTGTTCCATTTAATGAACGGACCAAATCGTCCCACTCCCTTCTGAACAGGTTTACCTTCATAAGTCGCGATAGGGGCATCTGCTTTTTTCTTCTCATCAATGAGTTCCTTGGCTGTTTCCATTGAAACCTCCAGCGGATCCATTCCTTTGGGCAACGAAATAAACTTTTTACCAAACCTCACATAGGGCCCAAAACGTCCATTATTTACTTCTACTTCTTCACCATCAACCATTCCCAGCTTTCGCGGAAGCTTAAACAAGTCCAAGGCCTCCTCTAATGTGATGGTATTTAATTGCTGGTCTGGAGTTAAACTGGCAAATTGCTTTTCTTCATCATCGGGTGCACCAATTTGTGCCATAGCACCAAATTTACCCAAACGCACCAAAATAGTTCTTCCGGTTTCAGGGTGCTTGCCCAGTATGCGCTCCCCGCTTTCGCGTTCAGCGTTTTTCTCAACATCAAGCACCTGTGGATGGAAATCTTTGTAAAAATCACGCAGCATCTCTGTCCACTTTTCATTGCCTTCTGCAATGTCATCAAAATCCTGTTCTACTTTTGCCGTGAAGTTATAATCCAATATGGTTTTAAAATTCTCAACTAAAAAGTCATTCACAATCATCCCGATATCAGTAGGAACTAATTTTCCCTTGTCTGACCCCACAACTTCGGTAAGTGATTTTTCTGTAATAGTTTCTTTTTTAAGTACAAACTGAATGTAGTTTCGCTCAACACCTTCAATGGTTCCTTTTTCGACATAATTTCTGTTTTGAATGGTCGATATAGTGGGTGCATAGGTTGAGGGTCTACCAATACCCAATTCTTCCAGTTGCTTCACCAAAGAAGCTTCTGTATAGCGATATGGAGGTCTTGTAAATCTTTCAGTAGCGTTGATATAGTTGTTTTTTAAATCCTCTCCTTGTTTCAGGTTGGGCAACATTCCTTCCTGCTCTTCGTCCTCATTGTCGTGCCCTTCCATATAGACTTTTAAGAAACCGTCAAACTTAATCATCTCCCCGTTTGCAGTAAAATCTTGATTGTGTGTTGAAGCAGCAATCCTCACATTGGTGCGTTCCAGTTGGGCATCACTCATTTGAGAAGCAATGGTTCTTTTCCAAATCAATTCATAAAGCCTGGACTGATCTCTGTCAATATTCACACTGTGAACAGCTATGTTTGTAGGCCGAATGGCTTCGTGGGCCTCTTGAGCTCCTTTGGACTTTCCTTTAAAATTGCGTGGCTGACTGTATTTTTCACCAAAAGCAGATGTAATTTCAGCTTGAGCTGCACTTTTTGCCTCATTGGATAGATTGACACTATCTGTTCTCATATAAGTTATCAGTCCCGCTTCATAAAGTCGTTGTGCCACCTGCATCGTTTTACTCACCGGAAAATAAAGCTTCCTGGAGGCTTCCTGTTGAAGGGTTGAAGTTGTAAATGGTGGTGAAGGTTGTTTCTTTGCAGGTTTCTTGGTTAGTTCGGCAATTTTAAAAGCAGCACCTTTATTTTTCTCTAAAAATGCGGCTGCCTCTTTTTGTGTAGCTATATTTTTAGGTAGTTTTGCCTTAAACGATTTTCCTTCTTTATTTTCAAATTCGGCATCTACTCTAAATGAGGCTTCGGTTTTAAAGTTTTGAATTTCGCGCTCGCGCTCTACAATCAATCGCACTGATACTGATTGAACTCGCCCTGCAGAGAGTCCTCCTTTCACTTTTTTCCAAAGAACCGGTGACAATTCATAGCCCACGAGCCTGTCTAAAACACGTCTTGCTTGCTGGGCATTGACCAGATTGTAGTTAATTTTTCTAGGGTTTTCAATCGCTTTTAAAATGGCTGTTTTAGTGATTTCGTGAAAAACAATGCGTTTTGTCTTGGCTTCATCCAAATCTAACTCTTCTGCAAGGTGCCAAGCAATCGCTTCTCCTTCACGATCCTCATCACTTGCTAGCCAGACAGTTTCTGCTTTGTCTGCAAGAGATTTCAGGTTTTTTACGAGTGCCTTTTTATCGCGAGGTACAATATATTTTGGTTTAAAATCTCCCTCCACATCCACTGCCAACTCCTTGGAAGGCAAATCGGCTATGTGGCCAAAACTGGATTCCACCTTAAAATCTTTTCCTAAAAATTTCTCAATGGTTTTTGCTTTTGCCGGTGACTCAACGATTACTAAATTTTTTGCCATATCCATACTCCCGCGAAGGCGGGAGTCTCCTATTTTAAAAGTTACAAACTACCTCGAAAATAATTCCAATATAATACTACTTTGCACTTATTATTTTCAAGATTCTCATCTTTGCGAGAAATGCAAAAGTATAGGATTTTTTTAATACGAAACTAATTCCCTAAAAATCTAAGCTCTAAAACCTCTTAAAAATTTCAAATATTTTCTGCCAATTTGTCACAAATCCCCTAAAAATTGTATCTTTGCACGTTTGTAGCTATAGGACAATTTATGGAGAAAATAATTGAAGAAAATAAACAAGGAACACAGCTCGATTTAGAAAAAATTGTGGGCAATACTAAAAAGCTTTTTATTGAAAGTTATGGTTGTCAGATGAATTTTAGCGATAGCGAAATCGTTGCTTCCATTTTATCTGAAAACGGTTACAATACCACCAACCATCTTGAAGAAGCAGATTTGGTTTTAGTCAACACCTGCTCCATTCGCGATAAAGCTGAACAAACCGTAAGAAAGCGCCTTGAAAAATACAATGCCGTAAAAAAAACCACCAACCCCGGTATGAAAGTGGGCGTGCTGGGCTGTATGGCAGAACGTCTAAAAAGCAAGTTTCTCGAAGAAGAAAAAATCGTTGATCTCGTCGTAGGGCCGGATGCTTATAAAGATTTACCAAATCTCCTTAGCGAAGTAGAAGAAGGAAGAAACGCCGTCAATGTGATTCTTTCAAAAGATGAAACCTATGGCGATATTTCACCCGTGCGCTTGCAAAGCAATGGTGTAACCGCTTTTGTCTCTATCACCAGAGGCTGTGACAATATGTGCACATTTTGTGTAGTGCCCTTCACCAGAGGGCGTGAACGCAGTCGTGATCCGCAAAGTATTTTAGAAGAAGTCAATGACCTTGCTCAAAAAGGGTTTAAAGAAATTACATTATTGGGTCAAAATGTGGATAGTTATTTATGGTATGGCGGCGGACTCAAAAAAGATTTTGACAAAGCCAGTGAAATGCAAAAAGCCACGGCAACCAATTTTGCAGGACTACTATCGCTTGTAGCGGAAGCACAACCCAAAATGCGTATTCGGTTCTCCACCTCAAATCCGCAGGATTTTACAATGGATGTTATTGAAACGATGGCCAAATACCAAAATATTTGCAACTACATCCACCTGCCCGTTCAAAGCGGAAGCACCCGCATTTTAAAAGAAATGAACCGCCAGCATACCCGTGAGGAATATATGCAGTTGATTGATAACATAAAAAGCAGGATGCCGGATTGTGGCATCTCTCAAGATATGATTTCGGGGTTTCCAACTGAAACTGAAGAAGACCATCAAGACACCTTGAGTTTGATGGAGTATGTAAAATATGATTTTGGGTTTATGTTTATGTATTCTGAACGCCCAGGCACAATGGCTGCCAGAAAACTGGAAGACGACGTGCCTGAAGCAACCAAAAAAAGACGCCTGCAGGAAATTGTGGAGCTACAACAAAAACACAGTGCTTACCGCACACAACATTTTGTTGGCAAAACCCTAGAAGTGCTTATCGAAAAAACCTCTAAAAGGGACGAAAACCAATGGAGTGGAAGAATCCCACAAAACACCGTGGTAGTTTTCCCAAAAGAAAACTACAACATTGGTGATTTTGTAATGGTAAAAATAACAGATTGTACCTCAGCAACTTTGATTGGAGAGGCAGTTGAATTAAGTCAAAATAATTAAAAAGCCCCTCCTTGGGAGGGGTTGGGGGAGGAATATGGAATCAGTACAAGCAATAAAACAACGTTTTGGAATCATTGGCAACAATGAAAAACTCAACCGTGCCATTGAAAAAGCCATTCAGGTGGCGCCTACTGATATTTCAGTATTGGTAACGGGTGAAAGTGGTGTGGGAAAGGAAAGCATCCCAAAAATAATCCATTCCCTCTCCCACAGAAAGCACGGGAAATACATTGCTGTAAACTGTGGTGCCATTCCTGAAGGCACTATTGACAGTGAACTCTTTGGACACGAAAAAGGATCTTTTACAGGAGCCACCCAAACCCGAAGTGGCTATTTTGAAGTAGCTGACGGGGGAACTATTTTTCTGGATGAAGTGGGAGAACTTCCACTTCCCACGCAAGTGCGATTGCTAAGAGTTTTGGAAAACGGTGAGTTTTTAAAAGTGGGCTCCTCAAAAACACAAAAAACAAATGTGCGCATTGTAGCTGCTACCAACGTAAAAATGGCAGATGCCATCAACGATGGCAAGTTTAGAGAAGATTTATTTTATCGTCTCAGCACAGTTGACATTCACCTGCCACCACTGCGTGAACGCGAAGAAGACATCCATCTGTTATTTAGAAAATTTGCAGCCGATTTTGCACAGAAATACAAAATGCCCACCATCAGGTTAAATGACGAAGCCACCAATTTACTTTTGAAGTATCGCTGGAGCGGAAACATTAGACAACTGCGCAATGTGGCTGAACAAATTTCCGTTTTAGAACAAAACCGGGAAATCACGCCAAACACGCTAAAAAATTATTTGCCCGATATGGGTCGCAATCTTCCGGCAGTTGTGGGTTCCAGAAAATCTGAAAGCGATTTTGGCTCAGAAAGGGAAATACTCTATAAAGTGCTTTTTGACATGCAGCGTGATGTAAATGATTTAAAAAAACTCACTCTAGAGTTATTAAAAACCGGAAATGTTGAAAACGTACAAAAAGAACATTCCGGATTAATCAAAAAAATATATACCCCACAGGAAGAGGATTCCTTTGAAGAATTAACTGATATTATTGATGATAACAACGCTCAAAATGATGTTGAAATTCTTGACGTAAGAAACGCAGCTAATCAAGAAGAAGCAAAAGACAAATATTATTTTGCCGAAGAAATAGAAGAAGAAGAAACCCTTTCTATTAAGGATAAAGAACTAGAGTTAATTAAAAAAGCATTGGAAAAAAATCAGGGAAAAAGAAAAGCAGCTGCTGATGAGTTGGGTCTTTCTGAGCGCACCCTTTACCGAAAAATCAAACAATTTGGACTGTAAAAAATGAAAAAGAATCATTATCTCATTATACTGGTAATTGTAGCCCTTAGCATTCAAAGCTGTGGTTATTATTCTTTTACCGGGGTCTCAGAATTACCCAACATAAAAACATTTCAGGTTAATTTTTTTAGAAACAACGCCCCCATTGTTGAACCGGGAATAGATCGATTATTTACGCAAACCCTTCAAGATATAATAGTAAACCAGACGCGACTTGATCTTACAAACCAAAATGCCGATTTGATTTATGAGGGTGAAATTGTACAATATTATATAGCACCCATTACAGCTACGGCACAAAATACAGCCGCACAAAACCGTTTGACAATTGCAGTGAATGTGCGATTTTTTGATACTAAAAATGAAGGAAACGATTTGGAACAACGTTTTACTTTTTACTTTGACTATGGAGGTTCTGCTCAACTTACAGGATCACAGCGCGATGAAGCCATTGCTGTGATTTATGAACGAATTACCCAGGACATTTTTAACGCCACGCTGGCAAAATGGTAATAATTTGAATAAAGAGGAAATCACATATTTACTTCAAAACCCTGAAATATTTTCCGACAACACAAAAGTGCAACTTGAAGAAATTATCAGTAATTTTCCCTATTTTCAACCCGCAAGAGCAATCTATTTAAATCTTCTTAAAAAGGAAAACAGTTATTTATACAATCAGGAACTAAAAAAAACTGCTGCTTATACTTCAGACCGCACTGTACTTTTTGATTTTATAACTTCAGAACATTTTTCACAACAACCTGTTCTTCAAAAAGAAGCGGTTGAAGAAATAGACAAAAATGAAATTGAAAAAGCAGAAGCAATTTTAAACCCCAATCTATTTGAACGTAAAAAAGAAAAAACAACGCAAGAAAAAGCAATTGAAGAAATACTTGAAGTTCACAAACCCCTTCCTTTTTCAAAAAATGACAAACATTCATTTGAGGAATGGTTAAAACTCACAAGAGTGAAGCCAATCAATAGAAACAACAACTCTGAAGAAACTGAAAATGAAAAAGAGGATAAGTTTCGATTAATTGACAAGTTCATTCAAGAAAGTCCAAAAATAAAACCATCACTTTCAGACACTAAAGAAGACACTGAAAAACCGCTCTCAAAGCCCAGTAACCACCTTATGACTGAAACCCTGGCCAAAGTTTATTTACAACAAAACAACTATAAAAAAGCGATTCAAGCATATAAAATATTAATTTTGAAAAATCCCGAAAAAAGTGGTTTCTTTGCAGACCAAATTCGGGCAATAGAAAAATTACAACAAAACAATTAAATACATATTCATGAGTACGTTCACAGTTTTTTTAATTTTAATCGTGCTGGTAGCCTTTTTACTGGTCGTAGTGATTATGGTTCAAAACCCAAAAGGTGGCGGGCTTTCATCTTCTTTTGGTGGTGGTGGCACTCAGCAATTGGGCGGTGTTCAAAAAACAACCGATTTTCTTGATAAAAGTACCTGGACACTGGCAGTGTTACTTTTAGCATTGATTTTATTATCAAACATTTCAATTATGAGTGGTGCAGGCGTTCCAGAATCAAGAGCTCTGGATGCAACTGAAAGAACTAACCCACTTCCGTTAACACCAGTTCAAGAAACACCTGCTGAATAAATAATCACAATACAGAATTTAAAATTCCGCTTAAGCGGAATTTTTTTTTTGCCGGCTTATGACAAGCTGGCATTTTTTATTTCATTCTGTCAGTTGCCATACCAATGGCATAATTTCTGCCAAGTAACAGCTGTAATAACTAATTAAAAATTCAAATTATATGGCATTAAAAATTCAACCTTTATCAGACCGCGTTGTAGTTCAGCCACAAGAGGCCGAAACTAAAACCGCATCAGGTATCTACATACCTGACTCTGCAAAAGAAAAACCACAAAACGGCAAAGTAGTTGCCGTTGGAGCCGGAAAAAAAGATCACAAAATGACCGTTAAGGTAGGCGATACCGTTCTTTATGGAAAATATGCCGGAACCGAATTAAAACTGGAAGGCACTGATTATCTCATTATGCGTGAGGATGATATCCTTGCAATTGTTCCCGCATAGGAAGAAATCTAATAATTCAAAATAACATAAAACTTTAAACTTTAAACCTGAAACAAATCATGGCAAAAGATATAAAATATGACATTGAAGCCCGCGACGGATTGAAACGCGGTGTTGATGCATTAGCTAACGCAGTAAAAGTAACATTAGGCCCTAAAGGAAGAAATGTAATCATCAGCAAATCCTTTGGTGCACCACAAGTCACAAAAGACGGTGTTACCGTTGCAAAAGAAATTGAACTGGAAGACGCTTTAGAGAATATGGGCGCTCAAATGGTAAAAGAAGTTGCCTCAAAAACAAACGACCTTGCCGGTGACGGTACTACAACAGCTACAGTTTTAGCACAAGCCATCGTAAAGGAAGGTCTAAAAAACGTGGCAGCAGGAGCCAATCCAATGGATTTAAAACGCGGTATCGACAAAGCCGTAGAAGCTATTGTTAAAGACCTTGAAAAGCAAACCACTAAAGTGGGTAATTCTTCAGAAATGATCAAGCAAGTTGCTTCTATTTCTGCAAATAATGATGATATAATTGGTGATTTAATAGCAAAAGCTTTTGGTAAAGTGGGCAAAGAAGGCGTCATCACTGTTGAAGAAGCCAAAGGAACAGACACTTATGTTGATGTTGTAGAAGGAATGCAGTTTGACAGAGGATACCTCTCCCCTTATTTTGTAACTAATTCTGAAAAAATGAATGCAGAATTAGAAAACCCAATGATCCTTATTTATGATAAGAAAATTTCTTCTATGAAAGATTTGCTTCCGGTTTTAGAACCTGTAGCGCAACAAGGAAAATCACTCCTTATCATTGCTGAAGATGTTGATGGAGAAGCACTAGCAACTCTAGTAGTTAATAAACTAAGAGGCTCTTTAAAAATTGCTGCTGTAAAAGCACCCGGATTTGGTGACCGCAGAAAAGCAATGCTTGAAGATATTGCCGTTTTGACCGGAGGTACTGTAATTTCTGAGGAAAGAGGCTTCACTCTTGAAAATGCAACCATCGATATGCTGGGTACTGCCGAAACCATCACAATGGACAAAGACAATACAACGATTGTAAATGGTGCCGGTGATAAAAACGCCATCAAAGCAAGAGTAAATGAAATTAAGGCTCAAATAGAATCCACTACCAGTGATTATGACCGTGAGAAACTTCAGGAGCGTTTGGCTAAATTAGCCGGAGGTGTTGCAGTTCTCTATGTAGGAGCAGCCAGTGAAGTGGAAATGAAAGAGAAAAAAGACCGTGTGGATGATGCCCTTAACGCGACCAGAGCTGCTGTTGAAGAAGGAATTGTTGCCGGTGGTGGTGTTGCTTTAGTAAGAGCGATTTCAGTATTGCAAAAATTAACTACAGAAAATCTTGACGAAACCACAGGTGTTCAAATTGTAGCAAAAGCAATCGAGTCACCATTACGCACCATTGTTGAAAATGCTGGGGGTGAAGGCTCTGTAGTCATTGCAAAAGTACTGGAAGGCAAGAAAAACTTCGGTTTTGATGCGAAGACAGATACTTATGTTGATATGTTAAAAGCAGGAATCATCGACCCTAAGAAGGTAACTCGCATCGCTCTGGAAAATGCAGCATCAGTTGCCGGAATGATTTTAACAACTGAATGTGCATTGACAGACATTAAAGAAGAAAATGCCGGAGGAGGCATGCCTCCCGGAATGGGCGGCGGTATGCCGGGGATGATGTAAACTCTCCTTAATCCGTCACTGAAGCTTTGAAGCGTAAGTGACCCAACCCCCTCCAAAAGAGGGGGAGTATAAAAATATATTGCAAAAACGCCTCTTCTAAAGAAAAGGCGTTTTTTGTGTTTTATAATAATCTTTTAACGATTTTATATATACTTATTGAAAAATTAACCTCCCCGTATAAAAGGCCTCCACCTCCACCACTGGCGGCTCATTCAATGAAATCACATCCCCTACACCGCGAATTTCGCCTGAAATAGACTCTTGTGGATTCACAATCATCTTATTACTACTGCGATGAAAGATTGTCAAATTTTGAATGATAAAATTTTGCCCCTCAAAACGTCCATCACCCCCATAAAAACCAATTGAAGCACTTTCGGCTTGACCGGAAATAAAAAAATTGGATTTGCCGTTTGCAACAATATTAAGACTCTCAACATCCAGTTGCAATTCAAAATCCCCCACCGTGTGTATATCACCTTCTACACCTGTATCTTCTGAAAGTAAAGCAAGTGAGGGAAATCCCAAAACACCCTCACTCAAAACCGACAAGCCGGAGCCATTTCTTATTTGATTGATGTTTGGCGAGGTCACATACACTTTAGTAATCTCATAATCGCGCACCAGATTACAATTGTTTTCATTTTCAATGCGCAACTCACCATTTGTTACTTTCAGGGTAATCTTTCCTCTCAAATTCTCTCCGGTTTCTAAAACCACCTTTTGCTCCTCCCCTTGTTTAACTATGAGTTGTACACGATGTCGCACGTCGAGCTTTTCAAAACTTTCCAGCACAATTTCTTCCTGAGTAATCGCCCCCGCAGCTTTGACACAATCCCATGCTGAGTCTGAATCACAAGCGATGAAAATAAAAAACAAAAACAAATATCTAAAAACAGTATTCATATTAAATAAAAATATTCAAGCACCAAATTCCAAAGGACCTCCAATCTATGACTTTCTAGTTAAAACCTAAACCCCATTCCAAATTCAATCGATTCGGCTTTTGCAGCGTGTGATTTAACACTTATAATTCCAAATAGCTGTTCATTCTCCCCAAAATACCTTTTAATCCCCAACCTGTTGTAAGTTCTTCCCTCAAAATCATATGGATAATATATATAATGTCCTAAATTTACAAAGGGAGCTAACTTATTGATGCGCAATTCATATCCCACAAAAAGACCCAAACGCTTAAAGTCTTCATCACCCGAGTAATCAAATTCGGGAAATGCAATGGCCCGGTATTCAATTAAATCTTTTAAAAAGTAAGATACGAAAAGTTCAGACCCTAAGGTGACACTACTGCTTTTACTCAATCGTTTATCTGCAAACGCTGAAATAACAAAAAAAGGATGCTGCCCCAAGCCAATCACATCGCTTTCATTGATTCCGGTCCTAAGAGCGAGATTGAACCTAATGGGCTCCAAAAATTTTTCCCTTTCACCTCGGGGGATATATTCGGGTTCAAATTCAGTATCAAGTTGGTAGTTTACACCCAAATTAAGCGCAAAAGTATTGGTACTGGTATTGGGCGCTTTGAAATTTCCGTTAGAATAATGAAATAAAGAAATACCACTTTGAAGACCAAAACCTTTCCAAATATTTGGGCGGTGATAATTAAGTTTTAAAACGGTAGCACTCAATAAAGAGGTTCCAAAGGCATTGTTTCTAAAGTTGGTTTCACTGTCATAGGGATTGGTTGCATAAGCGATTCCCTGACTTACGGTAAGTCTTAAATTACGCTTTAAAAAATACCAGCTTATATGACTGTAAAGCCCATAAAGTTCCCCCAGGGTTGGGTTTTTCATATTTTGAAATGCAAAGGTAAAGCCCCAATCAGGATAATTATGCCTGCGCTCCCATTCTTTCTCACCAAAGGTTTTAATGTTATACTGCAATACAAAACCTTCGGGGTGGTGGGTAATTAAATGACCAATATCGGGATTGTGCTCCAGAATGGTTCCGTAAAAATAATCGGCTTCAAGAGTTATGTGTTTGTCTTCTTGACTAAAAACAGCAGTAGATATAATCGCTATAAAAAAGACAAAACAATGCCTTATCAATTTATAATTTTGTGAGTTAACTGTTATTTTTAAAACTTTGTTGATAGTGTGTGTTATTAATAAATCTATTTGGAGAAATGTATGGGTAAAAATAAGAGAATTAATAGTTTTAAAAAGTTCTTTCATAAAATAAATCCCATCAATTTTATTATTGTTTTATAATACTTACTTTTGTCAGTAAATTTGAGGAAAAATTTGACTGATTGCAACCTCTTTACCTTGAATTAATTTCAGGGATTGTTCTGAACTATATTCTGAATTTATTTTGGAAACTTTCAGAACCTCATCACAGATGAGATACCAAATCAAGAATGGTATAAAATGCTAAAACAGTGTATGTCTGCCCTGCTTTTTACGTCAAATATTTTTCTTACTTTTAATAACTTTTAAAATCAAAATATGGCTTATTTATTTACCTCAGAAAGTGTTTCTGAAGGTCACCCCGATAAAGTAGCAGATCAAATTAGTGATGCTCTTTTAGATAACTTTTTGGCTTTTGACCCAGCTTCAAAAGTGGCTTGTGAAACACTTGTTACTACCGGGCAAGTAGTTCTTGCAGGAGAGGTAAAAAGCAATACGTACCTCGATGTACAACAAATTGCTCGCGATGTGGTCAACAAAATTGGATACACCAAAGGGGCTTATCAATTTAGCGGGGATTCGTGTGGGGTGATTTCATTAATTCACGAACAATCTCAAGATATCAATCAAGGTGTGGACCGTGAAAACAAAGAAGAACAGGGTGCCGGCGACCAGGGGATGATGTTTGGTTATGCCACTTCAGAAACGGCTAACTTTATGCCTTTGGCATTGGATATTTCACATAAAATATTGATAGAACTTGCTGCTTTACGCCGAGAGGAAAAAGAAATTCCATATTTACGTCCCGACTCCAAAAGTCAGGTAACCATAGAATACAGCGATGACAATGTACCACAAAAAATTGTAGCGATAGTGGTCTCCACACAGCACGATGATTTTGATGAAGACGAAAAAATGCTTGCCAAAATTAAAAGCGACATCATCAATATTTTAATTCCAAGAGTAAAAGCACAGTTGCCTGACTATGTTCAGGAATTGTTTAATGATGAAATTGTTTACCACATCAATCCTACCGGAAAATTTGTGATTGGTGGCCCTCACGGTGATACCGGTTTAACCGGAAGAAAAATCATCGTGGATACCTATGGCGGTAAAGGCGCTCACGGTGGTGGTGCTTTTTCAGGAAAAGACCCCAGCAAAGTGGACCGCAGTGCCGCTTATGCTGCCAGACATGTTGCTAAAAACCTGGTTGCTGCCGGTGTTGCTGAAGAGGTTTTAGTGCAGGTGAGCTATGCCATTGGTGTGGTTGAACCCACTTCCATTTATGTGAATACCTATGGCTCATCAACACTCAACCTAACCGATGGCGAAATTGCAGAAAAAGTCATGAAGCTTTTTGATATGCGCCCCGCTGCAATTGAATCAAGATTAAAACTGCGCAACCCCATTTACAGCGAAACAGCAGCTTACGGTCATATGGGCCGCGAGCCGCAAACCATCACCAAAGTATTTGAAAGCCCCTATTCCGGTAGAAAAGAAATTGAAGTCGAACTTTTCACTTGGGAAAAACTGGATATGGTGGAAAAGGTGAGGGAGGCCTTTGGGTTTTAAAATGAATAGCCCGCTGATGACGCTGATTATGCAGATTCACACGGATTAATTCAATTAAAAAAGCCTGCTAAGTATAATTTCTCAGCAGGCTTTTTATTTTGTCATACTATTTTAATGACTGTTGTTTATCTCCCGCAGACCTGCCTATCGGCAGACAGGTTTCGCAGAAAACATAATTCAGAACTCACCGCTAACCTCTCACCACTACATACTAAAGATCATACTTCACCGTCAACATCACTATCCTTGGCATTACACTGTAAAAAGAAGTGGTGCTAAAGGATTCATTAAAACTGTCTTGGTTAATGGTTTGCACATCCAGAAGATTAGTGGCTTGAATCCTGTACTCCCATTTGCTGTCCTTTTTCTGATAGTACAAATCGGCTGATAAAAAGGAGTAGTTGTTTTGAATAGTGTTGTCCTTGTTACTGTAATCATAATAACTCCAGTCTGCCTTAAAAGTGAAGTCTTTCAAAAAATTAAACTCGATATTGGCAAAAGGCCTGTGGGTAAAAAACTGTGAGGAAACCCCGCCGTTGTCATACTCATTGATAATTAAATTATAACCCACTTCAAAATTGGGAAATTCTTTAAAGTTGCTTCGGGCACTGGTGCGGTAATTTTGGGTAAAACTTTCAGAGTTAGTCACGTTTTCATTGATAATGTTATTATAACTACTCCAGCTAAAGTTTCCGTTTAAACTATACTGCATTTTTTTTATGCGTTTACTAAAACTTCCGAAAGCAGAAAATGTTTCATCTGCAAAATTACTATCTATATTAATGGGTGAAGAAACTTGGTTGATAGCTACAATTTGCGTGTTGTTTTTAATTCCTTCAATTCTTCGTGTGTAATTCAGGCTTCCGGTTACATTGGTATAATTGAACATATTAAAACTAAAGTAAGTCAGGTTAAAACTGTTTGCCAGTGAGTTTTCAAGATTTCTGTTTCCTCTAAACAAACGGTTGTAGTTGTTAAAAACAAAACCTTCGGCGTAGTTGTTCACATCTGTATATTCTGCTGTCATCGCATAATTAAAGCGTATACTTTCACTGCGTTTTAACTGCGCAATAGCAAAAAAATCGGGCAATACCCGCCACTCGTTTTGACTGGTTGCGCTTCCCAATTGTTCTGTTTTTAAGTCATAATTGTGAAGTGTAACTCCGGGAGTGAAGGTAAATTTCCCGGTGATAAATTTGTATTTTGCTCCAAGGAAAATATCACTAAAATGGTAGGTCACATCATTACCTAAAGGGAAAATTTCGCCATCAATTTCGGGGCTTTCATCAAAGTTAAGATTGGTGCCATTGTCAAGAATCTGAAAAATAGATGTGTTGAATCTTTGGCGACTTTGTGTTGTTCCTAAAGTGAAATTGAGGTTGCTTTTATTATTGAGAATGTAGTAATGGTCAACTTTGGCGTCCAGTTTGTTGGTCTTAACCCTTTTGTCTTGGTTGATATCAAAATTACTTTGATTTTCATCGGCATCTAAAATTCCCGAAAACGGTAAAAAATCAAGCACCGCATTGTAAAACGGGTCTTCATCCTGCCACAAATGTTGCATTTGACCGGCAAATATATTTTTGTCGTTCAAGGTGTAATAGGCGTTCACATTTTGATTTATGGAAAACGGATTGTTCTCTTTGTCTTCAAAAATGTTGTTATCAATGCCTCCAAAACTGGAAAGTTGATTGGTGAACTCAGTTTGTCTGGAAAGCTTTGCCAACACATCATAATCGAGTTGAAAGCGCAAATTGGGTTTGTAAACCGAACTCAATTTCAACATACCCAATTGATTTCTTTGGTCGCTCACACTTGAACTATTTTCAACTTCACCGGTTGTCACAAAGCTACGCACAGTATTAGTCACAAAGTTGGTGCGGTTGTCTGAAAGAATCGCAAAGCCACTTATATCTAATTTTTCTGAAGCTTTATAACTGAAGTTTCCGGCGACAAACTCGGCTTCAATATCGTTGGCCCGGTTGTTTTGGGTTACTGCAAAACCAAGACCACTGTCGTTGATATTGAATCGCGTGCCTCCACCCTGATTGAAGTTTCTAAAACCTCCTGTAAAATTGAAATAATCTCTAAAAGTAAAAGGCACATCACCGGTATTGTTGAAATTTGTGATGATGTTGATACTGTAATCGGGGCTGTAATAAAACAGTTTGGGATTTGCAAGGTACCTGAACTCTTCACCATAGCCCGCTCCTGCAGTGACTTCGCCAAACCAAAAATTGGTCTTCCCCTCTTTTAACCGAATGTTAATCGCTACTTGGTCCTGAGTGTTAGTCACTCCCCTCAACTGTCCCACTTCGTTGTAATTGCGTAACACTTCCACTTTACTAACCGCATCAGCAGGGATATTTTTTGTAGCGAGTTTTGAATCGCCATCAAAAAAGTCTTTACCCTCTACCATCACCTTTTGAACGACTTTACCATCAACTTCAATTTCGCCATCTTCATTAAGTTCAAGGCCCGGAAGTGCTTTTATAACATCACCCAGTTTTTTTTCATTTCCTGTTACAAAGGCATCTGTGTTGTAAACAATGGTATCTCCTTTGATGGTTACAGGCATTTCATAAACGATTTCGACACCGGCGAGTTCATCTGCAGCAGATTTTAGCGTAATGTCTCTAATGATATCTGCTCGGTCTTCTCCAACAGTTACTTCAAAAGATTGAGTTTCAAAACCCAAATAACCGGTCTCCAATGTGTAAGTTTCATTTAAAGCTAAAAAGAGTTGGTATTTTCCTGCATCGTTGGTAATGGCATAACTTTCAATCGCTGCTGTTTCTTTTACTTTGGCAATGATACTGGCCATTTCCAGTGGGTTGCCCAGACTGTCTTTTACAGTGCCTGTGAGTTTTACGCTTTGAGCTTTCGTTTGAAATGATAGAGAAATAAAAATTGAAACAAATAAAAAAGTAAGGATGCTTTTCATTTAAAAAGGAGTTAGTTAATTATAAAAGTGGGGAGAATTTTACTGGGCTTTTGTAAAAATTAAACTTATTTCAATACAATTAACCTCCAATTCTAAAACTTCCTCCACCTCCTCGGCGGCCTCCACCATACATTTCCTGCATTTCTTCGACTTTTTCTTTCACAATTTTTTGGTATTCTTCTTGGGATACTTTTTGGCCTTTTGAAGGTTTGGTGATTTCAATAGTTTCTTTGGGGTTTAGAACAATTTTTGAACACAAAATGGAAGTGCGATCAGCTTGAATTTCTAAAATCAAACCGGGTAAACCATAATACTCTCCGGGTCCTTGGGAAACCGGTATTTGTGGTGTGTACCAGGCAACGATTTCAATTTCTTTGGGAATTTCAATTTCGTCCATAATATCAACCTCAGTTGAATCATTTTTTACTTCCGCCTCTTTTTTCTCATCGTCTGTATTTCTGTTTCTTCTTCGCATCGATTGCCAATCTGTATCTCCAAGCTTTTTGATGGCAGTGGCTTTAAAAGCAACATATTGACCAATTTGTTTGGATTCATTAACGAGTGTCCACTCCAGCTTGGGAAGCGTGTCTGAGATTAAAAACTGTTTTCCAAAAAACTCTTGCTCTTGTAAATAAATATTTTCTTTGGTGTTTTTATATTGTGTTCCGGCTGTAAAATTCCCCATCATCATCATCATTCCGCCACCGGCACCGGGTGCAGCCAGCTTTTCTTCTTCTTTAAAGGAAGATTCCTCTTTGTTGAAATTCAAAATATAGGTTTTTTCAAGGGCGCTTTTCATCATATCTGCGATTTGTTTTCGCATTTGATCTGTCATTTCACGACCTCCAAAATCCATATCTACATTGGTTTTAGACTGATAAGTAGCTTGACCTGAAAAATTCTGTGCCGTCAATAAAGCAGAAAATAAAAGACAGGAAATTGTGAATAGTTTTTTCATAGTTACTGCAATTGGTTTAAAGTTTGAATCAAATCTAAAGTAAATGTTACATTTAGACGCTATTTTTAACACAGGGTTTAACACTTAACTTTTGAAACTCATTTTTTTGTACCTTGGTAGCTCCTATGAGGCATATTGTTTTCTTACTCATTTTATGCAATTTTAATGCTTTCGCTCAAAGCGAAATACTTCTCAATGCCCTAGAGAAAATTCCACTTAAAGCGGATCGATTTATTGGAATTGACAATTATGGAGACCTGTATTTCATTAAAAATAGAACCCTTTTTAAACAAACTAAAATCGAAACGTTTCAGTTTAAAGATTTTCAATTAGGAACTGTAGGTAGCGTTGATTTGCTGAACCCCTTAAAAATAACTGTTTTTTTTCCAGATTATCAAACAGCCGTAATCCTCGACAATAAGCTCAACGAGGTAAACCGCATATCGTTTGCTATGGAACCGCCTTTTTTAAATATCAAAAATGCCACCACCGCAAATGACAACCGGCTATGGACCTTTAATGAAGACAACCAGCAACTCGAACTTTACAATTATCGGGAAAAAACAAACCAACAATTATCCAGACCCCTTGCAGAAACATACAACACACACAAAAGCAATTTTAACTTTTGCTATTTACTCACAGACAAAAACCTACGTCTTTTCAATATTTACGGGAGTCTATTGAGTAGCATGTCTGCTGAAGGAATTCAAAAGATGTCACTTTCAAACGACAAACTGGTGGCTTTGAGAAACAATTCAATGGTTCTTTTATCTGAAAATCTCTCGAAAGAAGAATCTATAAAAATGCCCGATTTACCCGTAAAAGATTTGTATCTATCTGATGAATTCCTGTATATTTACGATGGTGAAATGATTCACAAAATGAAGCTAACTCAAACAAAAAAATAACACATGCACGTCGCCATCGCAGGAAACATTGGTTCCGGAAAAACCACACTCACTCGACTTTTATCAAAACATTACAAATGGCAAGCACACTATGAAGAGGTGGACGACAACCCTTATCTTGATGATTTCTACAACCAAATGGAACGCTGGTCTTTCAATCTTCAGATCTACTTTTTAAACAGTCGCTTTCGCCAGATACTTGATATTCGCAACAGTGGTAAAAATGTGATACAAGACAGGACAATCTATGAAGATGCTTATATTTTTGCTCCAAACCTGCACGCTATGGGATTGATGACAAACCGTGATTTTGAAAATTACAAATCACTCTTTGATTTGATGGAAGAAGTGACTGAAAGCCCCGATTTGATTATCTATCTGCGCAGTTCCATACCCAATTTGGTAGCACAAATACACAAACGCGGGCGTGAATATGAAAATAGCATTAGTATTGATTACCTCAGCCGCTTAAACGAGCGCTATGAAGCATGGGTGCATAATTATAACAAAGGAAAACTACTCATAATTGATGTGGACAATCTGAATTTTGTAGATGACCCTGAAGATCTTGGAAATGTGATTAACCGCATTGACGCTGAAATTCACGGACTGTTTTGACTTTAGAAGATTCCTTTAATAAAAAAAGCCTCAATTTAAATCGAGGCTTTTGTTTGTAAAAGTGAAACAGTTACTGAAGTAATTTAAACTTTAATTTTGAATCACTTTCTTTTCTTTTTTGACTGAAACTTTTGTTTCAAAAGCAGCAATAGCAGCTTTTACCTCAGCTTCAGTTCCTTTAAAAGTTTGAACATTGGTTTGTTCCACACCATTTTCGATTGTGGTATAGTTAACAGTAGCCGTAGCCACATCGTTTTCGACTGTCATCTCAACCTGAACATTATTTTCAGCCACAGCAGTAGAAGCACCGTGATTTCCTAAAATGGGTGCTATAACCAAGCCAACAAGACAGGTCAATTTTATCAAAATATTCATGGAAGGCCCTGAAGTATCTTTAAAAGGATCACCCACAGTATCGCCGGTAACAGCCGCTTTGTGAGCGTCTGAACCTTTGTAGGTCATCTCACCGTTAATCATGACACCGGCTTCAAACGATTTTTTAGCATTGTCCCAGGCACCACCAGCATTGTTTTGGAAAATAGCCCACATCACACCACTCACACACACTCCGGCCATATACCCTCCAAGAGGTTCAGCACCAAAGAAAAACCCAATTAAAATGGGAGTTATTATTGTGATTAATCCGGGTAAAATCATTTGTTTTAAAGCTGCATTTGTAGAAATCTCAACACATTTTGCATATTCCGGGGTAGCGGTTCCTTCCATAATACCGGGTATTTCCCTAAACTGGCGACGTACTTCCTGTACCATCTCCATAGCTGCTTTTCCTACAGACTCCATGGCCAGTGCTGAAAAAATAACGGGTATCATCCCTCCCACAAACAACATCGCCAATACATCGGCTTTAAAGATGTTGATTCCATCAATTCCGGTAAAAGTTACATAAGCCGCAAAAAGAGCTAATGCTGTCAACGCTGCTGATGCAATTGCAAATCCTTTTCCGGTGGCTGCTGTAGTGTTCCCCACAGAGTCTAAAATATCTGTGCGTGTTCTTACTTCTTTTGGTAAATCACTCATTTCGGCGATACCTCCCGCATTATCGGCAATAGGCCCAAAAGCGTCTATAGCAAGCTGCATTCCGGTTGTAGCCATCATCGCTGAAGCAGCAAGTGCTACTCCATAAAATCCTGCGAGTTCATAGGAACCATAAATAGCCGCCGCAAATAATAAAACAGACCAGAACGTAGATTTCATACCCACTGCAAGACCTGCAATGATGTTTGTTGCAGCACCTGTCGAACTGTTCTGTACAATATCCATCACCGGTTTTTTACCTAAACTGGTGTAATAGGCCGTAACAAACGAAATCAAAGCACCCACAGCAAGACCAATACAAGCGGCATAGAAAACATTCATTGACGGGATCATCTTCGCAGAATCTTCACCAAAAAATCGCATTTGCATCGTTTCCGGCAACATCCAGTCAATTAAGAAGAAACTGGCAATCAATGTAAGTATAATTGCAGACCAGTTTCCTATATCCAAAGCTTTTTGAACTTGAGATTCTTTGGCATCGTTATTTTTTATTTTAACCAAAAAGGTTCCTAATATTGAGGCTAAAACTCCCACACCGGCAATCGCCAATGGCAGTAAAATGGGCCCCATATTATTGAACGCATCAGTATGCTGAATGGTTTCAGACATATCTCTAATGACATAATTTCCAAGTACCATTGCGGCAAGGACAGTGGCTACATAACTTCCAAAAAGGTCAGCTCCCATCCCGGCAACATCACCCACATTATCACCCACGTTATCGGCGATAGTAGCTGGGTTTCTAGGGTCATCCTCAGGAATACCGGCTTCTACTTTACCCACAAGGTCTGCACCCACATCGGCTGCTTTGGTATAAATACCTCCACCCACACGGGCAAACAATGCTATAGATTCAGCTCCCAATGAAAAACCTGCTAGGGCTTCAAGGACCATTGTCATTTTAGTATAAAAATCATAATCAGCTAAGCCCATGAATTGGCCAAGGAAAAACAAGAATAGTAAGCTCATTCCCAAGACAGCAAGACCTGCAACTCCTAAGCCCATTACGGTACCTCCTCCAAAAGAAACTTTTAATGCTTGTGGCAAACTGGTTTTGGCAGCTTCTGCAGTTCGGGTGTTTGCATCTGTGGCGATACGCATCCCGATGTTTCCGGCAAGAGCTGAGAAAAAAGCACCAATTATAAATGCGGGTACAATCATCCAACTTGTTAATTCTACCAAAGTGGAGATGTAAAACAACGCGATAGAAGCAATCACAACAAAAATGGCAAGTAAGCGATACTCTGCATGCAAAAAGGCAAGTGCACCCTCTTTTACACTTTTTGAAATAAACTGCATGCGGTCACTACCGGGCGACTGTTTCTTTACCCAGTTCATCTTGTAAAGCATAAATAATAGCCCAAGAACTGAAAGTGCTATCGGCAAATAAATAACATTGGATTCCATATAGTATAATTTGATTTTTAGTTTTAGCTGCGCAAAAGTAAGAAATTACAATAGAACAAAAAAAAGCAACACTATAATAGTATTGCTTTTTCACTTAACCATAAACTTAACTTAAAAACTTACTTTCAAAAATCACTAATAATTAATATCATAAAACTCTTTTTTTCTGTCTTCCAGACTATGAAAGCGGTCTGTACATTTATCGATAATGTCAAAAGCTTCTTCTACATTTCCCCATCCTTCAACATCAACTTTTTTATGCTCTAAATCTTTATAAACTTGAAAAAAGTGCTCAATTTCTTTAATTAAATGCGGATTGATATCTGAAATATCATTGATTTTATCACCATTTGGATCACTAATGGGAACGCAGATTATTTTTTCGTCCGGTCCCTTTTCATCGGCCATATGGAAAACACCTATGGGTTTTACTTCAATGATACACCCCGGAAAAGTGGGCTCAGTCACCAGTACTAAAACATCAAGCGGGTCACCATCAAGCGCATAAGTATCCGGTATGAAACCATAATCTGCCGGGTACATCATAGATGAAAACAACATGCGGTCATACCTGATTTTTTTTAGTTCAAAATCAAACTCATATTTGTTTCGGCTTCCTTTGGGAATTTCAACCAAAACGTCAAACTTTTTCAATTTTGCTGCACTCATAATTCATCTTTAAAAAGGGGTGCAAAAATACAATTAAAAAGAAGTATAAAGCAAGGAAAATTGAGTAAGAATTTAAAGCAGATTTTTGCTTAAAACTGAAATCCAAATGAGCCGGTCACACCAAAAGATCTGGCACCTTCATTTTCAAAATAATTCCCTCTGAAGTTGAAATCAATCCTGAAAATTTTAAAAATATTACCCACTCCAAAACTGTACTCATAGTAAATATCTTCAGGGGCTTGATAAGTTATATTGGAAGCATTAATAGCGATGTTTTTATCAGATATTTCACCATAAATCGCTCTGAAGCCAACGATTTCCCTTAAATTTAAGTTTCTTAAAAAACCTATTCTGGAAAACAACCTCCCGCCCATATTGTGTTCTAAGTGTAAAGAAGTATACGTATCACTCACAAACTCATAATAGTCCAGCAGTGTAAACGTATTGTAAATACTGAAAAGGGTTTGATTACCGGGCACCGGACTTAATAAGGAGAGGGGAACTTCGCCAAAAATCTTACCTGCTTCAATAGTAGTATAGAGTCTTCCTATTCCACCCAAGTTCCAGGGTTGTGTATAAAGCAATTGTGCTTTTTGGTATTCAAAATCACTTTCAAAAATGTCTTTTAAACCCTGTGTATAACCAATATAAAATTGAGGAAATTTTCCTTCATTTATAACTGTGCGCTCCACTCCAAACCCCGATGTGCGAATTCCGGGGGTATAACCCAATGCCATTTCAATTTCAGTTTGGTTTACTTTAGACTGGATATTCCCTTCATCATCAAAATAATCAATACTAAAGGTGTCTGTTGCAGATTTTAAAGTTCTGTAGGATAATGTTGTTCTAAAGGTTAGATTTTTAAAGGGTTCCAGTTGAAGTCCAAAGGTGCTCAAATTGATATTTGTGAGACGGTCATTGGCCCCAACGGTTATAAGGGACGATGAGGCAAGATTACGACCCAGCACATCATTTGAAGTCGTTAAACTGGCACCGGTTTGTTCAACGTCTCTTCGGTTTCCTCCAAAAACAATCAATCTGGAGTCTCTGTCGAGCAACCATTTTCCGGAAATACCATATTTGAATTTCTCATCTTTAAAACCATACGCTAAAAAACCTTCCAGTCGCCACAGGTCATTTTGACTAAAATAAGTGCGCCCTCCTGCTCTTATTCGCAATCCTTCAGATTCATTAAAACCAAAAATTGAAAAAACAGGTCCCAGATCAAAATTTGGCAACTCATAATACCCTGAGGCTAAAACGGTTCCCAGGCTATACAATCTTTGAAAACGCCTCACAGTTTGCAGGGTGTCAAGCATCTCATAAATTTGACGCTCGTCTTTATTGAGCTCCTCCATTCGCTTATCCTGCCAGAAGTCATCAGGCCGATTATAAATTTCCCATTGATAAGGATCCACTTGTTCTCTGTAAAAATTACGTTCTTTTTCTTGGTCAAAAACGTGATTTTCATAAAGGGTGGTGCGTTTGCCATATACGCCCCTGGCTTCTTCTTTTTTTGAAAAACTGAAATCAGACATAAAATGGTCGCGCTTCAACAAAAAAATGGAATCATTTAACACATCAAACTCCTGCTCAATATAGACTTCTTTAACCCAGTTGATATTAGCACTTTTATTGAGATGCATGTTAATTTCCTTAACTGCCCAGGTGGTATCATTCACCCAAAAATCTCCTCTAAACGTGAGCTCACCCTTTCGCCTTGGGTAAAAAACAATATTGTAACACCATTTGTTATCGCGGTAGGCGCTGTCAAGAAGCGAATAGTTATATACATCTATGCCTGTTTTTGAAAGTGGGCTCGTGAAGGCTTTATCAAAAAATTTCAGATAATTGTCATAGATGTCATAGTCTGCATACAACTCTTTTATGAACTCAATCATCGCCTGATTGTTACTAAAACCCGAATTTTTATTTCCCTCGAGTATCTCTTTTTCCAAATTCATTAGATTGTCACCATATACCTTATAGATGGCTTCATTGATAAAAATAGGCAGATAGGTTTTTCCGGTGACACGGGATGTATCTGAATAATCAAAAACAAATTCCATTCCTTTGAACAACCTGCTATTGATCAAAGCACTGTCAATCGTATTTAAGTCAAATTCCAGCTTTTCATACTTGTCATAGCTGTACTGCTTGAATTTCTTCACCCCATTTTCCCTTCTGTTCTCCCAAATTTTTCGAAGAATGTCAATCGCCGGATTGTTTTTTTTGGAGAGTTTACCACTAAAAAGAACGACCTCATTGAGTTGTGCTGATTCTTCTTCGAGCACAATCTTCATTTCATACGTTGTTCTTTTTTCAAGGGTAATTTCTTTGGTTTGGTATCCCACAAAAGAAATGACAAGGGTGTCATAGTTTGAATCTGATTCTATATAAAACCTACCATTTTCATCAGTGATGGTTCCTTTATTTGAATCTTTAAACAGGACATTGGCAAAGGGAACAGGGATGTCAAAATTGTCAAATACCCTCCCTCCCGCTTTAGTTTGAGAAAAAGAGTTAAAGGCAACAAATAAGAGAATTATGTAGGTTAACTTTAACTTCATTTAGCTTAAATAGATTAGCAATTTATGAGGCGTCTTTATAATTGGAAAAAAGCTGAGACTTTAAAATAAAAACTTCGCCAGTAAAAGTGACGAAGTTAATTGAAATATTAAAAGATTTGTTATTTATATAACACCTTTTTAACAGCTTTAACAACATCATCGCTATTGGGCAACCATTCTTTTAAAAGATTTGGCGAGTAAGGTGCCGGTGTATCTGCCGTGTTAATTTTGATGATGGGAGCATCTAAATAGTCGAATGCCTGTTCTTGAACTTGATAAGTAATTTCTGTTGAAATATTCCCAAAAGGCCAGGATTCTTCCAAAATAACCAAGCGATTTGTCTTTTTTACAGAATCTATTATGGTTTTGTGATCCATCGGGCGAATGGTGCGCAAATCAATAATCTCACAACTGATGTTTTCTTTTTCAAGCTCTTCAGCCGCTTTGTAGGCCTCCTTGATGATTTTCCCAAAAGAAACAATGGTCACGTCCTTGCCCTCTCTTTTGATTTCTGCAACCCCAATTGGAATCACATATTCTCCCTCAGGAACCTCACCTTTGTCTCCATACATTTGCTCACTTTCCATAAAAATAACCGGGTCGTTGTCTCTGATTGCCGATTTTAATAACCCTTTTGCATCCTTGGGATTTGAAGGAACTATCACTTTCAAGCCGGGACAATTGGCATACCAACTTTCAAAAGCTTGGGAGTGAGTCGCTGCAAGCTGTCCTGCAGAAGCAGTTGGTCCCCTAAAAACAATCGGGATATCAAATTGACCACCGCTCATTTGACGCATTTTTGCAGCATTGTTAATGATTTGATCAATACCCACTAAGGAGAAATTAAAGGTCATAAACTCTACAATGGGACGGTTGCCATTCATAGCAGAACCAATAGCAATACCTGAAAAACCAAGCTCAGAAATGGGCGTATCGATGACTCGTTTATCACCAAATTCATCTAACATTCCTTTTGAAGCTTTGTAAGCTCCGTTGTATTCTGCCACTTCTTCACCCATTAAATAAATGGTCTCATCGCGACGCATTTCTTCACTCATTGCTTCAGCTATGGCTTCTCTAAATTGTATTGTCTTCATATTTTATAACTCTTTTTTGGTTCTCTATCCCTAAAACATAAAATTCAGGTAGGCAAAAATACTATTATTTCCACTTTAAGTGAGATAAAAATGCAACTTTTAACTGAAATTTATTATGCGTGCATAGTATAAAATTAAAAATAGATTAGTACCTTCGTAGCATCAAAACTGACGTCTGTCAGTGAACTTTTAGAAATCCAATTTAAAAAGCATAAAAATGAAAATATTAGTCTGTATCAGTCACGTTCCTGACACAACTTCAAAAATCAATTTCACCGATAATGATACTAAATTTGATACAAACGGTGTGCAATTTGTAATTAATCCAAATGACGAATTTGGCTTGACAAGAGCGATGTGGTTCAAAGAAAAACAAGGCGCTACTGTACATGTTGTGAATGTGGGTGGGCCCGAAACGGAACCCACTCTTAGAAAAGCGCTTGCCATTGGTGCCGATGAAGCCATTAGAGTAAACACAAATCCCACTGACGGTTTTTTTGTAGCAAAGCAATTGGCCGCAGTGATGCAAGATGGCAACTATGACCTTGTCATTGCCGGAAGAGAATCCATCGACTATAATGGTGGTATGGTTCCGGGCATGTTAGCTTCCATAACAGGTGCAAATTTCGTGAATACCTGCATTAGCCTTGAAGTTGACGGGAACAATGCAAAAGCCATTAGAGAAATCGATGGTGGAAAAGAAACGTTGAGTACAACCCTCCCACTTGTTATTGGAGGTCAAAAAGGACTGGTTGAAGAAAGCGACTTGCGCATCCCCAATATGAGAGGAATTATGCAAGCACGCCAAAAACCTTTAAAAGTGATTGAAGCTACCTCTGCAGAAAATGTAACTGCGGTAACAGGCTATGAAAAACCAGCCCCCAAAGGTGCTGTTAAAATGGTAGATCCTGAAAACGTGGAAGAACTGGTAAACTTACTCCACAATGAAGCGAAGGTTATTTAAGGTAAATCCCATTTACAAATAATCATTCACCCATAACTAATAACTATTAACGAATAACAAGCAACAAATGTCAGTTTTAGTCTATACAGAATCAGATCAAGGAAAATTTAAAAAAATAGCTTTGGAAGCAACCTCTTATGCAAAAGGAGTGGCCGAAATGCTTGGCACAACTGTAACTGCACTATCAATAAATGGTGGTGACGCTTCAGAGTTAGGAACTCATGGAGCTTCAAAAGTGCTTCAGGTGTCAGACAGTAAATTGGAGCAATTCAATGCAAAAGCATATGCTGATGCCATCGCTCAGACTGCTCAAAAGGAAGAAGCAAAAGTGGTAATCATCAGCTCAAGTGCAAACGCCAAGTTTTTAGCACCCCTGCTGGCGGTTCAATTAAATGCATCTTATGCCCCTAATGTGGTCGCATTGCCTGAAGGAACTTCTCCTTTTGTCGTAAAATCAAATGTCTTTACAAATAAAGCTTTCGCGAAAGCAGAATTAAAATCAGATATCAAACTCATCGGACTTTCCAAAAATGCTTACGGCTTAAAAGAAAATCCCACTACTGCTGCAACTGAAGATTTTTCTCCCTCATTAAACGACGCCGACTTTTCAGTTAAAGTAGAGTCAGTGGATAAAGTAACCGGAAAAGCAACCATTGCTGATGCAGAAGTAGTCGTCTCAGGTGGTCGCGGACTCAAAGGCCCTGAAAATTGGGGAATGATTGAAGACCTAGCCGAAGTTTTAGGCGCAGCAACTGCCTGCTCAAAACCGGTAAGTGATATGGGTTGGAGACCACACAGCGAGCACGTGGGACAAACCGGAAAACCAGTAGCTTCCAATTTATACATTGCAATTGGCATTTCAGGAGCAATCCAACACCTGGCCGGAATCAATTCGTCAAAAGTGAAAGTCGTGATTAATAACGACCCCGAAGCACCTTTCTTTAAAGCAGCTGATTATGGGATAGTTGGCGACGCTTTTGAAGTAGTGCCAAAACTCATCGAAAAATTAAAGGAATTTAAAGTCAATAACGCATAATTTTTTATAAATTGTGCCTGTATTCAAGGGCTGTTTAAGTAAGGTAATGCCCTGTTTAAACAGCCCTTTGGTTTATTCAACTTATGAGCTTAGTACGACTTAATATAAAAGGTATTTCTTACAGTCAAACACAAAACGGGGCTTATGCCTTGATTTTAAGCGAAGTGGATGGCGAAAGAAAATTACCCATCGTCATTGGAGCATTTGAAGCGCAATCCATTGCGATTGCTTTGGAAAAAGAAATCAAACCACCCAGACCACTCACACACGACTTGTTTAAAAACTTTGCAGATCGTTTTGAAATTCAAGTGAAACAGGTGATTATCCACAAACTGGTGGACGGTGTCTTTTTTTCAAGCATTATCTGCGAAAGGGATAAAATTGAAGAAATCATCGATGCCCGAACCAGTGATGCCATAGCACTTGCATTGCGATTCAATGCACCCATATTTACCTATAAAAATATTCTTGAAAAAGCAGGAATCTATCTCAAAGCAAGCCCCAAGAAAAAAGAAAGTCCAGAGGATGAACAAGCCATTCTTGAACAATTAATGACAGACGATACCGAGTCAAAAAAGAAAACTTCAAAAAGTTATAAAACTTATTCTCTCAAAGAATTAAATGATATGCTGGACAAAGCGGTGGATAATGAAGATTATGAAAAGGCAGCACTCATTAGAGATGAAATTTCCAAAAGGGAAAAATAACCACACACAAACATGATCAGACTTTTACTCCTAAGTGTATTTTTGTTTTTTTCTCAGTTGCAAATTGCACAAACCATTGAAAAATCCTGGACATTTTCATCGGTAACCAATCAGGAAAATCAATCGCTTTTTGAAATCAATCAGAAAAAGGATTCCCTTGTTTTTGACAATGGAAAATTTCATTATTTCCTCACGGCAAAAGACAGTCTTCAAGCCTCGGGAGATTATATCCTACAGAACAATCTGCTGGTTTTGTTTTATTCTCAACCCAATGACACCTTAAGAAGATACCACATTTCAGAACTGACAGATACAACTCTCATCTTTAACGAAAACGGTGCTGTCTATAGTTTTTCTGAACGAAAGGACACGCTTGATAAAGTCATTCAAAAAGAAATGATTTCCAGTGAAGGTTTTTCTGTAGATACACTTTGGAGAGGCGTTTTGGGAATGATTTCTTTATTACTTCTGGCTTTCCTTTTTAGCAGTAATAAAAAAGCCATCAGATGGAAAACCGTGGGTATTGGACTATCAGCCCAACTTCTGCTTGCCATAGGTGTTTTAAAAGTACCTTTCATACAAAGTGCTTTTGAGTTTGTTGGAAAAATATTTGTTAAAATACTTGATTTCACGCAGGCAGGAAGCGAGTTTCTCCTTGGCGGAATGATGAATGTGGAAAGCTTTGGGTTTATCTTTTTATTTCAGGTGTTGCCAACAATCGTTTTCTTTTCGGCATTGACCTCGGTCTTGTTTTACTTAGGATTTATACAAGTTGTTGTAAAAGGCATGGCATGGGTTCTTACAAGGTTAATGGGCATTTCAGGAGCGGAAAGCCTGTCGGTTGCCGGAAACATTTTCTTGGGTCAAACAGAAGCACCACTGATGATCAAAGCCTATCTTGAAAAAATGAGCAAGTCAGAAATGCTACTCGTTATGGTGGGCGGTATGGCTACCGTCGCCGGTGGGGTTCTTGCAGCTTATATCGGGTTTTTAGGAGGTGAGGATGAAGTAATGAAAATATTCTATGCAAAGCATTTATTGACAGCATCAGTAATGGCTGCTCCCGGTGCCATAGTGATTGCTAAAATGCTTTATCCTGAAACTCAAAAAATCACTAACGAAGTAGCCGTTTCTGAAGATAAAATTGGCTCAAACATCCTCGACGCCATCGCAAACGGCACCACTGAAGGTTTAAAACTTGCTGCCAATGTGGGAGCGATGCTTTTGGTCTTTATCGCCTTTATCGCTATGATCAATTATGGTTTTGAAAAAATTGGCGATATTACGTCTATCAACAATTGGGTAGCCTCAAGTACACCTTATGATAAATTTTCTTTGGAGTTTATACTTGGTTATCTCTTTGCTCCGTTGATGTGGCTTATTGGGGTTGCTCAGGAAGATATGGCATTGATGGGACAATTACTGGGCATCAAACTGGTAGCCAGCGAATTTGTAGGTTATATCCAGTTGGCAGATTTAAAAAACACCGCAAACCTCATCAGTTTCAACTATGAGAAATCAGTGATTATGGCCACCTATATGCTGTGTGGTTTTGCCAATTTCGCATCTATCGGAATTCAGATTGGAGGCATTGGCTCACTCGCACCCGGGCAACGTAAAACACTTTCAGAATTTGGAATTAAAGCATTGATTGGAGGAACCATTGCCTCTTTGCTTTCTGCGACTATTGCGGGGATGATTATTGGGTAGCCAATGCCCGCGTAGGCGGGTATCTCGTGAATGAAATTCCAAATTTAGTTAATAACTTTTAATAGAAATCCAAAAGATTGCAAACGCATTTAAAAGCTTTTATTTATTTTCGGATTTTAAAAGTTTAACCAAAAAAGAGATTCCTCCCCAAGTGGACTTGGGGACGGGAATATGCTTATGAAACAATACCACAACCTTGTAAAACATGTACTAGAAAACGGCACCTTTAAAGGCGACCGCACCGGAACAGGAACCAAAAGTGTGTTTGGTTACCAAATGCGCTTCGACCTCAGCGAAGGCTTCCCAATGGTCACCACCAAAAAACTACACTTAAAATCCATTATTTATGAATTGCTCTGGTTTTTAAAAGGTGATACAAACATTGGATACCTCCAGGAAAACGGCGTGAAAATCTGGAATGACTGGGCCGATGAAAACGGCGACCTGGGCCCTGTCTATGGACATCAATGGCGCAACTGGAACAGTGAACAAATTGACCAGATTAGCGAACTTATCCACACCATTAAAACCAACCCCAACAGCCGCCGAATGCTCATCTCAGCCTGGAACCCAAGTGTATTACCGGATACTTCTGTTTCATTCAGTGAAAACGTGGCCAACGGCAAAGCTGCACTTCCGCCCTGCCATGCGTTTTTTCAATTTTATGTTGCTCCGCCTGATGAATCAAAAGGAGAAACCAAAGGAAAACTTTCGTGCCAACTCTATCAGCGAAGTGCAGACATTTTTCTGGGTGTACCATTTAACATTGCTTCTTATGCCTTGTTAACGATGATGATTGCTCAGGTTTGTGACCTGGAGCCGGGTGATTTTGTTCACACTTTTGGTGATGCACACATCTATTCAAACCATTTTGAACAACTGGAATTACAACTTTCAAGAGACTTGAGACCCCTTCCCAAAATGATTATCAACCCAGATGTAAAAAATATCTTTGATTTTACGTTTGAAGACTTTACCTTAGTCGATTACAATCCGCATCCCCACATTAAAGGAGCGGTCGCAGTTTAAATTTTAACCCAAACATCTATGAAAAAATTAGCATTTTTACTTGTCCTTTTAATTTCTTTACCTGCACTAGCTCAGGAAAAATGGGGCGATGTAGATAAAAACAAAGTAACCATGAAAGAAATAGCGCCGGTTTGGCCCGGTTGTGAAAGCAACGACACCTCAAAAACCGATGCCTGTTTTGATCAAAAACTGAATGAACACATTAGAAAAAACTTTAAATATCCTGTCAATGCCTGGAAAAACAATATTCAGGAACGCATTGTGGTCCATTTTGTAATCAATACCAGTGGCGAAGTGGAAATCACAAAAGTGGAAGGAAAAAACAAAGAACTCGTGGAGGAAGCTAAAAGAAACATCATGGCCATTCCAAAAATGAAACCGGGTATGCTCGCCGGTAAACCCAGGGCTATTTCCTATGCGGTTCCCTTTAATTTTAAGACCGGTAAGTAGATGTTATGCTAAGAATATTTCTTTTTTTAGTGTTATTTTTCTCTTTTTCTAGTAATGCTCAAGAAAGTAAGATTTTTAATGAATGTTTGGAAAAAGAAACTATTTCGGACACATTAGATTGCTTAGAACATTGTTTTATGCTATTTATCTGCCATGAAGTTAACAATGATTTAACAAATCTAAAATTAAAAGATAGTCAAGAAAATTTAATCGCCACAATTTCTATAAATGATGATGGTATTTTTTTGTTAGAAGATTATAACACATCAAATCTAACTTTACTTTCGGCATTAAAAAGAGTCGTTTTATTTACTTCAAAGGAAGCTGAAAAAATAAAAGAATACCCACTTAATTTGACTAATAAAAAAGTTGAAATTAAACTGACATTTCGCTCATTAAAAAACGGGGAAATTATAGCTGTAAATGATTCAGGAAAAACAATATATAAATTTGAATCAAAAAAAGAGCAGGAAGAATCGTTAGAAAATAATACTTCAAGAATTCTTTCGCCACCAATATATCCCGGTTGTAAATTTAAAGACTTGGAAAAAAGAAAGAAATGTATGTCTTCTAAAATTGAAAAATTCGTTGTGGAAAATTATAATACAGAATTACTAGATTTTGTGCCTTCTCTTAGTGGTATTGTCAGAATTGACGTTTCATTCAAAATTAATATAAACGGTGAAGTTTCTGATGTTATTGCTAAGGGGCCATATAAACTCTTAGAGTTTGAAGCCGTTAGAGTTTTCAATTCACTACCTAAAATGCTTCCGGGCCAAGTGAATGGTAAAAATGTTACTGTTTCATATTCAATGCCCATTTTTTATGAGGTTGAAAATAACAAAACCGACAAAAACTAAATTCACAAGAACAAACAAGCTCCCTATAAAAAGCAAAATTTAATGATTCCTAGCTTAACTATTAAAGTCTTAGATTTTAACAAGACGTTATTTTGCGTTTTTTTCTTCTCATTTGTCACAGGTTTTTCACAACCTCTTGATTTTAAAAGATGTAATACTTCTAATTCTAAAGAGGTGAGACAACATTGCTTAGAAAGTGGATTTGAATTGTTTTTTAACTATGTTACAATTCAAAACAAAGAGAAATTAGAGTTAAAAGAAGGTGAGGAGGAGTTGGTACATTTTAAAATTGTTGTTGATTCTTTAGGAGCGTTTCATCTAAAAAACTCATATAATTTAAATGAAGGATTTGAAGAAATGGTTTCTTCAATGCTTCAGGAGATTGAGCCTATTGGGAAATTAAGAATCGACAATAAGGCTGTTGAAATGAGTTTTGAATTTAAAAACCTTTATACAATCGACATTTATAATCAAATTGTATATAAAAAGTTTAATGAGAGTGAATATAATGTAATTAGTATGCCTTCTAAATCAGTTGACTCACCTCCAGAGCATAAGAATTGTGCAAACGGTGATAAAAACTATAAGGAAAGGTGCTTAAACCTTGCCATTCAATCATTATTATACAATCAATTTGACATTGCTGTATTTGCTGAAGCAGAAGTAAGTCCTGGCTTCCAGGAAATAACTGTTATTTTCACTATCGATGCAAGGGGTGAAATTACAAATATCAAAGCAACTGCTTCTCACCCGCTTATTGAAAAAGAAATCATTAGGTTAATTTCCACCTTACCTAAATTCATTCCGGCAACCAAAGATAATAAACCGGTAGCCGTTTCTTTTAGACAAAAAGTTAGATATGAGGTTACTAAAAAAATGCTTAGAAGAAAAAGAAGACATTAATATCAGCCTCAAATATATTGTTTAGTAAATAATAAAAAATAGTCGTATTTTTAATCTTAGAATTAAATCAAAAACATGGCTTCAAAACCTATAGAGTCTCAAAAATCTGAAGACCGCGAGCAATTTCTATATGCTCAGGACCGCATTCGTCAAAAAAAACGCCTCAACCAGCATTTTGTCTTTTTTCTTATTGGCTCTGCTTTTATTATTATTTTGGATCAGGTAATGGGAGTTGGGCATGAAGTTTTGCCCCAAAACTGGTATGTCTGGGCTATCCTTATCTGGACCTTCTTTTTCCTCATTCACGCGTTTAATGTGTTTTTTACCAATCGCTTTATGGGCAAAAAATGGGAAAATGAACAGTTGGATAAACTCAAACTAAAACAACAAAACCGCATAACGGAACTCCAAAAAAGAGTTGAAAAGGAAATGCCTTTGCCAAATGAACCTGTTCCCGTTAAAGCCACCAAGCCAACTAAAAACCAAACAATCACCCTCATTGCCGCTGCTTCTGAAAACGATGCTTTGGGAAAAGACAATGATCTGGTGTGGCATTTACCCGATGATTTTAAACGCTTTAAAAAACTCACCACAGGCCACCACATCATTATGGGCCGCAAAACGTTTGAAACCTTCCCTGAGCCTTTGCCAAACAGGATTCACGTAGTCATCACAAGAGACAAAACTTATAAAAAATTTGGCGCCATCGTGGTTCACTCCATAAAAGAAGCCCTTGAACTTGCAAAACAAGACGACCAACCCTTCATAATAGGAGGTGGCGAAATATACAAACAAGGCCTTGAATATGCTGATAAAATCGAACTCACGCGCGTCCACTCTGAGTTTTCAGCTGACACCTTTTTCCCTCATATCGATGAAAGTAAATGGGAACTCATAAAGGAAGAACACCACCCCAAAGATGACAAACACGAGTTTGCGTTTACTTATTTAACTTATATCCGAAAAGATTAAACCAAAACTTTGCGCTACTTTGCGAATAAATCTTTGCGGACTTTGCGTGAAAAAAAAACATCAATACCTTTTCCATACATACCATCCTTCAACAGGAAAATCTAAAACTCCTGAACCACCAACCACTCCAGGGCGGCGACATCAACGACGTATTCCTCCTGGAAACAGACAAGGGAAACTTTGTACTTAAAACCAATGATGCCAACCGCTTCCCCAATATGTTTGAAGCAGAAGCCAAAGGTCTCCAACTACTTAAAAACACCAACACTTTTAAAATTCCCGAAGCCATTAGCTACGGTGAAACCGAAAAACATTCGTATCTCCTGCTGGAATACATCAATCCCGGAACCAAAAGTCCAAACTTCAATAATACCTTCGGCCACCAACTCGCAGCAATGCATCAAAACACTGCGTCACATTTTGGCCTCGACCACGACAATTACATCGGCAGTTTACCCCAAATTAACGACTGTAACATTACCCATTCTGCTGAATTTTTTGTAGAGAAAAGATTAAATCCCCAATGGCATCTCGCTACTCAAAACGGATTCGATTTCAAAAACATCGACGCTTTTTTAAAAAACATTCAAAACGAAATCCCCAATGAACCACCCGCACTCATTCACGGCGATTTGTGGAATGGCAATTATTTGGTCGATACTTACGGCAACCCCTGCCTGATTGACCCTGCAGTAAGCTTCACTTCACGCGAAATGGACCTCGCGATGATGCAGCTCTTTGGCGGTTTCCCCGAAAGGGTTTATAGCATTTACAATGAAAACTTTCCGCTAGAAAACAACTGGAAAAACAGAACAGACATTTGGCAACTCTACTATTTGCTGGTTCACCTCAACCTCTTCGGAAGCGGCTACTACAATCAGGTAAACACCATCATTAAGAAGTATTCCTGATTTATTTTGTTATTTTTGTTTTAAAAATCGGTGGTTGAGCGGAGCCGAAACCACTCGAAACAACTTTGAACTTTAAACCTTAAACATAGAACCAATTATGACAGCATACATCTTCCCCGGACAAGGCGCCCAATTCACCGGAATGGGCAAAGACCTCTACGACAACTCAGACATCGCAAAAAAACGCTTTCAGCAAGCCAACGACATCCTGGGCTTTGACATCACCAAAATCATGTTTGAAGGTACTGCCGACGAACTCAAAGAAACCAAAGTCACCCAACCGGCTATTTTTTTACATTCCGTAATTCTCGCTGAAGTACTGGGTGACAGTTTTAAACCGGATATGGTCGCAGGACATTCGCTTGGTGAATTCTCAGCACTTGTTGCCAACAAATGTTTAAAATTTGAAGATGCACTGCTTTTGGTTTCTAAACGCGCTTTGGCCATGCAAAAAGCCTGCGAAATGCAACCCTCAACAATGGCTGCGGTACTTGGCCTTGAAGACCATATCGTAGAAGCCGTTTGCGCTGATGTGGATGGCGTGGTGGTAGCTGCCAATTATAACTGTCCCGGCCAACTGGTAATTTCCGGAGAAGTAAAAGCAGTGGAAGAAGCCTGCGAACGATTAAAAGAACGTGGCGCCAGAAGAGCCTTATTACTTCCGGTGGGGGGTGCTTTCCACTCCCCATTGATGGAACCCGCTCGCGAAGAACTTGCAAAAGCCATAGAAAACACACCATTTGCCACACCCGTTTGCCCGGTCTATCAAAACGTAACCACCTTTGCCGTAACCGAGCCCGAAAAAATAAAAGAAAACCTCATCTTCCAGCTAACGGCTCCGGTAAAATGGACCCAAAGCGTGCAAAACATGGTCAGCGACGGTGCCACAAAATTTATCGAAGTCGGCCCAGGAAACGTCCTCCAAGGCTTAGTCAAAAAAATTCATAAAGACGCCGTGACAGATGCAGCAAAATTTGAATAGAAACAAGTAACCCTCTCAAGGTTTTGAACCCTGAGAGGGTTATATTCTGCGTTGATCTGCGAAATCTGCCGTAAATAACCGTCTAAAATCCCACACCTAATATCTTAAGTCATAAGTCTTGCAGTCCTAAGTCAACTCCGTTACTCCTTATAAACCACCCCATCTTTCATCACAAACACCACATTTTCAACCGTATTGATGTTCTGTGTGGGATCCTCATCTGTGGCAATGATATCGGCAAGATAACCTGTAGCTAGGACGCCAAGTTTTCCATTCATATCCAATAACTCTGCATTGGTCATTGTAGCAGATTGCAAGGCTTTCATCACCGGCATTCCGGCTTCGGTCATATAGATAAACTCCTTGGCATTTTCGCCGTGAGGAAATACGCCTGCATCGGTACCAAAAGCAATAGGAACACCGGCCTTATAGGCTCTTCCAAAAGTATCCTGTATCTGCGGACCGATGGCAAGTGCTTTAGGAACGATAATCTCCGGATAAAAATTGGGGATTGCCGCCTGCTGCGCCACATATTTTCCCGCGGAAATAGTGGGCACATAAAAAGCGTTGTGTTTTTTCATTAGTTCCATCGTTTCCGGACTCATTTCTGTCCCATGCTCTATGGTTTTCACTCCGGCTTTGATGGCGCGTTGCATGCCTTCATCTCCGTGTGCGTGGGCAGCGACTTTCATTCCGTAATCTTTGGCAACTTCGACAATGGCTGCAATTTCTTCTTCAAAAAACTGCGGATTGGATCCGCTTTTGGCCATACTCAATACCCCGCCTGTTGCGGTGATTTTAATCCAATCAGCGCCGTTTTTGTAGCGTTGACGCACAGCTTTCCGGGCATCTTCAATGCTGTTGACCACCCCTTCTTTGGGTCCTGGGTCACCCATAAGTTCATTGTTTCTTCCGTTGGTTGGGTCAGCGTGTCCACCTGTGGTAGCCAGTGATTTTTCAACAGTAAAAATACGCGGACCGGTTACCGTTCCTTTTCTTATGGCATTACGCAATGACACATTTACGCCGCTTCCGCCCAGATCTCTTACCGTCGTAAAACCAGCCATCAAAGTGCGGTGGGCTATTTCCTGAGCATTGTAAGCACGGTCGGCTTCATTGATTGTAAATGCTTCCAGATATTTTGTAGGTCCCGGGTCGCCTTCAATATGCACGTGCATATCAATCCAGCCCGGCATCACGGTTTTGGACTTTAAGTCGATGACTTTGTCATTTGTGCTTGTGGGGTTTACATACCCATTCTGAACACTGCTGATGGTGTTACCGGAAACCACAATGGTTTTTTCGGTAAGCACCCGGCCGTTTTGGGTGTCAATCAATTTTCCGCAATGGATATAAGTGTTTTGTGAAAAAACAGCTGCCGTAAAAATCGTTAAGCTGAGTGTGATTAGTTTTTTCATATTTATTTTGGATTTGGTGGTCATAGTTATTCAAGTTATAAAAATAAGGTTTTTTTGGATAGGTATGAAATATTCTATCATGACAAACTCTCTTAATTTATTTCTAAACACAAGTGAAGCCTATCCTCTCACCAAGGGGATTTGGAATTTGCTTTGCCATCCGAAGCCACCATAAGTGGCGAAAGAGGGGTGCTTATTAATTTCAAATTAGCACTTCTAACTTTTTATTTCTCACTTCTAACTTTCTCCTCCCACTTCCACGCAGAACGTAACGCCTCCTCCAAATCACGTTGCGCTTTCCAGCCCAGCTCCTTATTGGCTTTAGCTGTATCAGCATACACAGCAATGACATCTCCGGGGCGGCGATCCACCACTTTGTAGTTTAGGGAGGTGCCGCTTACCTTTTCAAAAGCCTGTATCACTTCAAAGACAGAAGAACCTTTTCCGGTTCCCACGTTAAAAACTTCAAAGTCGGTTAGGTTTTTCTTTTCGAGCAAGCGTTGCAAGGCCACCACATGAGCTTCAGCCAGATCCATCACGTGAATGTAATCGCGGATGCAGCTACCATCCTCAGTGGGATAATCATTTCCAAACACTGACAATTCCTCCCGTAATCCAATAGCCGTTTGTGTGATAAACGGCACTAAATTTTGAGGAACGCCCAGGGGTAACTCCCCTATTTCAGCAGATTCATGAGCACCAATGGGGTTAAAATAGCGCAGGGCAATGGCTTTTAAATCAGATATCTTGGTGGTATCAAAAAGAATCTCTTCACTAATTTGCTTAGTGTTTCCGTAAGGCGAATTGGCCTCTTTTACGGGGGCATCTTCAGTAATTGGTAAACTGTCAGGCTCGCCATAAACAGTGCACGACGAACTGAAAATTAAATTCTGAATGTGGTGTTGATTGCATTCCTGAAGCAAATACACCAAGGTATTCAAATTGTTTTCATAGTACAACAAAGGGTTTTCCACACTTTCGCCCACCGCTTTGGAAGCGGCAAAATGAATGATGCCGTCAATGTCCTTATGTATTTTGAAATACTGATGCACTTCGGTTTTATCCCGTAAATCCAAATATTTGAATTGGGGTGAAATACCCGTAATCTTAACAATCCCCTCCAAAACATCAATAGACGAATTGGACATATTGTCCACAATCAAGACCTCAAACCCGGCTTGCTGCAATGCAACTGCCGTGTGTGAGCCTATGTATCCTAAACCTCCTGTAACCAGTATTTTCATATCCACACCCCCGTCCCCAAATTTGCTTGGGGAGGGGTCTCGTTATTAAAATGATTAATTATTAATTGTAACTAAAATTTTTGAGATTCCTAACTTCCCAGGAATTCCGTTATCGTATCAGTAATAAACCCAATCTGCTCATCATCCAGCTCTGTATGCATCGGCAATGAAATGACTTCATTGACCAATTGATTGGTCACCGGAAAATCAGCTTCGTTATAGCGACTGTCTTTATACGCCTTTTGACTGTGCAGTGGTATTGGGTAATAAATTCCGTGTGGGATTCCTTTTTCCTGGAGGTGTTTTGCCAGAGCATCCCGTTGTCCATTGGTGATTTTTAAAGTGTATTGATGAAAAACATGGCAATCACAAGTGTCACAAATGCCATTGGTTTTATTGCAATCCACATTTGTTTGAGTCACCGGGGTTTCAATTGCCGGATGATCTTTCAAAGCGGCGGTGTATTTTCTGGCCGCTTCCTGGCGGGCTTTGTTGTAGCTGTTTAAATTGGGTAATTTAGCCCGCAACACTGCTGCCTGTATGGAATCCAAACGCGAATTCACACCCACCACATCGTGGTAGTAGCGTTCATACATCCCGTGGTTTACGATACCGCGAAGTGTATGTGCTAGGTCATCATCGTTTGTAAAAATAGCCCCGCCATCACCATAACATCCTAAATTTTTTGAGGGAAAAAAAGAAGTCGCCCCCACATGTCCAATGGTTCCGGCTTTCTTTTTGGTGCCGTTTTTAAAGGTATAATTGGCGCCAATGGCTTGCGCATTGTCCTCAATAACATACAAGTTGTGCTTTTCGGCGACAGCCATAATAGCGTCCATATTTGCAGATTGTCCAAAAAGGTGAACGGGTACTATGGCCTTTGTTTTTGAAGTAATGGCTTTTTCCAGGGCTTCAATATCAATATTGAAAGTATCTGGATACACATCGACTAAAACCGGAGTCAACTGCAACAAAGCAATCACCTCCACAGTGGCTGCAAAAGTAAAATCGGCGGTAATCACTTCGTCACCTGGTTTTAACTCCAGTCCCATCATCGCGATTTGCAAAGCATCAGTCCCATTGGCACAGGGAATCACGTGTTTAACACCCAGATAGTCTTCCAGTTCTTTTTGGAAACTATGTACTTGTGGCCCGTTTACATAAGCGTTGTTTTCTAGGACTTCGGTGATGGATTCATTGACTCGTTCTTTTATGCCTTCATATTGACCTTTGAGGTCAACCATTTGTAGTTTCTTCATAGTTCATAAATAAGGTAGGACAACAAAAATAGGAATTTTCACTTCGGTAAACAATGTAATTTTAGAAACTAATGTATTTTAGCACTAGAAATAATTGTATGCGATTCCTATATTCCACATTGACGGCCGTTTTTGAAAAGGTGATACCTGTAAGCGGCTTGTTTTCGGCCAAGATGAAGCTGTTTGTCATGGGACGCCAAACGGTGTTTCAAACCCTGGAATCTCAACTTACCTCAAAAGATAAAACCATTTGGTTTCATTGTGCCTCCTTGGGCGAATATGAACAAGGGCTTCCTGTGATGGAAGCGATTAAGAAAAAATACCCTCAACACAAATTAGTGGTTACCTTTTTTTCGCCTTCAGGCTATGAAAACAAAAAAAACAGTTCGCTGGGTGATATCACCGTGTATCTTCCGCTGGACACAAAAAGTAATGTCAAGAAGTTTTTAAACCTGGTCAAGCCCGAAATGGTCTTTTTTGTAAAATATGAATTCTGGCCCAATTACTTACTGGAACTAAATAGAAGAGACATCCCCACCTATTTGATTTCGGGACTATTCCGTAAAAATCAACTATTCTTTAAACCTCTTGGTTCATGGATGCGGAAAGTTTTAAAAACCTTTACCCATATTTTTGTTCAGGACGAAAAGTCAAAACAGCTTTTGGAAACCATTTCCATACAACAAGTTACCGTGAGCGGAGATACCCGCTATGACCGGGTTTCCAAACAAATTGAAGAAAACAACAACCTTGATTTTATCGAATCTTTTAAAACCGAATCTCTTTGTATCGTTGCCGGAAGCACCTGGCCTGAAGATGAAGAAATTCTCGTAGATTACATCAATCAATCTCCTGAAAATGTCAAGTTTATCATTGCTCCTCACAATCTTAAAAACGAACAAATAAAGGCTCTCGAGAACAGTATTCTTAAAAAAACAGTGCGTTTCACTGAAAAGGATAGAAAGAATTTGAACGACATTGATGTGTTTATTTTAGACAGCATTGGGCATTTAAAAAAGGTGTATAGTTATGCAGATATTGCCTATGTGGGAGGTGGTATGGGCAATACAGGATTGCATAACATACTGGAAGCAGCCACGTTTGGTGTGCCCATTGTCATTGGTAAAAATTACAAAATATTTCCTGAAGCAATCGCACTACAAAGTCGTGCGGGATTGTTTTCTGTGGCAACCAAAGAGGAAATAAAAGTGATTTTTGATAAATTGATAATCAACAAATCTTTTAGGGAAAAAACAGGAATGATCAATGGTCATTATGTGCAGAACAATACCGGTGCAACCCAAATTATAATGGATAGAATTCAAAGGTTCTGATTTTAAACGAGTAATATCTCCATTTATTAAAAATATAACAATACCTTGCACAGCATAAACACTTAAACTAATAATGATGAAAAAATTAATTTTAATGGTTGCTGTAGTATTTTCAACAAGTATCATTTTTGTATCTTGTAGAGAAACCAAAACGGAAACAATAGAAGTAACAAAAGAAGTAAAGGTTGAAGCTGAAGAATCAAAAGGGGCTATGGAACGTGCAGCAGAAAAAGTAGATTCTGAAGTAAACGAAGAAATTGACAAAGCGATTGATAAAATCGGTGATGACAATTAATTTTTAATAAGCATTCAATTAGAGCGGGATTTTCAAACTCCTGCTCTAATTAATCTTTTTAAGCTGGCTTTTTAATTCTTTCATAGACGCTTTCAACTCTCTCAACAAACTGCTTTCAGTCATATCATCAATTCCAAACGATAATTTACTATTAACAAGCCATAGCTCCTGAACTTCGCTAAAATGAATTTCAACGGGCAAATAGCCTTCATTAAAAGAAATGAGTTTTATCTTGTTCTTTTCTGTAAGTTTCTGCACTTTTTTAACCAAAACAGAATCTGACAATACCACCACATAGACCCGGTTATTAATGATTTCATTAAAACTGCTCATCGCCCTTCCAATGACCCACTCACCCGCTTTTATATTGGGCAACATACTATCACCTTCCACCTGAAATCCTCGGTATGAAGCATTTCTAAATTGAGGAAGCGGCAAGTCAAAAGCCGGCAATCGTTCATACCATTGAGGGTCCTGAAGGTTATGCGGATAGCCCGCTGCGGCTTTTTCATTGACTAATAAAATGTTTTCATTGTTTTGAGAATTCAGGGTAATTACTTTTGGTAAAATGCTATTTTGTGTTGACTTCTTAAGATATTTTTCCTGGCTTTCGCCAAAAAGCCACAACGGATTCAATTGAAAATGTTTGATTAAGGCTACAAGCACAAAACCGGCAATTTTAGTTTTTCCCCTTTCAATATCTGCAGTTGTTTTGGGAACCCCCAATAATTCTGCAAAAGCTTGTTGTGTATATCGCAACTCTTCTCTAAGCAGTTTAAACCGTTGTGCTTCTATAGAAAGTTCTGAACTCATTATTTAAATTTTGCCCTAAAATAAGTAATATTTTGGATATATTCCAAACATACATGGATTTGTTGGTTAAAAAAATATAAGAAAGTTAAAAAGAAATGTTAAAGGTTTGAAAAAAAATAATAAATTTGCACATTAATAACCATTTAAACTTTTAAAAATGAAAAAGATATTTCTAAGTATTTTTGTTCTTGTTTTCACATTTGCTGTTACTTCTTGTAGAGATACAGAGAAAAAAACAGAAGATGCTATGGAAGACGCTATTGAAAATGTAGAAGATGCCGCTGATACTGCAGAAGAAGCTGCTGAAGAAGCCGGTGACGCATTAAACGACGCTGCTGAAAATCTTGAAGATGCTGCTGAAGATGCTGCAGATGCAGTAAATGATGCCGCTGAGGATGCAGTAGATAACGCTGCCAATGCTGCTAAAGATGCAATGAAGAAAAATTAATTTACAAACATTGATTTTTTATTTTAAAAACTCCTTCTTGGAGTTTTTTTTTGCTTTTAACCCAAAAGCAATTAAAGATTCAAGCACTAACCAAAGACGATTTCAACCAATTAAAACCAAGATCCATTTCCCTTTGTAAACTTATTTACTTGAGGTACTCTTAGGTATCGTAGTAATAATAATAGTTGCTAGCTAAGTTTTAAATGAGCACATAGTAGCTTTCAATTGAGATTCATAAAAAAACATCAAAGAGTCTTTCATCGAACACCCTTTTTTATTATGCCTAATCAGAATTATTTTTAAATTCAACTTTAACATTGTTGATAAGTTGTTGATAGTTTTTTGAGTGATAAATCGTCTAAAAGCATTTTTTATCGTTTATTAGCATCAAATTCTAACTTAAAAATCATTCCCATGAAAAAATTAATGTTTATTTTAGGCATTCTTGCTTTAACAGCAAGTTGCACACCGGAATCAATTGGATCTGACGAACAAAACCTTGACAAAGCGAAATATGAAATACCGCCAAACGGATAGGAAAAAAGATTTATTAAAAGGCGGCGTAATATCAATTGTATTGATTTCTACGCCCTTTTTATTTTATATATATAAGTATGCGCCGGCAGACCAAACAAGCTGGGACACTTTTTTAGGCACATTTGAAGCGGGTGCCTTTAGTAATGTTCAGACATACATGCACGCTTTATTTACCAAAATTACATTTGTTATTTTAACCGGCTTGTGGTTTTTGACCTCAGGCAAATGGTGGCGGTATGCCATACTGGTTCCTTTTACTATGTTTCTTTTCCAACTCTCTGGAGTGATAAGCTATAAAGTCAAGTATATGGATGAATATGATTTTTGGGACGCATTGCCTTTCATACTACCTATTCTTTTTTTTATGGGGTATCTGTCACATCGCCTCAGTGTAAGAAAATCAAATAACACACTGGATAATGAAGCAGAGGAAGAAATCAAAAAAATGTTTAGTGACGAAATTTAAATAAAATTCAAAATATGCAAATAAAAAAGCCTTATAAAAGAAATTTTATAAGGCTTTTAAGTACTCGAGGCGGGACTTGAACCCGCACGGGCAAATGCCCACAGGATTTTAAGTCCGGCGTGTCTACCAATTCCACCACTCGAGCGTGGAAAAATTCCGCATAAATCCGGAACTTAGGTCGAGCGAAAAACGGGATTCGAACCCGCGACCTCCACCTTGGCAAGGTGGCGCTCTA
>CAXBNF010000015.1:0-63504 GCA_963977065.1 uncultured Flavobacteriaceae bacterium | reverse complement strand
CCGTTAGCGCAGATGGTACTGCTATCCAGTGGGAGAGTATGTCGCCGCCTTCTTTAAATCCCGATTGTGAAAACAGTCGGGATTTTTTTTTGATTTGGCCTTTGAAATGAAAGAAAAATTGAAAGTTTTGTAAATCTCTGAAAATTTATATATATTCATAGGTCAATTTAAACTTACAATTATGAAATCGAAAACTACTCAATTATTCGCTTTATTAATATGTGTACTTTGCTTAACTTTTTCATTGCAAGCACAAGAGCGCATCGCCGTTATTCAGTCACCAAATGTTGTTTTATTAGACCCTAATAGCGGGGCTATTATTGACCCTTCTTTTATTGTTTTAGATGCCGGCACACCTAAAGCTCTGATTCAAGTTGGTGATGAAATCTGGATTTCTTACCAAATTGGTGATAAAATAGAACGATACGATTTAGATGGAAATTTATTGAGTACTATTACAGGAGGGCTTGATAACATTAAAGGTATGGCATTAGTTAATAGCAGTGAAGTATGGGTTACTAATGCAGGCTCAAACAATGGTGCTCCGGGCGATGCCATTGTTAAGTTTGACCTTGACGGAAATAATTTGGGCTTCTTTTTGACAGATGGAATTTCTTCCTTTGATATTGTAGATAATGGTGATGGCGAAGTGTATATTTCATACATTGGTGCCAGCACATCAAAAATAGAAAGAAGAGATTATGACGGAAACATTTTAGGCAATATTCTTGAACCCGGAGTGGTCAACTTTATACAACAAATAGAAATTGAAGAACCCGGAGTAATACTTGCTGCTGTTTTCAGTATAATTAGTGGAGGTAATCAAAATGGCTTATACCGTTTTTCTGAAACAGATGGCTCCATACTTGACTTTTGGAATGAAGGAAATTTAAGAGGTGTGTCAAAATTAGGAAATGGTGAAATTCTTTGGACAAGTGCAGCAGGAGTTCACAGGCTGGACCCCGCAACCGGAATCAGTACATTGATTTCCGGAGATTCAGGACAATTTTTTGGAAGATTAACGCTCGATGGATGTACAGCACCACCTGCACCAACCGGAGACGCTGAACAAACATTTAATGAGGGTGCTACCCTTGCAGATATTGTTGTGGATCCCACTGATGTTACCTGGTTTGCTAATGAAGCTGATGCTCTTGCAGGAACCAATCCATTGCCTTTAAATACCCTTTTAGTTGATGGAGAAACCTATTATGCCGTCAATATCGTTGATGGTTGTTTGAGCGACCCTTTTGCTGTTACTGTAACCATTTCACTTGGCTTAAATGACTTTGACAATTCAAGCCTTAGCTTTTATCCAAATCCAACAGATGACATTTTGTACCTGGATTATAATCAAACTATTTCTGAAGTTGTAATTAGTAATCTTTTAGGTCAAGTAGTTAAAGTACAAAAAGCAAATTCTAAAGCTGTTGAAGTAGATCTTTCAACTTTGTCAAATGCCACTTATTTAGTGAAAATTGTATCTGAAGGGAACACTAAGACAGTAAAAGTGATTAAAAAATAAAGGGTTTAACATAAATAAATAAAAAAAGAACCGCAAGCAAGCGGTTCTTTTTTTCATTTTAGCACATAAAATATTTTAGTCAAACATAGACTTCATAATAGTTTTTATCCCTTTAAATGCAAAAAAAACTGCGGCTATTGCAAGTATAAGTCCTAAGGGGAAAAACAAGTAAAAGGTAGCATTGTCTTTGTTTAAAAATCCAAGTGTAATCACATAAGGCCCCACAAACATCAAAGGCAACGAAAGAGCCATATACTTGATACCGGTCATTAATATTTCTTTGTTTGTGTGCTTTTGCTCTTTCATTTTGTATTTGAATATACTGCTATAGCGTTTCTAACACTCTTATGTTCGTCTAAAAGTTGGGTCGCCTTTTCTCTGGAAACAGAAAGCTCTTTCATAATCATTTGAATACCACGTTCAACAAGTTTGTGATTACTCAATTGCATATCCACCATTTTGTTTCCTTTTACTCTGCCCAGTTGCACCATAGTGGCTGTTGAAATCATATTCAATACCATTTTTTGAGCTGTGCCCGCTTTCATTCTGGAACTCCCGGTAACAAACTCCGGACCCACAATGACCTCAATGGGGTATTGAGCCATTTTTGATAGCGGACTTCCTAAATTACACGTTATACAACCGGTAACTATGTTGTTTGCATTGCATTCTTTTAAAGCCCCAATCACATAAGGTGTTGTTCCTGAGGCTGCAATACCAATTACGACATCCTTTTGTGAAATATGATATGCCTTTAAATCTTCCCAAGCTTGTGTAAGGGAATCTTCTGCAAATTCTACTGCTTTTCTTATAGCAGTATCACCACCGGCAATGAGACCAAGAACTAAATCGTGTGAAACACCAAATGTGGGCGGACATTCACTGGCATCCAGTATGCCCAAGCGACCACTAGTGCCTGCACCAATGTAAAAAAGTCTTCCGCCTTGAGCTAATTTTTCGATAACAACCTTTGTTACTATTTCAATTTGAGGGAGGGCTTTCTCAACAGCAAGTGCCACTGTTTTATCTTCTTTGTTGATGTTTTTGAGCAAATCAATAAGCCCCATTTTTTCTAAATGGTCAAAGTTTGAATCTGCTTCTGTGGTTTTTATGAAATCCATACCACAAAAATAAGGATTGTTATTGAACTGTATATGTAAAAGTGTAAGCTTCTGAAATCCTAAAGTAGCCTAAAGGAAAATTATCGGGGTCGGTCTCATTGACAATGTTTCCTCTCACGGTAGCCGGTTGGGTTTCAAAAGGACCCGACGGGGCATCACCTTGCTGCAAAAGGGTGAAAATGAAATTGTAGTTTTGCTCATTGATGCCATAAAGATTGAACTTTACCTCGTCACCGGGCTCAATGTCTTCCACCAGATAATACCCAAAAATGAGGTTTCCGTTAAAAAATTCGTCACTAATAGCATCATAAATGTTTCCTTTTTCTGAAAGGCCTTCAAAAAAATAATAATTTTCTTCTCCTGCAGGGTCTGAAAAAAAGGCTTTTAACTCAATGTCCTCACCTGAAAAACCGGCATCGTTTTTTTGTTCAACAAATTCGATAGGCGAACTAGAAACCAGTCTATTTGTAGCCCTGTAAAGTTCATTTTTATACACCACATCAAGGGTATAATTAACATTGGGTTCAGGAGTTAAGTCTGTTATATAGTAGCCGTTTTCGCTATACGCGAAAGGAAAAACAGTGCCATCTTCATGGGTGACTGTCACTTCTGCATCGGTCACAAATGGCACTTCATTATCAAAAAAAGGAGCTGTTGTGGTAAGCTTTACAAAGGCTTGAGTACTTGAAGGATCGTCTGGAAAGATGTTTAATGAGGCTTCAATGACAAGTTTGGGTGTGGCCTCATTGAGTTCTAAATCAATAACTTCTTCACAAGAGAGGAAGCTTAAAGCGAAAATGAATAAAAATATTTTTAATGTCTTCATTTTTTAAAATTTAAAATTGTAAGTCACTGCCGGAATGATTCCAAAAATAGAGAGCTTTACGGCTTCATTTCTTCCAATATCTGTATTTTCTCTAAAAGAAATGGAGGCGGCATTCATTCTGTTATACACATTGTAAATACTAAAAACCCATTCTCCCTGCCAGTTTCTGTTTTTATTTTTGGAAGGTGTTAATGTAGCTGAAAGGTCTAAATGGTGAAAGCTTTGCAGTCTGCTGCTGTTTCTGGATTCAAAGGTGGGAACGACAATGCCGTTGTACTCATACTGCCCGTTTGGGAAAGTGGCGGGTTGTCCTGTTTGAAAAATAAAATTAGCGCCAAAGGTCCATTTTGGGTTCAGTTCATAACTTCCTGTAATAGAAATATCGTGGGTTTTGTCCCAGGCAGAATTATACCACTCACCGTTGTTAATGCCAATTTCCTGTGGGGTTCTTCCGGGTGTGCGTTGTTCACTTTTTGACAAAGTATAAGCAATCCAACCCTGAAGTTTCCCGGTGTTTTTTCTAAACAAAACTTCCAAACCATAGGCCCTTGCTTCCCCTGAAAGAAGTACTTGCTCAATGGCATTATTAGCAATTAAATTGGCATCGTCAACATAGTCCAATCGGTTTTTTACTTCTTTGTAAAAGGTTTCCACCTCCAGAGAGTACTTGTCAAAATTTCTGAAATACCCGGCTGCAACTTGATCTGCGAGTTGGGGTTCAATGTATTTTCCGCTTGGTGCATAGACATCAAAAGGGGTGGGGGAAGTGGTGTTTGAAATTAAATGGATGTATTGTGAGGTGCGATTGTAACTTGCTTTGATGGAAGATTTCTCATTTAATTCATAAGCAATTGAGAGTCTGGGTTCTAAATTTGCAAAGGAGGCAATGGTTTTCCCTCTGGAAATAGTTAATGTATCTATGGGCGTTGCTTTTTCATAGATCTTCAGGTCTTGATTGAAAAAAATGGGGTTGTCATTTTCATAGGTAAGAAAGCCTGTTTGTCCCAATCGATTGAATGTAGAAAACCGCAATCCTACCTGAACGGCTATTCTATCTGTTAATCGTATTTCGGCATCGAGATAGGCTGCATTTTCAAAAGCATATTTGTCATCGAGTTTCTGAGGGTTGATACCTGAGGTTTCTGATGTGGGGTTAATCTCACCCGGATTGAATTTGTAATAGATGGAATTGAGGCCATAATTGAGTTGCAACTTGTTTGAGATATAGTGTTTGAAGTCATATTTCAGATTAAAATTTCTGATACCGCTATCAAAATCAAAACCCACAAAACTCAATGTGAGCCCATAATAATAATCTGAATAGATGGCTGAAAGGTTTGAAAATAAATTATCAGAAAATAGATGGTTCCACCTCAAGTTTAAAGTGGTATTCCCAAAAGTATTACTAAAGCTGTCGGAGATTTCAAAAACATCACGACCAAAATACCCCGAAAGGTACAAATTGTTGTTTTCATTGAGTTTGTAACTCAACTTAGTATTCAGATCATAGAAATAAGCAACGTTATCATTATCAAACAAGGGTAAAAACAAATGGGCATAACTACTTCTGCCCCCTAATAAGAAAGAACCTTTTTCTTTCACAATGGGTCCTTCAACAAGAAGTCTGCTGGCCACCAGACCCACACCTCCGGTGGCTTTGTATTCATTTCGGTTGCCGTCTTTTTGGTAAATGTCCAGCACAGAAGAAATTCTTCCGCCATAGCGGGCAGGAATTCCTCCTTTATACAATTTGAGGTCCTTGATAGCATCAGGGTTAAAAACAGAAAAGAAACCAAAAAGGTGTGAAGAGTTGTAGAGCGTGGCTTCATCAAGAAGAATTAAATTTTGATCTGCGGCACCACCTCTCACATTAAAACCACTGGCTCCTTCACCGGCGCTGGTAACTCCGGGAAGTAAAAGCATGGATTTAATCACATCAGTCTCTCCAAGGACAACCGGCATTTTTTTAATGGTGTTAATTGACAGAGCGTTTACACTCATTTGTGGATTTCTGATGTTGAGTCTTTCCACATCTTGCTTTATAACAACCTCATTGAGTGATTCTGTTGTCTCATTTAAGCTAATATCCAATCGTATGTTTTGATCTAAAACAACCGTTTTTTGAACTTCTTCAAAACCCAAACTACTGAATACAAATTCATATGTTCCCTCTTCAAGTGAAATGGAATAAAATCCATATTCATTGGTGATAGTTCCGGTTTTTAATTGAGGGATTAAAATATTGACGCCAATAAGGGTTTCATCAGAATTGGCTTCCGTTATGGTGCCGCTTAAGGTGAATTTTTTGGTTTGTGCATTTCCAAATTCTAATAAGAAAAAACACAAAAGAATAGTAAATAAATAGTTCTTCTTCAATTTTTTTTAAAGCAAAAATAAGGCTTTAAGAAGATTTTGTTGTTAATAAAATCCTATCGTTTAGGGGGTTTTAATAAAAATATTATTTTTGGCACGGCTATTGAAAATAGCCATTTAATAACCGGAAAAACGAACGTTATGAGAACAAAACTACAATTTCTAGCACTATTTTTATTACTGGCCCAAATGGGATTCAGTCAAAGTAAAATAGCAAGTTTGCAGGTTGAGTTTCAGCAAACAAGAGCCAATTATGCCTTACAATTGGGCAATGAAACTTTTAATGTAAGAAATAATGTATTGATCATTGATGAATTAAACAGCGGTTTTCACCCTGTTGAAATTTATGAGTTTAGAAAAAACAGAAAATTTCTTGTTTACAGAGGCGGCATTAATTTAGCTCGCAAAGCAACAACTTTAGCCTTTTTTAGTAATGGTGATTTTGAAGTGTTTGGTATCGAACCTTATTTTATTGATGATGAAGTTATTGTTGTTGAAGAGGTTCCTGTGATTTCAGACGAAATGTTTCAGCAATTAAAACGAACTGTAGAAAATGATTCTTTTGACTCCAGCCGTCTGGATTTACTTGAATCAACTTTGAGAACTAATTTTTTTACTTCTCATCAAATCAAAGAATTGATGACATTGTTGTCTTTTGATTCAGGAAGGCTTCAGTTTGCCAAATCTGCTTATTTAAGAGTAGTAGATCCTGAAAACTATTTTGTTGTAAGAGACTCTTTTTCATTTTCCAGCAGCAAATCTGAATTAACAAAATATATTGACTCACTTCCTACTAATTGATTAGAGTATTTCTCAAATTAAAAGAGGCTGTCTTATTTTTTTTAAGACAGCCTTTTTGTATTCTATTACTTTAGTTTCTCTAAAATAGTATTGAAGAGTTTATTGGGTCTAAGTGCATTTTCAGTTAAATGAATATCTGGGAAATAATAACCACCAATCTCAACAGGTTTGCCTTGAATAGCATTGAGTTGCTCAACAATTTGAGCTTCATTTTCTTTTATTTCGTTTGCAATGGTTTGAAAGAGTTCTTTAAGCTCAATGTCTTTGTTTTGATTTGCAAGAGCTTCAGCCCAGTATAGTGCTAAGTAAAAATGACTTCCCCGATTATCCAGTTCGCCTGCTTTTCTGGAAGGCGATTTGTCGTATTCAAGGTAGTTTTCAGTCGCTTCATCGAGTGCTTCAGCAAGTACAAGTGCTTTTTGATTGTTGTCCTTTTCGCCAAGATGCTCCAGTGAAACCCCTAAGGCTAAAAACTCGCCCAGCGAGTCCCATCTCAAATGATTTTCTTCTAAAAACTGATCTACATGCTTGGGAGCAGACCCTCCGGCGCCTGTTTCAAAAAGACCGCCACCATTCATAAGTGGAACAATAGATAGCATTTTTGCACTGGTGCCCACTTCAAGAATGGGAAATAAATCTGTCAAATAATCACGCAAAACATTTCCGGTAACTGAAATAGCATCCTTTCCTTCTTTGATTTGTTTTAACGAAAAGAGAGTAGCCTGTTCAGGATTCATAATTTGAATATCAAGCCCTGTTGTGTTATGGTCTTTAAGATAAAGATTCACTTTATTGATGAGTTGTGCATCGTGAGCTCTTTTTTCATCAAGCCAAAAAACAGTGGGGTTCCCGGTTGCCCGTGCTCTGTTTACTGCAAGTTTTACCCAATCTTGAACGGGTGCATCTTTAACCGCACACATTCTCCAGATATCTCCTTCTTCAACGGTATGCTCCATTAAAAGCACTCCTGCAGCATTTATGACTTGTACTTTTCCAGGAGTTGGTATTTCAAAAGTTTTGTCGTGAGAGCCATATTCTTCCGCTTTTTGAGCCATCAAACCCACATTGGAAACGCTTCCCATAGTGGTGGGGTCAAAGGCGCCATTTTCTCTACAAAAATCAATTGTTGCCTGGTAAACAGAGGCATAACTGCTATCTGGAATGACCGCTTTGGTGTCTTGAGGGTTTCCTTGTGCATTCCACATTTTCCCGGAAGTGCGAATCATCGCCGGCATGGATGCATCGATAATCACATCGCTGGGCACGTGAAGATTTGTGATTCCTTTATCTGAATTCACCATTGCCAGTGAAGGACCCTTTTCATAACACTGTTTGATGGTATCTTCAACTGCAGATTTTTCTTCAGAAGTCAAAAGGCCTAATTTTGATACCAAATCACCAAAACCGTTGCGGACATCGACCCCAATTTTAGACAATAAGCCCCTGTGATTTTTGAAAACATCAGCAAAAAATAATTCTACAGCGTGACCAAATATAATGGGGTCTGAAACTTTCATCATCGTGGCTTTCATATGAAGCGAAAACAAAACATCTTTCGCTTTAGCGTCATTAATTTGAGTATTTAAAAAAGCAATTAACGCATTTTTACTCATAAAAGTTCCATCAATAATTTCGCCTTTAAGCACTTTGATGTCCTTTTTTAAAGAAGTTGTTTTCCCTGAGAAATCCACATGATTTATGGTCAAACTGTCATCTTGTGAAAGGGTAATCGATTTTTCATTATTGAAAAAGTCGCCACTGGCCATCGTTGCCACGTGAGACTTAGAATCCTTACTCCAGGCACCCATTGAATGAGGGTGTTTTTTAGCATAATTTTTCACTGCTTTGGGAGCCCTTCTGTCTGAGTTCCCTTCACGCAAAACAGGATTTACTGCACTTCCTTTTATTTTGTCATAACGGGATTTGATTTCTTTTTCATTTTCATTTTGAGGGTCTTCAGGATAATCAGGCAGCGCAAATCCCTTGGATTGCAATTCTTTTATGGCCTCAACAAGCTGAGGAACAGAAGCACTTATGTTTGGAAGTTTGATAATGTTGGCCTCCGGGGTTTTAGCGAGATTTCCAAGCTCCTCGAGGTCATCATTTATTTTTTGATTTTCAGTGAGGTGATCTGGAAATTTAGCGAGTATGCGACCTGCAAGTGAAATATCTCGTGTTTCTAATTTGATTCCTGCAGGGGCAGTAAATGCTTGAACAATAGGTAAAAATGAATATGTCGCCAGCGCAGGCGCTTCATCTGTTTTTGTATAGATGATCGTAGATTGTTTTGTCATGAAAGAGAATTTTATTAAAAAACTTGAAATGGAAAATTTTTGCAACTTGACCTAGCTATCAAGGTTTGCAAATATAAGCATTTACAACTCCTTTTAAAAGTGCAGGAAACGATTATTTTTCTACTATTGTCTTCTAAAATTTTGCATAGGAAATAAATTAGAAAAGAAGTAACTTTGAAAAACCAGCTTCCTGATTATGCAAAAAGGTATTCATCATATCCAAATACAACGGCAAAAGTCAAATACTCTTTCTTCACAAGAAGACATTGTTGCTGTAGAAGAACCGCTTGAAATTCAAGTGCAGGAGTTTGATGCAAAATCAGCGCAATCCATCTCTGTCACCATGCGCACACCCGGTAATGACGAAGCACTGGCATTGGGGTTTTTATTTACTGAAGGACTTCTCAAAAACTACAATCAGGTAAAAGCAGTATTTCCATTTGGTGAAAATAAGGTGGTGGTTCAGTTACAGGAAGGAGTTACAATTGAACTTAACAAAACAGAACGCAATTTTTACACCACCAGCAGTTGTGGTGTGTGCGGTAAAAGCAGTATCGAAGCCATTAAAACCAATTCACAATTTAAAATCTCAACTCCGGTAAAACCCTCAAAAGAGCTATTATTTGGTTTGCAAGAAACACTTTCAAATCAGCAATCCTTGTTTAGCCTTACCGGCGGGATTCATGCGGCTGCGCTTTTTGACTTTACAGGAAAATTGCTCCTAATTCAGGAAGATGTGGGCAGACACAATGCATTGGATAAACTTATTGGCGAAGCAATGAAAAATGGAAAATTACCCTTAAATAAGCACATTCTTCTTCTTAGTGGCCGGGCCAGTTTTGAGTTGATTCAAAAAGCGGTTATGGCAGGGATTAGTACAATTGTTGCCGTGGGAGCGCCTTCAAGTCTCGCAGTTGAACTTGCTAAAGAACACAACCAAACGCTTATTGGTTTTTTAAAGAAGGATGGTTTTAATGTCTATGCCGGCGAAATTGCTTAACGAAAATCTTTATAGATATTTTCTTATCTTTGGTAGTAACCTAAAGTTTTGCCTGCTATGTCTAAAAATTTGAGTGAATTATCAGCCAGAAAAGGATTGGAAGACAATCTTTTTGATAATATGGGCAAACTCGCCCGGCAAACCGGCACACCATCACCTGAAAGTTTAGAACAATTGGCTCAGGAATTTTTGATAGGCAAAGCCAACACCTTTGGCACCGCTTCCTTTTATGATTTTATGAAGCCGGAAAACAAAGGAAAAAAAGTGTATGTCTGCAATGGAACCGCCTGTGTTTGTGCCGGAACTCAAGAAACAGTCATTGACCGTTTAAAGGAGTATTTCAAAGAAGATGAAATTGGACATATGACCTGTCTGGGTCGTTGTCACGAAAACAGTGCCTATCATTACCAGGGAAAAAACTTTTCAGGTATTGATATTAATCATTTTGTCAAAAATAGTTCTGAAACTCACTCATTCAGGAAAGACAATTACACAGTTAAAAATAACGGAAAAGCAATTTTAACAGCGCCATTTTCTTCCGTAGAAAATTATTACACTCCTTTTAAAGAGGCATTAAAAAAGGAATCGATTGAAGTCTTAAAAGAAATAAAAGATTCAAACGTGCGCGGAAGAGGTGGAGCCGGCTTCCCGATGGGACTTAAACTTGAATTTTGCCGAAATGCCCAAAGCGATGTAAAATTCATTATTTGCAATGCAGATGAAGGAGATCCCGGTGCTTATTCAGACAGGTATTTGCTTGAAGAACGACCCCATTCAGTGCTTTTTGGAATGCTAATTTCCGGTTATGTTACCGGAGCTGCTTATGGAGTTTTATATATCAGGGCAGAGTATCCTGAATCCATTTCCATTGTTCAAGAAGCCATCGATGCACTCAAAACCGCCGGACTTTGCGGAAAAAACATTCAAAATAGCGGCTTTGATTTTGAATTTAAAATCATTCAGGCACAAGGTTCTTATATCTGTGGTGAGGAAACGGCATTGATCAACTCCATTGAAGGCCAGCGACCTGAAGTACGTGTTCGCCCTCCATTCCCCGCACAACAAGGCTTATTTAATAAACCCACCATTGTTAATAATGTAGAAACCCTGGCAACCGTTCATCACATTCTTGAAAAGGGTGGAGCCAACTGGAAAGCACTAGGAACTGAAAAATCTTCGGGAACCAAACTCATTAGTTTAGACAGTTTTTTCAATAACCCGGGAATTTACGAGGTTGAAATGGGAACACCACTCGCTGAAGTGGTCTATGATTTGGGCGGCGGATTTAAATCTCCGGTCAAAGCTATGCAAATTGGTGGTCCACTTGGTGGCTTAGTACCCATTCATAAAATTGAAGATTTGAAAATTGATTTTGAATCGTTTTCACAAAATGGGTTCCTTTTGGGGCACGCCTCCATTATATGTGTGCCTGAAGATTTTCCCATCCTGAAATTCATTGAGCATTTATTTGATTTTGCCTCTTATGAAAGTTGCGGGAAGTGTTTTCCGTGCCGTTTAGGAACGAAGAGAGGTCAGGAAATGGCACTCAAGGCCTTTCAGTCAGATTATAAAATAGACCGCGTTTTATTTGACGATTTACTCACAACGCTCGAAAAAACATCCCTTTGTGCGCACGGCGGCGGAATTCCGCTCCCGGTGAGAAATGCACTCACTTATTTTGAAGATGAGTTGAAACACTATTTTAATTAAAAAAGCCGATGCCATGAAGACCGCTTTTATAAACAACATACCTTTTGAAATTAAAGAAGGAGAAACCATTTTATCTTTTTTAAGAAGACATAAAGGGCAGCAAGCAGTACCCACACTTTGTGACGCACCCAATCTGGATCCGTTTGGCTCTTGCAGGGTATGTTCAGTTGATGTGGCTTTTGAAGAAAATGGAAATGCAAAAACCCTGGCTTCCTGTCACACACCCATTGCAGAAGGGCAGTACATCTACCCTGATTCAAAATCAATTCAGTCCTTACGAAAAAACATCATCGAACTCGTTTTAACAGACCACCCATTGGATTGTTTGACCTGTGAAGTGAACGGTAACTGTGAATTACAAACTGTCGCTGCGCAAGTGGGCATTCGAGATGTTCGTTATCCTGAAGGTGAAACCCATTTACACAAACAAAAAGATTTGAGCCATCCTTATATGACCTCAGATTTATCAAAATGTATTAACTGCTACCGCTGTGTGAGAGCTTGTGATGAGGTGCAAGGGGAGTTTGTTTTGAGTATGGCCGGGCGTGGTTTTGACTCACACATCATTAAAGGAATTGACCAAAGTTTTATGGATTCAGATTGTGTGAGTTGTGGAGCTTGCTCTCAAGCCTGTCCCACCTCTGCTATTTCAGATATATTTCAGTCAAAAGCCATTGCTGCCACTGATGTAACCAGAACCATTTGTACCTATTGTGGAGTGGGTTGTAACCTGGATGTCTCCACACGCAGTGGCGAAATTCTCAGTATTCAGGCTCCTTATGATGCCGAAGTCAATCAGGGGCATACCTGTTTGAAGGGACGTTATGCTTTTAAATTTTATGACCACCCTGAACGCCTGGATGCGCCTATGATTAAACGAAATGGTGCTTTTGAAAAAGTAACATGGGAAGAAGCTTACAATTACATTGCCGGTAAACTGACTCATTTTAAAAATGAGTTTGGCCCCGATTCCATCGCCGGAATCTCCTCTGCCCGATGCACCAATGAAGAAAATTATTTGATGCAGAAATTCATCAGAGCAGTCATTGGTACCAATAATATTGATGGATGTGCGCGGGTATGTCATTCACCCACAGCACTGGGAATGCAAAGAACCTTTGGAACCGGTGCAGCTACAAACTCTATAGATGATATCAAAGATACCAATTGCATACTTGTGATTGGCGCAAACCCCACTGATGCACATCCGGTGACGGGAGCAAAAATGAAACAGTTTGCTATGAAAACCGGAAATGTGTCTATCGTCATTGACCCACGACGCACAGAACTGGCAAAATATGCTACCTATCACATCCCACTGAGACCCGGCACCAATGTTGCCGTGCTTAATATGATGATGTATTATATCATTGAGGCAGGTCTCGTCGATACTTCATTTATTGAAACGCGCACAGAGGGTTATGATGACTTCATTGGGGAAATAAAGAAAATAGACTTAGACCACATTGAGCAGGTGAGTGGAGTTGATAGAAATCTTGTAAAAGAAGCTGCAATTGCTTACGCGAAAGCACCTAACGCGATGTCATTTCACGGTTTAGGAGTTACCGAACACTCACAGGGTACTTTTACTGTGATGCAGATAGCTGATTTAGCCTTACTCACAGGAAATATTGGTAGAAGAGGCGTGGGCGTAAATCCGTTGCGCGGTCAAAACAACGTGCAGGGAAGTGCCGATATGGGTGTTCAACCGCATCAAGGTGCCGGATATCTAGACATTACAAAACCTGAAGTTAATAAACTATACAATACCTTTTATGGTGTTGATGTCCCCAGCCACATTGGCTATAAAATTCCTGAAATGTTTGATGCAGCACTCAAAGGAAAACTCAAAGCCCTTTGGGTCATTGGTGAAGATATCGTTCAAACAGATCCCAATACGCAAAAGGTAATCAAAGCACTGGAAAGTACAGACTTAGTGATTGTTCAGGAGTTGTTTATGACCGAAACCGCAAAATATGCGGATGTTGTTCTTCCCGGTGCATCCTTTTTAGAAAAGAGTGGCACTTTTACCAATGGAGAAAGGCGTGTTCAAGCTGTAAGACAAGTTGTGAAACCCGCCGGATTTGCAAAAGCAGATGGGCAAATTATAGTAGATATAATGAATAAAATGGGTTATCCACAAGCAGATTACGACCCAAATACGCTGTTGGAAGAAATTTCGCAAATTGTTCCATTCTTTGAAGGTATTAGCTGGGAAAATTTAGGTAAAAACGGAAAACAATGGCCCGTTGCCAAAGACGGGACGGATACTAAAATTCTGCATAAGGAAACATTTAAATTAGGGAAAGGGCAATTTATTTTTAAACCCTGGAGAGAAACGCAAGAGTTGGTAGAAAACGCAAAAGACTTTCCTTATATACTCACAACAAACAGAGAGCTGGAACATTACAATTGTGGCGCAATGACTCGCAGAACATCCAATGAAGTGTTACTGGGAGATGATTATTTGATGATTCACCCCGAAGATGCCTCAACACATTTTATATCTGAAGGTGATTTTGTTTGTGTTGAGTCACCCCGTGGAAAAGTGGATGTCAAAGCCCGAATCACAGACGAGGTAAAACAAGGTGTTTTAAGTACAACCTTCCATTTTCCTGAAATAATGATTAATATGATTACCGGTGATGTACACGATTCTGAAGCCAAGTGCCCTGAATACAAAGTGGTTGCTGTGCGCATTAGAAAAAGCAAAGGGAAATTTAAAAAATTGGTAGAGCAGGAGTAAAATTAACTAAAACCTTATAAATGACAAAAGCCATCCGCCTCGAGAGGTGGATGGCTTTCTTGATAATAATTCGTTACCGACTCATCTTGCGATGACAAGACAGGATTATTATGTGTCCTGTATCGTGAATTACCTCACTGGATTAAAACCGTCGTTTACTTTCCCCTAAGGGTAGTTGAACTTGATTTTATCCTGACTCTTACATTCTCATACAAGAGCTGAATTTCGGAAAACCCAGATAGTACTCAGGCAAATGATAAAAGTCATCATAAAGTAAGTCACATTGTCAAAAAATACATTTCAATTTAGTGTTAACTGCTTCGAACTGTAATTTTAAATAAAACAACTCTTTGCCGGCTCATCTTGCGATAACTGAGACAGGTTAATTACTAAACCTGTACCGTGAACTATTTTACGGATTTCAATTTGTAACTTCAAATCACCAGTCCTAAAACTAGCTATTAAAGTTAAAACATCATCCCAACAATTTTATTCTAGTGCCAAAACTATAATCCTGAGATTTAGATTGGCATTTCAAACAAATAAAAAAGGTTGACAAAGAACTTAAATTAAGATCAAAATACGTCTTCAATTTAGTGTTAACTGCTTCGAATTGTAATTTTGATATTCAAATATAGTGTCTCCTTTTTAAAATACAAATTTTTCAGGCTATTAGAAATCAACAACTTATTCACCGGGGTTATCAACAATAGTTCATAAAAAAAGCCTCGTATAACGAGGCCTCATTTTTGTTGATGATAAAGAAAAATTAACTTCTTTTTTCTTTAATTTTTGCTTTCTTACCGGTAAGTTCTCTGAAGTAGAAAATACGTTTTCTGCGAACACTACCTTTTTTATTGATTTCAATTTTTTGCAATGCCGGAAGGTTGATTGGGAAGATACGTTCTACACCCACGTCACCAGACATTTTTCTAATGGTAAAGGTTTGTGAAGAACCGGTTCCTCTTAACTGAATAACAACTCCTCTAAAGAACTGTGTTCTTGTTTTTTCACCTTCTCTAATTTCATAATACACAGTGATTGTATCACCGGCACTAAATTTTGGGAATTCTTTTTTGGTAACGAATTCGTCCTGTACAAATTTTACTAAATCTTCCATTTTTACTAGTGTTGGAATTAAAATCAAAACAACATGCACGATTTTCGCCAGAGGTTGAAGAGATTGCATTTTTCAATGCGGGTGCAAATATAAATATTTAAATTTAATTTTACAGCCTTACTGATTAATTATTCGTTCAATAAATCTGGTCTTTTTTCTTGGGTTCTTTTATAGGCTTCTTCTTCTCGCCATTCCTCAATTTTTGGAGTGTTTCCACTTATTAATATATCGGGTACTTTCCAGCCTTTGTACTCTGCCGGTCGAGTGTAAATGGGGGGTGCCAGTAAATCGTCCTGAAAAGAATCTGTTAATGCGCTTGACTCATTTCCCAATACACCGGGAATTAACCTGATAATGGTATCACATAAAACAGCCGCTCCCAGCTCGCCACCACTCATTACATAATCGCCTATAGAAATTTCTTTGGTAATAAAATGGTCTCTCACGCGCTGATCAACTCCTTTGTAATGCCCACAGAGTATGATGAGGTTTTCCTTTAATGAAAGTTGATTTGCCATTCGTTGTTTTAAGGTTTCACCATCCGGAGTCATGTAAATTACCTCGTCATAATCCCTTTCGCTTTTAAGCTTACTGATACATTTATCAATGGGTTCTATCATCATGACCATTCCGGCACCACCACCAAATTGATAGTCATCCACCTGTTTGTAATTATCTGTAACATAATCTCTCAAATTATGAAGGTGAATTTCAACCAATCCTTTTTCGATGGCTCTTTTTAATATAGATGCATCAAAAGGACTTGTAAGTAATTCAGGTAAAACGGTGATGATGTCTATTCGCATTGGGTTCGGGTTTCAAGTTTTTGGCTTAGTCCACTGAAGATTTATGGTAGGGTGATTTTAAATTTCCTTTTTTAGATTACAGCGTTCAATTGATTGCTTGGCTCTGTCTATTACATTAATATCAAGCGAATCCAAAGCACATAGGCGATAATATGAAATGGCATCATCAAATTTTCCTTGTTGCTCAAGCATGATTCCATATTCATTATAAATGGTTGATTTTATAATTCCGGGTAAAGTTAGAGCTGTATCAAGTAGCTCTTTTAGCTCGTTATATTTTCCAAGTGTTGAAAGTAAAATTGCATAGTTATAGTAAGTTGCAGTATATAAAGGGCTTTTTTCAAGAGCTAATTTATATAGGGTTTCTCCTTTTTCAAGGTCCCTGAATTTGACTTCATATAAGTAGCCCAAGTGATTGTATGCTTTTCCAAAGTTTGGGTTCTCACTTATTATTTGATCTAGTTTTTTTGATGCCTCTTCAAAAAAACCATCTTTGATGTCAAGGTTTGCCTGGTTTAAGAGTTCTTCGTGTTTTGTTGCCTGATCCATAGTGCCTAATTTTGGAAGTTATTGATGCAAATTTACCAATATAATCTTTGAAATTTTCAGATTGAATAAAAAACCACTTTAGAACAATCTAAAGTGGTTTTTACTTTAATAACAGTATATACTAATAATATGTATAACGTCTTACTTTTGCGATGTATTTGGCAAGTCGAATCACCTGGTGGCTATATCCATACTCGTTGTCATACCACACATAAAGAACAGTGTTTTTTCCTGCTTCATTTACAATGGTTGCATTGCTGTCAAAAATTGCGGGAGCAGATGTTCCAACAATATCACTTGATACCAGTTCATTGTTTAAGGAGTATTTTATTTGTTCAACAAGATCTCCTTCCAGCGCATATTTTTTAATAGCAGCGTTGATGCCTTCCTTTGAAGTTTCGGTTTTAAGCTCTAAATTTAAAACAACTAAAGAACCGTTTGGAACGGGTACCCTGATTGCATTTGAGGTGAGCTTTCCTGCCAGCTCGGGAAGAGCTTTCGCGACAGCGCTTCCTGCACCGGTTTCAGTAATAACCATATTCAAAGCTGCTGCACGACCTCTTCTGTATTTACTGTGCATATTATCAACAAGGTTTTGGTCGTTAGTGTATGCGTGAATGGTTTCCAGATGTCCCTGTACGATTCCAAAAGTATCTTCAATCGCTTTCAATACCGGTGTAATAGCATTGGTAGTACATGATGCTGCTGAAAAAATGGAAACTTCATCTGGGTTGTAATCATTTTGATTGACACCGTGAACGATATTTGGAACTCCTTTACCGGGAGCGGTTAACAACACTTTTGAAGCTCCTTTTGATTGGAGGTGGCGACTCAATTCTTTCTCATCTCTGAAAGCCCCTGTATTGTCAATAACCAAAGCATCATTAATGCCATACTTTGTGTAATCAATGTCTTCGGGTGCGTTTGCTGAAATCAGATGAACAGTGGTTCCGTTGATAATTAAAGCGCTATTTTCAACGTCTGTTTGAACGGTTCCGTTAAAGTCGCCGTGAACAGAATCATATTGAAGCAATGAGGCTCTTTTTTCCAAAACAGTTTGATTGACAGCACCTCGGGTAACAATGGCTCTGAGTCGCAACTGACTTCCTTTTCCTGTCCTAGCCATTAATTCACGGGCGAGTAGTCTGCCTATGCGTCCAAAACCATAAAGCACAACGTCTTTTGGTTTTTTACTTTTATCTTGAGAGGCACCTTTTAATTTGTCTGAAACAAAGGCAAGTGCATCGCTGTATTTGTCATCTTCAAGGTGAAACTCATAAGTGAGTTTTCCAATATCTAGTTTTGCCGGCGGGAGGTCAAGCATTTTGATTGCCTGAGCAATTTCAACCGAATCAAAAATGGAAATGGGTTTTTGAACAAATTCACCGGCATACTCGTGCAAGTTTAAAATTTCGCTCACATTTTTGTCAATCAGTTGATTTTTGAATAAAACGAGTTCGATGGATTTGTCATACCAAAGGTCGCTGATAATTTTAATAAATTCTACCGAAGCACGTCTTCTATCGGCCTGAAAAGAAAGTTCTTTTTCATAAACTTCTTGATAACTCATAGCTGTTTTGTTAAAGGGTTAGGTGTGGATTTTATTTTGCTGCAAAATTAGTTATTTCAAACGTTTTAGTAAAGTATATTTTAAAAAATAACTACCTCCTTGAAGTTTGATTTTCAAAGAGGTAGCTATTTACACTTCCCTATTGGATTTTATCTGAAAATAAAGGTGTTTGTTTCGCCTTTTTGATCGATAAATGTAATTTTAATGGGTGTGTTTGGACTTCGGGCATTCATAATGGTTTTTACGTCATCAATATCCTGAATGTTTTCATCGTTGATTTTTGTAATAACTATCCCTGAAAGATTGTATTGAGCCATATCTCTGGTGAGAGGTCTGGTCACGATGACACCATTTTTTGCGCCAATGGTTTTAAGTTCTTCTTTATTGAGATTTTTTACTTCCAGACCGAGACTTTCTATTTCATAGGTTTCCAATTTCACAAGCGTTACGGGTATGATTCTCTCTTTCCCGTTGCGCTCAATTAAAACGCTCACTATATCATTAGGCCTTTTTGTGCTTAGGTAGCCCGATAAATCAGAAAATTTAGTGATTTTGATTTCGTCCAGCTTTTTAATGATATCTCCTTTTTTAATTCCGCCAAGGTCGGCACCGCTTCCTTTCTCAACGTCAGAAATATAGACACCCTGAATTTTGTCTATGCCCATTTCTTTTGCTTGACTCGAATTTGTGTTTAATACCTGAATTCCCAAAATAGCTCTTTGTACATTCCCAAATTCGAGGATGTCCTCTACGACTTTTCGTGTAATATTTGAAGGAACTGCAAATGAATAACCAATAAAAGCACCTGTTTGTGAGCTAATTGCAGTATTTATGCCCACAAGTTCTCCATTTGCATTTACTAAAGCACCACCACTGTTTCCGCGGTTTACAGCGGCATCGGTTTGAATAAACGATTGTGGATTTCCATCAAACTCGTTGAGGTTTCTTGCTTTGGCACTTACGATTCCGGCTGTTACCGTTGAAGTGAGATTAAAGGGATTTCCAACTGCCAGTACCCATTCCCCAACTTTTATCGCATTAGAATCTGCAAAAGGGACATAAGGCAAATCACTGTCAGATTTTATTTTTAATAAAGCAATATCTGTTTTGGGGTCTGTTCCCACCAACTCTGCATCATAAGATTGATTGTTATTGAGAACAACTTCTATTTCTGAAGCATTGTCAATCACGTGGTTGTTTGTCACTATATAACCATCCGGACTTATGATAACACCACTTCCGGAGCCCACAATTTCACGTTGTTGACCTCTTCCATAGAGATATTCAAAAATATTTGTTGGAGCGGTGGCTGTCGTTCTGTTTTTGATGTGAACCACGGCGTGAACGGTTTTTTCTGCAGCGATTGTAAAATCAATATTTGTACCTTCAATAAAGTTTGGGCTGTTGAAACTTGTGGGAATAATTGAAGAAGTTTCTGATGGCAGGTATGATTTAGAAGAGTTTTCTTCTATAAAATACTTATAGCCACCCAATGTAATCACTCCCGAAAATAGCGCGATGATAAATAAAGTTGCGATTTTTTTCATAGTTGTATTTTTAATTGTTTGACTCTAATAACGTAAAATTAAAAGTTGTATTTATTCTAAAAATGCTTTTAACGAGTAATTAACAGCAAAAAAATTGTTAATACCCTTACCTTTGTATTTATGAACTTTTCGTTTTATAAATACCAGGGCACAGGGAACGATTTTGTCATAATAGACAATCGTCAGTTATTTTTTCCCAAAAATAATACCAAACTCATTGCACAAGTATGTGACCGAAAATTTGGCATAGGAGCTGACGGATTGATTCTACTTGAAAACCACCCAAGGCTGGATTTTACTATGGTTTATTACAATGCAGACGGGCATCAAAGTTCTATGTGTGGCAACGGCGGCAGATGTTTGGTTCATTTTGCAAACTACCTCAAAATAATAGAAAACAAAGCTGTTTTTGAAGCCATAGATGGCCTTCATACCGCGCAAATAGATAACGATATCGTTTCTTTAAAAATGAATGATGTTACCACTTTTAAAACTGAAAAGGAATCTATATTTTTGAATACAGGTTCCCCTCATCACGTGACACTTTGTGACACTTTGGATCAACTCGATATTCAAACTGAAGGGGCAAATCTGCGTCACAATCTTTATGGAAAAGAAGGAGCAAACATCAACTTTGTGCAGCAGCTTGAAGAGAATCTATTTGCAGTACGCACCTATGAAAGAGGGGTTGAAGCAGAAACGCTCTCATGTGGAACCGGAGTGACTGCTGTTGCTTTAGCGATGCATATTAAAGGAAAATCAATCTCAAACGAAATTCAACTAAAGACCCCGGGAGGCGACTTAATTGTTAAATTTCAAAAGGAAGGAAGTCATTATACAAATATATATTTAGTGGGGCCTGCGGTTCAGGTTTTTAATGGTAAATGGCAATGATCACAGGTAAAAAAATAAAGTTAAGAGCACTGGAGCCTAAAGATTTGGATTTCCTGTATGAACTAGAAAATAATACAGCATTTTGGGAATATGGTAATACGCAAACACCTCTTTCAAGATTTGTACTCAAGCAGTACCTCGACAATGCCCTTAGAGACATTTATGAAGTCAAGCAGTTGCGGCTTGTCATTATTGACCTGAATGATAATTTGCTGGGACTTATTGACCTTTATGATTTTGATCCAAAAAATAAAAGAGTGGGTGTTGGTATAATCATATCCGAAGAAAAAAACAGGGGTAAAGGCTATGCATTAGAAGCTATCAACTTACTCTGTGATTATGCTTTTTCGCAACTGGGTGTTCATCAGGTCTATGCAAATATTGGAGAAGACAACACAAAAAGTATGGACTTGTTTGAAAAAGCAGGTTTTCAAAAAGCAGGTGTGAAAAAGGATTGGAATTTTTATTCAGGGAGTTTCAAGGATGAAGTTTTGTTTCAGTTGATTAATACTACCCAGCCCCCAAGGTCTTAAATGGGTGTGTTAAGGTTTTTAAAATTTGGAGTTTTGGATGTCTTATCTCACTTATCTTTGCAGATTGATTTAAAAATATGACTTCAAAACCGTTTCTCAGTTTTCTAAAAAAGCACAAATCAAACATCTTGTTTGGGTTGGTGATTCTTTTGTTGATCATACCTCAAACACGTATGCCCATTCAGGTTTTTGTTCAACGCATCATTGCTTTTAGTCCTTCAACAATTTCAGAGGAAAAAAGGGAAACAATACAGGATTATTCTTGGAGACTTAGGGATCTTAACGGGACTTCTAATACTATGGAAGATTCAAAAAATCAAGTGATTATTGTCAACTTATGGGCAACCTGGTGCCCTCCTTGTATTGCTGAAATGCCTTCCTTTCAGGAATTGTATAATGACTTTGGGGACCGGGTTGACTTTTATTTCGTTTCAAACGAAAAAAGTGAAACCCTCCATCGTTTTATGGAAAAACATAGTTACAAATTTCCCGTTTATCAACCGTTGGAGGAGGCTCCGGCGAAATTAAATTCCAATGCGCTACCCACAACTTATGTGATTAATAAAAAAGGGGAAATTATAATCAAAAAAACAGGTGTAGCAGACTGGAATAGCCTAAAAATGAGAGCATTGCTCAATGAATTGATTGCAGAAGAAATTTAGCTGAAAACAATTAAACGTTTCTCAATAATGAGTTCATTGAAACCCATTTGTTTTTGAATCCATTGCAACGATTTTTCAGTATAAAAAATCACGTGTGTGGGATCGTTTTTATAATACCAATCTCCAAAACTGATTTGATATCTAAAAATATCAGTCATACAATATAGTTTTCCTTTTGGCTTGAGAAGGTTTTTTAATAACTGAAACTCTTTTAAAGGTTGATGAAAGTGCTCTATCACTTCACAACAAACAATATAATCATACTTTTCCTCAAGAACAGACTTATCAGGATGAAAAAAAGGATCATATAATTTGAGGGAATAGCCTTTATTATTGAGCAACTTTGTGATAACAGGACCTGTGCCTGCTCCAAAATCCAGCCCCAGACTGTTTTGAGCTGAGAAGTCTGCTTGAACGGCAAGGGTGATGGGAGAAACAAACTTTTGATATCGTGGGTCATTTACATCATTGTTGTGACTCTCATAGCGTTCAATTTCAAAAATAGCATTGGGGAAAGTATCTGTACTTCTCACGATTGACCCACAAGAGCTACAATTGTAAAACCGATGTGGTTTTTCAATGTGAATGGGCTCTAATAACCTGGAGTTACAGAGGATACAGTTCATTTTTCAGGAAATAGGAATTGGGTTATAATAAAATAATTAAAGGATGGGGATTACATAACCTCTTTCAACTTTTTTAATTTTTCTTTCCAGAGTTCAAGTTCGTCTTTGTGGCGCTGAATGTTTTTGTGAACTTCTTTTACCAGTGGGTTTTTATCATCAACATGTTGAAAAAATCCAAGATTGTTTTCCAGTTGGTTGATTTCTTGTTTTACCTCGTCAATCTTTTTTGTGATGAAAAAGCGTTCATTTTGAATTTTTCTTTCATCATCGTGGGAGGTGATGTTATTTAATTTATTGTCATACTTGAGAAGCTCAATTTCTTTTTTACTCATGTCGAGTTTTTTGAAAAGGCCATCAATAATTTTATTAAACTTGCTTTCTATGTTCTTTTTATTGAAAGGCACGCGGCCAATTTCTTTCCAATTTGCGATTTTTTCTTTGACAAATTTTAAATCTTCTTTTGGCTTTTCTGTAAGTTCGAAAGATTTTAATTGTTCAAGAAGGGCATTTTTTAATTCCATTGCTTTTACCTCTTCTTCATTTTCTTTATTGCGGTCTGCGTGAAGTCTGTCAAAATAGTGGTTACACGCTGCTTTAAATTTTTTCCAGATTTTATCACTGTCTTTTCTGGGGACATGACCAATTTGCTTCCAGTCATTCTGGATTTTTTTCATTAAAGGGGTTACTACATCAAAGTCGTCACTGTCTTTATTTTCTTCAGCAATTTTGATGAGTTCCTGTTTTTTGGCAAGATTGGAAAATTGTTCTTTCTTTTGATTTTTATAAAAAAGATTTTTCTTTTTATTAAAATTCCGAACAGCTGTTTTAAATGCAGTCCAGGTTGACTCATTGTGTTGTGAAGGTACTTTACCTGCTTTGAAAAACTGATCTCTTAATTCTTCAAGTGTTTTAATTCCGTTTTGCCAAGCTTGATGACTGTCTTTGGTATTTTCAGTTAAGAGATTTATTTGATTTGTGATTTCATTTTTAATTTCAAGATTTTTTTCAAAATCTTTTTCAATTTCCTTTTGGTGTTCAGCGCGTTTGTCGTGTAAAACTTTTGTGGCAGCACTAAAGCGATCCCATACATCGTCACGGTACTCTTTAGCTACAGGCCCGATGTCTTCTTTCCACATTTTGTGAAGCATTTGCAGTTCTCTAAATGCCTTGTTGATGTTTGTTTCACCTGCGAGTTCCTCAGCTCTGTTGATGATTTTTAATTTTTGTTCTAAGTTATGTTTAAAATCTAAATCTCTAAACTCTCTGTTGAGGTGAAGGAAATCATAGAAGTTTTCAACATGGTGATGGTAATTGTTCCAAACGGTGTTGTAGCCATCACGGGGAATGGGCCCTGCTTCTCGCCAACGTTCTTGTATGTCTTTAAAATGCTTGTATGTGGTGTTTATGTTTTCTTCAACACTTATGAGACCTTTTAGTTCTTCGATAAGAGCAAGTCTTTTTTGTAAATTGGCTTGGAGGTCTTTTTTAAGGCTTTTGTAATAATTATTACGTTTTTCACGATACTCAAAATGCAAGGTGTTGAATTCGTTCTTTAGGGGAGAGGAGTAGTGAAAATCTATGATATTTCCGCCTTGAGCTAAAAATTCTTCCTTTTTCTCATTTAACTCTTCATCAAATTGATTGTTAAATTCAACACGAATTGCCTCAACATCTTTTTTAATATCCTGAATTTTTCCTGTATTGAGTATATTTTTTAATGCTGCCACAAGCTGAGTTTGGGTCATGCTGTGATAGTCTATTGATTTTTTATCGGCAGTATCATCGTTTTCATCCTCATTTTCGTCATCCTCATCTTCGTCTGATGATGTTACTTCTTCTTCATCTTCACTTTCATCTGTCAAAGGAGTGGTATTTTCATTGTCTAATTTCACTTCAGGAGAACTTTCAGAGGACTTTTCTTCAGAGGTTTCCTTAGGTTGACTTTCATTCTCAACAGCATCAGAATTATCATTTAATTCATCACTTGTAGCCTTTGGGGTTAGTGTTTCTAATTCTTCAGATTTATTTTGTATTTCGTTTTCTTGAGAAGTTGATTCGTCACTTGAGTCAAGCGGCTTGTTTTGGTCTTTTTCCGAGTTAAGTACTTCTTTGCTTTTGGGTTTATTTTCTTCTTCAGACATTTGTTTCAATGTTAAGGTTCACAACTTGTTGAGGATGGAAAGATAGTGACAACTCTTGGAATTGCAAAGTTTAACAGCTATTTTGATTGACTTTTAGTTCAAGAATTCCAAATTTCCCATGATTTTTTTGCCTGATAGTTGAGCATGGCCTCTCCATTTACGATTCTGGCTCCTTGGTCTTTCCCTAATTTTAAAAATAAAGTAAGTCTTGGATTGTAAATTAAATCAAAAAGGAGGTGTTTGGTTCCTACACCATCATATGGAATTTTCGGGTAGGAATTAATGTTTGGACTCGTACCTAAAGGAGTGCAATTAATTATTAGTTTATGACTTTCAATGATATTTGTAGTAAGATTGTCATAACTATTGGCGTTTTCCTTTTTATCCCTTGACACATATTTGTAATCAAAATTTAAACTTTTTAATACATATGCAACTGCTTTTGAAGCTCCTCCGGTTCCCAGAATTAGTGCTTTCTTTCCTTCAATGGGAAAATGTTCAGCCAGTGATTTTGCAAAACCATAATGGTCAGAATTATAGCCAATCAAGTTTCCTTTCTTAGAAATTTTTACAGTATTTACCGCGCCAATTTCTTTGGCTTCTTTATCCATTTTATAAAGGAAGGGGATTATTTGTTCTTTATAAGGAATGGTAACATTTAAACCTTTTAGGTTTTTTTCTTTAGAGAGAATATTTTGAATTTCATCAATAGATTCAAGGTCAAAATTGATGTAACGATGATTCAATTGTTTCGTTTCAAAAAAAGCTTCAAAATATTTTTTTGAAAAGGAATAAGAAATGTTTTTCCCCAAAAGACCATAGATAGCCATAATAAAAATTTGGATTAGTTATTAGTATCATTGGGGATTAAAAATACTTATTTTGTTTTTTTTGTCTTCTCTCCATACCAGCCCAAAGCCAAAACGATAAGAATGCCTACAAATATAAAAAAGATTGCGATGATTGTTTCTAAATCTATTGAATTTGGGATAAATCTTTTATAATTGGTTAGAATTTCGTCTCCTTGCGCATCATAGAGGGTATTTCCAAAAGTGTCTTTTGCAACTATTTTTTCTTTCCAGGGCCAAACCACACCTAAAGAACCTGCAATAAATCCAATGATACCGGCATAAGTGGCGCTTTTAAAATGTTTTAAAAGATACCCTAATAAATGAGAAAGTGTAACCAAACCGGCGAGAGAACCCAGTGAAAATGAAAATAACACTTTCAAAAGCCTTAGTCTTTCAGTATTTTTAACAAAACTAAAATCAAAAAGAATCAATTCTGCCATTGTATCATAAAGAGCATTGACTGAGTCAACAAGTAATAATACATAGTTTCCAAGTAAAATTAAAATAAATGAACCTGAAAGCCCAGGCAAAGTCATCCCTGAAACACTAATAATTCCGCAAAAGAAGACAAAAATAAGATTGTCATTTTCAGTAGCCGGTTCCAGAAAGCTAATGCTTACTCCGGCAATAATTCCACAAAGCAGTATTGCGATGTTTCTTTTTGACCATTCGTCAAAATCTTTTGCAATGTAATAGATAGAGCCAATGATCATTCCAAAGAAGGAACTCCAAACAAAAAGTTCATAATGAATAATCAAGTAGTCGAGCAATTGAGAAACACTAAAGTAGCTTATAAGCATACCCAAGATTAACACCCCCAGAAATTGTCCGTTTATGTAACGATAAAAACTGCGATACCTTCCGTCAATGATTAATTTGAAAGCTTTTCTGTTTATTTTTTGTAGAGAGTAGATAAATTCCTCATAAAACCCGGCGACAAAAGCAACCACGCCCCCAGACACACCGGGTACTTTATTTGCGGCACCCATTGCAAGACCTTTCAATAAAAGCCATATTTTGTCTGAGAATGTGCGGGGTTGTGTCATATTTTTTTTGCCTTTTTAGAAGCAATTCTTTCCAGAATAAATATACTTAGAAACCCTATAAGTATACATATTATTGCACCTATGAGTTGTGGATTTCCAATAAAATCTGAAGGTAAGACACTTTCTTCTAGGAAAGGTACATTTTCACCACTACTGTTTACTCGCCACGAAAGGACTTCTTTCCAAGGCCAAACCTTATTTAATGCACCAATCATAAAGCCTGTTAAAATAGCTAATGTTAAGTTTCTAAAGTTTTTAAAAAGCCAGGTGAGAACACCCGAAAAAAGCTTTAAACCTATAACGGCTCCGATTAAAAAAATAGTTAATTTCAGTATTGACTCTCCCAATAGTTCCCAATTTGCTTCAAAAAGTGATTCCCTGAAATTATTAAGTGTTTTTAAGATAACTTCATAAGAACCCATTAATAGTAAAATAAATGAGCCAGAAATCCCCGGAAGTATCATTGCGATGATAGCTATAAATCCTGAAAAGAAGATAAACCAATTGCTTTCAGGTGAGGTCATTGGTTCTGCAAGTGTAATGAAGAAAGAGCCAAAAGTTGCTAATAAAATAGCAAGTATAATCTTTATATTCCAGGGTTTTATTTGTTTCCCAATATAGACAATACTTGCAACAATAAGTCCAAAAAAGAAAGACCAAACTAAAATAGGTTGGTTTTCAAGAAGCCATCCAATTAGTTTTGCAAGAGTGAGAATGCTTGTTAAAACACCCCCAAAAAGAATTACTAAAAACCGAAGGTTATATAACTTCCAAGCTCTTAAAAAGCCTTTTTCCTTCCAAACCGAAAAAAAATTGAGATTTAAATTGTGAATTGTAGTTACAAGTTCTTCGTATATACCCGAGATAAAGGCGATGGTTCCTCCAGAGACACCCGGAACGACATCTGCTGCTCCCATAGCGATTCCTTTTAAAAATAAAAAAAAGTGTTGCAGGGTTTGTTTTTCTTTCATTAATGGGTTGATTTAAGCCCAAAAATAAAGAAATTTATTGGGAACTTTTTCGGAAGGGATTGATTAAATTTTGAACCTCTTCCATTTCAAAAACACTTGGAAAGAGTATTTCTAAAACCATGCTGTAATCTGAATCAATTTTCAACCCATTCTCAAGGTGGAATTTTCCTTTAATGGTGTCGTTTAAAAAATAAAATAAACCACTCAATCGGTATTCAAGCTCTGCATTTTCAGGATAAAACTCAGTTGCTTGAAACAGGTTGTTGATGGCAGCTTCAAATTCCCCTAATTGCATTAAAAGATCTGTTCTGCTTAACCAGGTTTGTAATTCATAGTTGCCCAGCTCAATGGCGCGTCTGTAACCAATTTCAGCCTCCTCAAAAAGTCCTAATTTGAAGTTGATATTACCATACCGCTTCCAATAATGGACATTTTCACTGTCAATATTGATGGCTTTATCTATGTAGTAAAGCGCTTTTTGGTAATTTCTTTTTTTGATGTAAAAATCGGTGATGGCAATCCAGCCTTTGTCTAAAAGGGCGTCCTCTTCGACACATTTTTGATAATATTCAAGAGCCAGGTCTTTGTTTCCCAGTTTTTCATGACACTTGCCTATGCGCAATAAGGCAAAAGAGGTTGGATCTTCAAGGTTTAAGGTGATTGTATAGTTTTCAATTGCTTCATTAAAACGCTTCATTTTTTCTAGTACTTTACCTTTTTCCAGATAGGCTCCCACAAAGGTGTCATCTGAAATGATGGCAAAGTCAAATGCAGCCAGTGCTTTTTTGAAGTTCTTCATCATAAAATACTGCTTTCCCACTTGATGCCAGGCCACTTCACAATAAGGGTTTGAATTGAGATAGATGTTTAAGTAATCGATGGCTTCATTGTGAAGTTCCATAAATTCATAACAGTAAATCACATTGTAAAGCGAGGAATAGTCATAAATGTCAATCTCGACACATTTCATAAAATAATAACGGGCGTTTTCATAATCCTCGAGAAAAAGATATTCCATCCCAATAAGATTCAGAACGTCTGCCTCATCTTCAGTTAATTCAAGTGCTTTTTCAAGCAAACGAATTGCCTTTTTGTGATTGTCTTTTCTGGAATAGATATTTGCTCGCTGAATATAAATTTCCTCGTTTGTGCTGTCAAGAAGTTGCAATTCGTTGAGCAATTCTTCAGCAACTTCCAGTTTATCTTCAAAAATAAACATCTCTACCTGAAACAATTTTAAATTTGTTGATGTTGGATGCTGTTCCAGACCAAGTTTTGTCGCTTTTTTGGCCAAAGCAATTTTTCCGTTTTCCATGTAATAATTAATAATATCTTCAAATTCTTCTGAGTCAAAGAAAAGAACATTATTAGTTTTTAACATGGATTCAAAACGGGAAAGTGAGAAATTTTTGTCTTCGTTATGGCTTAAATGCATAGACGTGGATTTTTGGGATTTCTTCTTTAATTAAATTTACTAATGTAAATCTATATTCAAAGTTTGTGCCTAATATCTTGTTAACAAATTAATCAACATCAAAAAACATTTAATACTCTCAAAATCATATAGATAGATGTGATATTTGGTTTAAATTGTATCAAGAACTTCTAACAAAATATGGCAGCCTTCTTCAATTTCCTCTTTTGAAATGGTTAATGGAGGTGTGATGCGTATGGCTTTTCCTTCAAAAAGCAGCCAAAAAAGTATCAATCCTTTGTCTTTACATTTAAGAATCACTTGAGTAGCAGTTTCTTCATCTTTTACCAAAATGGCAAGCATTAGCCCCATTCCTCTCACTTCTTCAATTATGGAATGTTTTAATAATCTTCTAAAGTGTTTTTCTTTTTCTAAAGTTTCAGCTATGAGATTTGATGTTGTTAATTCTTTGAGAGTAGCCAGTGCTGCTGCTGCAATAACGGGATGCCCCCCAAAAGTAGTGATGTGACCCAGTTTTGGGTTTTCTTGTAAAAGTTTCATTTTCTCTTTTGACGAAATAAATGCCCCCACCGGCATACCACCGGCCATTCCTTTTCCAACTACTAGAATATCCGGTATGCAATCAAAGTTTTGAAATCCAAAAAGTTTCCCGGTGCGGCCAAAACCCGGCTGAATCTCGTCAAGGATTAACTGAGCGCCTGTTTCATCACAGCGCTGCCTTACTTTTTTTAGATACTCATTTTTGGGCAATAGAAATCCGGCGCCGCCTTGTATGGTTTCCAGTACCACTCCGGCGGTTTTGTTTGTGATTTTTTGAAGGTCACATTCGTCGTTGAACGAAATAAAAGAAACATCTGGTATTAAAGGCCTGAAAGCACTTTTACGTTCTTCAAAACCCATAATACTCAAGGAGCCCATTGTGTTTCCGTGATAGGCATTATGTGCACTTATTATTTGTGACCTTCCGTTGATGCGACGGGCGAGTTTGATGGCACCTTCAATGGCTTCGGTACCGCTGTTTGTTAAATAGGTTGTGGATAGGGTTTTTGGCAAATGGGACGCCAAAAGTTTCGTAAATTCTACGGCTGGTTTTTGAATGTATTCGCCATAGACCATCACGTGTAAATAGGTTTCTGTTTGAGTTTTTATGGCTTCTACAACTTTGGGGTGACAATGCCCTAAAGTGCTGGCAGAAACACCTGCCACAAAGTCGAGGTGTGCTTTACCCTCTGTGTCATAAATGTAAGATCCTTTTGCATGGGAGACTTCCATAGCAAGTGGGTGCGCAGTTGTCTGGGCTTGATATGTAAAGAAATCTTCTTTGTTTGACATACTATTTAATACCTTTTCAGATTCAATATAAAACTCAGGATATTATTCTTCAATTTTCTGATCTTTATTTATTTCTGAATTATCAGAGTCTTCTGAGTCATCTTCATCACTCAAAGGTGTAAAGTCATTGGGCTTGTTTTGTAAATCTTTTGGGAGTAAACGCGAGGCTTCCGGAATATTCATTTCTTCCTCTGGTGTATCTTCAAAAAATGCTTCTTCCAGTTTTGGTAAGGGTATGCCGGTAATCTTTGGTAAAATGGGGATGGGCTTTCCTTTGAATAAATCTTCTTTGGAAAGTAATCGTTCTTCTCCACGCCACTCAAAGCCTCTTAGTATTCTGGCATTTTCGGGAAACTGAGAGTCCGGATGCAGTTTTCCGTCTGCTTGTCTAATGAATCTGATGGTTTCTATTTCCTGTTCCTTTAAAGTGATTTGCAACGAGCTGGAACGGGAATGATTGATGCCCACAAGTTCATCGTTATCATTTCGTGTATAAAATATGACTTCTGCATTTCTGTTGATGTTGATGGTGTCTAGTTCGTTGTCTGTAAACAAACCAATGAGGATGTCACCTTTAACCTGATTGTAACCGGCACTGTCTTTTTGAATGAGGAAGGCGTTGTTGAACACTTTGAGTGTGTCGAGTTGATCGGTTTGTGTATTTGACAGCAAGTGGATAGTGTCTCCCGTCATTTGACTTTCACCACTCCACATCACAGGGTTACGCAGCATTTTTGTGATTCCGGTTTTTTCATCGCTGTAAATAGAATCAGATTTGCCGCTCATATCGCTTTTGTAAATGCGGGCATCATAAAATCCTTTAAGGATGCGGTGGTCTGGTTTTCCGGTAATTCTAAGGGTGTCTGCGTGCATATATATCGAGTCATTATCTCTCACGGTAACGGCAACTGCACGTTTTGTAATAAATACAGAGTCTTTGTCTCTGAAAATTTCGGCATAATGTCCTCTAACAATACTATTGTTTAGTGTGTCCAGTATCTTTATATTGTTTGTCGCAGACGCAAAATTTTTATTTCGGTCAAAGTAGAGGCTGTCGCCAAACACTGTTCTGTTTTCGTAATCAATTTTTGCATTTTTGGAAAAATGACCTTTGTCGTTTCGAGTGTCATAAAAGCCGCGCTCACAATAGACATCACTGGTTTCACCGGTTATCGTTGAGGGGCCATATAAATAGGCATGCCCTGTTTCAGTATAAAAGTCGAGTTGGTTTGTATTAATGGTGTAATCCGGATTTACTAAAACCACATTTGACAAAAACTGATAGCGTTTCGTTTCAGCAAAATAGCGCCCAATACGGCTGGTGAGTGTACTGGCGGTATCTACAACTTTTCCGCCACTGCGGTAAAACCCCTGTTGTTTGTTTCTGTCAAAATAAAGAGTATCTGTTGTTAAAGTGGAATTGGGTTCTTTTAAAATCACATCCCCGCTGGCAAAAGCAAATTTTGTGTTGCCATTGTATTCTGCATATTTACTATTCAGAGTCATGGTATCTCCTTGGGTAATACGCACATTACCAAAGGCTTTCACAAAATTATCTTTATTGTACATAAACGCTAAGTCACACCACATTTCTATACCTTCATGAACTATGTAAACTTGTTCATCTGCTTCCCGTGTCCATATCACAGCATTGGGCACATCGGGTCTTATGTCCAAAAAACCGGATTGAACTTCTACTTTTTGGGGTTGTTGAGCAAAAAGAAAGGATATATTCACAGCAAACAGGAGAACCATCAGTACTTTTGTTGTGTATCGATTTGGTAATGCCATTTGCAAATTTTCTGAGTTTATCTGTGAATGGTTTGCGTTCTGTCTGGTCCCACAGAAACTAATTTAATGGGAACTTCAAGTTCTTTTTCCAAAAAGTCGATATACATGTTAAGTTCTTCCGGAAACTTGTTGGTTTCTTTAATTTTTGTAAGGTCTTCTTTCCAGCCTTTCATTTCAATGTATAGAGGTGTTACATTTTCAGGTTCAATATTGAAGGGTAAGTGATGTATGGTTTCTCCTTTGTATTTGTATGCAGTACAGACTTTCAGGGTTTTAAACCCACTTAAAACGTCCCCTTTCATCATCATGAGTTGAGTAACTCCGTTTACGGCAACGGCATATTTTAATGCTACTAAATCCAACCAACCACAGCGTCTGGGTCTTCCGGTTACTGCGCCAAATTCATTGCCAATTTTAGCCATTTTTTCTCCCACTTCGTCAAAAAGTTCAGTAGGGAAAGGGCCACTTCCCACACGCGTGGTATAAGCTTTAAAGATGCCATATACTTCTTTCACTTTATTGGGAGCAATTCCCAAGCCGGTACAAGCACCAGCAGCTGTAGTGTTTGAGGAGGTTACAAAGGGATATGTTCCAAAATCGATATCAAGAAGGGAGCCTTGAGCACCTTCTGCAAGAATAGATTTACCTTCTTTTTGTGCTTGATGAAGGTATTCTTCACTATCAATAAATGTGAGTGTTTTTAATGTTTCAACGGCTGCAAAAAATTCTTCTTCCATTTCATCAAGGTCAAACTGTACATCCACATTATAAAAGTCGATAAGCCCAAGGTGTTTTTCTGCAAGCGCACGATAATTTTTCTCCCATTTTGGCATTTCCAAGTCGCCAATGCGCAAGCCGTTTCTTCCGGTTTTGTCCATATAGGTGGGACCGATTCCTTTGAGAGTTGAGCCTATCTTTGCTTTTCCTTTTGAAGCTTCAGAAGCCGCATCCAGAAGTCGATGGGTGGGAAGTATCACGTGCGCTTTACGCGAAATAAAAAGTTTGCTTTTATAGTCAATTTTGAATTTGTCAAGGCCTTCCAACTCTTTGACAAAGACCACAGGGTCTATGACAACTCCGTTTCCAATAAGGTTGATTGTTTTTGGATGGAAAATACCTGATGGGATGGTTCTCAGGACGTGTTTTATGCCATCAAATTCTAACGTGTGCCCTGCGTTGGGGCCGCCTTGAAATCTTGCTACAATGTCATAGTTTTGGGTTAAAACGTCCACTATTTTTCCTTTTCCCTCGTCTCCCCATTGCAGACCAAGTAGTAAATCTACTGCCATTATTTAAGTATTATTCGGTTGTTTTTTGTTTCCGTAAAAGTAAAGTGAATGATTTGTAATTTCGATATCAAAAACTTCTTCTATGGTTTTTTTTATCGATTGGATGCGCGGGTCACAAAACTCGATGACTTCACCGGTATCAGTTAAAATAACGTGGTCGTGTTGGCGGTCAAAATAAGATTTTTCATAATGCGCCTGATTTTTACCAAACTGATGTTTGCGCACCAAGCCACAATCAAGAAGCAACTCAATGGTGTTGTAGAGTGTTGCCCTGCTTACACGGTATTTTTTGTTCTTCATTTTGATGTAGAGTGATTCTATATCAAAATGCTCTGTACTGTTGTAAATTTCCTGAAGAATTGCGAAGCGTTCTGGTGTTTTACGGTGCCCTTTTTCTTCTAAAAAGTTTGTAAAAACATTTTTAACGATTGCCTGGTTGTTACTAATATTTGTTTTTGTATCTGTCATTTTTCAACTGCAAATTTACGTTTTTTTTACACTCTTGTCACTTTATCAATCCCATTAATTTTTTTGATTTTGGTGATGACTTCATTTAATATGTTTTTATTCTTTACAATCACGATGATGTTACCAGTAAAAACGCCGTCATCACTATCAAAACTGAGACTTTTTATGTCAATATTCATATGATTTGAAATCACTTTTGTAACAGAATTTACCAATCCCAGATTGTCAATACCTGTAATTTTCAACTGAGCTTTGAAATCTTGCTGCGAAGAGTCTATCCATTTTGCCTGAATAATTCTATAGGTAAAATTACTCTGGAGTTGAAGCGCATTAGGACAATTGTTTTTATGAATTTTAATGCCGTCACTTACAGTTATGAACCCAAAAACTGGATCACCGGGTATTGGATTACAGCAATTTGCAATGGTGTAGTCGAGTTTTTCTTCTTCTTTTCCAAAAACAAGTTGATCATACTTGACTGAAAGTTCATCTTTTTCAATCTCAACAGGGTCTGCCTGTTTGCGTATTTTGTTTTTGAAAAACCCGATAAATGCATTGCTTCTTGAGCCGGCAAAGTTCCTTAGTTGCTGGTTGTCAATAATGCCATTTCCCACTCTGTAAAATAAATCAAGGCTTGTTTTTACTTTAAAAAAGACCACCATTTGATTGATGGTTTTTTCATCAAGATTTATTTTCAAGGATTTCAACTTTCGGGTTAAAATCTCTTTTCCATCTTCTGCAATTTTTTTCTTTTCTTCTTTGAGAGAAGATTTTATTTTTGATTTCGCTTTAGCAGTAGTGGTATAATTTAACCAGTTTGCGTTTGGTTTTGCATTTTCTGAAGTTATGACTTCCACTTGGTCACCACTTTTTAACTGTGTACTTAGCGGCATTAGTTTTCCATTGACTTTTGTGCCACGGGTTTTGATGCCCACTTCTGTGTGGATGCTAAAAGCAAAATCAAGTGCTGTGGCGCCTTTGGGAAGTGAAATTAAATCACCATTGGGAGTGAAAACAAATATTTCTTTAGCATACAGGTTGAGTTTAAACTGTTCAACAAAGTCAACGGCATTAGTTTCAGAATCTTCAAGAGCTTCCTGTAGGCGATTGAGCCATAGTTCCAGGTTTTGATCTTCTTCTTCGTTGTTGTTTTTGTATTTGTAATGAGCGGCAAAGCCTTTTTCGGCAATTTCATTCATGCGCTCGCTGCGAATTTGAACTTCAACCCAGCGCCCTTTGGGACCCATAACGGTAATGTGAAGTGCTTCATAGCCGGTTGATTTTGGCGAAGAAATCCAATCCCGAAGACGTGTTGGATTTGGCCTGAAATGATCAGTTACGATGGAGTATATCTTCCAGGCGATAAATTTTTCCTGCTCTAAATCACATTTGTAAATAATTCTCACCGCAAATTTGTCATACACCTCCTCATAAGAAACATTTTGCATCAGCATTTTTCTGCGAATTGAAAATATGGACTTTGGGCGTCCTTTTATTTCATAATCTAGTTGTTCTTTGTCTAGTGATGATTTTATGATGGTGTTGAATTCTTGTATGTATTTATCCTGCTCCTCTTTACTTTCTTTTATTTTATAAAAAATGTCATTATATACTTCAGGTTCTGTGTATTTGAGTCCTAAATCTTCAAGCTCGGTTTTAATGTTGTATAGACCTATTCTGTGAGCTAGTGGAGCATAAATGTAAAGTGTTTCTGAAGCTATTTTAATTTGCTTGTCCTGTCTCATGGACTCCATCGTTTGCATATTGTGCAGGCGGTCTGCAATTTTAATGATAATGACCCGCACATCTTCATTGAGAGTGAGTAGCATTTTTCTAAAATTTTCTGCTTGAAGTGAAACGTCCCGTTCCTGTTCAATCGCTGAAATTTTTGTAAGACCATCAACAATGCGAGCTACGGTAGCCCCAAAAAGTTGTTCTATGTCGTTGAGGGTATAACTGGTATCTTCAACAACATCGTGCAGTAAAGCGGCAGCAATGGATGTAGCATCAAGGCCAATTTCTGATGCGACAATTTTAGCAACGGCAATGGGGTGAAAGATGTAAGCTTCACCTGATTTTCGCCGTTGTTCTTTGTGTGCATCCACAGCAATATCAAAGGCCTTTCTTATCAGTTTTTTATCCTCCGGGGAAAGTGTGCGGTAACTGATTTTAAGAAGCTCTTTGTATTGCTTGGCAATTTCTTTGTTTTCTTTTTCTAAAACATCCTGGGTCATAACCTAAAAGTACAACTAACTTTTTTAAGATACAACAATATTTATGCCTTTAAATTGCGGAAACGTTGCAATAATGTGGGATGCGAATAATGAATAAAAACATACCAGGGATGGGGTGTCAAATTACTTAAATTGTTTTTTGACAACTTTTTGAGTGACGAAATCAGGGGTTCACCGGCATAAGTGGCTTTGGCATAATTGTCTGCCTGATACTCAAAAACCCGCGACAAATAATTCATCACCAAGCCGGTAATGGTGGAAATGGGACTGTAAAGAATAAAAAATGCAATCAGCCCAATATGAAATGAAGGCACTTCAACGCCCAGGGCCTGTGACAATAACGGACTCCCAATAAACAGCGAAAGCAACCAAAGTGTAAAACCCGTTAACAAAATACTGCTCAACAGGTTAACGATAATGTGTTTGCGTTTGTAATGCCCCACTTCGTGCGCCAAAACGGCCACGATTTCTTCATCGTTGAGGTCGTTGATGAGGGTGTCAAAAAGCGTGATGCGCTTTTCCTTTCCAAAGCCTGAAAAATATGCATTGGCCTTGGAGCTGCGTTTGGAGCCGTCAATTACAAAAATGTTGTCGAGCTGAAAGCCCACTTTTTGAGCATAGGCTTCTATTTTGTCTCTTAAACTTCCTTCCTCAAGAGGGGTTTGTTTGTTGAAAATCGGTACAATGAGCTTTGCATAAAACATATTCATAAATACCGTAAAAACAGTTATCATAATCCAACCATAAATCCAAAAATCCTTCCCGGTGGATTCATAAAACCAGATAATGAGTGCCAGAATACCACCACCCAAAAGCGCCCCCAACACCAAGCCTTTTAGCTTGTCAGCAAAAAACAGTTTTTTGGTGCTTTTATTAAAACCAAACTTTTCTTCAATCACAAAAGTATCGTAATAAGAAAACGGTGTGGAAAGCAAATCACTAGCAATAAAAATAATCCCGAAAAACACCAGTGCCACCAAAATAGAGTCGTCTGTAAACCCCCGTGCAATGCCATCTACAAACGCAAAGCCATCCAAAAAGAAAAACAGCAAGGTAGCCACAAACATCACCGTTGAACTCAACAATGAAAACCTGTAGTTTACTTTTTTGTACTGCTGTGATTTTTCATACTCTTTTTCGTCATAGACATCTTTTAACTCATTGGGGATGGGGGTGTCAAACTTTTTAGCATTGAGAAAATTCAGCCATTTGTCAGTAATAAAACTGAAAATCAAAATACCGATTATGATGTAAAAAAGTGTTTGTGGGGTCATTTGGCGCTTTATTATTTAGAATTTGGAGATTACTTAGTATTCCTTTGCCTTTTAGCCTCAAAGATAAGAATTGCGGCTGCTACTGAGACGTTCATTGAGTCAATTTCACCATCCATTGGAATGATGATGTTTTGTGTGGTGTTTTGTGTCCATTCATCACTCAAGCCGGTAGATTCAGTTCCTACAACAATTGCACAGGCTTTCTTATAATCAATAGTTGTATAATTTATAGAAGCTTCCAAAGCTGCCCCATAAATAGCGATGTTTTTTTCTTTTAGGAACAAAATGATATCCTGTGTGCTTCCTGTTGCAATTTGATTGGTAAACAAACAACCCACACTACTCCTTATCACATTGGGATTGTAAAGGTCTGTTTTTGGGTTTGCAATAATAACCGCATCAAGGTTTGCTGCATCAGCAGTGCGTAAAAGAGCGCCGATGTTACCCGGTTTTTCAGGAGCTTCAGCTATGAGAATTAAAGGTTTTTTTGAATTGAAATGAAGCGAGTCCAGTGAATGAGCTTTCGATTTTGCGATTGCGATGATTCCTTCTGTGCTTTCGCGGTAAGCTATTTTGCGATACACTTCAATAGGCACTTCAATGCGATCCATTGGTTGCCCGGTTAAATGTTTAAAAATATGCTCTGAATAAATTTCATTGCAATAAAAAAGAGAAACTAGTTCATAACCAGCTTTCACTGCAAGCGAAATTTCTCGTTCACCTTCCACTACAAAAAGTCCGGTTTTTCTCCGCTCACGGGATTTTTCCTGAAGCAATAACAATTGTTTGATTAAAGGGTTTTGGATGCTGCTTATGTGTTTATGCATAAAACAAAGATATTTCTTTTTTACAAACTTTAGTGGCGAAGGTTTGGATTAAGACCTTAATTATAAATATCTTTATACATAGATTAAATTGATTTTATGAAACGTTTTTTAGTATTGATTTTGAGTGTCGTTCTATTTTATTCTTGTAACCAAAGTAAAGAACAAGAACCAAGACAGCTAACCCCTAAAGTTGAAGAGGGTAAGAAGTTTCCTTTAATTTTGAATAAAATATTTGAAGCTCATGGGGGCCTTGAAAACTGGGAAAAAATGAACAGTTTCAGTTTTAAAGTTCAAAAAAGTGATGGTGCTGAAGTCCATATAACTGATTTAAAATCCCGAAAAACCCGAATTGAAGCAGAGACTTTTACTTTGGGCTTTGATGGAAGAAATGTTTGGAAGCTAGATCCAGACCAAACTTTTAAGGGAAATTCAAACTTTTATTACAATCTCATTTTTTATTTTCACGCCATGCCCTTTATCATTTCAGACCCGGGAGCCTTTTATACAGAGCGTAAAGATGTGGTTTTTGAAAGAAAAAATCTGGGTGCAATTCACATTGGGTTTGGCAGAAGTGTGGGGGATTCGCCGGATGACGAATACATCATATATTATGATAAAGAAACAAATAGAATGGAATGGTTGGGATACACCGTCACTTATTTTGAAGGAGAGAAAAGTACCGAGTGGCATTTAATCAAATATGATCAATGGCTTGAAGAAAACGGCTTGTTACTTCCTGAAAAATTAATTTGGTATGATGTTAAAAATGAAAAGCCGGTGAAACCTTCTCAAACAATGTCATTTTCTGAAGTAGAGGTTTCTGAAACTCCTCCGGCTGATAGTTTATTTACAGCACCTCCTAATGCTGTTTATGAATAAAAAAACCTGCTTTTCCATCAATGGAAAAGCAGGTTAAGAGATTTTAAATATTCTTTTTTAATCTGTTTTTAACTTATCTGAATATCTGTTATATAATGTGGTATGATGGCTTTGGAGCGAAACTTCTCTTCCATCAATAAACGCGTGCGTTAGTTTGTTTCCTCTCACATCCAATGCATCTCCTTCAGATATAAATAAAGTAGCACTTTTTCCCACTTCCAATGTTCCATAATTTGCATCAATACCTAAAATTTTTGCAGCATTCAAAGTAATTAACTGTAGCGCATCTTCCTTACTCATGCCTTGACCCACAACCTGACCTGCATAAAAGGGAAGATTTCTTGTGTTCATACGCTCCATGCGTCCTCCCGGATTAATAGACACCAAAAGTCCGGCGTCTTGGAGTAGTTTTGGTGCTTTATATGGAAGGTCATAATCGTCATCTTCAAAATTGGGAGTGCTTTGTGTTCTTCCCACAACAACGGCTACGTTATTTTGTTTGAGAAATTCAGTGATTTTATAGGCGTGATATCCGCCTACAAGTACTGTGTTTTGAATGCCCATTTCTTTAGCAAATGTGATTGCATCTATGATTTCTTTTTCACTTGAAGCACTCACATAAAACTTTTTACTGCCATCAAAAAGTCCTTTAACCGACTCATAGGCAAGGTTTTTTTCTATAGGAGTGGTTTTGTGATAAGCTATGGCTTCATTAAAAAAGTCACGGGCTTCCTGAATGTTGTCGTTGTAGTCTTTGTTAGGCTGATAGGCTCTTGATTCACCCATCCACCAGCGTCCTCTTCTGAAGCTGTCTGGCCAGTTCATATGGATTGCGTCATCTACTTTAATGGCGGCATCTTCCCAGTTCCAGGCATCAAACTGTACGACTGATGAGGTCCCGGTAATTCTTCCGCCACGGGGCACAATTTGTCCAAGAAGAACACCGTTGGGACGCATACTTTCAACAAGTTTGCTTTCGGCATTGTAAGCAATTAAGCTTCTTACGTTGGGTGTAATGGTGCCAATTTCATTGACATCCATACTGGCTCTAACGGCATCAATTTCTCCCAATCCCAAAGTGTTGTTTATAGTAATCAAACCCGGATAGATATGTTTTCCCTGAGCATTAATTACTTTTCCCTTTGTGACTCCACCACTACCGATGGCAGTAATTTTTCCGTTTTCAAAAACAAGGGTTGCGTTTTCAATGATGGTGCCATTTCCTATGTGAGCTGTTGCTCCTGTGATTGAGATGGCTTGTGATTGTGCAGGCGCAGGTGTTTGTTGAGCTGTCAATGTGATGCTTATAAAAGGTAGTATCAAAAGGCAGATTGATTTATATATATTTTTCATAATATTTATGTTTTTATAAAATTAAGCGATTAATGATGGCTGTGGAATCCTTCTGCTAAATGATCTGTTTCACAATGAAAATCACGCTGTGGCATTCTTCTTGGTGATTGTGTTTTTCCACCTCCATTTTTTTCATCAAGCATCATTTTAATCAAATCGTTGCGTTCTTTTTTAATGGCGTTGCGTTTGAGAATATCATCTTCCATATCAAAGTAAACCGCACCTTCAATAAGCGTTTTTTCAGGTTTTGCATACATCGATAGCGGATTGTTATTCCAAAGAACCACATCGGCATCTTTACCTTCTTTTATGCTTCCAACACGGTCATCTATGTGAAGCATTTTTGCGGGATTGATCGTCACCATTTTCCAGGCTTCATATTCAGGAACATCGCCATACTTTACAGCTTTAGCCGCTTCCTGATTCAATCGTCTAATCATTTCCCCATCGTCACTATTAATACTTACGTTTAAACCGGCATTATACATAATGGCTGCATTGTGGGGTATCGCATCATTTACTTCAAATTTATAGCCCCACCAGTCGCTAAAGGTAGAGGCGCCCACAACCCCATGTTTTTCCATAATTTCGGCAACTTTGTAGCCTTCCAGAATGTGTGTGAACGTATTGACATTGAAATTGAACTTTTCTGCGACTTTCATCAACATATTGATTTCGCTTTGCACATAAGAATGACAGCTTATAAAACGGTCACCGTTGAGTATTTCAACAAGCGTTTCCATCTCTTCATCATAACGAAAAGCAGCACCACTTTTCTTTTTGGCTTCATATTCCTTGGCACGATTAAAGAAGTCCATGTAGACTTGTTCCACACCCATTCTGGTTTGTGGAAATCTGCTGTTTGAACCCCAATTGGATTGTTTTACATTTTCGCCGAGAGCAAATTTGATAAACTTAGGCGAATTATTGTAAATCATATTGTCTGCCGTTTCACCCCATTTGAATTTTACAAGAGCTGAACGACCACCAATGGGGTTTGCCGAGCCGTGAAGCAACTGCGCAGAGGTAACACCGCCGGCCAATGCCCTGTAAACACCAATATCATCTGGGTCAACCACATCTTCCATTTTGACTTCGGCAGAGGAGTTATGACCTCCTTCATTCACTGAAGAAAGTGCCAGATGTGAGTGTTCATCTATGATACCTGCTGTAAGGTGTTTTCCTGTAGCGTCCACCACGCGGGCTCCACCGGCTGCAAGGTTTTTGCCAATTTTAGAAATTTTTCCATTTTTGATTAATACATCGGTAGCTTCAAGAATGCCTACTTCTTCGCCTGTCCATACGGTGGCATTTCTAAATAAAATGTCTTGAGGTTTTGGAAGACTGGTGTTTCCATATGCCATATTGGGATAGGTGAGAGGAAGCACCTTGGGAATGCTATTTTCATTTTCATCTTCTTCATCCTCCTTTTCACCGTTTTCTCCCATTGGTGCAGTTTTGTTGGCTCTAAAGGTAGATTCATTTCCATTAGGTAAAATGAGTCGTCCGCTAAGGTTGTCTGAATCATTGCTAACAATTCCAGTCATTCTGTATGTTTCATCATCTTTAGTCAAGGAGAGTTCAATCCAGTTTTTGGAATAGCTCAGTGTTGACTTGTGCTTGATGGTGTCTTGTTTTATTTCGACCTTAGGCTTAGCAGGCTCCCCGGTGATTGATAAATCGTAAGAAGTACCGGCAACGATAAGGTTATACTCACCGCGAATGTCTTTTTGACTCATATCATTGATCTCGTGACGCTCTCCTTGAATCCAGTTTTCATAAAGAGTTGTTTCTTTTTCGAAAAGTGGACCGGAAGTGATAATAAAGTTTGCCAAAGCATTTTTATTAAGATTGCCAAGGCGGTTGTTTTTTAAAATTTGAGCAGGAATGGTAGTTAAAGCTTCCAGGGCTTTTTCAAAAGAAAGACCATATTCCATAGCTTTTTGGATTTTACCCATGAGCTCTTTAGAGGACTTTAAATCATGAATAGTAAATGCGAAAGGAATACCATTGTCTGCCAGAATCTTTGGATTTTGTGGTGCTTGGTTCCATTTTCTCATGTCTGAAAGGGAAACATAAGTTGCCTGATAAGGGTTAGAGACATCATAGGCATCAGGAAAATTCAGCGGAATGATATATGTAGCATTTGTCGCTTTCACTTCTTTAATGTTTTCATACTCATAACCACTTCCCACAATGGTATATTGAATATTAAAAAGATCACCCACTTTGTCTGCTCTCAGGTTGTTGAGTTTGTCTTTGGATTCAAAAATGGCCGGCAGGTTTTTATGAGCTAATAGTGCTTCCAAAGCCAGGTCTTTTGTGGTTGCATTGCCGCCCTCATACCACTGGGCGTCATAATACATCTGTCGTAACAATGCCATGGAACCCATCACTGAGCTGGGATAAGCTTGTTCCATTTCAAGGCTGCGAGTAAAGGAGAAATGTTGAGTGGCTTTCTGTTGAAGGATACGTTCGTTATTGTTCCCTTTGGTATTGAGGGTAACGACCATTCCGGTACCGCGAGCAACTCCATCTTGATGATGTGTGCTCACTGCACCAAAACCTGCCTCAACAAGTTCTTTGGCTTTTTTGTCATCAAACTTAAATTTTTCAAAAGCATTAATTTCTGTTCTTATATGGTCATTCCAATAATAGCCGCTTCTTGAAGCTTCATATTGTGCAGAGCGACCGCCTCCGGAGCGTTTGGGCTTTTCTATGCCAAAATCGCTGTATGGATCTACAAATGAAGGATAAATATGTTTGCCTTCAAGGTCGATTTTGGTTGTGTTTGCGGGGATGTTTACATTTTTACCTGCTTCAACAACTACTCCGTTTTGAATGAGTAGTGTGCCTCCTTCAATTTTTTGAGTAGGTGTCACAAACAAGGTTGCGTTTGTAAAAGCAGTGAAGTTTTGATTGGTGTGGCTTACGCCGTCATTCTTTGGAAAATAGTCTTGTGCCGAGGCGTGAAGAATAAAAAAGAATAAGGGGAAAAGTAGAAGCTTTTTTTTCATTGGTGTATTAAATTAGAAAGATTGAATCTCTAAAAATAAAAAACACTTCTCATATTAAGTGAATCATAGGACCTTTTAACAGGAATTTAAGAGAGTATGGGTTTTTAAAGTGGTTTTTCTTGATGGTAGTTTACCAGCAGCGCTACCATATAACTATAACTTTGTATTCCTTTTTCTTGATTATTAGCTTTGAGGAATCCATCAAAAAAGGTTTTTGAAATAAATTCAAGAGGGCCCTCATAACTTTGCCAGAACTCCCTCACTTCACGATAGCTCTCTAGAATCCCAAAATTAACAGTATCGATGATTTCATCATACAAATTCATATCCCTTCGTGCGAGTTCATTGACGCAATACCTTAAAGCAAAAATGGTCCCGGCATACTGAAAATACAAATCGTCATTGTGAGTAGTTGCCAGATACGCAAGAAAATTGGCTTCATTTTCTGCTGCATAGCCCAGTTGATGGGCTTCTTCATGACAGGTAACTACCGTAAATCGATGGCCTAAAATCATATCATTAACCTGTGCTTCTGCTGTAAACGGGTTGTAGTAGCCACTGTAACCCATATAGCTTAGCCCCAAGCTCCAGGCAGAGGGTTTAATACTTTTGGGATGATATGAAAATGTGGGGAACTTTTCGCTAAGGTTATCATATCCATTTGTGGAGCGATCAAAAATTTGCCGATGTGAAAAAGGGTTTTCAACCTTAATGGAGTCCTCATAACCCAGCTCACGATGAAGTTGATTGGCTTTTAAAATTAAATCTTTTGTAAAAGAAGTGAGTTGCTCAGTTGTGTATTCTCGCTCAACACCCAGTGTTTGATGCAACGGAACCCTGTAGTAATTAAACCCCCAAAGCATATTAAACAAAAAGTAAGCAATAGATAGAGTCGCTGTGATATCAAGAAAAAAACCAAGCGGCTTAGTTTTAATACGCTTGAGGTTGAGATAGATCCAGCGAACACCCAAAATAATCAATGCACTGTAAAACACATCACCCACAGAAAAAGGAATCCATCCAAAGAGGTGTCTGGATATTTTTGAAATCACAGGAAACACACCTAGGCTGTAATATTTTTCCACAAACTCGGGAAAATAAGAGAGCAGCCGAAGCCCTATCATTTGAGCAATGAGCAATAGTGTAAGGATGATTTTTGTGCGTCTGTTCATAAAGAAGCACTAAAATAGGTTTTTTTTTATCAATTTTGAAAGTTAATACGTTTTGAAATTTGTGGTTTTTTGGTGGCAAATTTGACCATTATAATTTCATCAACAAAAAACTTTCCCTTAAGTCTATTACCCTTGAAGGAACCTGTATAGGTTTTTCCGTCAAAAGGAAATTCATATGTAATGTGCTGCATTGCACCCCATCTTTCCCTTTGCCAATTTATTTCTGTAACTCTGGCTTCTGTGATTTCAGTATTATGGACTATAAACCTCAGTTCGTCTGTAAACAATAAATAAAGAAAGCCTGCTATAAGAATAATTGAGAGTAATGAAGCAATATATAACCTGACGGTTCTTTTCTTTTCCTTTTCTTTTTGTATTTCAAAGCGTTTTTTCCAACATTGGTATTCTTTAGAATTTTTTTGGATATTTTCTTTGGGTCTCGTAGAAATAAAATCTTTTTTGTTGAAGGATTGATCACCAATAAGGTAATTCATTAACAAAGTAGCGAGTTCATCTATTGATTGAAAGGCATTTTTTGAAACAAAAATTTCACCATTTTCTTGATAGACCAATGCAAGACCTTCAGAAGTTGTGTTGCCACTAACATTCATCCAATTGTTTTCATCCTTTTGAAGAGTAACAGAATTAAAAACTTCCCAGTTAAGGGAAATCATTAATTTATTAATTTGGAATTCATTTGGGTCACTTTTTATAAGCACTTCATTACCGTTCCAACCTTTTATGACTTTTAATTTCATCAATCGCTTTTCTTAAATCAACACCACTCAATTAATTTATTTTCAAAGTATATTACCGGAATTTCTGTGCAACCGCCCACTTCTTCTGCATCTTTATCGCTTTTATAATGAGCTAAAATCCAAACTCCTGATTTGTGTTTTATAACTAAACCTTCAAAAATAACGTCCCCTCCCATAAAGTTTGTGGTTCCATCCTGTAAAACTTTGATGTTGTTGCCATTTATTTCCACATCACAAGTAGCGTTATTCATCCTTCCGCCAAATTCAGCAAAGTAGAGTTCATATTTGAAAGTGCCTTGGGGGATTGTTTCCAAACCATTTTTTTCATTTTCAAGTGAAGGTGGCGGAGGTGGAGGAGGTGTGTAGTCTTGAAAGCCAATAATCCCTTTATATTCTCTTTTCAATTCGATAAGCTCCTGTTCATTTAAATTTACAATGTCTTTTTGAAATATTTTTTGAGATTGAATTTTGTAATATTCTAAAATACCCATCAAAATTTCAAGAAAACTATTTTTTATAATCTTTGATTCAAGTTCTGTGTCCCATTGAACTAAATATATTATCTCCTTCCTTTTGTTCCAACTTTTTTTCAGTTCTGTCTCTTTAACAATTAGTTCTTTAATATTTTCATTCCCTATTGTTTCATTAATGAGGACTTGATTTTTTTTATTAATTATAATAGGAATAATGTTAGAATAAAGAACTGGGAATCCACAATCCTTATCTGCAAAGGCAGGAAATATTACATTACTCCCATTGACATTTATTTTTCCACTAAATAACGAATTGCTACACAGGTTTATACCAGTTTGATATTCAATGTTTTTTATTAGGAGTGAATCTGATAAAGAAAAGTCAATTTCCGCTACAGCTCCATTTGGTGGTTGAAGAAAATAAAGTTCTTTTAAAACCGAATCTTCAGGATTTAAATGATTACAACTAGTAGAGATAATCAATAGAAATAATAAATAAACAAAATTTTTCAATATGCTTGGTTTAAATAGTTTTCACAGATAATCTTTTGTGCAGGGATAAACATAAATATATTAAAAAATAATCTTCTACTATTTCCCATTCTCATTCACCAACTTCATCAAATCCACATCATTCCCCAAAAGAATTTCGTTTGAATTGATACGGCCTTTCATGCTGTCGTTCTCTAGTTTTAAAACACCACGCGGACAAACAGCGGCACAAATACCGCAACCCACACAGCTGGAGCGTATGATGTTTTCGCCTTTTTGAGCATAGGCGCGCACGTCGATTCCCATTTCACAATAAGTAGAGCAATTGCCACAGGAGATGCACTGTCCGCCATTGGTCGTGATTCTAAATTTTGAAAACAAGCGTTGCTGGAACCCTAAAATAGCGGCCATTGGGCAACCCATTCGGCACCACACGCGGTTTCCAAAAATGGGATAAAACCCGGTGCCAATCACTCCTGCAAAAATGCTTCCGATAAGAAAACCATAAGTGCTTCTTAAAGTTTCCGTTTCAAATAAAAACAATTGTGAACCTTGGAAATAGTGCAATCCTATCAACACAAGAATTATGGCTAAATACCCTATCGCGCCATATTTAGCGTCTTTTTTAAATTCATTGCGTTTAAAAATCATCACGCCTGCAAAAACACTAGTGAGTAATACCGCTACACCAATGAGAAATGTATTTCGCGTAAGCCAATAGCCTTTTGAAGCATCCCCCAGATAAGAATAGATTACAGCAGTTGTCATTACCACCACAAAAACAACCACACTGTGTACTACCCAGCGCTCTATCTTCCATGCAACTAAACGTTTGTCGCTCAAATGGCGAAAGGAGTCCCCGGCAGTCTCTGCGAGTCCGCCACAGCCGCACACCCAGGAGCAATACCAGCGTTTACCATATTTGTATGTGAGAATTGGCGTGATGATAAAAATAGAAGCCACGCCAAAAATTAACATGGCAATACCAATATTTCCGGCACTTATGAATTCGTCAACGCGGTATTGTTCAAAGTTGTAATGGTTGAGCGGCCAAATGTTTTTTAAGTCATAATAAGGTAAAGAAAATGTATCGCTGTTTAAACGAGACATAAACTCTGGAATGAGAAATGCAAAGCCCAATTGAAAAAACATGACAGAAAAGGTGCGCAGGCGTTGGTAATGATTGTGACGGTATTTGTAGATAAATTTCACTCCAAAAAACACTACGGCAATGGTATAAAAAGTTCCGTAAACAAACCATTGACTGGCTGGATTTCCGCTTAATAGCGTGCTTAATGGGTCAAAAAGGGCCACCAGGCCGGTGTTGCTTTCGCCTTGAGCGGTAAGACCTAAATACTGAGGATAAAAATAAAGGACAATATAAAACCCTGTTAGGAAAATACCCAACATCCACGCCAACAACCCACGTGAAGTCAAGGATTTGAATTGATTACCGTCATTTTTAATGCCGGCTGTTTTGTTTTGATATTGGTTGACACCAAACCATACAATACCGGTGCAAATGGCTCCTAAGGAAAGTGTGAGCCAAAATGTTTTATTGGGAAAACTCATATTGAAAGTCGTCAGTGCAAGTATAAAAAGTCCGGCAAATCCCAAAAGAGTAGCTAACTTTTGTTGAAGAGAAAGGGTATAAGTGGTATCTCCGGTTGCAGAAATATTATGTGCCATAATTAAGCGTTTATTTTGTGTTCTGTTTTATATTTTTGCTTGATATCTTTCTCATAGCGTTTGTAAAACTCAGGGTCAAAATGGGCTTGTTCTAAGTTTTCTATAACTTCATCAAGTGTGCGTTCTTCAGAGAGCCAACGATCAAATACCTCATGACGCATACGTATTCCAAAAGTATTGATGCCTAAAAATTTTCTGCTTTGTGAATTGAAGTTGATGGTTATACATTTTTTACCATCAGGATGTTGCCAATGAAAATGGTTTTCCCCTTCACGTGGTTTTGGAAACACCCAGCCATATGTTTGGTACTCAATATCAAAAAATTTGGCGCTGTTAAACCAATGCCCCGGTTTGTAGGCTGTTTTGTTGCCGCAGATGGTTTGAGCGACTACTTCACCCATCATTCTTCCGGTGTACCAAACTGCTTCTACGGACCTTCGTTCTCCTGTGGGTTCCTGTTGCTCTGCACAGTCGCCAATGGCATAAACATTTTCATAATTTGTTTCTAAAAATCGATTCACTTTAACACCTCTGCCTAATTCAATACCACTTTCATTTAGAAAATCAATATTGGGGCTAACCCCTGCAGTTAATCCCACCAAATCACATGGTATTTCTTCACCTGTTTCTGAAATAATCACCGCTCTTGCTCGCCCGTTTGCATCAGATAAAATTTCTTTTAGGTTGGCACCCAATCGCAAATCGATATGGTGTTCTCTAATGTGGTTGTTGATTAATTTAGCGTCGCTTTTAGGTAACACATTTCCCCAAAAGTCTTTTTCACGAACAAGAAATGTTACCGGAATCTTTCGGGTAGAAAGCATTTCAGCAAGTTCGATGCCAATAAGCCCACCACCAACGATAACTGCGCGTTTGCAAATTTTGTTATTGGGTGCATTTTCTTCCAATAAGTCGAGGTCTTGTTTTGAGTACAAACCTTGTACACCTTTTAAATCCTGCCCCGGCCAGCCAAATTTATTAGGCTTAGAGCCTGTAGCGATGATGAGTTGATCATAATGCATTGTCTCACCTGTAGCGAATGTCAATTTATTTTCTTCAGGCGTCACTTTGGAAACCCAGGCTTTTTTGAGTTCGATGCGGTTTTTCTCCCAGAACCAATCTTCATAGGGCTTGGTATGTTCATACTTCATATGCCCCATATAGATATACATCAAAGCAGTGCGGGAGAAAAAATGGTCAGTTTCACCAGAAATAATGGTAATTTTTTTATCTGAAAGTTTTCTGATATGCCGCGCAGCAGTGACTCCTGCGATGCCGTTTCCAATGATGGCTATGTGTTCCATTAAATGTTTTTTGAGGTAATTTTTTAACTCAATTTTCTTTCAGTCGGATTAGTTTTGATAAACTTAATGAAATTTTAAAGATTTTATCTGTATTTCATTTATCTTATATACGCGTTTAAACCGTTTATGGTTGTGTTACGTATATAGATTGTAAGTAAAACAATGATTTATCCGACTTAGTAACCACAAATAAAAAATTATGAAAAAAGTCAACCTTTTAATTTTATTTCTCACAGTGTCATCTTTTGTTTTTTCGCAAAGCAAAACCGAACAATTTTTTGATGAAGCAGACGCCCTATTCGGAAAATATGTTACCAATGGCAAGATAGATTATACAGCAATAAAAAAGAATCCCGAAACTTTAAATGATTTATTAGCTAAAGCGAAAGATATTAAGGTAGATAAAAGCAATGCAAAAACCTATCAGGCATTTTGGATAAATGCTTACAATCTTGGTGTTATTAAAGGAGTTGTGAATCAATATCCAATGAAATCTCCATTAGACGATAAAGGATTCTTTAATAAGACAAAATATGACATCGGCGGAAAATCAATTACTTTAGATGGTATTCAAAAGGTGATGTTGCAGGCTGAATTTAACGATCCTCGCTATCATTTTGTTTTGGTATGCGGTGCGTTGGGTTGTCCTCCGTTAATAAGTCAAGCTTATTATCCCAATACTTTGGAGGCGCAATTAGAAATCCAAACTAAAATTGCTATCAACGGTTCTTTTATAAGAGTGAATACCAAAAAGAAACGAGTTGAAGTCTCACAAATTATGGAATGGTATAAAGGTGATTTTACTCAAAACGGAATGAGCGAAATAGATTTTATTAACAACTACAGAACAGAAAAAATTGATAAGAATTTTAAAATTAGCTACTTTCCTTATGATTGGAGCTTAAATAAAAATTAATATTATATGAAAAAGATAGCATTAGTAATAGTGTGTGGCTTACTTTCTTTTTTAGGATTTTCACAAATCGAAGGAGAGACCACAGGAAGCGTTATTCAAACTTACACACCATCAAAATTATTATCTCAAGGACAATGGGATATAAAATGGTTTAATAATATTTATACCGAAACAAAAGATTTGTTTGGCCCAGAGGGCGAAAAACAAACCATACCCAGAAATACATTTTTTACATCATCGGTCGATATTTTTACAGGAATTTCTTCAAACAACAAGTTGAATGTTGGGCTTTTACTTGAGTTTCGTTCAAACGTAATAGGAGGAAGAGACGTTTTTGATGTTTTTAAATTTGATGGTGAAACTGGCACGGCGCGGTCTGGTTTTACCTCTTTTGCGCCAGCTATAAAATTCAATCCCCTTAAAGCTGTTTCAAATTTTACCATTCAAAGTGCTTTTCATATCCCCTTGGTTGATAACGAAACAGAAGACGGTGTGTTTCTTGACCAAAAAGGATTTATTTTCCAAAATAGATTTTTTTATGATTATAGTTTTGCAGGAGGTGACTGGCAGTTGTTTGGTGATTTCAATACCGAATTTAATTTTGGTAAAAAAGAAGACAGTTTTGCAAACAATAGCCTGCGATTAACACCTGGAGTATTTTTGAGTTATTTTCCAAGTTCAAAATTTACTGTTTTAGCATTGGTACAGCACTCTCAATTAATTGATTTAGGGAATGATTTTTCTCAAGACTTTACAACTGTGGGTGGTGGATTAAAATATCAACTCATAGAGGTTTTAAATATTGAAACTTTGTACACAAATTTTGTGAGGGGTAATAGTACCGGTTTAGGCGAAACTTTTAATATTGGCTTAAGAGCGTTGTTTTAGAGTTCAAACTATTAAAAAATCAAAGCTATTTAATAAATTTTTATTGAATTTTTTTTCATTTTAAACAGTATCTTAGGCTTTTAATACAACTTTTTTTGAACTAGTGTAATCATACATAAATGTTTAAACCTGCCATAAAAATCTTCAAAGCAATTCTCTTTTTCTTTTGTGGAGTACTTCTTTATGCACAAGAAAGTAAAGTTTCAGAAATTACTATTGAGGGTAACAAAAGAACTAAAACATCTTTTATAAAAAAAATTATAGTTGTCAAAGAGGGCAGTGTTTTAGATACCACCAAAATAGCTTCAGATTTAAGACGTTTAAAATTATTGCCAGGAATTGCTCATGCAGAGTACCGCCTAGAAAATAAACCAGATGGCTCTTCTTGTGTTACCTACACAATCGTTGAGAATTTCACACTCATTCCATCATTAAATATCTACACCACCAATGACGAAGAAGTTGCTTATCGTGTTGGGCTTTATGAATTCAATGCTTTGGGAAGAAATATAATTTTTGGAGGCTTTTACCAACAAGATATTTTTGAAAGTTATGCCATTAATTTTAGAGCACCTTATTTGTTTTCAAACTCTTTTGGATTGGCTGCAAATTTGCAAAACCTCACCACACTAGAACCGGTATTTTTTGATAATACCGCTTCAAATTATAGGTATAATAACAAATCTATAGAAGTTTTGGGTTTGTATGAAATCAATTTTAACAATAGAATAGAGCTGGGTATAAATTTGTTCAATGAAGATTATCAATACCAGTTTGGAGCCACAAGCCCAGAAGTTCCATTAGCAGTAAATGCTGATAAATGGTTGTTTAAGGGCATTTATGAATACAATAAATTAGATTATTTCTACCAGTACATTTCGGGTTTTAAGAGTCAGTTTATTTTTCAATTTGTAACCTCAAACAGTGCAATATTGCAAGATTTTTTTATTGGCAGAAATGATTTTCTTTATTTTAAACGCGTTGGAAAAAAAGGTAACTGGGCAAACCGATTTCAAATGGGCTTTGCCACCAATGAAGATAGCCCATTTGCGCCTTTTTCGGTAGATAACAATTTAAACATTCGCGGTGTGGGAAACACCATTGATAGAGGCACTGCTACCTTAGTTTTAAATACAGAATACCGGCATACTTGGATTGAAAAAAATTGGTTTGTATTGCAAAGCAATGTGTTTATTGATACAGGTGCCTGGCGCAATCCGGGTGATGAATTTGGAGATTTTTTAAATTTTAACCAAACAAAATTCTACTCAGGAATTGGACTGAGATTGATTCACAAAAAAATATTTAACGCTATCTTGCGAATAGATTATGGGGTTGGTTTGAGTTCTGATAGTGCTCAAGGAATTGTTTTTGGAATTGGTCAGTACTTTTAATTTTTTTGATTTATGATAAAAAAAGGAGTGATTATACTGGTGAACTTACTTTTTTTTGCTTGTAGTCCACAAACTGAAAAAATCAATGGAGTGAGTTTTGTCGCTTCCCGCAATGTCATTGACAGCTCCCATGTTCAACCGGTAGTGAATATAAATGCGAATTGGGCTGCAGTAATGCCTTTTGCCTTTATGCAAAATTTAGAATCAACAGAGCTTATTTTCAATATCGAAAGACAATGGTGGGGCGAGCGTGAAGAAGGCGCAAAGAAAACCATAGCGTTGTTTCATCAACAAGGAATCAAAGTGATGGTCAAGCCTCAAATCTGGATTCGTCGAGGCGAATTTACAGGCCATATCGCGATGAAATCTGAAGCTGATTGGCATTTATTTGAAGAAAACTACAGAAATTTTATTTTACTCTATGCAAGACTAGCGCAGGAAACCGGAGCAGAAATGCTTTGTATTGGAACAGAATTAAACACATTTGTTTCTGCACGCCCTGATTTTTGGAAACAACTTATAAATGAAGTAAAAACCATTTACAAAGGGAAACTCACTTATGCTGAAAACTGGGATGCAAAAAAGAAGGTTCCTTTTTGGGATCAGTTGGATTTTATTGGAATTGACGCATATTATCCCATTTCTGAAAGCAAAACACCCACAATAGAAGAAGCCCGTGAAGGATGGCTAACCCATAAAACCGAAATTATTAAACTAAAGGATGAACATAAACGTCCCATACTATTTACAGAATATGGTTACCGTAGCAGGGATTTTGCAGGTAAATCCCCCTGGGAATCAGAACGTGTTGAAGGCGAAGTCAATCATCTCGCTCAAGAAAATTTAACGCAGGCATTGTTTGAAGAATTCTGGGAAGAACCCTGGTTTGCCGGCGGATTTCATTGGAAGTGGTTTCATAATCACTCACAGGCCGGAGGTGTTGAAAACAATCAATTTACAGTTCAAAATAAACCCGCTGAAACAGTACTCAAAAAATATTACAGTTCTTCTTATTAAGCTTTGATATACTTTAAATAGTATCGATGAATATCCTCTGCTGAAGCACCAAACCACTTTTTCACATAAATGGTCCAGAAATGGTATTGCAATTTCCAGATACCCATCTCTTCATATCGCCGGGCAGAAGTGGTTAGCCAATGTGGGATGACGACAAATTGCTTGCGTTTGTACAATTCATTTATCAATATATTATCTTCATAAATGGCATAAGACTCATCATAGCCACCTATTTCATCAAAGAGTTGCCTTGTGATAAACTGGCTTTGATCACCGCCGCGACAAGCACGCCAGCTAAACTTGGTAAGCCAGCTCGCCAGACGTAACCACCAGTGATTGTGGTCAAACCTCATTTGAAAACACCCGGCCTTGTTGCCCTTTTTCACCTCATTTAAAATGAATTGGTCAAAGCCTTTCGGCGGAAAAGAATCTGCATGAAGAAAATAAAGGATGTCGCCTGTTGCTACTTCAGAACCTGCGTTCATTTGTTTGGCTCTGCCTTTAGCTGAGGTAATTAATAAAGCCTGGGTGGATTTTATGATGTCCAAAGTGCCGTCAACACTACCACCATCAACCACAAGAATTTCGGCAATGTTTTCTGAAGTGGAATTTTGATTCAAATATTGTAAAAGTGAAGCAATTGTCTGCTCTTCGTTTAAAACGGGTATGATGATGCTAATCTTCATAAAGAAAAAAACTATCGTTTTTCGTTAAGTCCCCAGTTGTATTCCAAATAAGTTATGTTGGCATCGGGATTAATTTTTGTATCACTGTATTGATTGATGTATTCAATAATGTTATCAATGCCGTGGACTAAAAAATCCTTCTCATACCAGTCAAAAATACTGGAGAGTTCTGCTTTATTTTCGGAAACTTTATTTTCATTAGAATTGATAAACTCTCTGGTAACTTTGTCGAGTTGATCGTTTATTTTGGATGCGGTATAAGCTTCATTCAACAATTTGGGGCAGGAAACTGAAGCACAATTGATAGCGAAATGAAAACGGGGTTCGTTCATTTTTTTCAACAAGCCGTTTTCCACACCACCCAGGGACATTTTGGTGTTTCCAATAGGAACAATAGCCCGGGTCCAGGGACCGTTGATGTCTTTTATGCTTTCGACAGGATAATTTTCCACAATCAAATCCACCGTAAAGGCATTGTAAACATTGATGTAGTAAGCAAGTAATTCCTGAAGAGACCAACTGTCATCAGGCTTGTTTTCTGAAAGATAATTGAGATAGGAAGTGAGTGCAGCACGGTCTTTTTTAAAACCTTTGTAATCCACGTTTCCTTCTTTATCCACGTGCTTTTTAAGCAGGGCAGTCCAGGCACTGTGATCTAGGTTGACGGATGAATTTGCCGTGGTGGAATTCAGTTTTTTAGGAACCTGGGGTGTTGGGAGCCCTCTGCTTGTAAGGCCTGCAGCCGATAATAAGGCACAACTTGAATTACTGAAGGCAAGTACACTTAAAGTAAATAGCGCATAAAGAATTGATTTTTTCATCATTTAGGTATTTAAAAATTGCAAAACAAAATAGACCAGAGCGCCAAAAAATGCAGCGATGGGCAAAGTCAATACCCATGACAAAACTATTTTTGAAACCATTTTGACATCTGCCTTCTTAGTGACTGTTCCAATCCCAAAAATAGAACCTACAGAAACGTGGGTTGTTGAAACGGGTAACCCATGAATACTGGCTGAAGTCACTAATAAACCCGTTATGAGATTAGCACTTAATCCCTGTCCGGAACTCATAGGTGTGATTTTTTTGCTCATGGTCAACCCCACTTTTTTGGCATTGAGTAATCCCCCAACGGCCATAGCAATGCCAATGGAAAGCATGCCCCATTGTATGTCAAAGGCATTGATAACCAAAAGCAAACCCACAATTTTTGGCGTGTCATTCAATCCGCGTGCAAAGCTTACAACTCCCGCACTTAAAAAGTGAAGGGCATCCATTACCTTTTGAATAGAAATTCCAAGAATTTCGCCATCATATTTTTCTGTAAACCGCTCTTTTTTACACCTTACAATTTCTATGCGGGAAGCTTTATCAACGACAAAAGTATTTGCTTGTAACTGAACAGAACTTTCTTCAATTTCATTTACACAAAGACAACTGCTTTTGGAAACACCTGTTTTCTCCCTGATAAATCGAAACACCAAATAAGCCACAAAACTCAAAACGGCCGCCAAAAGAGGACTGACTAGTAATGGAAATAAAAAGGAAGCCCCTAATTTTGAAAAATTGAAGTCCATGCCGACAGCCATTAATCCAGTGCCAAAAAGAGCGCCCACCAAACCGTGGGTTGTGGAAATGGGCATCCCAATTTTTGTTGCCAGAAAAACCGTCAATGCCGCTCCCATTGCAACCGAAATTGCAAAAACAGGCATCTGCGCCAATTCCTCCGGGACGAGTCCGTTTCCTGAAAAATTCTTGATGAGTGCGCTCGCTAAAAATATAGCTGCCACAGAACCTGTAAATGTTGTGATTGTAGCCCAGGTAATCGCCTTTTTGTAATTGGTGGTATTACTTCCAAAGAGTGTTGCCACTCCTTTGAAATTATCATTGGCACCATTGGTATAGGCTAAAAAACAAGCTGCGACAAAGAGCAGGATTAGAATCATAATCTATGGTTTTAACAACAACCGCCACCGTCATAGTGGAAGGTAGATTCACTAATAAAAATATCATCACGTCCCAGGTCTGCCAAAGCTCCGGCTGTTTTATCACAAATGGCCAACGGTTGGTTTTTCAGCAGTATATGACCTTTTTTGTCATCCAGAAAAGGTTCGTCGCCAAAGTAAATAGCAGCTTTACCGGTAAAAACACAGGGACCGTCTGCAGGCATAGGATCTTTGATGGCGGCAACTTCTATGGACTCTATATAAATGAGTTCGTCTGTTGGGTAGTGTTTTGGATCGAGGATGCGGTAAGGTTTTCTGGCACGTATTTCAATGGTTCCAAAACCGGCGTCGGTAAGTGCTTTTACATACTCATCAATGGGCAAACTTCCGCTTAAACACAATGCTCTTAAACGGTCGTCATTTCGCAATGTGTCGTTCATGGGTTGCTCACAGGTGGGGTCACTCATCACCAGTTTTCCGTGGGGTTTTAATACACGGTACATTTCTTCAATGGCCTTTTTTAAATCTTCAGCTTTGAAGATATTAAACAGGCAGTTTTGTGCAGCCACATCAATGGAGTTGTCCTCCACCGGAAGGTTAAGTGCATCTCCTTTTTTAAGTTCGACAAAGTCACTTTTGAACCAGGGGTTTTGCACTTCGGCTTCGATAAAGTTTTTGCGGGAGGCTTCCAGCATTTCATCCACCATATCGACACCCACAACACCGCCTTTTTGACGGTTGAAATAGGCGAATTGCAATAGTTCCATACCACCACCCACGCCCACATAGAGCATTTTTGGGTTGTTGGATAGGTCACGGGCATGAACGGTGCTACCGCAGCCGTAGTTCATTTCCTGCATGATTTTTGGAATTTTCAACCCCGGTAATTCCCAGATGGGATTTGTGGTGCAGCATAAACCCACATCAGGTGTAAGGGCTGCTTCTTTATAGACGTCGTAAGTGGTTTCTAAATAGCTCATTTGTTTATTAGTTAATAGTGTTATTAAATTGTTGACTAGTAATGTATTACGGCTGTACTTTAATATATTTATTTTAATTAGTCATTTATTTGGTGTCAATCTTACTTCTATATACGATTAAATAATTCTTTCTGGTTTTAGCCCCGATAGCAGCGGCATCCCCCCAAGTAAACTTGGGGGATAGAGCGGATAGCGGGAAATAGCTTCTAAAAAAAGCTACAAATCTTTAATTAATTGGCTAAAAAGCTTCACCAGTTGTGGTTCTGCTTTTGCGGCCATAGCAAATATTTCTTTGATGTTTACCGGCTCCAAATTATCTGGGTCACATTCATCGGTCAATACAGAGACCGCTACAACAGGTAATTTTAAGTGATTAGCGACGATGACTTCGGGTACGGTACTCATTCCCACGGCATCTGCTCCCAGGGTTTTGAGCATACGGTATTCTGCCCGGGTTTCCAGTTGCGGTCCAACGACTGAAGCATACACCCCTTCATGTAGTTGAATGCCCTTGTCTTTTGCAATGGTTTTTAGTTTTTTATTGATAGCTAGGTCATAAGGCGCACTCATATCTGCAAAGCGTTCGCCTAACTGGGAAACTCCTTTAAAGGCAAGTGGCGAAGTTCCCTGTAAATTGATATGGTCGTCAATGAGCATCAATTCACCTTTTTTGAAATTGACATTGATGGCTCCGGCCGCATTGGAAACCAAAAGGGTCTTGATGCCCAGCTGTTCCATAATGCGCACAGGATATGTGACATCCTGCATACTATAGCCTTCATAAACGTGAAAACGCCCTTGCATCACCACGACTTTCTTGCCTGAAAGTGTTCCAAAAAGGAATTTTCCCTGATGAAACTCCACGGTAGCTGTTGGAAAATAAGGAATGTGGTTGTAACTTACTTCCACTTCGATTTCTATGGCTTCTGTGAGTTGTCCCAGGCCGGTGCCCAGGATGATACCAACTTCAGGGGTGCCGAAGCCACGTTCTTTTAAAAATTGTACGGTTTTGTTTAAATGGTCTTTCATAGTCTTCTCTCCGGCTCCTCCACACTTCGATACTTCAACAAGCTCAGTACATCGCTTCGCTCAGTGACCGGGGGAACAGGTATTTATATTTAGTTATTTTTTTTTAAAAATTGTTGAAAAACGGGTTCGTCTTTGAGGTCGTCATAGACATCGATGTCGTTGCGTTCTTCTAGTAATTGTATATGTTCATCTTTCAGGTCAATTAGTGTGTCTCGTAAAACAGTATTTGTGCCCCATGCTTTGTTTTTGAAGAGTTCTGGTTTAAAGAGGTTCATCCCTAAAAGGTAATAACCGCCGTCTTCTGATGGACCCAGCACATATTCAAACCTTTCCAGTGCTTTAAAGGCTTCTTCCAAATCTTCCTGAGTGATATTATAGAGGTCACTTCCAATAATAATGACATTTTTATATCCGTTTTTAAATGCGGAAAGAAAGGCGTGTTGCATTTTTTCGCCTAAATCCCCTTCTGTTTGTTGCTTTTTGATATAGATATCCTCATCCCAGAGATCGTTGTGATGCACCTTGTCTGAATAATGGACTTCCACATCGAAAGGTAGATTTTGTGTTATTGAAACGGTATGTTGCAAAAGGAATTTATAGATTTCCAAAGCCGCTTCATCACCAATGGTTTTTGCCAGGCGTGTTTTGCATTTTCCAAGTTCCGGGTTTCTGGTAAAAATTAGGAGTAGGTTCATACCCGCGGAGGCGGGTATCTTGTTATTATTTGCAGAAGTAGGTTTCTTGTTTGTTTTCAAGCCTTAGTCTTTTTTTCTTAGTTAATATATTTTTTCACCTTTAAGGAGCCATTTGCTCCATTGTTTTGAGAAAGCATGTACTTTTTCGGTTTCATTTCCATCGGAATCAACTACAGAAAAGCCTTTGTTTTTCCACTCAAAAATACCACCGTATAGGTTTTTCACATTAGTGTAACCGGCTTTTTTAAGTTTTTCGCCAATGTCTTCAGAGCGGATTCCCAGAGAGCAGTAAACTACAATAGGCCGGGTTTTATCTGTTGCAAAATTGGCGAATTGATTTATGGAAAATTGATTGTATCCGGCATAGACAGCTCCTTCAATTTTACTGACTTCAAATTCTTTTCTTTCGCGGGTATCTAATAAAAGAAAATCGGTGATGTCCTGCATCATTTTTAATTCTTCTGCAGATATATAAGGAATGGTTTCCTTGTTGAATTTTGATAAAACAGTGTCTAGTGAACCCTGAGCAGAGACTCCAAAGCCTATTAAAAGGGCTATTATTTGAAAGCTTTTAACCATCTTCTTATGTTACTTTTCCCTGACAACTGCTTCCGGCGCCGGCCGTGCATCCATAACAGTGTTGAGAGATGATAATGTTCCTGTCGTTGAGCAGGTCTTCATTATAATCTTTGATATGTTTGACTTTGCTGTCCACTTTCAACTCCAGCATCTGGTTGAAATCGCAATCATAGAGCCAGCCATCCCAGCTAATGGAAATGGTATTGGTACACATCACGTTTTCTACCGCAGCAGGGTTGTAAGCTTCCACCAGTGAAGTCATATAGTCTTCATAATTTTCTGAAGCAATGAGGTAGTCAAGAAAACGGGCTATGGGTAAGTTTGTTATTGCAAACAGATTATGAAAATGAATGTCAAAATCTTCTTTGAGTGCTTTTTTAAAGTCTTTTTCCATAGTGGCTTGATCTCCCGGTAAGAATGCCCCTGAAGGATTGTAAACCAGATCAAGTCGCAAATCACTGCACGGCATTCCATAACCCACAGCATTGAGTTCCTGTAGCGCTTTTATGGATTTGTCAAAAACCCCGTCACCGCGTTGCTTGTCAGTTTTTCCACGTGTCCAGTGAGGCATGGAGGAAACAACGTGTACATTGTGTTTTTTGAAGAAATCAGGTAAATCGTAGTATTTTTTATTGGCGCGAATGATGGTCAGGTTAGAACGCACAATAAAATCTGCGATTCCTGCTTTGGAAGCTTCTTCCACAAACCACCTGAAATCGGGGTTCATTTCCGGGGCACCTCCTGTTAAATCCAGTGTGTGTGCTCCGGTATTTTTTATAACCTCTAGGCACTGCATCATCGTTTCACGGGTCATGATTTCTTTCCGGTCGGGGCCGGCATCAACATGGCAATGCTCACAAACCTGATTGCACATATAACCCAGATTGATTTGCAGGATTTCTAGCTTTTTGGGCCTTAGGGGAAACTGACCGGTTTCAGCAATTTTATCTTTGAACTTGGGCAACTCACCGCTTTTGAAAATTCCGTTTGAGAGAATTTCCAATTGGCGATTTGTTTGAGCGAGTTCACTATCTCTTTTATGTAGGGATTGTGTTTTTAATTTTGTCATAATTATATTTTAGTCTTAAACATTCGGCTTGGAGCGAAAACCTAAATTCCAAGTGCCAAATTCCAACCAAACCTGAAACCTGAAACCTGAAACCGCCTATCCGTCCAGTTTATTTACTTTATTCATCATCATCACCCCGTGTACGAGTGTTGCTCCGCTTTTTATAGCGGCGCCTACGTGTATAGCTTCCATCATTTCTTCTTTGGTGACACCACGTTGCAGGGTATCTTTTGTGTAAGCGTCAATGCAGTAAGGACATTGCTCAGTGTGGGCAACGGCAAGTGCAATAAGGGCTTTTTCACGAGCTGTGAGGGCACCTTCTTCGAAGACTTTTCCGTAATAATCAAAAAATTTTGTTCCGAGTTCTTCGCTCCATTGTGAGATGTCACCAAATTTTTTAAGGTCTTTAGGGTCGTAATAATTGTTATTCATTTTTTCAATATGTTAGTTAATAAAATATACGAAAGCATTGCTGCTTTGGTTTTTTATTTGGTCGAGATTATTTTTATGGAAAGAGTTTAACTTTCGGGGGAACCCTTATTGAAAGAGGTGGAAGTAAAATTACTTTTTATAGAATTCCAAGACGATAAATTTGGTTTTGAAATCAAATTAATTTGAAGTAATCTAAAAATTTCTGAGGTGATTGTAAAACTATGAGTGAGGTAATAATCTGTATCATTTATGTTATCTAAATCATTATAAAAACGAAAGGTTGTAATTAAAGCACCATTATTCTCAAGGAGTTTGACTAATTCTTTTCGTAATGATTTTTTTTGCCATGGGAGTTTTAGAAATGCGTTTTTATCAAAGAGGCTTTTATGAAAAGCCAAAAGGTAAAATCCCCCATCAAAAGTGGGGCCGATGGTTGTTTTTGATTTATTTAGACTTAACACTGCCTGCCACAATTGTCTGTGATTTAATTCAGGACTGTCATTGCCAATGGTTATGATGTTTGAATAACCTTTTTTGAAAACAAAATCTATAGCATTTGTAAAGCGTTCTCCAAATGTGGTTCCATTTTGCTCTTTTTCAGTTATGATGAAATATGGAAGCCTTGTTTTTTTTACTTTTTTAAAAAGCTGAAGGTTTAATTCAGAAAACAACTCAAACCCTTTAGGAAAGTATTTGTTTTTACACTCTACAGAAGCAGATTGCGCAAAAATTAAAATAGCTGTTTTTTGATTCATTGTCATAAATATACTTCTTCTGTCGAAAACTTCAGGTAATTCCTAACAAATTTTATGAAAAAAGAAAGTTTAATAAACTAATTAAAAATGTTTATATTTGTTAATAAAATGTTAACGAAATGTATTGTTCTTTAAGAATCTCATTCTGCTTTGGCTTACTGTTGGTTTTTTTTGTGAGTTGTAAAGAAAATAAAAAAACCACTCAAAATATTCAATCCACTACCCAGGAAGTTATGACTACTATTCAAAAATCGGGGACAATCTCTGATATTGATGGCAATGTTTATCGTTACTTGGAAATGTGTGATGGAAATGAGTGGATGATTGAAAACCTAAATGTTTCAAAGTATAGAAACGGAGATGATATTCCACAAGTTCAGGATCCTGAAGAGTGGGCTAATCTTACAACAGGGGCTTGGTGCTATTATTTAAATGACAGTTCTTATGGAGCCGTTTTCGGTAAATTATACAACTGGTATGCGGTAAATGATTCAAGGGGAATAGCCCCTCAAGGATGGCGTGTTGCCACAAAAGAAGACTGGAAAAAGTTAACAGATTGTCTTGGGGGTGAAAATGTAGCCGGAGGTAAATTAAAAGAAATTGGATCTTCACACTGGATGACTCCTAATGTAGGAGCTGTTAATACCAGCGGTTTTTCTGCGTTGCCTGGTGGTGGTAGAAGCAGTAAAGGTGATTTTACTATGGTTGATAATCTGGGGATTTATTGGACAGAAACAAATTATGACCAACTTCAAGCCTGGATAAGGCACTTGAGTTACAGTAACACCTATGTCGTTGAGTTCTACAATGACAAAAGGAATGGATTTTCTGTTAGAGTTTTGAAGGAATAAAACGAATCTGTATTTTTAAAGGTTATCAAATTAATGCCTACATTTGACAACTTTTAAAAATTTCTCAATGAAAAACTATTTTTTACTTTTATTTTTCTCTCTAAGTTTTATAGTATTTAGCCAAGAAAAGGGACATACGATTCACACAAAATCCGGAGCTACCTTTTTTACAAAGAAATATTCAACACACAAAGATGATATTTCTTTTACCTCTAATAAAAAGAGACAAAATGTATCTTATTCTCAATTAGATAAAATAGTCTATACCGGTAAAAAGGAAAAACATAATTTCATAAAAAAATACATACAATATTCTGACAATGCCGGAACTTTAATGGTAGAGTTAGTTGAGGGAAATGTTTCTCTATATACAAGAAGTGAAATGGTCGCAACCGGCTCAGGACCAATGGGCCCAACTTTCACAAATAGTATAACCTATTATGTAAAAAGGACAAACGAAAAGATAGCTGTAAATATTGGTATAAACGATTTGTTTAAAAGTTACAAAAAGACTTCAACAGACTTCTTTTCAGATTGCCCAAAATTAGTTTCAAAACTCGAAAATAAAGAATTCAAGAAAAAAGAAATTGAGGAAGTCGTTATTTTCTACAATGAAAATTGTTCAAATTGATGTTCTAATCAATTAATAACTCAATTACAAGAATTACTTAAAACAAAAAATCCCCAAACATAAACTGTAATGGGGATTAATTTGTGGTACCTCCAGGAATCGAACCAGGGACACACGGATTTTCAGTCCGTTGCTCT
>CAXBNF010000014.1:0-68650 GCA_963977065.1 uncultured Flavobacteriaceae bacterium | reverse complement strand
TTTATTGACCAAAACCCCATTGGTCGCTCCAGTCGGTCTAACCCCGTGACTTATATCAAGGCCTATGACGATATCAGGAATCTGTTTTCAATTCAAAAACTCTCTAAACTGCGCAACTTTCAGCCCAAACATTTTTCCTTTAATGTGGATGGTGGCCGCTGTGAAGTCTGCAAGGGGGAAGGCGAAGTCACCATCGAAATGCAATTTATGGCAGATGTGCATCTGGAATGTGAAGCCTGTAATGGCAAACGCTTTAAAAAAGAAGTACTCGAAGTGCAGTTTCAGGGAAAAAACATCGATGATATTTTGACAATGACCATTGATGAAGCTATTGCCTTTTTTCAACTACACAATGAAAAGAAAGTATTCACTAAGTTACAACCCCTGCAAGACGTTGGCTTGGGCTATGTACAATTGGGACAAAGTTCCTCTACCCTTTCCGGTGGTGAAGCACAGCGCATCAAACTGGCTTCTTTTTTGGTAAAAGGGGAAACCAAAGACAAGGTGCTCTTTATTTTTGACGAGCCCACCACCGGGCTCCATTTTCACGATATTAAAAAACTACTCAAATCGTTTGAAGCTCTTATTGAAAAAGGACACTCGGTCATAGTGGTAGAACACAACATAGATTTAATCAAATGTGCCGATTATGTAATCGACTTAGGCCCTGAGGGTGGTGAAAAAGGTGGTCAACTACTTGTTGCTGGGACTCCAGAGGAGATCGTGAAAAATAAAAATTCATTTACAGGAAAGTATCTATCAGAAAAAATTTGATTGTTTTAACTAATTAAATGTCACTAATAAAGCAAATCAAGCTTACTTTTCATTTCTTTCAGCTTCTTCGGTTCTAAACAATTCCAAAAAAGCTTCACCCAAAAAGTCAATCAAATCACCGGCTATCATAGAATTAAACCCTTGATGCTGTGAAGCAATATCGCCGGCACTCCCGTGAAGATACACCCCAAAAACTGCTGCAATCAACGAGTCATAGCCCTGAGCCATAAGTCCTGTTATGATTCCGGTTAATACATCACCGGTACCTGCGGTGGCCATACCGGGGTTTCCCGTGCTGTTTATATAGAGATTATCCTGATAGATTGTGATGGTATGTGCGCCTTTTATGACAATAACACTGTCCAACTTTTTGGAAAGCTTTTTGGTTTTGGCGAGTTTTTCAAAATCGTCTTTCCAGTTGCCGATGAGCCGCTCGAGTTCACCGGGATGGGGTGTTAAAACAGATTTTGGAGGTACCAGATCCAGGAGCGCTTTCTGTTCACTCAGCAGGTTAAGGGCATCTGCATCAAGCACTAAAAGTGCTTTTTGGTTTTTGAGAAAATCTTCAAAACCATTAGCGGTTTCCTTGTGGGTTCCCAAACCAATCCCAATTCCTATTGCCTGAAATCCCTCAGTTGTCGGAAATTGTGTGATTTGATTTTCGTTTTCATCAGTAATGACCATAGCTTCGGGAACTGCTGTTTGAAGAGTGGAATACCCACATTTGGGAATGCAAGCAGTCACTTTTCCGGTACCAGAACGTAAACATGCTTTTGTTGCCAGAGTGACGGCTCCCATTTTTCCATAACTTCCGCCCACGATAAGTGCATGCCCATAGCTGCCTTTGTGGTCAAATTTTCTTCTGGGAAGATACATCCCTTGTGCATCATTTTTTAAGATTAACTTGGCTTCAGTGGGTGTTTTAAAGAGATATTTCGGGTCTAAACCTATATCCAGAATTTGAAACGACTGGGTAAATCCGGCAGTTTCAGGAAGAAAAAAGGGCAATTTGGGCGCTTGAAATGTTAATGTTAAATTGGCTTTGATGACCGCTTCAAAATCGGGTGTGGGAGCATCGATAAACAATCCGCTGGGAATATCAATTGAAAGTGTAAATGCATTGGCTTTGTTAATGTGCTGAACCAGTTCTTTGACCCATCCCTCCAAAGGGCGATTGAGACCAATACCAAAAATGGCATCTACAAGTATTCCCTCATTTGTGAGTTCAGGGAAATCATGGGTTCCTTTTATAAGCTTTGGCCACACTTTGGTGATATTTTTATAGCGGTCATAATTGATTAAAAAGCATTTTGATCGCTTTTCACTATAGTTGACCACATAACAGTGGGTCGAGTATCCTTTGCTGAGTAACATTCTGCCTAAAGCCATCCCATCCCCCCCATTGTTGCCAATCCCACAAAAAATATGAATGGGAACCTGTGACCCTTTTAGACTGTTGTCAATCCATTCAAAAGCCTGCCGGGCTGCACGTTCCATTAAATCAATGGAAGTTATGCCTTCCTTAGCTTCTGTGGCCTTATCAGCCTCATACATTTGTTTTGCAGTAAATATTTTCACATTATTTTTTTAAGTTAACTTTATCAATTAATTTTTAAAACCAGAAACAAGAAACCTCCACCCCTGCAATTTACTAAGTCTGTTCATAAGATTCAAACAAATAATGAGTAAACTCTACTATTTTAAATAAATTTGCACTACACTTAAAAATAGATCAATTAGATGAAAAATACTGCTTTATCTCACATACACGAAGCACTTGGCGCAAAAATGGTTCCATTTGCGGGCTACAATATGCCGGTTCAATATGAAGGTGTGAACATAGAACATGAAACCGTAAGAAAAGCCCTGGGCGTTTTTGATGTTTCCCATATGGGAGAGTTTTTGATTTCAGGACCCAAAGCCTTAGAGCTTATTCAAAAAGTATGTTCAAACGATGCTTCAAAATTGGTGGATGGAAAAGCCCAATACAGTTGCTTCCCTAATGAAACCGGAGGCATTGTAGATGATTTGATTGTCTATAGGTTCAATCAAGAAAAATATATGATGGTTGTTAATGCCTCAAATATTGAAAAAGACTGGGCGTGGGTCAACAAACACAATACCATGGGGGCCGATTTGCGCAATCTTTCTGATGACTATTCGTTGCTTGCCATTCAAGGCCCCAAAGCAGTTGAAGCGATGCAATCCTTGACATCTGTTGATTTGAGCAGCATTCCCTTTTATAGTTTTGTGGTCGCCGATTTTGCCGGAATTGAACACGTGATTATCTCTGCAACCGGTTATACCGGAAGTGGCGGATTTGAAATCTATTGTAAAAACAGTGAAGCCGAACAAGTTTGGAACAAAGTAATAGAAGCAGGTAGTGCTTTTGGGATTAAACCCATCGGATTGGCTGCTCGTGATACATTGAGATTGGAAATGGGTTATTGCCTTTACGGAAATGATATCAATGAGGAAACCTCTCCTCTCGAAGCAGGTCTGGGATGGATTACAAAGTTTACCAAAGACTTTATCAATGCCGAAGCCCTCAAAAAACAAAAAGAGGATGGCATAACACGAAAACTGGTTGCCTTTGAACTGGACGAAAGAGGAATCCCAAGACACGATTATGAAATAGTAGATGCAGACGCAAACAAAATAGGGTTCGTAACCAGTGGAACGATGGCTCCTTCTCTTAATAAAGGCATAGGATTGGGCTATGTACCTGTTTCTTTCTCTGATGTGGGAAGTCGTATTTACATTCAAATAAGAAAAAATCAAATTCCGGCTACAGTCGTTAAACTACCATTCTACAAAGGTTAATGGGAAAACGAATATTAATCCTGGGTGCGAGTGGTTTTGTGGGCAAATTGCTTTACAAAGAACTTCTGTCTTATTTTGACGTCTATGGCACCTATTTTAGTCCCAATGACTTTTATAATCAAAATGAGGTTTTCTTTAGATTTGATGCCGCTACTGATGATGTAGAAAAGCTATTAAATAAAATCAAACCCAATGTTGTTGTTTCTTGCCTCAAAGGAAACTTTACAGACCTTTTAAAGGTTCATAAGCAATTAATGGCCTATACTATGGTCACACAAAATTGCCGTTTGATTTTTATATCCACTGCTCAAATTTTTGATGGTGCTATGAATTTTCCGGCAAAAGAGACAGACAAACCTCTATCTCTTTCTGAAGAAGGAAAATATGCAATAACAGTTGAAAAACTAATAAGAGAATTGCCTGAAAAAAAATATGCAATTCTACGTACAGCAATGATTTTGGGCGTGAATGCTCCGATTATAACACAATTAAAAGAAGCTATCAAAAATAGAACTAACTTTGATGTCTATTCAGATTTGGTTATCAACGTCACTTCAGAATCAAAGTTTTCGCAACTAGTTCATTATTTGATAAATCAAAAAAAACAAGGTACTTTTCACATTGGCAGTACTGATTTGATTCATCACAGTGATTTGTTTGAAGAAATTACTGAAAAACTGGGGTCAAAAAAACCTATCTTCAAGCAGGTATTTGAATCAAATAAAGACCGGTTTTTGGCCGTTTTACCTAAAAAAGAAGCAGACTTAAAAGAACATCAATTCACTGTAAATAAAGTAATTGATGAGATTACATTAAACGAAGGAATACTAACACTAAAAACAACATTGATATGAGTAAGTTAACAGAAGCACAAATTGAAAAGCAAATGAAAGACATTGAAGGATGGGACTATGGCGATGATGCCATACATACCACCATTGAGTTTTCAGATTTTAAAGATTGCTTTACGGTCATGACCCGCATTGCCTTTGAAGCCGAAAAGCTAAACCACCACCCAGACTGGAGTAATGTTTATAACAAACTAAGTATTTCACTAACCTCACACGAGGAAGGTGGTCTTACCGAAAAAGATTTTCAGCTAGCGCAAATAATCGACAGTATTGTTAGTTAATATTTTTGAAGAAGTAGTATTTTTGATGTCTAAAAATTAAATAATTTTCAGAGAATGGGAAGAGCATTTGAATTCAGGAAAGCTAGAAAAATGAAACGCTGGTCTGCCATGTCTAAAGCGTTTACACGCATTGGTAAAGACATTGTTATGGCAGTTAAAGAAGGTGGCCCTGACCCCGATTCAAATTCCAGATTGCGTGCGGTTATTCAAAACGCAAAGTCTGTGAATATGCCCAAAGACAATATTGAACGTGCCATAAAACGTGCCTCAGATAAAAATCAAGGGGATTATAAGGAGGTGATTTTTGAAGGCTATGCTCCACACGGTATTGCTATTTTGGTTGAAACAGCCACTGACAATAACACGAGAACTGTCGCAAACATTCGATCCTATTTCAATAAATGTGACGGGAGTTTGGGAACAAGCGGCTCTGTGGTATTTATGTTTGACCATACCTGTAATTTTAGAATTCCAAATTCTGATTTAGATCTTGAGGAACTTGAACTGGAATTGATAGATTTTGGAGTTGAGGAGGTATTTGAAGATGAAGATGGTATATTGATATATGCTCCTTTTGAGAGTTTTGGTGCCATTCAAAAATACTTGGAAGAAAACAATCTTGAAATTTTATCTTCGGGTTTTGAACGCATTCCGCAAGTGACAAAAAAACTCACAGAAGACCAGGTCGCAGATGTAGAGAAACTACTAGAAAAAATTGAAGAAGATGACGATGTACAAAACGTCTATCACACTATGGAAGAATCTTAATTTTCAATTAACAAAATTTATAAAAAAACCCTTTGAAAATCAAAGGGTTTTTAGTTTTTGTATTTTATTCACTTATGAGATTTAAAAATTGAATAATTTTTGGAAGAAGCCTTTTTTCTCAACTCCGTAAGCATATCCATATTTATTTCCATAACCAAAGTTTGCCATTCTAACATTGTTAAGTATAAATGAGACTCCTTGTAGTTTTTCATCTTCCACACAATCAACAGGAAACTCAATCAAACGTCGTTCTGTATAATCTGCTCTAATGACATAGAGTGTCACATCTGCAAATTTATTGATTAAAAGTGTATCTGTTACAAGCATAGAAGGTGCTGTATCAACAATTACATAATCATAGTGTTGTTTTAAATTTTCAAAAAGAACCGCTACCCGATCATTTAAAAGAAGTTCTGCCGGATTTGGAGGAATACTACCTGAAAACAATATGTCCAAATTGGTATTAAAGGGTGACTCGTGAACTAATTCATTGAGTGTCAAATCTGGTTGAACCAAAAAGTCTGTCACTCCCCGCATTGTGTTGCTGTTTTGAATAAAGCGATGCAATTGCGGGTTTCTGATATCGCCTCCCACTAAAATAACTTTCTTGCCAACATTAGACAAAGTCAACGCCAGATTCACGGATGTAAACGTTTTCCCTTCTCCTTTGACTGTTGAAGTAACAAAAATGGTTTTTGATTTTTCACCAAGCTTTTTATTGGCAAAAATATACTGAAGGTTTGTTCTTAAAATTCGGAATGATTCTGCCAGTACAGAAGTATCGTTTTTCTGGATAAGTTCGTCTTCACCTCTACCCAATTTTGGGATTTCACCAATGAGAGCTATGTTTGGCGCAAATCTTTCAACATCTTTTCGATTGCTCACTTTATTGTAAAGCAATTGATTGAGATAAATAATCAAAAACGGAATCAATAATCCTAATAAAAGTGCCGCAAGCAATATGATATTGGGTTTGGGAGACACCGGCCGTGATGAACTGTGAGCCAGATCAACAATTTTTGCTTTTGGAGCAGTAACAGCTAGTGACAAGGACGTTTCTTCCCTTTTTTGTAATAAAAACAAATAAAGGGCTTCTTTGATGTTTTGTTGTCTTACAATGTTTCTAAATTCTTTTTCAGTATCAGGAACTTGTGTGATTTTTGAATCAAAAACCCCTTCCTGTCTTCTCAAATCTCTTAGTGAAGTATCCAGAGAGGACTTCACATTGTTGAGACTTCTAAGAACATTTACTTTTAATTGGTCAATTTGATTTGCCAGGTTGACCACCACAGGGTTTTGTTCTGTAGAGCTTCTCAAAAGTTTGTTGCGTTCTAAAACCAATTGATTGTAATTCTGAATTAAACTTTGTAAGCCATCCTGAGTAATTCCAAGATTAGACGGAAGCAATGCTGTTAAATCATCTTCAGACAAATAATTGATGATATTCTCTACTAAAGACATTTGGGTAGTAAGATCTAGCTGTCTTTTGTTTAATTCACTTGCACTTTCAAGAAAAAGTTGGGCTTCAGATTCTATATCGGTAAGATTATTTTCTTGCTTGAAAATAACTTTATCTGTTTCAACTGAATCCAGTTCTTTTGTAATAATTTCAAGACGTTCTTCAATAAACTGAGCGGTGTTTGTAGCAACCATATTTCGATCTTCAATAGCGTCTTTGTTGTACTGAACCACCAATTCATTTAGAATCGCTTCTGCTTTATCCTTAACGGGATCATTGAGTGTGAGCTGAATCACACTGCTGTTTTTAACAACCGGATTTACCTGTATAGCCTGCCGGTAATAACTCACTATATTTTCAGGATTGGATAGCTGCACCTGTATGGTGTAGTTTTCTTCTGTATTTATAGATTTCAATACTTCAGGATTTGGAATAACAGTAATAGCTCCATAAGGTAATTCCATTTTATCACCAAAGCCGGCACTTATATTTATATTGTTACCTTCATCAATGAACTGAAACGTATCCGCTGAAAGTATTTTAAACTGCAATTGATAATTTGGAAATTTAGACTCAATATTTTCTTCCAGTATTTTTACTTCAAATGGTAAATTGAGAAAGAGTTCGCTCGTTTTAATTTTTCCCTCTCTAAAGTATCTGATATTAAGATTGAGTTCGTCAACAACATTTCTAAGCAAACGCCTTGACCTTAGAATTTCTATTTCATTTTCGATACTGTTTGTATTCATTCCGCTTATGAGTCCAATATCTTCAAATGCAGCAAGCTCAGAAGCTGCCCCTCTACCTTTACTGTCTTTTATGATGATGCTGGTTGTGGATTGAAAAAAAGGGGTTGAGTATCTCAAATAAATGTAAGCAACAGAAAGAGTGAGAATGGCCGCAATAAGAAACCAAGGCCAGTGTCTCAGGTAGATTTCAATTTGCTCCCTTAGTGTAGGTTCGTTATGGGAATGCAAGCTATTAGTATTTTGGGGGTTGTCCATAATTTTTTATCTGGAGATTAGAACAATAAGCGAAATTAAAACAGATGCTATTGAAATATAAACTGATGAGTTTCGGTTATATGCAGCAGAATTAACTTGTGCACTATTTGGCTGCACATAAATAACATCATTTTGCTTTAAAAAATAAAAGGGTGAATTTAAAAAATCTGATTTGGTAATATCAATAATACTATGTGTTTTAACACCATCTTGTTCTCTAAGGAGAATAATATTTGTGCGCTTTCCATAAATGGTTAAATCGCCGGCTTTACCAAGTGCTTCAAGTAAAGTGATTCTTTCGTCAGGAATGTTATACGTTCCCGGGCGCATTACTTCTCCCAATACTGTTACTTTATAATTTGAAATCGTAACATTAACAATGGGATCTTTTATATAAACGCGAATTTCCTTTTTCATTTTTTCAATCAACTCCTGGCGGCTTAAACCAGCTACTTTGATGGTCCCTAATACAGGAAATTCAATGGTTCCATCCATACTCACCAAATAACCTTGAAGCTCTCTTGTTGACGGGTTTGTCAATTCCTGAACAGTTCTTGCAGGCATAATAAGATTAAAAGGTGCTGCAGCTTCCATATCAAAAGCTGTCACATTGATTGATAAAATATCATTAGGCTGTATAGCTGTAGTGCTAAACATAGGATCACTGTTAGCTGCCATTTTTTCAATATCCTGAAGATAAAGAATCTCTTTTTTTGAAACACAAGAAGCTAGGGTTGAGAGTATTATTGTAAATAACAAAAACTTTCTAAATGATTTTTTAATGAGTATATTTAGTACAAACATTTATATTTTTTTATTTTGCAAAGGTAATTCGTTTTTATTGAAGAACTAAATGATTTATGATTCTTTGTTAAAATACAGGAATTTAAGAGTCTAAAGATTCAAAAACTGAATTTTCACTTTTAAACTCTGGTACAATTTCTTTCAATAGTTTAACGACCTTTTCTTCTTCTCCTCGTAAGGAAGTTTTTACTAAACGTTCATATTTTATTTTCAAATCTTTAAACGGCTTGGGCGCATCTTTTGCAACCATAATTTTTTCATGATGCGTGGGCAGATTAATTGAAGTATCAGCAAGCAATTCTTCAAATAGCTTTTCTCCCGGTCTCAACCCGGTGACTTTAATTTTAATATCCTCCTCCGGTTTTAAGCCGGAAAGCCTTATCATTCTTATTGCCAGATCCATTATGCGAACAGGTTTACCCATATCAAATACAAAAACTTCACCACCTTTACCCATTGATCCGGCTTGCAATACCAATTGACAGGCTTCAGTAATAGTCATAAAGTACCTAATGATATCAGGATGTGTAACTGTAACAGGACCCCCTTTTGCAATTTGTCTTTTAAAATGTGGAATTACAGAGCCATTTGAACCAAGAACATTTCCAAAACGGGTTGTAATAAATTTTGTTGGAACTCCTCTTTCTTCCTGAATGGATTGAACATACATTTCTGCAGCTCGTTTTGAAGCTCCCATAACATTTGTGGGGTTTACAGCTTTGTCTGTTGATACCATAACAAATCGTTTAACACTGCTTGAAATAGCAAGCTTCACAAGGTTCATTGTGCCGAGTAAATTAACATAAATCGCTTCATGCGGGTTTTTCTCAATTATGGGAACGTGTTTGTAAGCGGCGGCGTGGTATATAAGGTCAAAATCATATTGATCAAAAACCAAAGCAAGACGATACATATTTGTTATATTGGCTAACTCAGTAACCAGATTGACAGTAGGATAGCTTTCTCTTAACTGAAGTTCTAACTCATAAAGTGGAGTTTCTGCCTGATCGAGAATTACAATTTGTTTTGGCTTGTATTTAATAACTTGTCTAATTATTTCACTTCCAATTGAGCCGGCACCTCCGGTGATTAATATGGTTTGTCCTTCAATTGTACTTCGAATGTTTTCATTATCGAGATTAATCACCTCCCTGTTTAATAAATCTTCAATCTCGATTGCGCGAATCTGGGAGTTTATATTTTTCTTTTGTTGCAATTTTTCAATACGGGGAACATTGTAAATCTGTACATTGACCTTTAGACACAAGTCAACAAGTTTATTTTTCTCCTTAATTGATAATGTATCCTCAATAATCATTAAGCCATTAATGGAATAGTTTTGCAATTTCTCTATGAGATTGTCCTTTAAAGGAATTACAGGTTTATCCAAAATTCTTAGGCTCTTATATGATTTTTTATGTGCTAAAAACCCAACAACTTCAAAGGGGTTTATTGTTTCTGTTTGCAAGGCTTCTGCGATGGAAATTGCCTGATCGTCTGTTCCATAAATAAAAATACGTTTTTTAAAGCTCCTTTCTTGACTTTTCCCTTTATAAGCACGATAAACTTGCTTAACCAAAAGCCTGAAAAATAGCAGAAAAGAAAAAGAAAAAAAGGTGTAAAAAACCAAAAAGGGCATTAAAAACAACTTTTTTCCGGTTATAAAGTAGAACGAATAGTTTAGCGTTGTCACTAATAATAAAGTTGTGAAAGAGGCCAACACCAATTTTGCAATATCTGTGAATGTAGAGTGCCTCACAAGTCCAGAGTATGTTCTGAAAACAAAAAAGAAAATAATATTTGTAAACAGAATTATTAGAAATTGTTGTGAAAGACTCAAAGTGTTATAATACCGAATATTCAAATTGTCCAATATAAGATGTGTCATCAACAACGAAAAACCAATTATAAGGACATCAATACCAATGACTATCCACCGGGGTAAATATCTAATACTTGTGATGCCAATTTGATTATCCCCGGTATATATTGATTTCAATAATTTATTTTTTATTCCCTTTATCATAAAAATAAGCTTGTTTAAAAACAACGAAAAACTCTAAAATATGTCGTGGGGAGATTTAAAAAAATTAATTAAATACAGAAAATATTACATCCTGTACTCTGTTCAAGTCTTCTGAAGTGAGGTTTGATGCAGATGGCAAACACAATCCATATTCAAAAAGGGTTTCTGCAATTTCACCGCCATAAAAAGGTGAATTGACAAATACCGGTTGTAAGTGCATGGGTTTCCATAAAGGTCTTGATTCAATATTTTCTTTTTCAAGTGCCAATCGCAAAGTCTCTCTTGTAATTCCATTTGTTTTTTTGGGTTCAATAAGCACACAACTTAGCCAGTGATTGGAATAATAATGCTCATTTGATTCATTAAAGATACACACTCCATTGGTTTTATCAAACAATTGTTTGTAAAAAAAGTGATTTTGACGTCTTCTTTGAACGTGGGAATCAAGCACTTGCATTTGTCCGCGACCTATACCTGCACAAATATTACTCATTCTGTAATTGTAGCCAATTTCGCTGTGTTGATAATGAGGTGCCTGGTCTCTGGCCTGTGTTGCAAGAAAAACAGCTTTATCTGTGTGCGATTTATTTTTTGAAACCAATGCCCCTCCACCGGAGGTCGTGATTATTTTATTCCCATTAAAAGACAAAATGGAAATAGTACCAAAAGTACCACACTTTTTACCCTTATAAGTGCTTCCCAAAGCCTCTGCACTGTCTTCAATAATAGGTATTTCATAGTAATTCGCAATGCGAGTCACCTCGTCAACCTGATAAGGCATCCCATACAAATGAACAGCTATGATAGCCTTTGGTTTTTTCCCCTTCTTTATTCGGTCTTTTATAGCTGCTTCAAGGGCAATTGGACACAAATTCCAGGTTTCGGGCTCACTGTCGATAAATACAGGAAGTGCTCCCTGATATACAATAGGGTTTGCTGAAGCTGAAAATGTCATACTCTGACAAATCACTTCGTCACCTTGTTTAACACCCAAAAGAATCAATGCAAGATGCAAGGCAGCAGTACCTGAACTTAAAGCCGCTACATGACAAGGTTCACCAGCAGAAGATAAGTAGGTTGCCAAGTCACTTTCAAAGCCTGAAACGTTTGGGCCAAGAGGGGCTATCCAGTTTGTCTCAAAAGCTTTGTTCACAAATGAAATCTCATTCCCGCCCATATGTGGGGAAGACAAATAGATTTTCGGTTTTTCCATTTTTTAAATAGTCTTTAAATTTGGGGCGTGACAAAATTACAAAATCAATTTTAGGAATGGGTCCCATATTTATTTTTTGTAACAAAGTAAATGTAGAAAAAAACCAAATATTTAGTGGTTTTATAGTGACTAAAACTAAAATTGAAAAATATATCTAAGTATAATCTTTAATTTTTCCTTCAACACCTTTGTAAAAGGATTTAAGAAAATCCAGGTCTTTGGAAAAATCTCCTGTAGGGTAAAAAGGTTTTTGAATTTTGACCGTTTTGACACCATAGTCAAATGCAACACAAATGATGGGTACTTTAGCCTCTATAGCCATATAATAAAAGCCCGATTTCCAAGTATCTACTTTTTTGCGGGTTCCTTCAGGGGCAATAGCGAGCCTGAATTCTATACGCTCATTAAATAATTCAACAACTTGCTGAACCGTGTTTTGGTTTGATTTGCGATCAACGGGAGCTCCGCCCATCCATTTAAAATACCAGCCAAATGGAAATTTAAACAACTCTTTTTTTGCTATAAAATTAATTTGGAGGTTTAAAATTTTACGTGCAAACGCACCTATATAGAAATCATGCCAACTTGTGTGAGGAACTACTATAACAACTGCTTTTTTGATTTGGGGGGACATGTCGCCTTCAAGCTTCCACCCCATGAGTTTTGTAAAAATAAATGAGGCCAGAAAACGCATATTACAATTTTTTATAAAGTGTTTTAAGCTTTTGGTGTGTGATTACCTTTTTCCAGTTGGTTCCTAAAGCATTTTCCCAAAGAGGTTCCAGACTCATCGCAACACCTATCATTTTATCAAATTGAGAATCTGTCAAGTCCTTACAAATACCGGTTGGAATATCAATTTGATGCTTTTCAACCATCTCCTTAAAAAGAGCAACCCCTTCAGGATAAAATTCATCGAGATGATTAAAAACAATACAGTTTCCAATGCCGTGTTTGGTGCCCAAAACAAAGGAAAGTCCATAACTCATCGCGTGTGCTACTCCCACTTGAGAATAGGCAATACTCATACCGCCGTGCCATGAAGCCATCATCAATTTGGCTCTTGAATCTTCATCAGTTATGCTGTCACTCAAAAAGATTTCTTTACACAAATCGAGTGCTTTCTCACCATAACTTTGGCTAAAGGCATTTAAAAATGTTCCCGTTAAGGATTCAATGCAGTGAATGTAACAGTCCATTCCGGTATAAAACCATTGATTTTTCGAAACTCCTTTGGTCAGTTCTGGGTCGAGAACGACCTGATCAAAGGGAGTGAAGTCACTATTGATACCTAATTTTCTTTCTGGGCCACTCAAAACACAAGTCCTGGAAACTTCAGCTCCCGTACCGGAAATAGTGGGAATTCCCACGTGATAAATGGCTTTGTTTTCAACAAGATCCCAACCCTGATAATCAGAGGCACTTCCCGGATTTGTGAGGAGTATAGAAACTGCTTTTGCTAAATCAAGTACACTTCCTCCTCCAATTCCAATAATTCCTGAAGGTAATTCATCATACGCCTTTTTAAGTGCACTAACAATGGAATCAACTTGAGAGGTTTTTGGTTCCTCTTTTGTTGATATATATATAATTTTATCCTTTTGTAAAAGTGGAATACGTTTTATTAAATCACCATTTGACTCAAAGACATCATCTAATAAATAAATAAAGGGTGCATTTTCTTGCCTTTTTTCCTCAAGTATGTTTGCTAGCTGGTCAAAACAACCGTTTCCGAATACAACTTTGGGAACCATTGGAAAATTACGGTGTTTGTTGTTGATGCTTTGCTTGTTTTTTTGAATGAGCAAATTGGCTCGTTTTAAATCCTCGGGTGTATCAATTTCAACACTGCGCGAATTTGAAATTGCCATTTTGATGTTTTTACCGTATTCTAAAAAGCGGATACATTCTATTTTTTCTGTCGCTTCCAACTCCCCCATTGGCAAACGGTAAAAATCAAGTATGGCCTTTTTTCTAAATGCATAAATCCCTTTGTGCTTGAAATAGTTTATTCTACTAGTTTTATCACGTGGATATGGGATGGGCGAACGTGAAAAATAAAGCGCGTAATTATTTTTATCAACAATTACCTTCACTGTATTTGGATCATTGATTTCCTTCCAGTCTGAAATTTCGCTCATCAACGAAGCCAGGTCTATTTTTTCTGCATCTTCCCCTTCAAAAACCTTTAAAACTTTTGAAAGACCTTCCCTGTTTGTAAATGGCTCATCTCCTTGAACATTCACTACAATATCCACATCCAGATTCTCAACAGCTTCGGCAATGCGGTCTGTGCCACAGTCGTGTTCTTTGATGCTTTTTAGGGCTTTGCCCCCATTTGAAATGATTTCATTAAAAATAATATCACTGTCTGTCACAACATAAACGTCGTCAAAAAGATTTGTAGCAACAGTTGCTAGATAAGTTGTTAATATGACACTTTTCCCCCCTAAATCCTGCATCAATTTTCCCGGAAAACGCGTTGCTGCATAACGTGCGGGAATCATCGCAATAACTTTTAAAGATGTATTTTTCAATTGAAAACTATTTTATTTTTAAAAATCAAAATTAAGATATTATTGTGGAATGTCCTATGCAATTTCAAAAGATGTTTTTGTCGTCAAGTACAACGAGTTCAAGTCTTTTTGAAGAAAAAATTCAAACCAGATAAATCTTGCATGAAAATGGTTCTCCTCAAATTTAACAACTGTTAACAAAATTCATTTTTTATCGAATTAAATAATTGTATTTTTATCCCTTAAATTTTGAAAACTTTAATGGGAAAAATCATTGCAATTGCAAACCAAAAAGGAGGCGTTGGAAAAACAACAACTTCAGTGAATCTTGCTGCCTGTTTGGGAGTTTTAGAAAAAAAAGTCTTACTCATAGATGCAGACCCACAAGCAAATGCCACCTCGGGGCTTGGGTTGGATGTTGAACAAGTGGAAGTGGGTACATATCAATTACTTGAGCACAGCGCCACTGCAAAAGAAGCCATTGTAAAGACAAGTTCTCCAAATCTCGACATCATTCCTGCACACATAGACCTGGTCGCTATTGAGATTGAATTAGTAGATAAGGAAAACAGGGAGTATATGCTCAAGGAAGCAATTAAGGGCTTAAAAAATGACTATGATTTTATTTTAATCGATTGTGCGCCCTCACTGGGTTTATTAACTTTGAATGCACTCACAGCTGCAGACTCGGTTTTAATTCCTATACAATGTGAATATTTTGCACTAGAGGGTTTGGGAAAACTTTTAAACACGGTGAAAAGTGTTCAAAAAATACACAACGACAAACTGGACATTGAAGGCTTGCTACTCACGATGTATGATTCTCGTTTACGGCTTTCAAATCAAGTGGTTGAAGAGGTTAAAAAGCATTTTGACGAAATGGTCTTTAAAACAATCATTCAACGCAATGTGCGTTTAAGTGAAGCCCCCAGTTATGGAGAAAGCATCATCACCTATGATGCAGGAAGCAAAGGAGCCAACAATTATTTGAGTTTGGCTGAAGAAATTATATTAAAAAACAACTAAAAATGGCTAAAGCAACAAAAAAGCAAGCTTTAGGTAGAGGACTTTCAGCCTTATTAAAAGACCCTGACAATGATATCAAATCTGCCGGTGACAAAGGAGCTGACAAAGTGGTGGGCAACATCGTAGAGCTGGAACTGGAAGCTATTGAAGTCAATCCACATCAACCACGCAGCAGTTTTAATGAAGAAACCTTGCAGGAGCTCGCTTCATCCATTAAGGAACTGGGCGTGATTCAACCTATAACCGTTAGAAAAATCGAATTCAATAAATTTCAGTTAGTTTCGGGTGAACGACGTTTTAGAGCTTCAAAACTGGTGGGATTAAAAACCATTCCTGCATACATTCGCATTGCCAATGACCAGGAATCACTGGAAATGGCTCTCGTTGAAAACATACAACGGCAAGACCTTGACCCCATTGAAATTGCACTCTCTTACAGACGCTTGATAGAAGAAATACAACTTACGCAAGAAGAAATGAGTAACCGTGTGGGAAAAAACCGTTCTACCATTGCCAATTACCTTCGCCTTTTAAAACTTGACCCCATTATCCAAACGGGTATGCGTGACGGTTTTATTTCTATGGGTCATGGAAGGGCATTAATCACACTGGAAGACACTTCAGACCAATTGGATATTTATGAAAAAATAATTTCCGATTCACTTTCAGTTAGGGATACAGAAGCCTTGGTTAGAAAGCTACAAAACCCCGGGCAGTCAGCCGCAACTGTAAAGCCCCAAACCCCGGCTTTCGCCAAAAAGGCAAGCAAAGAACTGTCTGACTATTTTGACGTAAAAACCGAAGTCAAAGCCAATTCCGCCGGAAAAGGAAAATTGATTATCCCTTTTAAAAGCAAAGCCGAATTTGAACGTATTTCTAAATTAATTCGTGGTGAAAGTTAATGCACTCATCTTGTTTTTACTTTTTTTTGTGACGCACATTCAGGCACAAGAACAAGACACACTTTCACTTGCAACTCAGGATGGGAGTCTCCTCACCTCAGAGCTTATCAAAGAGGCTTATGACCCTCTGGCACCCTCAAGAGCCGCTTTTTACTCGGCTGTAATTCCCGGTTTAGGCCAGGCTTACAATGAAAAATATTGGAAAATACCCATCGTTTATGCCGGTATTGGAACAAGTATCTATGTTTATTCAACAAATAGAAAAGATTACACCCGTTTTAGAGACGCCTATAAAAGAAGGCTTGCCGGTTTTGAAGATGATGAATTTCAAGGTATTACTAACGAAACCCTCATCAGAGCCCAGCGCACCTCCAGACGCAATATGGATGTGAGTATTGCAGTGGCGGTGGGTTTTTATCTTCTCAATATTGTAGATGCAAATGTGGATGCACATTTAAAACAATACAACATTTCTGATGATTTGTCTTTGTCACCCAACCTTGATTTCAATCCGCATCAAGAATCGACAAACTACGGCTTTTCCTTAACTTACAAAATGAAGTAACATGAACATTGCACTTTTGGGATACGGAAAAATGGGAAAGACCATTGAAAAATTAGCTATTGAAAAAGGGGACTCAATTGTAGCAATCGTGACTTCCTCAAAAGACTTGAGTAAACTGGAAGAAGCCGATGTAGCCATAGATTTTAGTGTTCCCAATGCAGCAGTAACAAATATTACAGCCTGTTTAGAACAGGGAATCCCTGTGGTGAGCGGTACAACAGGATGGCTTGAGGACTATGAAAAGGTGTTAAACTTATGTCAATCGCGTAACGGAAGCTTTATTTATGCCTCTAACTTTAGTATTGGGGTCAATCTGTTTTTTGAACTCAATAAAAAACTAGCTGAAATGATGGCAAAACACAAAAGCTATAAAATTGAGATTGAAGAAATTCACCATACCCAAAAACTGGATGCACCCAGTGGCACTGCTATTTCGCTTGCAAAAGACATCATTGAAAAAACCGATTATAAAAACTGGAAACTCGATACCGCTTCTGCAGACGAAATAGCAATCAAAGCCCTTCGTGAGGAAGACGTCAAAGGAACACATACCGTTTCTTACACCTCTGAGGTTGACAGCATCAGTATCAAACATGAAGCACACAGCCGGGAGGGATTTGCTTTAGGTGCGCTGCTTGCTGCAGCTTGGTTAAAGGACAAAAAAGGAATTTATACAATGAAAGATGTATTAAATTTGTAATTAAAAAATTATAGTTTTAGAGGCTTTCGCCGAAAGGCAAAAAAAATTATTGAATATCAAATTTTGAATATTTGATTCTGAATTAAAATTAATATAAATCTCTGAAGTTCCCCTCTTTTGGAGGGGGATTTAGGGGGGAGGATAACATTTAACAAATAACCATTAACAAATAACAACACCATTATGACACTATCCCAATGGTTTTTATTTTTCATAGCAGTACAACTCATTCATTTTTTGGGCACCTGGAAATTGTATCAAAAAGCAGGTAGAAAAGCTTGGGAAGCCGCAGTTCCCGTTTACAATGCCATCATTCTGATGAAAATCATCAACCGGCCCTGGTGGTACACTATTTTACTTTTTATTCCCATTATCAACCTCATTATGTTCCCGGTTGTGTGGGTGGAAACCCTGCGCAGTTTTGGAAAAAATAAAACTGCAGATACAATTCTTGGTGTGATTACTTTAGGCTTTTATATCTATTATGTGAATTATACACAGGATGTAAAACACATTGCAGAACGCGATTTAAAAACCAAAAGCGCTTCCGGTGAATGGGTGAGTTCCATTTTATTTGCCGTTGTCGTTGCCACGATTGTACATACATATTTTATTCAACCCTTCACCATTCCTACTTCCTCATTAGAACGCACCCTGCTTGTGGGTGATTTTCTGTTTGTGAGTAAAATGCATTATGGAGCGAGGACACCTATGACAGCGGTTTCTTTTCCGATGGTACACGATACCATTCCTGTTGCAAAAGTAAAATCATACACAAACAAACCACAGATTCCTTACTTTAGGTTTCCGGCGTTTCAGGAGATTAAGCGCAATGATATTGTGGTTTTTAACTGGCCTGTGGACACAGTGCCCTATTTTAGGTACCAAGGCCCAGACACCTATATCAAACCCATCGATAAAAAATCAAATTATGTAAAACGCGCCGTGGGAGTTGCAGGTGACTCTCTCGAAGTGAAAGACGGCAGGGTATATATCAACGGAGAGTTAAATGAACTGCCCGACAGGGGAAAATTACAGTTTTTATATCGATTCCAAACCCAGGACCCTGTTAGAAACATTCAGTTTTTAAGAGATCGGTATGGGATTAATGAAATTTTTCCGGCGTCAAATGATTACAGACAGTTTCAGGCATTTTTGACTGATGAAGCGCTTGAAAAGCTACAAAACAATCCCAATGTCATCGATGTGGTAAAAAGAAACGAAGACATCGGCAACTATGACCCGCGTGTTTTTCCTCACAGCCCGCAGCATCCCTGGAATTCAACACACTTTGGGCCCATTTATATCCCTAAGGCAGGAGCAACAGTTGCTATTACTCCTGAAAGCCTTCCGCTTTACAAGCGCATCATTGAAGTGTATGAAGGCAGCGAACTGGGTATCCATAATGAAATCACACAAGAAGACACCCAAATTTTATTAAACGGCAGTCCCCTTACCTCTTATACCTTTTTGCAGGATTACTACTGGATGATGGGAGACAATAGAAACAATTCTGAAGATGCCCGCAACTGGGGTTTTGTACCACACAACCACGTAGTGGGAAAACCCGTTTTTATCTGGATGAGTTGGGACAGCAATCAGTCTGGTTTTAACAAAATAAGATGGGACAGAATGTTTACCACAGTGGGTGGTGACGGGGAGCCGGTTTCTTATTTCAGGTATTTCTTATTCCTGCTGGCAGCCTGGTTTGTCTTTGACTTTTTTAGAAAAAGAAAAAAACAGAAAAGCAGCTAAGTTTAAATCATAATATGGTTTTGACTTCTTTGAACTTTTCTATGTAATTGTTATCTCTATTACTATATTTATTATACATCTAAAGCGATTGTATAGTTCTTTCAGGATTAACAATTATATTTGTATAGCTATTATAGGATTTATTTATTAATCTGTATAGCTATTTCAGGACGGGTCATATAGCTATTTCAGGACGGGTCACAGGACGGGTCAGGACGGGTTACCTCTATAGATACTCCCAGCTTACTCCATAGCAAAAGTAAGGCAAAGGCAACCCTTGGCTTTTTTAGAAATATTCTAAATAATATAGATTAACTCCCCTCCTTCCGCAATACCTCCAAAGGCGGACTTTTAATCACGCTCACACTATTGCTGAGTCCGATGCCAAGAACTAAAAGTGTAATTCCCGGCAATAACACTAAAAAGGGTACCCAAGACGGTACAAAGGGCGTTTCAAATACCAACCACGCCAATAACTGACTTCCGCCAAGGGATAATAAAATTCCCGATAAAGAACCCAGAACTCCCAGATAAAAATACTCCAAGGCTGCAATTTTTAAAATCTGACGGCTTTGTGCACCCAGTGTGCGCAACAAAACACTTTCTCTAATGCGCTGGTATTTACTTGTTCTCACAGCCCCAAGCAAAACAATGATCCCGGTAAAAATGCTGAAAAACGCCATAAAATTGATGAGCCAGGAAATCTTTTCCAAAATGCCTTCAACAACTGTAAGTATCTGCCTGATGTCAATAATGGTTACATTGGGAAACTCCTGTACCACGGCTTGCTGCAACTGTGCAGAAGCAGCAGCATCGGGTGTTTGAGCGGTGATCACCCTAAATTGCGGAGCATCTTCTAGCACACCCTCAGGAAAAACGACCATAAAATTCATTTGAGCACGGCTCCAGTCAACTTCCCTCACACTGCTCACCCGTGTGTGAAGAATCACACCCTGTACATTAAAATACACATCGTCTCCCACCTCAAGTGCAGCATCTCTCACCAGGTTATCACTTATGGAAATGGGAACAGGCTCCCCATCAGCAATAGCTGTATTCCACTCACCGTTTACAAGCGTTTCAGAGATACTCAACTCATTTCTGTAGGACACTCTAAACTCGTGATTGAGCAACCATCTGTCAATTGTTCGCGTTGTGTCTCGCCTCATTTCATTGACCGTCTTCTCATTGATGGCGTGCAAACGCATTGTAACTATAGGCATATTCTCTAAAACCGGAAGATTTTTTTCTAAAATCAAGGCTTCAACAGCTTGCTGTTGATCACTTTGAACATCCAGTAAAATGATATTAGGTGTATTGGCCTGACTCTCCAATGACGCCTGAGCTAGAAGCACATCTTTAGTAAAATAGAGGGTACTTATTAAAAAAGTCCCCACACCAATGGCCAAAATCAATATCAAGGTTTGATTTTGAGGCCGGAATAAATTTAGTAAGCTTTGCCGGGCTATAAAACCCCAACGGGTGGGAAAAAAGCGTTTGATTGTCCTCATAAACAAATGAGCAACCCCTGCCAAAATGGAAAACGTAATCAAAATTCCTAAAACAAATGCAAGTGAGTACCTCACATCTCGTAACAACCAGTAAGAAAAGAGGAAGATAAACACAAATATACCCAGCAAAACCAGCAATCCGGCAAATCTTGATTTTTCAGAAGTTCCCTCATCAACCCGCAAAGCTTGTAATGGTGACACATAAAGGGTATTCATCAATGGGTAGAGCGCAAATAAAACTGACATAAAGACACCGAGCAATATTCCCATAAAGACAACTTGCGTCGAAAAAGTGATTTCCACATCCACAGGCAGTAAATCACCCAAAAACAATGGAAACAACTGTTGAAGTCCTAAACCCAAAACGGTTCCAATCACACCACCCAAAAGTCCAATACCTGCAATTTGAAGCAGATAAATAGAGAAGGTCTGAAGTTTTGTAGCTCCCAAACATTTAAGAATGGCGACAGCCTTTAGTTTTTCTTTGATATAGATATGAATAGCACTTGCAATGCCCACACAACCCAGCAGCAAGGCAATAAAAGCAACGAGATTGAGAAATTTCCCGAAATTATCAAAACGTCTTCCCAGGCGCTCGCTACTGGAAACATGCGTGTCAATCGAGTAGTTTTCTTGCTGAAGAATGGGTCGTAAATCGGTTCTGAGTTTTCTCAAGTCCAGTGTTTCATCTGCAACAAAATAGAAATCATACTTAACGCGACTTCCCATTTGAACGAGTTCGGTTTTTTCTATTAAATCGTAAGAAAGTACCACAGGTGGTGCTACCGAACTAAAAACGGCTGTACTCCCCGGTATGGATACCAAAGAACCGCTTATGGGAATTGTTATTTCTCCAATGTTGATACTGTCACCCGGTTTTAAATTGAGTTGCAGCATGACCGTTGCATCCAGCAGGGCGCCCCCTTCTGCCATAAATTGGTTTGCCGCCTCAGGAGGGTCTGTTTCAATACTTCCGTAAAATGGGAAACCGCCTTCAATTCCCCTAACCTGAACCAGTTTTGTGCCCTCATTCCCTTTAAAGGAAACCATAGAGGGAAAACTTATTTCACGAGCATCTGCACCGCCCAGCGAATCTAAAACGGCTAAAATGCGTTCATTGGGAGCATCATTACTGTCAATTTTATAATCGGTGCCCATCAGTGACCTGGACTGCAGGGCAATGTTTTCTTTAAGGTTTACTCCAAAAGACTGAATGGAAACCACCGCAGCGATGCCTAAAACAATGGAAGCCATAAACAAGCCCAGTTTTTTTCCGCTTGCTTTTCCATCGCGTAAAGCCATTTTAAGCAACCAGCTGAACGATGCTTTTGATGTAGCGTTTTTTTCTATCATGCGATTCCTTTTTCCTTTGCTGCGATTCTTCCGCCTTTGAGCTTGAGAATGGTTTGTGTTTTTTGGGCGAGTTCTAAATCGTGTGTAACAATCACCAAAGTGGTTCCGCGTTCTTTATTTAAATTAAAAAGGAGTTCAACTATTTTCTCGCCTGTAGTGGCATCTAGATTTCCGGTGGGCTCATCAGCAAACAAAATCGAAGGATTGTTTGAAAAAGCCCTGGCAACAGCCACACGCTGCTGCTCACCGCCCGAGAGTTGAGAAGGATAATGATGAAAGCGGTCTGCCAGTCCCACTTTATCCAATAAATCCATTCCGGCTTTAGCTGCGTTTTTTAATCCTTGTAATTCCATAGGAACTACCACATTTTCTAAAGCTGTTAAGGTGGGCAGGAGTTGAAAGTTCTGAAAAACAAAACCCACTTTTTGATTGCGTAAAAGAGCGCGAGCGTCTTCTGTCAATGAGCTCAATTCAGAGCCACACAAGTTTACAGAGCCGGAACTGGGCTGATCCAAACCCGCACACAATCCCAGTAAAGTGGTCTTTCCGCTACCAGAAGGTCCAACTATAGAATAGGTTTCCCCCTCTTCTATGGAAAAAGAAATATCCTGTAAAACAGGAATTTCTTTTGTGCCACTGCGATATGTCTTTCCTAGCTGCTCAATGTTTAATATCTTTGTCATTGTACTATTTTTGTAGAGTCAATTTGATTCTAAGCAAAATAAAGAAATGATTTTAACTTTTAAGCCCTTATAGAATGCGTATCCTGTTAATCTTTTGTTATATTTTATTGAACACTTTTTTGGTTTCTTGTGGCGAAAAAAGCAAGGAAAGCCCGGATTCCCAAAAAAATGAGCCCGTTTTAAACACCTCTAAAAAAACAAAGGATGATGCCCGCGATGTCATTCTCTTTTTTGGAACCAGTCTCACTGCAGGGCTGGGTGTCGATTTGGAAGAAGCCTACCCGGCGCTGATACAACAAAAAATCGATTCGTTGCAATGGCCTTATGAAGTGGTTAATGCGGGATTGAGTGGGGAAACCACTGCAAGTGGTAAAAGCAGACTGGACTGGGTACTCAATCAGGATGTGGCTATTTTTGTTTTGGAACTGGGAGCCAATGACGGTTTGAGAGGCGTTAATCTCACCGAAACCAAAAACAACCTGCAATCCATTATCGAGCAGGTAAAAAATAAAAATGAAGAAACCAAAATCGTACTTTTGGGAATGGAAATTCCGCCCAATATGGGACCGGAATATACAGCCGAATTCAGAAGTATTTTTCCTGAACTGGCACAAAAAAACGATTTGACACTACTCCCCTTTTTGCTTGAAAATGTGGGTGGCATCCCTGAATTGAATCAGCAAGACGGGATTCATCCCACCGCAGAAGGACAGAAGATTATGGCAGAAAATGTATGGAAAGTGCTGGAACCGGTTTTGATTAACGATTGATGATTTTTGATTGACGATTTATGATTTTTTAAAAGGATCCATCCTTCACCGCTTATGGGCGCCTACGCTGAAACTTCTGCGACAGCGTGCGGTTTCGGATGGCAAGGCAAAATCCAAAGCACCAAATTCTAATAACTCGAGGCAAACCTTGAACCTTGAAACCTGAAACCAATTAAATATGCATATCCTTATACATCCGCTCTATTTTGGTTCTATTCAGCAATTTACTGCCATTGCAAAAGCGACAGAAATTACTTTTGAAATGCACGACAATTTTCAAAAACAAACTTACAGAAACCGTACATTTATAGCCACTCCGGAAGGACCATTACTACTAAATATTCCTATAAAACACACCTCAAAAGGAAAACGGGGGGAGCGTGAAAGAGTGCATCAAAAATACAAAGAAGTGCGCATAGAAAATGATTTTCCGTGGCAACGGGAGCATTGGAAATCCATTCAGATAGCTTACCGTAGTTCTCCGTTTTTTGAGTTCTTTGAAGATGACTTTGCTCCGCTCTACGAAAAAAAATATTCTCATTTAATGGATTTTAACCTTGACGCTTTTGAAGTTGTCAAAGAGGCTTTGGGTATTGATATAGAAATTTGTTTTACTGAAAGTTATGAACCTTTAGTTAAAGATAAAGTTGATTATAGATATTTGGCTTTCGCTAAAAATAATTTGGACTTTAAAAACACCCCTTACACTCAAGTTCTCGAGAAGCATCACGAATTTTTGCCCAATCTTTCTGTGATTGATTTGTTATTTAATGAAGGTACAAATGCCTTAAGTTATTTAGAAAGCCAAAACCTATGAGTTTGCAGTTTTTCGTCCATTATGGAATGCACTTTATAGTGCCATTGGGTATCGCCTATTTGTTTTACAGAAATGAATTGTGGCGGGTTTATTTGATATTCTTACTGGCAATGCTTATTGACCTTGACCATTTGCTCGCAGATCCCATTTTTGACCCCAATCGGTGTAGTATTGGTTTTCATTTACTTCACAGTTATGTGGCTATTGGGATTTATGTTCTCCTTTTATTCTTTAAGAAAACCCGTATGGTTGGCTTGGCGTTGTTGTGGCATATCTTAACAGACTGGGTGGATTGTTTGTGGTAAAAGTCCCCTTGGGTTTCAGGTTAAAAAACTTTAAGGAATTAAAAACATTGAGGTATTTATTCCCAACTCAAAACCGATGAGATCGCAAAATGGTCTGACAATCCTTCAGAGTGTGTTTTGAAGTCATTGATTGTAAAGGCACGATCGGTAAGAATAAAATCAATGCGTAATGGTATTTTTTTAAAGACAAAAGTAGAACCGAGACCCTTGCCTCTTTCGGCGAAAGCATCTTTTTTAGTCCCCTTTATCTTTCGATACACATAAGAAAAAGCCGTATTATTTAAATCGGCCATAATTATGGTTTTGTGATTTGTAGTTTCTGAGTGTTTTAGAATCGCCTCAGCTTGACTTTGTTGTTTTTGAAATGATTGTGCCATTCTTCGCATCAAACGCTTAGAAGTTTCCTGATCAAAATCGACATCATTTTCGTGAACCTGCATAGACTCCAGGTGGATGTTATAAATGCGAATGGTGTCATTATTTTTTAAAATATCAATATATATCGCGTTGTTGGAAGTGTCTTTAAAGCTTAGGCTGCCTTTGTTGAGAATGGGATATTTTGAATAAATGGCCTGGCCAAATTCAGGTTTTTGTTTGACCAAATGAATAAAAGAATGGGGATATGCATCAAGATTTACATTTTCATTTCCTGAATACTCCTGAAAACTAACCACATCAGGATTTGATTCTGCAATGAGTTGTCCAACTTGTTTTGGAATTGTTTCATCATTAATCCAGGCATAAATATTGAATAAACGCACATTATAGTTCATCACTTTTAATTGATGTTCTTTTAAAGATGGTGCTTCTCCAAAATCAAATCGATAAAAAGAATTGAATTGAACGGCACATACAATCAGGACAATGAGTGATAAAAGAAGTTGTCGTTTGACACGCAACAACCAAAATAGAAAAAACAACACATTAATAAGAAACAAAGGAGAAACCACAAGACTCAACAGAGCCAGAAAAGGAAATTTTTGAGGAGGTATGTAGGGAACAATTAAAGAAAGTAATAAACAAAGTGCAAAAACAGAGTTGATTAAAAATATGAATTTATCTATGAGCCCCAGTTTTTTCATTTTTAATCTTCATTACCTGATTTAAACAAGAAATCTTTTTCGTCTTTACTTAAGCTGTCATAACCACTCTTACTTATTTTATCAAGTATTGTGTCGATTCTTTTTTGCTTATCCCCTTTGTCTTGTTTTTTGGCAGTTGTTTTACGGGAAGTCGTATTTCGGTGTACCGTCCTGAAAGGTTTTTTCTTTGAAGAAGAAGAAAACATACCAACAAACCTGTCTGAAAGTGATTCCCACCATGCACCAATATCATTGCCTTTGTCCAGCTGTTTTACATAGAGATACCCTAACAAAGCCCCACCAAGGTGTGCCAGATGCCCGCCTGCATTTCCCATAGGCATTCTCACTAAATCCAGCACAATAAATACCGCTGCAATATGCCAAAGCTTTACGGTTCCTATTAGAATAAGTCGAACTCCCAGATTGGGAACTTTGGTCGCTATTCCCACCAAAATAGCCATAACTGAAGCCGATGCCCCCAACATATAGGATCTGCCCACACCTGCAAAAACAGGAAAGAAATTATAGCTTATCAAATACACCAACGCACCGGCAATTGCACCTAAGAAGTAGAAGTTTAGTAAACGTTTGGGCGTAAAATAGATTAAAAAGTAATTCCCAAAATAATAGAGAATCAACATATTAAAGAAAATATGAAAGATTCCTTGATGTAAAAAAGCATAAGTAATAATGCTCCACGGTTTGTAAAGCAAATCTTCAGGGTCTTTTGAAAACACCAACCAGTCTGAAATAGTATTTAAAGGCATTTCAAACAAGAAAAAAACCACCTGAAGTAAGTACATCAACACAAAAACCACCACGTTGACAACAATGAGTTTTTCAACCACATTGGCCATTCTGAATTTGTATTTTGCCTGTTCTATTGTGTTCATTTTTGGTTAATCGTTAATGGTTATTTGGATTTTGGTACTTGAAAATTGAAATTTCAATTAGTTCCATCTGTTTTGATTAAAGCTATTTTTCTTCCAGTACCACATTACCAGAAATCCAATGATAGCACCTCCAACGTGTGCCCAATGGGCGACATTTGATGGGCCAATGATTGTATTCCCTGAAGCTGCACTGTATAAATCAAACACAAAATAAGCACCAATTAAATACTTTGCTTTTATGGGAATTGGGATGAAAATCAAGTACAAGGGCATATTGGGATAAAGCACTGCAAAAGCCGCCATTACACCAAAAACTGCTCCTGATGCGCCCACCATTTTTGAAGCAAAATTTGATATTAATTTTTCTGAAACTTCAGGAGGAACATTATTAAATATATAATACCTTCCGCTTTCTAAAAACAAGTTTTGGCTTTCCTGAATTTGTTGTAAAGTGATTCCGGCACTTTGTAGGGTTTGAATTGCATCTTGATAGCCCACATATAAAAAAAGCAACTGCAATCCTGCTGCACCAAAGCCGGCTGAAAAATATATAAATAAAAACTTATTCTGTCCTAAGCTAAATTCTAAAATGCTCCCAAACATATACAACATAAACATATTTAAAAAAATATGCGTGGTACCACCGTGCATAAACATATGTGTGACCAATTGCCAAAACTGAAATTTCTCGTTGGCAGGATAATGCAATGCAAACAAATCATAGGCTTGTTCTCCAAGAGAAATTGTTCCTATAAAAAACAAAATGTTTACAATTAATAAAACCTTTACAGTTTCTGAAATTCTTCCCATAACATAAATTTAGTAAAACTTTTTATCAATATCGCTAATGGGTATTGTAATAAATACCGGCCGGTTACCCGGTGAAAATGAGGGCTCTTTACAAGCAAATAAACTATTAACGAGATGTTCTTGTTGTTCTTTCCCTAAAGCAACGCCCGTTTTTATTGCCAGTGATTTTGCCATAGATTTTGCCAGTACATCATTTTGGCTATAGCCATTATCAGGCAGATCGTTATTCAAGTCATCCAGCAGGTGATCAAGTATATGCTTTATATCTGAATCCTTTATACCGGAAGGTATGCCCTTTATCGTGATGGAATCGTCTTCAAAAGCCTCAAAAGCAAAACCGGTAAACTCCAGTTGCTCTTTAAAGCTTTCCAGCATTTTTACATCCTTTTTTGAAAAAGTAAAAACCAAAGGAAACAATAATTGCTGACTGATGGCTTCCTGCACGGTGATATTGCGCAATAATTCTTCATAAATAACACGCTCATGTGCCCGTTGTTGATGTATCACCAAAAAACCACTTTTAACAGAAATAAGCACATATTTATTATGTAACTGAAAGGTGTTTTGTGACGAAAAAGAGTCAGACTCAGTAAATAAGGAACCGGTCACCTCTTCGCTTTCAAACTCAATTTCTTCCAAATTAAACTCTTTTGAAACAATTTTATTTTGATCTTTGAGTCCGGCGTAAAGTCCTTCCCAGGATGCTCCTTTTTCTCTTTTAAAAGGAAAAGAAATATTTTTTTGAACAGCTCCTGAGCTTTCTTTAAAAGGATTAAAATCTTTATCTACCTCAACCTGAGGAATTCCAACCGGTTTGTTTTTATATTCATAAGGCGTATCTAAGTTTTTATCACGATCAAAATCAAGTACCGGTGCCACACTAAACTGTCCCAGACTATGCTTCACTGCAGCCCTGAGCATGGCATAAAGCGAGTGTTCATCCTCAAACTTTACCTCGGTTTTTGTGGGATGAATATTGATATCAATCGTTTTTGGATCCACTTCCAGAAATAGAAAATAGCCCGGTTGCATTCCGTCTTTAAGTAAGCCTTCAAATGCTGCCAGCACAGCATGATGGAGATAGCCACTTTTTATAAACCGATCATTTACAAAAAAGAACTGGTCTCCCCTGCTTTTTTTAGCAAACTCGGGTTTTAATACAAATCCGTCAATTTTTACTATGGGGGTTTCTTCTTTGACGGGAACTAATTTTTCATTGGTTTTTGAACCAAAGATACCCACGATGCGCTGCCTTAAATTGGACGCCGGCAATTGAAACACTTCAGCACCATTATTAAACATAGAAAAGCCCACATTGGGATGTGCCAGGGCTACTCTGTGAAATTCATCAATAATATGACGTGTTTCAACGGGGTTTGATTTTAGAAAATTGCGACGTGCAGGAATATTAAAAAATAAATTTTTAACTGCGACTGAAGTTCCTTTGGGTGTTACAGTCATTTCTTGTTCTACAACCTCACTTCCTTCAATTTTTATAATTGAACCCACTTCATTAATTTCCGTTTTGGTTTTCAATTCGACGTGAGCCACTGCAGCAATAGAGGCGAGTGCCTCACCGCGAAAGCCTTTGGTATGCAATTGAAATAAATCTTCGGCAGATTTAATTTTGGAAGTGGCGTGGCGCTCAAAGCTCAAACGCGCATCGGTAGTGCTCATTCCTTCACCATTATCAATGACTTGAATGAGTGTTTTTCCGGCGTCTTTTATAAGTAGTTTGATATGTGAAGAACCCGCATCTATAGCATTTTCAAGCAATTCTTTAACAACAGAAGCCGGACGTTGAACAACTTCTCCTGCTGCAATTTGATTGGCTACATGATCGGGTAATAAATGAATTTTATCTGCCATTTACAGGAGATTCTTAAAGATAGAAAGGTCAAAATCAATAATGAATAAAAAAATCAATACTAAAATTGCAATTATAATAAGTATGGTGTTATTAAACTCTACATTATGGGTTTTACGATTTGCCATCCGGGCTTCTTTCCAATTTCCGCCAAAATCATTTTTATTATAGGTTCCTGAATACATATCTATTTTAGTAGAAAAATTTTCAGGATTTGCATCTTCTTTGCCTTTATAGTAACGAGGCGTATAATTAAAACGGTTGTTTGTTTTTAATTTTTTTATGATTGTAAACTTTACCATAACGTATTGTTTTTAAGATATCTATTCAGTTACTTGATAGAATTAGTCAAGTATTTGTTCACTTGAAAAAGACAGATTTCAATATCACAATTGCAATAACCGGCTTCTATGAAAATTACTTGTTTTTAGGTGATTTAAAATTCCTACAGACATCAATCTCCAAAGGTACTTAAAAACAAAAAGAATGCCGAAAAGGAGCGGATAAAAATTGTTAACAATATAGTCTGTTTTGTGTTTATGATATTTGTCATTTCCTGCACCTTTCTTTCAAGTTATTTTTGCTCTCAAATAGCGGGTAGAAAAATGACAAACATTTTAATTCCAACAGATTTTTCTGATAATTCATGGAATGCCATAAGGTACACACTTCAGTTTTTTAAAAACTGTAGTTGTACTTTTTATTTACTTCATGTTAATGAAACCGTTGTAATTAAAGGAGTTACTTCTTCAAGAATCCAACATAAATCCAAACAGAATCTAGAGTACAAAAACAAACTCAATGAACTCATTCAAAAAATTGAAAAGAACAATTTAAAGTACAATCACCGTTTTTTTACTCTTGTCGCAAATGGAGTTATTGTTGATGCCATTAGAAATGAAGTACAAGACAAACACCTGGATTTGATTGTTATGGGAACTCAGGGAGCAAATTTGATTAAAAAGTACTCTGTGGGTTCAAACACCACAGATGTTCTCAACAAGGTAAAATGCAATTTGCTTGTCATTCCTGAAAATGCAATCTTTACTAAAGTTGATCAAGTAGCATTACCCACAGATTACAGTATTTTTTTCGGACCTAATTTACTCAACCCAATTGCTTCTATTTTAGGTTTGTTTGATGCAAAATTGCACATTTTTCACGTGGCCAAATCTAACGAGAAAGTTCTTGACGAAATGCAAGAAAATAAAGAATTGCTAGCTGATTATTTTTCTGATTCAAAACACGAATTTCATTCTATAACACACCAAAATATGAATGAGGCCATCCAAAAATGTGTTGAAAAGCATGAAATCAAACTCATTGCTATGGTCGCAAAAAACATTCATTTTTTTCAACAACTTTTTTTTAATCCGGAAAAAAGCCAAATTAATTATCAAAAGAAAATACCCTTTTTAGTACTTCACGAATAAAAAAGGTAGGGTAAATTGATTTTGAATTGTTTTACAAACAAACAAAAACAATTTATTATGAAAAGAATCATTTTTAAACCCTTATTTATTATTGCACTCTCCACTTTTGTGCTTGTTTCCTGTAGTAAGGATGATAGTTCAAACTCATCTGATGAAACAGCAGCAACAGTCCTGGGTGCGAAAGCAACTTTTGACTCCGGCAGGGCTTTTGCTGAAATTGAAGTAACCAAGTTTTTAGTAAATGTGGAAGATTTTGAACTTGAATTTGATGATGATGACTTTGGTGATGACGACGATGGAGGAATTGACGGAAATTATTACAGTGATATTGAACTTGAAGGTCCATTTGTATTAAACCTTTCAGAACCCAATCTTATTTTTCCCATTGCAACCGTTGATATACCTGTAGGAGAATATGAAGAGCTTGAGTTTGAAATAGCACGAAGCAGGGATCCGGGAAATGAATTATTTCAACGTTCTATTCTCATTGAAGGAGCAATAAATGGAACTCCATTTATCTTTTGGCACAACTTTGAAGAAGAGGTGGAAATAGAGTTTGAAGACACAAATGTCCCTATCATCATTGAAAATGACGGAGAAAACCTAATCATAAACTTTGACCTCACTTTCTTGTTCAACACAAACGTAGTTAATTTAACCGGAGCGACTGATGGTAACGGTGATGGTGTTATTGAAATCAGTCCCACAGACCAGGATGGTAATAATGCGCTAGCAAATCAAATTAAGGAAATAATGAAAGATGCTATTGATTTACTAGATGATTAATCCCCAGTTCATTTAGTTATAAATACCTGAAGCAAGCCTGCTTCAGGTATTTTTTTTGAGTGTAAAAAACAATTAAATCTTTTCTAAAGCTTCTTCCCAGGAGGGAATTTCAATATCAAAAACCCTTTTGATTTTTGAGGTATCTAGCACACTATAAGCTGGCCGTTTAGCCGCTATTGGAAACTCATCTGATGAAACCGGATTCACCTTTACTGAGAGTTTGTGTTTATTGAAAATGGCTTTTGCAAATCCATACCAGGTGGTTTCCCCTTCATTGCAATAATGATAAATTCCTGAATTTTCCAAGCTTAATTTTGAAGCGATTACCAGCAAAACTTTTGCAAGTTCGTTGGCACTGGTGGGACATCCCCGTTGATCATCTACCACATTAAGTTCTGTTTTGATTTCAGCCAATCGAAGCATTGTTTTATAAAAATTGTGACCAAATTCGCTATACAACCAAGAGGTGCGAATAATTACGAAACGCTCTAAGCCACTTTCCAGAATTGCCAACTCCCCTTCTCTTTTACTTTTTCCATAAACCGTCACGGGACTTGGTGCATCTGTTTCTTCATAGGGGGTGGATTGCTTTCCGTCAAAAACATAATCTGTTGATATGTGAATGAGTGCACAATTGTATTTTATACAAAACGCAGAAAGATTTTTGACCGCTTCAACGTTGACTTTATGAGCCTGTTCAATTTCAGTTTCTGCTTGATCTACCTGAGTGTATGCTGCTGTATTAATGATAACAGCCGGTTTTAATTTTTCAAATATCAAAGTCATCTGTTCATTGTCAGAAATATCAAAAGAGCTGGAGTCTGTATAAAAAAAAGAATTTGGGCTTTGTATATTTTTTTTTAAAGCTTGGCCCAATTGACCCTTTGATCCGGTAACCAAAATACTTGATTTTGAATACATAGTTACAAGGCTTTGAGGTTTTGATGTGCTTCCGCGAAAGCGGGATTGTTTTTGTCTTTTTCAGATACGATCATTTTATCTTTAGGAAGTTGCCAGTCTATTTGAAAATGCGGATCGTTATATGCCACACCTATTTCAAAATCACGGTTGTAAAAATTATCACATTTATAGATAAATAATGCCGACTCACTAAGTACCGAAAACCCATGAGCAAATCCTCTGGGAATAAAGAGTTGGGTGTGATTCTCTTCTGAGAGTTCGACCGAAAAAGACTTGCCAAAAGTGGGCTCCTCTTTGCGCATATCAACCACGACATCCAGTACTTTTCCTTTGATACAACGCACCAGTTTAGCTTGAGCAAACTTACCACCTTGCATATGCAGTCCTCTCACAACACCAAATTGTGACATGGATTGATTATCTTGTACAAAATGAACACTAAGACCCGTGTTATCTTTGAAATGGGCTTCATTAAAGGTTTCATAAAAATAACCTCTGGTATCTCCAAGAAGCTTGGGCTTACAAATAATCAGGTCTTTGAATGGGGTTTTAAGGTATTCCATATCGGCTTGTTGATTGCAAATATAGTATTTTTTGATTTTGAAATGTTTCAATTAAGCTGTCAGGTTTGAGAGGAACTAAGTTTTAACCTCTAAATATCCAAAGTTATTTCTATTTTTGCTCAATCACTGAATTATAAAAATTTTAATACAATATTGCGAACTTCAAAAAGTTTATATAGTTACTTATGATTGCACTCATTCAAAGAGAAATTCATTCCTTTTTCGGCTCGCTGATTGGCTATCTGGTGATTGCTGTTTTTTTAGTTATTAACGGTTTATTTTTATGGCTTTTTGACGGACCTTTCAATATTTTAAATGCGGGTTTTGCAGAGTTGACCTCCTTTTTTCAGCTTGCACCCTGGGTATTGCTGTTTTTAATACCGGCGGTAACAATGCGCAGTTTTAGTGATGAAAAACGAATGGGAACCCTAGAATTATTACTCACTAAGCCCATTTCAATTAAAGAAATTGTTTTAAGTAAATATACCGGTGCAGTGATTTTGATTCTCTTGGCATTACTGCCAACACTTTTGTATGTCTATACCATTTCAGAACTGGGTAACCCACCGGGAAACTGGGATTTTGGAAGCACTCTGGGCTCTTACTTGGGTCTTTTTTTTCTCATATTAGCATACACTTCCATGGGTGTTTTTGCTTCTACCCTTTCTGAAAATCAAATTGTAGCTTTTATCGTTGCTGTTTTTTTGTGCTTCTTTATGTACTATGGGTTTGAAGGGCTTGCTAATTACAATCTGTTTGGTTCTTATGATTATTTTGTATCCAATTTGGCAATGCAATCTCATTTTGACAGTGTAGCACGTGGCGTTTTAGACACACGAGATGTAGTTTATTTTGTGAGTGTGGCACTCTTCTTTTTAGGATTGACGGTAATTAAACTACAAAAAGACAATGCCTAAAAAACCCTCCAATACAACAAAAATACTTTGGCTGCTGCTAGTGGTTTTAGGGCTCAATTTTATTGGCAACCTTATCTACAAACGATTTGACCTAACACAAGACAAGAGATACACCCTTTCTCAAGCGGCTATTGAAACTCTTGAGCCGGCAGATAAACCTGTAGTCATAGAAATTTTATTGGAAGGAACCTTTCCGGCAGAATTCAGACGCTTACAAACTGAAACCCGGCAATTACTTGAAGAATTTGCATCCAAAAATTCAAATGTCAAATTTGATTTCATTGAAGGGAAACAATACATTGAAAGTTTGGAGGATAATTTAGCAAGTCTAGAAAGTAATTTCAAGGCAAAAAGAACCCAATATGAAAACAAATCACTTTCTGAAAAAGAATGGATACAAGAAGTAAATTACTATAACTATTTTGGCCGAATGATTACTGAATTGAAAGAATCTCTTCTGCCGGCAGAAGTAAGTGTTCAGGATGGAGGCCGATTTACGCAAGAGTATGTTTATCCCTGGGCAATCATAAGTTATGAAGAACGACTCGTGCAAGTGCCCTTACTTAAAAATAAACTGGGAGCTACTTCTGAAGAACGCGTGACAAATTCCATTCAAAACCTCGAATATGCTTTTGCAGATGGTTTTAATAAAATAATCACACCCAAATCAAAAAAAATTGCTGTTTTAAGTGGTAATGGCCAATTGCAAGACCGGTATGTTGCTGATTTTATAAGCACCTTAAAAGAGACTTATTTTACGGCAAAATTCACTTTAGATTCTGTTGCTGTGAATCCGTTAAAAGCAATTAGAGAAATACAGGAATATGACCTAATCATTTCTGCACAACCCACAGAAGCCTATACAGACGCTGAAAAATATGTTTTGGATCAATATACTATGCAAGGTGGAAAAAGCCTCTGGCTGGTAGATAAAGTGGCCGTGGAAATGGATAGTTTATTTAATACAGGCACTACATTTGCTTTTGGAAAACCTTTAAATTTGACAGATTTTTTCTTTCGCTATGGCATAAGAATCAACCCAGTATTAGTCAATGACATGTATGCTGCTCCTATTGTTTTAGCAACAGGCACAGAAGCTGACAGCCAGTTTAACACCTACCCCTGGTTTTATAGTCCGTTATCAACCAGTACAAAAAACCATCCCATTGTTAATAATATTGAAGGGGTTAAATTTGATTTTGCCAGTCCCATTGATTTACTAGATAACAACATTAAAAAAACCGTTTTATTGGCCACCTCCCCCATAACCAGGGTTATTGGAATGCCTACACAAATAAGTCTCGACACAGAAATTAGAGCCAATCTTGATGTCATTCAAAAAAAGCCAAACATGCAGTTATTTTCTGCCGGTGAAGTGCCTCTTGCTGTACTTTTAGAGGGAGCATTTACTTCTGTTTATAAAAACCGCATAAAACCCTTTGAATATAAAGATCACAAGGAAGAAGGTATCAATTCAAAAATGGTTGTAATAAGTGATGGAAATGTAATTAAAAATCAATTTCAAGGTAACAGACCCCTTGAGCTAGGCTTTGACAAATGGACCAACACACGTTATGGAAATAAGGATTTTCTTCTTAATACAGTTAATTACTTGCTTGATGAAAACGGACTTATAAACATAAGAAGCAAAGAAATTGTAATCCCCTTTCTTGACCAGCAAAAAACAATTCAAGAACGCGGTAAATGGCAAGCCTTTAATCTATTGTTACCACTGGCGATGCTCTCAATTTTTGGAGGTTTATTTTGGTGGGTTCGAAAGAAAAAGTACACCTGATTTTTGTTAATAAGTTTGTTTCGGCTTTAAAGCATATTGCAATATATTTGTGGGTAGTTGAAATTTTAACAGTTCTAAAATTTATAATTAATAATGAAACATCTTTGACAAAGCAATACATTCAAAAGAAGTGACTTTGTTTTGATGTTACATGTGACCAAATTAAAAAATATTAAAGACACATGAAATTTATTGTATCCAGTTCTTATTTACTAAAACAGCTTCAGGTTTTAGGTGGAATCATCAACACGAGTAATACCCTTGCCATTCTTGAAAATTTTCTCTTTGAATTGGATAAGGACTCTTTACGGGTCTCTGCATCAGACCTCGAGACTACCATTTCAGGAGTTCTTGAGGTTGAAAGTGACAGCAAAGGAAGTATTGCTGTTTCTGCCAGATTGTTACTCGATATTTTAAAAACCTTTCCTGAACAACCGTTGACTTTTGTTGTTGAAGACAACCACACCATTGAAATAAGCTCCAATCATGGTAAATATGCCCTTGCTTATGCCGATGGAGCAGAGTTTCCAAAGGCCATTGAAATAAGTAGTCCCAGCAGTACTGTTATACAAGCAGATATTCTTGCTACTGCTATTAGTAAGACTATTTTTGCAAGTGGAAATGATGATTTAAGACCGGTGATGAGTGGGGTGTTTTTTCAATTTTCAACTGAAAGTTTAAACTTTGTGGCAACAGATGCTCACAAATTGGTAAAATATACACGGGAAGATGTAAAAGCCTCAGAAACCGCTGAGTTTATTATGCCTAAAAAGCCCTTGAACTTAATGAAATCAATTCTTGCGGGAAGTGAAGAAGATGTATTGATTGAATACAATGAATCCAACGCAAAATTTGTATTTGATAACATCGAACTGGTTTGTCGCCTTATTGATGGAAAATACCCAAACTATGAAGCTGTCATTCCAAAAGAAAATCCAAATAAATTAAGTATTGACAGAAGTCAGTTTTTAAGCTCTGTGCGGCGCGTTTCTATTTTTTCAAACAAATCAACACACCAGATTCGTTTAAAAATAGCCGGTGCCGAATTGAATGTTTCCGCAGAGGATATTGATTATTCAAACAAAGCCGAAGAGCGGCTCACTTGCAGTTATCAGGGAGACGATATGCAGATTGGTTTTAATTCACGTTTTTTGACTGAAATGCTGGCTAATTTAACCAGCGATGAAGTATCATTAGAAATGTCACTACCCAATCGTGCCGGTATTCTTACACCGGCTGATGGCCTTGATGAGGGTGAACATATCATTATGCTCGTTATGCCGGTAATGTTAAATAATTAATTATATTTATCTTTTAAAATATTACTAACTGAAAATGTTTGAATTTTAATCGTTAGTATTTTAACCTCACAATGTCTAAACCGCAACTTTTTAAGATTGCGGTTTTTTTTATTGTAAAAATCGAATGGTAAAAGGATATTTTGTAAAGTTACCGTTGCTGGCATTTATACCGTTTACTATTGGAAACACAAAGGATATGATACCCAGTATAATGAGTCCCAAAATGCCTAAACCTAAGGCTAGAATAAGCGGAATGCAAATTAGAGCAAAAAGAATCATACTAAGTTGAAAGTTGATGATTTCTTTTCCGTGTTGATCCAAGCCTTCAATTTTATCTTTATTAACAGCCCAAATGATGATGGGGACCAATAAACCCCCAAAACCCGTTACATAGGTAAGAAGCTGTGATAAATGAGTGATTAAAAGGAGTTGATTGTCTTTCCTAAGCGGAATGGTGTTGTTTGGATTGATGACTTCCATAGTTTTTATTTTTTTGATTGATGTTAACTATGTGTCTTTATTTTTCACTTTTTGTTACAATAAAAAACTTTTTCTTCAAGTAGATTTTTTATTGTTTCCTTAAAAATAGGCTTGACCAGATAGCCCGAAATTTCATTAAAGGATTTTGATTTCTGGATGTCCTGGCTTGCAATGGATGAACTGGCTATATAGAGTGTCATTTCTTTTAAGAAATTCTGCTTAAGGGCGAGATAATGTTCCATGAATTCCCAACCATCCATTACAGGCATATTGATATCCAAAAGAATAATATCAGGAAGATTTTCAGAGTTTGAGTTGAGCGCAAAAAGCCCTTTAATAGCCTCTTCTCCATTAGAAAATGAGATTACTTCTGTATTTATTTTTAAATTTTGTATTGTTTTTTTTAATAGCAATTTATACAAATCATCATCGTCAACAATACATATCTTTTTTGGAATCATTTTTTAAAATTTAAATTTTGTTTTTTTACTTTATGTAAATTTCAAAGGTAGTGCCTCGACCCACTTGACTAAAAACTTCAATTTTCCCACCCATTGCTTCTATTTGATTTTTACTCATAAATAAGCCCAGTCCTCTGGAATCATTATTGTTATGAAATGTTTTATACATTCCAAACAGTTTGTCCTTGTGCTTTTTAGTGTCTATTCCCAAACCATTATCTGTAAAACTCAAAATGGTATAAATACTCTCATTTCTGGCTGAAATTTTTATAAAGGGGCTTCGGTCTGGATGTTTGTATTTTATCGAGTTGAGTAATAAATTATGAATAATACTTTCAAGGTAACCCTTGTTGTAGTTTACAGAAATATTCTCATTTATTTCGATTTCAATGTGCGCTTTAGTTTTTACGATTTGGCTTTCAAGTACAATTAAAAATTGATTTACAAAAGATTTAAGATGTATGGTTTCGATTTTCATTTGAGAACCAGACTGAATGGAAACCACTTCATTGAGGTTATACATGGTTTCATCAAGTGCATTTGTTACATTTCTTAAATGGTCTATCATTTCTATTTTTTCTTCTTCATCATCAGTTTCATCTATATAGTTTATTAAATTTTGCATATTACTTGTATGAGAACGCAAGTTGTGTGAAACAATGTAGGAGAAATTTAAAAGTCTTTTATTTTGACTTGAAAGTAAATCGATTGTATTGTGCAATTCCAGGGTTCTCAATTTTCGCAATGTAATATCCCTCATAACTACAATATACTGATAGGGTTCGTTTTTGTTATTTAAAAAAGGAACTACAGTCATGTTCATCCAGAAAAATGAGTCGTCCTTAGCTTTCATTTTAATTTCGCCTTTCCATATTTTTCCTGAAGAAATAGTTTTCCATATTTTTAAATAAAAAATAGTTGGGTGTTCATTTGATTTGAACAATCTGTAATCACTGCCAAGAAGTTCATCTAGTGAAAATTTTGAAATTGAAAGAAGCTCATCATTAGCATAGATAATTTTACCGCTAAGGTTTGTGATTCCAACAATAGAACTCTCATCAAGTGCTATTTTATAATCTGTAAGATCTTTCAGTGTTTTTTCTAGGGCGTTTTTACTTTTTATTGTTTCAGTTATGTCTCTGAAATTTGTCATAAAACCCTCAATTCCTGGAATGAGTCTTCCATCGCTTATAATGGCTCTAACCCAAATATAGTGACCATCTTTATGAAGCAACCTTTCTTCATCGATTGCAGCATAACTATTGGAAGATTGAATGAGCTTATTGAATTTACCTTCTCTTTCAACTATATCTTCCGGATGGATGTGTTGTACTACATTTGTACCTATAAATTCCTCCACTTTATATCCCAATACCCTTTCTATGGCAGGGCTTGCATACGTAATTTCACCAGAGTCATTATATGTGATAACAGGGTCAAAAGAATGTTCAATCAAACCTTTAAAGCGTTGAGCATCCTCCCATCGTTGCTTTTTAGCCTCTTTGATTTGACATTTTTCCAAGCTTTGCCTCAATGCCTTAAAAACTGTTGCTGCTAGTGCCGATAATTTATCTTTTGTTAAGAAGTCTGCAGCACCCAGTTCTAAAAAGTGTAAAGCAGACTTATTACAGGTATGAGAACTAAATATAATGTATGGAATATCTGGGTAAACCATTCTACAGTAATTCAGCATTTCTTTGCCATCTGCCTCATTGTGATGCAGTTCTGAAATTATGATACAAGGTTTAAAAGTTTTAATTATACTTTTAAATTCCTCACTGTCAGTCGAATTATGCAAATTGAATTGGTAATTTGATAAATCTTTTAATGCAGTATCAATGAGAGGTAAATTGTTGGTTTGATCAAAAACTAAAATGTCTATCTGCTTTTTAAAACCATTCGTATTTATTTCAAGCTTTTCTTTTAAATCTTGATTTTGGGGATAAAACATTATTATAATTTTGGAGATAATTTAAAAATAAACAGTCTTTATTTTATTTCTTTGTCAATGAATTAAGGAGTTGCGGAATTTTATCAAATTCATATGATTTATCCAGAAAAAAATTAGCTCCCAGTTGCTTGGCTTTATTTTTATAAATCAATTCATTATTGTTAGTAAGCATTATGACAATAATTTTAGGTAGATATTCTTTCAAATGCGCCAGCAATCCTAAACCGTTTTCATCTTTAAGAAAAATATCTAAAAATACAATATCGGGTTTAACAGTTTCAATTAATTCCAAAGCCCCTGTAATGGTAGATGCATGTCCGGAAAAAGTAAAGCCGGCTGTTTTATCAATCAACTCTTTTAGATGGATTGATATCGATTCAGAATCATCAACAGAAATTATTTTCATTTAATCTTATCATTTAAAACTTTTAAAATTCATTGAATTATTCTTGTTAAAAAATAGTAAATAATATGAATGTATTGTAGTATAAGCAACTACAAAAAGTATTTTATAAATTGACACATTTTTTTATTTGTTTATTAATAAGTTGATCCCATTCAAACAAAGTTTTTTCAACCTCCAATTTCCAAAGGAATGTATTTGGATTTGTTTGATTTGATAGGTTATTAATACCTTTTTTGAAGTTTTTTTGGGATGATATCAAATCCAAGTTTGGAATATTTATGGGGTAGAAAAAAAATAGTCCACAAATGTACCCTACATGCCATTTTATATAGTGATATTGATTTTTTCTACATAGAAAACGAGCTTCAAAAACAACACTTTCGTCTTTTTCTTGAAGTAATTGCACCAAATGTTCTATAACAAAATAAATATCTTCCGGATGTATAAAGTCCAAAACTGATTTTTCCAATACATTTTTAAATTCACAATCAATATCAGAAAACGGAGAACCCACAGAGAGAATTTTTCCTTCAAAATCACAAATAAACAATACACTCTTACCTCTGGTATAATATTTAGAGCTGGTTATGTCATTTTTAAGTGACTTATCAAAGGTTTTAACCGCAATATTAAAGAGCGGTTTGTGTTCAATCATTTCTTTGGTTGCTGCTGAAAAATTAGTGTTATTCATTTTATAAAAGTGATTAGAGCAGTAGTTTTCTTTAATTAAGCAAATTATTTTTTTCTTGATAATCTTTCAATAACAAACAAGAAATGGATTCAAAGTCATAAGATTTATCAATGAAATGAGAGGCACCCTGTTGTCTGCTTTTTTTAATATAGATTTCATCACTTAAATTACTCAACATATAAACTTTTATGTTTGGATAATTTTGTTTAACATAATGAAGTAATTCAAATCCACTTTCTTCATTTACCATTATGTCCAATAAAATAACATCTGGCATTTTAGATTTAATCATTTTTATTCCTTCAGATAAATCAAATGCATGACCCACCCATTCAATCTCATTATGTTTTTTGAAAAGATAGTTTAAGTGTGTAGTTATTGTTGTTGAGTCGTCAATTGACACTACTTTTAAAGTCATGTTTGGAGTTTCAAATTCTGATTCAAATGTAGGAAGGAATATAAGGTATTAAAATAGTTGTAAGTATAATATGGTTGTAGGTAAGAATACTACAAGATGTTTAGATAACAAAAAGTATAAGCATAGCATATACAAATACTAAGATGAAAACTGTAATTTTAGCAGATACTTTTGAAGGTCTCATTCAGAAAAATATTGTAATAAAAAAACCGGCTGCACAAATATCAATTTTTTCCCTATATCAAAAAAAATCAAAAACTACCTTAGTGTTCTCAAATTTTTTAAAAAATCAATACTTTATATATGCAAACCGGTTTATATTAAATTTTAATTAGCAAAAACAGACTCCTAAAGACTATTTTGGGGATGAAATTTTAATCTAACAAGGAGCCTGTTTATGAACTTTATTAACACAATTAATATGAAAAAATTTGATGGTGTAAAATTCATACATATTTGTACTTTGACAAATAGTATAATATGTGAATAGGTTGTCATAATTCATACTACAAATTAACCCAATAGACGTTTTTGTTTTTTAATAATTGATTCCCTTGTAGGAATTTAATAAATATGCAATAATTATTATCAACTTTGAAGGAAGGAAGGAAGGAAAGTAAATAGAAGTAAAAGTTGTTTTTAAATAAAATAAGATTTAAAAAAATCACACAAGATTATTATCTAATGCATATCTCGTGATTGCTGCATTGCTATTAAGCTGAAGTTTTTCTAAAATTCTGGCTCTGTATGTGCTAATAGTATTTACTGTTAACGATATTTCTTTTGCAATTTCTGAAACAGTCTTGCCTGATGCAATAAATTGAAGCACCTGCAATTCTCTGTCTGAAAGATTTTCATAAAGTGGTTTATCAAGGGGTGTGCCTATAGATTGAGCTAGTTTTTCTGCAATTGCAGCTGAAATATATTTTTTTCCATTCATTACAATTCTCACTGCATTTAACAATTCTTCTGGTGCGCTGTCCTTGTTAAGAAATCCACTTGCTCCTGCTTTTAAAACCCGTATTGCATATTGATCTTCAGGTTGAACACTTAAAATCAAAATTTTAGCCGTGTTACCATCACTTCTTAATTGTTTTAATGTGTCAAGACCATTTCTCCCGGGCATAGAAATGTCGAGGAGTATTAAATCAAAATTATGCTTTCTGCTTAACTGTAAGGCTTCAAGTCCATTTGAGGCTTCAAAATACTCAAGGGCAGGAAAAGAATTGTTTAGAATTTCAATCAATCCTTTTCTTAAAATTGCGTGATCATCTGCAATTAAAACTCTCATATTTTTAATTATTTTCACTTAAAGGTACTAAAAGTTTTACTTTAGTACCACCATTCTTATGATTTTCTATCAATAACTTTCCATGAATCATATATGCCCGTTCTCTCATTCCAGTTATTCCCAGCGAATAATTATTGTCCTTATCGCTTTCTTCTATACCAATTCCATTATCGATTACTTCCAGTATTAAATTAGTATCACTTTCATAAAGGAGTGTGCTCACTTGGGTTGCTTTAGCGTGTCTCATCACATTTGTTAATGCTTCCTGATAAATTCTGTAAACAGCTGTGTTGATTTCCTTTTTATAATTTTCAGTTAGATTTTTAGTGCTCAAACTACATTTTATTGATGTATGCTCCTGAAATTTTTGACTTTGCCATTCTAGAGCTGCTTCAAGCCCCAGGTCGTCAAGAACTCCCGGCCTTAAATTGGATGCCACTCTTCTAACATCATTAATCGCTTTGTTAATGCTTTCAATCAGCCGTTCTGTTCTTTCGATATCTTCTGGGGAACTTTTAATAATTGTGTTTTTTAACCATGAAGCATCCAGCTTAATACCTGTTAATTGTTGACCAAGTTCATCATGTATTTCACGGGCAATAGAAATTCGCTCTTCTTCTCTGGCTTCCTGAAGGTGAGCAGATAAATTTCTGAGTTTTTGATTGAGATCAAGAAGTTTTTTTTCATATTCCTTTTGAGAAGTGACATCTTGCATGGCGCCAATCATCCTCAATGCTTTTCTCTCAACATTTCTTAAAACAATACCGCGATCTTTTACATAACGATAGTCTCCGTTTTTATTTAAAAAACGATACTCTGCCTCCCAATTTAACCTTTTGCTTTTTTTTAATCTCTCAATACTTTTCTTAATTCGTTCTACATCATCCGGATGGATGTTTTCAAACCAATAATTACTATGGTTGTTTTTGGTATTATGACCAAAAATAGTTTTAAAACCTTCTCCCCAGTATATTGTATTCTTATTAAAATCCCAATCCCAAATAGCATCAAAAGTTGCTTTGGTTACATATTCATAACGTTCATTACTTATAGCCAGTTGTTGTTCTGCGATTGCTTTTTCAGTAACATCAAGCACAGTTGATATCATTAAATTTTGATCAAGCAATGGAATGTTCCTAGCATTAACAATGCGTTTATCCCCTTTCTTTGTAGTAACCTGAATACCCTCCCAATGCATGCGCTTTAAATCATTACTGGCAAGATCACTAAAAATCTGCTCTTTGATTTTTTTTCTGTAATCGGCGTCTGGATAAACTTTTTCAAAGAAACCATCTACATCTTTAAACTCACTTTTTGACCAACCATAAATTTCAGTGAAGTTTCTATTCATTAGGGTAAACTTACCCGTGTTAATGTTTCTCACAGCTATTCCCACAGGAAGATTGTCAAATGCTGTTTTTATAAAATAATTTTGTTGTCTTAGTTCAATTTCTACTTCTTTTTGGTCAGTTATGTCTTGAACTGTACCTTCTAAATAAAGTGATTCTCCTTTTTCATTTTTTATTAAATACCCGCGTTCCATAACCCACTTGACTTTTCCATTTTTCAGAACTATGCGGTGTTCTATTTCAAGTGGTTTTTCATCATTTATTAATTTCTCTTGTTCTTTATTAAAAGACTCAACATCTTCAGGATGAATAGTACTAACAAATTTATTGAAAGTCACATCAAATGTATCCTTTGATAATTCCCAAATTTCATAAACCTGATCAGACAAGGTTAATTCATCCTTGTTGAAGTCATACTCCCAGTAGCCTAGTTTAGCTATATTTTGAGCTGTTTTAAGTTTGTCTATATAATCCAGAATTTTCTCTTCTTGATTTTTTCTTTCAGTGATATCTCTTAAAGTTCCTTTAAAAATTATATGGTGGTCTTTTTCATTTATAATTTTTTTTCCGTTTTGGTGTATCCATTTTATTTTTCCTGTTTTTGTTTTAATCTTGTATTCAATATCTTGACTATCAACATTGTCAAATGGTTTATTTTTGTATAAATAGAATTTTTCTCGATGCTCAGGTACAACAGCATCAAAAAAACTTAGAACTGTAGGGACAAAATTTTCTTTATTTTCTTCAAATATTTGATATACCTGATCTGACCAATAAAGAACATCTTCTGACAAATTGTGTTCCCAATAACCCAATTTAGCAATTTCTTGAGCAGATTTTAGTTTTTCATTAAATTCTTTAATTTCTTCTTGAGCTTTAATTCTTTCAGTAATATTTCTGGCAGAACAAGCAACCCCAACAATTTTATCATCTACCAAAATTGGGCTAAAGTTAGTTTCCATAACCAGTTCATTTTGATTTTCATTTGCAGGAATAAAATTTTCATAAGTAAAAGATTCACCATTTAAGGCTCTTTCATAAAGTTGTTTCCAAAAATTTGTATATTCTTTATCAAGCTGGGGCGGAAGAACATATGCCCCTTCTTTTAAATCCTCATTTGTATATTTTTTAAATGAAACTTTGAAAGTATCATTTGCAGTGAGTAGTTTCAAATCTTTACTGACACTCCATATTAAATCTGGTGAAGAATTTATAAGGGCATCTCTGTTTCTTTGTTCAAAATTCTTAATTCTTTCTTCTTGTTTTTGCGCAGTAATGTCACTTATAAAACTGATAAAGAATTCTTTCCCTTTAATTCTTACCGTAGTTACCCCCAATGTTATATCAATTTTTTTATTGGATTTTGTAATGGCATCTATTTCAAAATTTTTATTAATGATACGTCCCTTTCCAGTTCTTTTATAAACTTCCATTCCTTTTAAGTGGCCCTCAAGGTGTTCTTCTGGAATGATAAATTGATGCATGGGATGATGAAGTACCTCTTCTTTCTTCCATCCAAAAATCTCCTCTGCTTTAGGGTTCCAGTTGGTAATTAAACCTTCTTCATCTATCATAATCACAGCACTTATTGAATTATTAAAAATGGATAGCATTTGCTCTTCACTTTTCTTGAGTTCAAGCTCAGCCTTTCTTCGTTTAGAGGTGTCTACACCGGTTCCTAAAAGACAGATTTCCCCTTTAAAATTCACGAGACTTCCTGTGAAATAGTGATATGTTTTTTTACTACTTTTTGATACAAGATATGCTTCAGCAAAACTTTCCCCTTTTTCAAAAGTTTCTTTGATTCGACTTTCAATGTGAGAAATGTCATCATCTTGAAAAAACTCTAAAGGGTGCATTTTTTTTATTTCCTCTGCATTGTATTCAGATATTTTTTCAAAGTTGTCATTCCATAATAGGAATTCTCCATTTTGATTGAATAAATAAAAGATTCCTGGTAAACTATTAATGATTGCTTCTGACAATTCTTTTTCCTTTAAAAGTATATCCTCTGCTTCTTTTTTCTCTGTTATGTCTCTAAAATTATCTACGATGCCTTGAACTGCAGGGTCATCCAATAGATTGGTGATTGAAGATTCAATCCACCTCCAGGAACCGTCTTTATGTTTTATTCTGCTAATATGGCCTTTAATTGATATCCCCGGATTTAGGAGAACATATTGCATCTCATCAGCAACAAATGGTTTATCATCATCGTGAAGGATCTCGAAAAGATTAATTTTCATTATCTCCTCTTCACTATACCCTAAAACCGAAGTAACAGAGGGTGAAACATAAATATTTGAGCCATCGGGACCGAGAATCGCCACAGAATCCAAACTGTTTTCAACCAATGCCTGGAAACGTCTTTTGTTTTCCAGAATGATTTTAGATTGTTGTTTTACCTGCTCTTCAAGTTCTGCGGGTTGCTTTAATAGAGTTCTTGTAATATATCCACCAAAAAAACTTAAAAATAATCCCAGTATGGATAGTGCAATAACGCCTTCCAGATAATTACCATTCCTTTCTTTTACAAAAATTTGCCACTCACCCATTGGAACTTTGACTGCTGCAGCTTGACTTTGAGTAAAATCTGCTCCAGATTCAATAAAGTATTCCATTTTATTTGTCTCAGGATTTTGCTTTGAAAGTTGATAGTTAAAACGGTCATTGTTATTTGAAATCCCACTTAACTCTAAAAGCCTGTCAAGCTGAATAACAACTGCTGCAAATGCCAGACTATCATCTTCTAAGTTTAAAGGAAGCCTTCCAACAATCCCCATTCCTCCTTGTTTGAGTTCAAAAGGCCCTCCAAAATACAACGTTCCCTTTTCTGCTGCCATCAAGACTTCCTTCCCTCTGGAAGGATCTTCAACGACATTATAGCCAATAACCATTTCATTACCCTCCAGTGGATACATCTTTGTTATTACACCATTTTCTAATAGTTGAATGCCATCAACCAACTTATTTGTTTCAAGAAGTTTTTCTGCAATAAGGTCAAATTCTTCCGGAACGCCATAATTTTCTACGATAAAAGCCAGGGTTCTAGTCGTTGAAAGTGCGTAGTTTAAATTAAATTGCAATTGATCTACTACCCTATTCAGCTCCTCTGTATTTTCCTTTTCCAGTTTTGAAAGGTTTAGTATATAACGCTGTAAAACTAGTGATTGGGTAATTATAAAAATAATTACAAACACAGCTGCACTAAAAGCAACTGGATTTCTATATAAAAATGCAAAGCCTTTTTTTGGATACATTATATTATTTATTTGTTAAAGGTAAAAAATTATATGATTTTTCCTTATTTAATTGATAGTAGCGCATATTTTCTCCATACAAACCAACTTCTTTGTACCTTTGACAAATATGTATAATCAAGATACCATTGTTGCCCTGGCCACACCTTCCGGAGCCGGTGCAATAGCAGTTATAAGGCTTTCGGGACCAGATGCAATTACTATTGGAGCATCAGTTTTTAAATCCATTCATGGGAAAGATTTAAAAAATCAACCTACACACACCATACTTCTGGGTCATATCATCGATGGAAAAAAAGTAATTGACGAAGTGCTGGCATCCGTTTTCAAAAATCCGAAATCTTACACTGGAGAAGATACAGTTGAATTTTCATGCCATGGAAGCTCATATATTCAACAAGAAATCATACAATTATTATTGCGAAAAGGATGCCGCAGTGCGCAAGCCGGGGAGTTCACATTGAGAGCTTTCCTTAACGGAAAAATGGACCTAAGCCAAGCTGAAGCAGTTGCAGACCTCATCGCCAGTGAAAATGAAGCTGCTCATCAAGTCGCTATACAACAAATGCGCGGTGGTTTTAGCAACGAAATTGCAAACCTAAGGGAAGAACTACTCAATTTTGCCTCGCTCATCGAACTCGAACTCGATTTTGCTGAGGAAGATGTGGAGTTTGCAGATCGAAAACAATTTGAAGCCTTGCTTGTCAAAATTGAAAATGTTCTCAAAAAACTCATCGACTCTTTTGCCACGGGAAATGTTATCAAAAATGGAATTCCCGTGGCAATTGCAGGAGCTCCAAATGCTGGAAAATCGACACTCCTTAATGCATTGCTTAACGAAGAACGGGCTATAGTTTCAGACATTGCCGGAACAACCCGTGATGCCATTGAAGACGAACTCACCATCAAAGGAATTGGCTTTCGGTTTATAGATACCGCCGGAATAAGAGATACTGTGGACACTATTGAATCAATCGGTATTTCAAAAACCTATGAGAAAATCAATCAGGCGCGATTAGTATTGTTTTTATTTGATGCCAATGGATATGCAAATAACTTTACAGCGCTGGAAGTTGAAATCAACAAAATAAAAAATAAATATCCTCAAAAGAAAGTATTGCTAATCGCCAATAAAACCGATTTACTATCTGACAAAAGTATCCAAAAACTCACTAAAAAATTTCCTGATGCTATTTTAATCAGTGCTTTGAAGCAAGACGGTATCGAACAGCTCAAAGAGAAATTACTTTCACTCGTTAATACCGGTGTATTAACATCCGGTGATACCATTGTGACCAATGCAAGGCACTATGATAGCCTTAATAAGGCCCTTGAAGAAATCAAAAAAGTACAACTTGGTTTGCAAGAAAATTTAAGTGGTGATCTACTGGCAATTGACATACGCCAGGCACTCTTTTATTTTGGTGAGATTACCGGTCAAGTTACTAATGATGAGCTGCTTGGGAATATTTTTGCCAATTTCTGTATAGGGAAGTAATTACATTTCCCTTACTACCCTAAACCCTTCTTTTTCTTACTATTAGATGGTTTTTCTTTCCTTTATTTGTTGCTAATTTTCCTTTTTATTGCTTATATTTGTTTCTAATTTGTTGCTAATAGCAACAAATCTGTTGCTAACAACAGATTTTTTAGACCGTGGCGAAATGATGTTACATACAGATACATACTGATATTTCCAGATACCTCCAGTGACAGAAACAAGCCTAAAAAGATTATACAATGAGCAGCAACATCGAAATACGTAAAATTTGTCAAGATTGCGGAAATTCATTTATCGCCCGAACTACTGTAACCAAATTCTGTAGTCACAAATGCGCCTCGAGAAATTACAAAAAACGCAAGCGAGATGAGAAAATCCAGCAAGTGGCTCCAGTAAGTGTTCAACGAATGGAATTCAATCAAGAGCAATTAAAGGACAAGGACTTCTTAAGTATAGATGAAACCTGCAAATTATTAGGTACAAGCCGAATGACGATATATCGTCAGATTAAGAGCGGAAACATAAAAGCCGGAAAAATTGGGAGACGTACCATTATCCAGAGAACCGAAATCGATAAACTTTTTCAATAATGAAGGTAACACTAAGAAAACGCAATCAAGGTGGTAAAACCAGTTTATACTTGGATTATTACCACAAAGGTAAACGCAAAGCCGAATACCTTAAACTCTACCTTGACCCCGCGGCCAAAACCAAAGAAGCGAAAGAAGTCAACAAGAAGACCTTGCAGTTAGCAGAAACCATTCGGGCCCAGCGACAAATCGAAATCCAAAACGGTGTATATGGTTTCAGGGACAACGAAAAACTAAAAGCCAGCTTCACCAATTACATTGAGCTACTGACTGAAAAAAGAAAAGACAGCACCGGCAATTACGGCAATTGGGACAGTATGCTAAAGCACTTAAAATCCTACATTCCTTGGGATACTACTTTTTCGGAAGTAAACAGAGAGTTTGTCCAAGGCTTTAAAGAGTTCCTGGATAAGGAAGTAAAAACGAAAGGCAACCAAAGTCTTTCCCAAAACTCCAAATACTCATATTTCAATAAACTTAGAGCGGCATTGAAACAAGCTGTTAAAGACGGCATCATTCCCACCAATCCGGCAGAAGGAATTGATGGTTTTAAGCAAGGCGAACCTCAGCGCGAATTCCTAACCCTTGAAGAACTTCAAGCTGCGGTTAAAGCGGAATGTGAAATTCCACAAATGAAAACAGCTTTCATATTTTCTTGCTTAACTGGATTACGCTGGTCAGACATAAATAAACTACTTTGGTCAGAAGTTCAACACTCCAATGAAATGGGTTATTACATACGTTTCAGACAAAAGAAAACTAAAGGAGCAGAAACGCTTCCTATCTCCGCCCAAGCCTTCGGCTTGCTTGGAGAACGTCAAGATAAGGATGAAAGAGTATTCAAAGGGTTAAAATATTCAGCGTGGCATAATCTAAAATTACAGCAGTGGATGATGAAAGCCGGCATTTCCAAAACCATTACCTTTCATTGCGCTCGGCATACATACGCTACTTTACAACTTTCGGCAGGTACCGACATTTATACCGTATCAAAACTTCTTGGCCATAGAGAATTAAGAACCACACAGATTTACGCCAAGGTTATTGATGAAAAGAAGAAAGAAGCAGCTAACAAAATTCAACTTGACTTATAATGAGTGGTAATATTTTTTCATCCCTGGTGTCTATAACGAGAGGAATTCATAGAGACAATAAAACAGAGCACGAGTACACCTTGCTTTTAACTCATATAGATAAAGTGTCTTTGGCTTCCAATGCTGCTTTTGAAATAAAGTTCAAGCGTCCTTTGAACAGTAAAAAGGAATATTATCAGCAAGTAATCCGTAATGAAACAGAAAAAATAATACAGTCATTTCTTGAGGAATTTCCTTCTAATGCCATTATGGAAGAAAATAAATTCGCTTACGGTATCTTCGAAAACAAATTCACAAAATACTTACAAGACATCGCCTATTATATTGAAAACAGACAGATTGATGATGATTTAAGAACCGATGATAATTATATTATCCACTACCTAAAAATTTCCGCGCTCCGATTATATGCCGAACTGCAGGAGCAATACGGTCAATATTCAACCAATCCCGCTTACACTATTCCAGAATTAGCCGAAAAATATTTCAATGACCCTGATTTTGGAACTGACAGTATTTGTAAAAAGGAAAAGAAAAGTGTTTTAACTGTAGAAAAAGGTAGCTCCAAGACGATTAGAAATACAAAGACCTCCTTTAATTTCACAAAAACAGACACTTCCATTTTACTCAAAGTTCTCCAACAATTACAGCTGAAAATTGATTTGCTGAAAATTGAAACAAATGTTGAACAGCTATATCAACTTTTAATATCATCAGATTACAATCAGTTGGATTATAAAATTTATCTTGAATGTGAAACTACTCAATTCAGCTACATTGTTTCTCAGCTGAATCCTTTTTTCACCAATCTTAAACCCGCCTCAATTGAGCGCTCCAACAAGTTCATTACCCTAACTGGTGTACCGTTAAAAGCGAATAATCTCTACAAAAACAAAGTTCATAACACGAAAGAAAAGGAAGAGATTGATAAAAAAATCCAACAACTGCAATAATAAACAGTAAGAATAGTAAGAAATCTTACTGTTACCTTACCCTTAGCTTACACCCTTACTAAAATCGTCCCACTCTTTTTAAACCTTTGTCCTGTTCTTGAAACCCAAGAATGACAATTGGCCAATTGTCCATTTATCTATTCCAAAATATAATAGCAATGGACGAAATTTTAAAAAGACTCGAAATAATCGAGAAACACGTATTAGACCAGAACATCATTCTGAAGAATGTACTCAACTTCAATGAAGCTTGTAAGTACTTAGAATTATCACAATCCCACTTGTACAAACTTACAAGTGCCGGCAGTATTCCTCATTACAAACCCAACGGTAAAAAATTGTATTTCAACCGTGCAGAATTGGAAGAGTGGTTATTGCGTAACCGCAATACCACACAGGAGGAAATCGACAAGCAAGCAGCTAATTATCTTATCAAAAAAGGGAGGGTAAAGCTATGACAGAGATAATCGATTTGCTCTTGGCACTCTCCCAAGAGATTAAGGACCTAAAAACACGTATCGACATTACCAGGGCAACGAGAGTAGAACGCCTAAAAGATACGTGGATTGACAATCAGGACGTAATGCAAATGCTCCACATCAGTCAGCGCACCCTGCAAACGCTCCGGACGAATGGTACTATTCCCTTTAGCCGGATACGCGGTAAATTTTATTACAAAGTATCTGACATTGAGAAGCTTTTGCAAGACCATTACTATAACCCAAATTTCAAATGCGATGGAAATAAGTAAAGAAGCAATTCTAAACAAGACGCATTATGGGTTGAAAGTTTATGCCTACATCCTACGGCAGTATTATCCTGAATCAGTCCTTTCCCTAAAGGGAAGGGACTGCGGGATAACCCGAAACCCATTTAACGGCGGAAAGGACACATTACAAATTAATATTGTTGATAATGTTGCCCAACACTATGATACAGAACTAACCGATTTTAAAGGAGATATTTTTGAGTTTGCATCATATCACTTTAAAACATTAGAAGAACAGGATTTATTGATAAAATTGAATGAAGCACTGCATCTACGTATTGGTCAAAAGAACAGTTTTTACAATCAAGAAGAACTCCAACCTGCGGTTGATTTTCCCGAAATCGCAACACAGGCTTCGCCCGTGTTCAGCTATTTTCAAAAACCTGTATCCAATATAATCCCAAATCGGCAAGCCTCTTTGGTTGAGGTGTTCCACCTCATCAAAGGAGATGATTTTGCTTCGTGTACAAGTACACTTCGCAAAATTCAAGACGTGAAGAAAGCCCGAAAGTATAAGGCGTTTCATTTCGATTATGTGACCTTTTCTGGTTTATTTTCAAAACGGAACGATAAGAACCTTAAAAAGCATTCGGGACTTCTAACCATTGACTTTGACCACATTCCTGATATTTCCCACTTAAAAGAAAGTTTACTCCAGGATCAATACTTCGAAACCGAACTTCTTTTTACATCACCTTCCGGTGATGGTTTAAAATGGATTATTCCCGTAGAACTTACAAAAGTCAAACACCAGGATTTCTTTATAGCGGTCGCCAACTACATTCAACACACATACAACTTGGAGGTAGATAATTCCGGCAAGGACATTTCAAGAGCCTGTTTTTTGCCATACGACCCAAATGTTTTTATCAATCCAAAATATTTATAAAAAATGAGTAAAAAGACGTTTAATCCGTTGGAGTGGATGGAAAACACAAACCAACAGCAGCAACATACAGAACAGAGCCCACAACCAGTGACAGACAGTTATTCAGAAGTTGAAAAAATCATAAAAAATATTGAAGCAAATGATATTGATATTGCACCCAATTACAATGACTGGATAAATATAGGCTTCGCCTTTGCAGATGAATTTGGAGAAACTGGAAGAACTCTTTTTCACAGAGTCAGCCAATATTATACAGGCTACAATACGAAAGAGTGCGACAAGCAATTTGACAATTGCCTAAAGTCTAAAGGACAAGGAGTTTCCCTTAAAAGCTTCTTTTTTCTTGCCAAACAAGCTGGTGTCTCGATTGCTACGCAATCTTCACACACCAGTGCTTCCTCGCTTGCTAACCGCAAGCATCGGATAAATGAACAACAACAAAATTCTCATTCAGAAGAACGAACACGGGAAAAAATGCCAACGTTCCCAAAATCTCTATATCCTGAACTTCCTCAATTTCTACAACAGGTCGTTGCTATCGCAACTTCTGATGAAGAAAGGGATATTTTGCTGTTAGGTTCCCTGGTCGCAATCAGTGCCTGTTTACCAAAAGTCTATGGCATTTATGACGGTAAAAAAGTATTCTCCAATCTCTTTCTTTTCGTTACAGCCCAAGCTTCAGCAGGTAAGGGCCGTTTGGTGCATTGCCGCCAATTGGTAAATCCCATTCACAAAGAATTACGCGAAGAAGCCAAATTACATAAACAACATTACGAACTCGATTTAGCGGAATACAACGCCAAAAAAGGAAAAGAAGAAGGGGTTGAAAAACCTGCAAGACCTCCTGAAAAAATGCTCTTTATTCCTGCAAACAATAGTTCTACGGGAGCCTATCAGCTTTTAGGCGACAGCGATGGCAAAGGATTGATTTTTGAAACCGAAGGAGATACCTTAGCTCACGCTTTTAAAAGCGATTACGGCAATTACAGCGATGGTTTCAGAAAAGCCTTCCATCACGAAACAATTTCCTATTACCGCAGAACTGACCGCGAATTTGTGGACATTGAAAACCCGTGTCTTTCTACGGTGCTTTCGGGGACGCCAAAACAAGTTTCGGCATTGATACCCAATGCTGAAAACGGTTTATTTAGCCGTTTCATTTTTTACTATATGAATATAAATCCTGTTTGGAAAAATGTATTCGCGAGTACCACAGACAATGGTCTCGATGATTACTTTGAAACCTTAGGAAATGAGTTCTACGAACTGTATAAATTACTCAAAAGCAATGGAGAATTTCAATTCAATCTTACGGTTGACCAACAAGAACAATTCAATTCATTTTTTAGTAAAATACAAGGCAAATACATCACGCTACAAGGATTGGATTATATGGCCACCATCCGCAGATTAGGCTTAATCGCTTATAGGTTCTGTATGTTGTTTTCCGCTTTGCGGATACTGGAGACAGGAGATATTTCAAACAAATTGGTTTGTGAGGAAAGAGACTTTCAAGCTTCGCTTGAAATCATCAAGGTTTTAGTCATCCATTCCAGTAAAGTATTCAGCGAATTGCCCGAAGAAGAACAAAAGCCTTCCAGAAAAAATCGTAAAGAAAAATTCCTTCATAATCTTCCAGCCACGTTTAACAGACAGACATATTTAGAAGTTGCAAAGAATTTAAACATCCCCGCAAAAACCGCCGAAGGTTATATCACCCATTTTATAAAATCAAACCTCATTCACCGCGAACAACAGGATAATTATATCAATCTATCCATTGAGGAAAGCGAGGAAGTCGAGGAACCTAAGGATAATTAATCCTTGGTTTCCTCTATTTCCTGAAATCCTGATTCAACAATAGTTCAAGATTTCTTTGAATCGATTAAAAAATATTGTTATTTTGAGCAAGATTTAATCTTCAAGAAAAAAAAAGTCAAATGAAACAGGCAATTGGAGAATACCTCCGTGAACTACGCAAAGGCAAAGGTTTAACACTTACTCAAATGGGTGCTAAATTGGGAATGGATTCAGGAGCATTGAGTAAAGTAGAAAATAGTAAAAGGTTGTTGGATCCTCATTATCTTGAAACGATAGCAGAAATCTTTGAGTTAGATTTTGAAGAACTCAAAACTGAGTTTTTTGCCGAGAGAATCGCCTACGAACTCATTAACAACTCTTGCAACGAAGAAACTCTTAAACTTGCGGAAGAAAAGATAAAATACATTAAAACTAAATCAGCAACACAGGCTAAACTTAATATATAATATGCTATCACCTCCAACAGAATATATAGAGCATTTCGTAAGTGAACCAAGTTTAGACTTGTTCAGTTATTTAGATGAAAACAACTTAGAAGAAAATTCACTTTTAACATCTATTAAAAAAAATATAACATTCGAGTCAATAGCTCCCAATTGTTTATTAGGAAATGGAAACTGTAAAGATTTTCTTTCCTTCATAGCTTCCCATTCTGTGGACTTAATACTGACAGATCCACCTTATAATCTGGGTGAATTTATGCACAAAAGGAATACAAATCTTGTTAAGATGCGTAAAAATCAATTTGCGTATGCAGGATGGGATAACCTCTCACAAGATGAATGGGAAATTGAAATGGATAATTTCTTTAAGGAAAGTGCAAGAATACTTCGTAAGAGTGGTTCACTCTTATTATTTATGTCATTAATCAAAATAGAAACCATTATCAAACTTGCCACTAAATATGGGTTTTATTATAAAACAACTGGAATTTGGCATAAGACAAATCCGATGCCAAGAAATATGAATATCCATTTTGTAAACTCTACAGAAGCTTGGGTATATTTTGTCTACAAAGACACATCTGGAGTTTTTAACAATAAAGGTAAAATGGTTCACGATTTTTTTGAAACTTCGCTAACAACGGCCAAAGAAAAAAAGTTTGGGAAGCATCCTACTCAAAAACCGTTAAAATTAATGAAGCACTTTATAGAACATCTTTCTAATAAAAATGATGTGGTGTTAGACCCCTTTATGGGAAGCGGCTCTACAGGTGTAGCTGCAAATAGATTGAAACGTAAATTTATTGGCATAGAACTATCAGAAGAATATTATGAATTATCTAAATTGAGAATTATAAATGAGTAAATTAATTATAGCAGATTTATTCTCGGGTGTAGGTGGACTTTCGCAGGGTTTTATTTTACAAGGATTTGACGTTGAGTTTGCCATTGAATATGATAAGGATATTGCACTCTCATATCAAAAAAATCATCCATCAACCAAGATGTACAGTGAAGACATAAGTACGATTGATTTTGAAGCGTTGAAAAAAAACCACCCCAAGATAGATGTGGTTGTTGGGGGGCCACCCTGTCAAGGCTTTTCTCAAAAAGGAAAGCGACTGAGTGTTAATGATGACAGGAACTATATGTTCAAAAGATTCATCGATGCTGTAGAAGTCTTTAGACCCCGATATTTTGTCTTAGAAAATGTACCCAACATTTTAACTACTGCAAATGGCTTTTTTAAGAATGAAATTATCAAAGGGTTTGAAGATTTAGGGTATCAAGTCAATTCGAATGTATTGAATGCATCTGACTACGGTGTACCACAAAATAGAAGACGTGCTTTTTTTATAGGAGCTCTTGGAAAAGAAAAACTAAGTTTTCCGAAACCAAAGAATAAAAAAGTAACTGTTAAGGAAGCTATTTATGACCTACCTTTTATTAATTCTGGGGAAGGAACACAAAAATCTATCTATAAAGAATTAGCCACAACCAATTTCCAAAGGAAACTTCGCAATGGCTCAAAAGTATTGCACAATCACGTGGCTACAAACCATTCAAAAGTTGCTTTAGAAAGACTAAGCCTTATTCCTAAAGGAAAGGGAAGAGAAGTATTACCACCAGAACATCGAACTAAATCGATATATAGCGGTACTTGGTCGAGATTAAAAGAAGACGATATTGCTGCAACAATTACAACCAGATTTGACACCCCTTCTTCTGGTTTGTTCACACATCCTATTCTTGATAGATGTCTTACCGTCAGAGAAGCAGCACGCATACAATCCTTTCCAGATAATTTTGTCTTTTATGGTTCTAAAACCAATCAAATGAAACAAGTAGGTAATGCAGTTCCGCCATTACTGGCTGCTGAAATTGCAAATATTATTAAATTAGACTATCAAACTACCTATGCAACTACCAAATAGTGTTACACCTCGTGAAGAACTTAATCTTCGATTAGGAATAAAATGTTCCCTACCTAAGAGCAATCAGCTTTTTGCAGGTCTTTATGCAATTTATGCAGCATCTGATGTTAGTAGCCTGGTATACGCTGATGAATATAACAATGCCGGGAAAATAGCTATTAAATTGAAAACTATCCTGGAAGAGCCAATTACGGAATTTTTCCGAGAACAATTAGATGAAGCAGATATAGAAGAAGCTGTTTTAATTTCTAATTTAAATAATACACCACTTTTCAAACAACATTTAGAATCTTTACAAGTCGCTTTACAACTATATTGGAAGCTTGGTGAGATAAATTTTACTGCAGACCGAGGAAATACCGCTGAAAGAACTGGTGGCGAACGATATAGCAAGCGGTTAAATTTCTCTACTAATCTCGATATTATAGATGTGGTGTTCAAGGGTGACCTTATCAATGTAGATGCAACTGCAAAAAACTTTCTTTTCAACCAAATAACCGGCAGTAATTTAGAAACAGGTGAGACTGAAAAAAAGATCTCAAAAATGTTAACTGCATTTTCAGAAGAAGCTACTTTTAAGATAAGACAAAATGGTCAGGAAACTATCTTTCAACAGGAAGGAATATATGCACATTTAAGTGAAGGTCGAAAGGTAGTTGGAAGAGATGAAAAAGAGGATGTAGGTCCCTTAAGAGTTTTAAATAGTGTTGTAAAAGACAATTTACATTTTTACTTGCGATATGATGATAATGACTTTGTTCTAAAGGATGCTGCGAATGAAGAAAGCATTTCTAAATATTATGATCGAGTAAACACTTCGCTAAATCTTTCTCCAAAACAAACGTCAATTATTATAGACAATGCACCAGTTAATACCGATGATTGTATTCCATTAAACCCATCAAAAAATATGAACAACATAATTTTCTACGGAGCACCAGGAACAGGAAAATCCTATAAACTTGACCAAATACTTAAAAGTGTTCCGCAAGAGCAAAAGGAACGTATCACCTTCCATCCCGATTTTGATTATGCATCATTTGTAGGTGGTTATAAGCCGGTTTCTGTGAAGAAAGTGGATGGAAGTTTTGACATCCAATACAAATTCGTACCACAGGCCTTTGCGAACATCTATGTAAAAGCGTGGCAAGACATTGAAAGTGAGAATAAGTATTATTTGGCAATTGAAGAAATTAATCGCGGCAACTGTGCGGAAATTTTTGGAGATATATTTCAACTTTTAGACCGTGATGCTAATTATACGGTTACACCATCTGAGGAGTTTCAAAAGCATTTAGAAGAAGAATTGGGAGCAGGCCACGATGGGCTTAAAGACGGACTAAAATTGCCAAAAAATTTATACATATATGCCACGATGAACACGTCAGACCAATCACTATTCCCTATGGACAGTGCATTTAAAAGACGGTGGGATTGGGAGTACATACCTATTTGCTATGACGAGACGACAGAAGAAGGTAAACCGAATCCATCCTTTTCCTATTCCGTACAGCTTGATGACAATAGAAGTTTTAGCTGGAATGATTTTATTTCAAAAATAAATACGGAACATATTCAAAACCAGCCAACACTTGGTATGGACAAATGTATCGGCAATTATTTCATTAAGCCCAACGCAGATGGTGTAATCACTTTGGAAGCCTTTGTAAATAAAGTCCTGTTCTACCTCTGGAATGATGTATTTAAAGATGAAAAAAATGATGTATTTGCCGAAAATGAAGCTTATGAAAGTTATTTCCCTATAAAATCTAATGGCTTAGACAAACTTATAGCATTACTTAAGCGCATTGATGTAGAAATAGAAGAACACCCACAAAACGGTCAAGAAGAACAACAAGATGAAGTTATTAATTGAGGAACAAGAATATCCGGTTAAGCAGCTGGAAACCCTCTTTGACGACTTCAAATTCTATAAACAGACTGGAAACAAAGGAGTAATCAAATCGGTTGGATACTACCACTCTTATAAAAATAACGAATTGGTATTTATGTTACCAAAGGTTTTTATGAAAGATGGAACGACTACCATATTTGGTTTAAATTCACAGGAGTTATACGATACGCTTAAGGATACTTCCGTCAAACACGACCGGGACCTACAATGGTTGCGCGAACTATCCATATATTTTTACAATAGTCTTATTGAATACAACCGCAGATGGGAAAAGAACAGCCTGCTCAATCCATCTAAAACTTTTGAACTAAACACAAATATTGGCAGCAATAACTATTCATATCTCGACATTGTTTTAGCCTTTACAAATTTCTATAAAAGGAACAAAAACTTCATCTTACAGCACCACATTGAGCAGGTAACCAATAAGATAACGAAGCCAAAATGGGAAAGAACGGTGCGTAAGGCATTACCATTGATGACTGCATCTGGTACGCCAGTTTATTTAGGTATTCGCAATAAAAAGAAAGTGCGCAATTTAGAAGAAGAACTGATTACCTACTACTTCTCAATTCTCAATAAACTCAATAACGCACATCAGCTTAATCTAAAGATTGATAAGTCTTATAAACTTATAACTGGTTACAAATTTGACCAACTCTGCTTAGATGAGTATGGATTGACCAAGTTGCGTAAAATTAAATATCGGTATTTCAATGATACGCTCAGAAGAATGTATCAGCTATGCGAACTTTATTTTTCCAATAACAGTAAGGCGAGTAGTAAAAAGGACAAAGAAGAATATCTCTGCGTGAATAACTACAACATCATATTTGAAGATATGATTGACAAATTGTTTACTGATACAGCAGCAAACGATGAATCCATACAGCACCTAAAGAAGAATCAGGATGGGAAGCTCATAGACCATATTTATGAAGACCAATCCATTATTGACCGCAGCAATATCTTTTTCATAGGTGATTCTAAATATTACAAGCCTAACAATGAAGCAGGTAGTCTATCCAAGTACAAACAGATCACTTACGCCAAGAATATTATCCAGTACAATATCGATTTATGGAATAAAGAAAATAGGTTTTATAATGACCAAATAGTTTATCGCGATGACTTGACGGAAGGTTATAATATTACTCCTAATTTTTTTATCTATGGTCATATAACGGCCAAAGACGATTTTACTAATCATCAAATAGAACCTAAATCAGATAAACCGCGGTGCTCATACCATTGGCAACATAGACTTTTCGACCGCGATACTCTGTTTGTACATCAATATTCTATCAACTTTCTTTTTGTTCTAAAAGCATATTCGGCATACAGTCCAGCCAATTTAAAAAAGTTCCAACTGGAAGTGAAAAATATTTTCAGAAGTGGATTTATAGACTACTTCAATGACCCTGAATTAAGTCAATTCACGTTCTATCAGTCCAACATTGACGGCAAGCAAAAGGATGATTACATAAAAGACAACTTTAAAACACTCAACGGTAAATGTATCACAACCATTGATGGTAAATTGATTATTGCAAAACACGCAAAAGATGTAATCTTAGAAGGTTTTATAAAAGAGAATGCGGTACATTTTGAACTTATTGAAACTCTTCCTATAAAAAATTAAATTACTTCAGATATGGCCACCGAAGAACAAAAAGCAATGCAAGTAGAAAACTTTCTAAATAGAGCCTACAAGTTGGACAGGCGTATAAAGAGACCTTCCAAAGGAGAATATTACTCACTCACCAGTGCGGAACAAGATGGGAATGCTCAAAAAGAATTGGATGTTTTAAAAAAAAGAATAGAACAAGCCATTGACATTTTTTTCAAACAAAGGTTAGATTATAATATCGACGAACACCTGAGATTGTTGCTATCGCAAAATGCAAGTGCTAAAAATAGTAACGACATCACTAATGTGGTAGATAAAGGGTTGCTACTTACCGAACAATTTAAATAATAAAATGCGTAACCGCATATACCGATATCCTATGTAGAACAACAAAAACCTCCAACCAATGCAAGAACACATCAAATTAAACGCCCTAAACTTCAATTGGCCCCGCCGGCTATTGACCTTTTACGTATCGCTCCAGAAATCGGAAGGAGACGACACGATATATTATAAGAAGTTTCCAAAAAGTATTTCTGAGGTGTTCAGCAAGATAGAATTGGAAGGAGTAACCGAAATTTACACCACATTTACAAACCCTAAAGATGGATTTAAACCCCTTAAAATTGACTTCAATAATGCCAATTTAAGTTTGTATAAACAATACCTGAATGCCCAAATCAGGAAATATTTTGATAATCTAAATATTATTAATCGGAAGAACCGTATCATCAAAGACAGGCAAGTTTGGTTACTAAATCAAGAATATCACAAGGACTATCATTGCTATGATAAATTTTCCATAAAAGTACAGATTGCAGAAATCTCAGACTATCCGGAATTAATAATCTCCTTTGATGGCACATCAAAAGTTTTAAAAAAATCGGTACAAGAAATTGAAAGTTCGCAACTCGTTAAAACAGCGGTTTATAGAAATCAAATTATAAATTTTCAGATGAACCGAGACACTACTGAAAAAGAAGCTTTCTTTAACAGTCTCATCCTAAATGAAATTTACCCAGTTCTTAATGGAAACTTGCAAAAAGAATTGGGTATACCCTTTCAGATTAAAAAAATAAAAAACCGATACACTGCCTATCTGGAAAAAATCCAAAAGTTCACCAAGGAATACTTATTTACCGAAGCCTTCAAACAAATATGCGATTTGAGAAGTGAGGAATTTATTGATGCCCCAATAAATCGTATTGGTCATATCCCAAAAGAGAAAGCCTTATTAGAGTATGGTAAAGACAATTTTGGCAATAAACAAACCGGAATCTCTCCAAAACTCGAATTAAGGAATTATCGCCCCTATTCCCGACCTCCTAACCAAAATATCAAGTTTTTCTTTATCTATCACGCAGAACATAAACCTCTTATCAGAAAATTATGGGACTATTTAAAAAAAGGAACTGGTTATTCATACAAGGGATTGAAAGAGTTTATAGATATTCCCGTCAATTCTGAGCCAGATAATTTTATAGAATTCACGAATAAAGAAAACCCTCTTCCCCAAATAGAACAAAGCCTTTACGAATTGCAGTGGGATAAATCAGTGGCTTATCTGGCATTTTATATTAGCCCCTACACCCGATTTGAATCCAACCCACAATTAAAGAATATTTATTATCGTATAAAAGAATTGTTCTTGGACGAGAACATTATGACCCAGGTTATAGATTTTGAGGATTTACAGCGCAACATTTCGGACTATCAATGGCACTTAAACAATATATCCTTAGCCATACACGCCAAACTGGGAGGAAAACCTTGGAAACTGGCCGTCACCGATAAAAAGGAGTTGATTATTGGTGTTGGAGCCTTTACCAATTTAGACCATAAGCATAGATATGTTGCAAGTGCATTTAGCTTCCAAAATAACGGCATCTTCAACAAGTTCGATTGTTTTTCCAAAGACCAGACAGAACAATTAGCAGGCAGTATATCCAAAGCTATACGTACTTTTTTTAACCAATCCGAAGCCGATAAAATTGTCATTCATTTCTATAAAGAAATGAGCAAGGAGGAATTAGACCCCATTCTACGGGTTATGAGCAAACTTAAACTTGAGAATAAGCCAATTTATATTTTAAACATCAATAAGACAGAAACCAAAGACATTATAGCCTATGACATTGATTCTGATAGTTTGATGCCATATTCCGGAACTTTCATCCGTTTAGGAGAACGAAATTTCCTGTTGTTTAATAATGGCCGCTTTGAAGAGGAAAAATTTTATCCTTCAGACGGTTATCCCTTCCCTATAAAGATTGGTTTAAGCAGTCCTACCCCAGATGCTTTCGAAGACGACAACGTCATTACAGAATTACTGACGCAGGCATTCCAATTCAGTAGATTATATTGGAAATCTCTAAAACCCCAAAACGTACCCATCACTATAAAATATCCCGCAATGGTTGCACAGTTAGTACCACGCTTCCAAACCGGTATCGAAGATGAATCAAAAGATAAACTATGGTTTTTATAAGCCTAAAAACATAAAATACAATCGAAATCTGTCGGCCAAAAAAACTTGCCAATAACAATAAAATATCTTGAAATAGTTGCAGAAATACTCCCACACTTTGACGGTAACTAAATACCTGAATTTGGACAAGATAACCTTTGGGTTCTGTAGCTTGTTTATTAATATTCAATGAAAAAACTTAAACCAAAATATAAAAGGTATCTACAAATGCGCAGTAGACGCCAGATGAAAAACAAAAAACGAAGTGGCAACCCTCGTTCATTACGTCAATCAACCTCTGGTTTAATTCCCCGTAATCATACACTTAGCTTTATAGACGTACCTACTCCCATAATCTTTAAACTTCAATATGAACATTGTGAAGAAGTTATTAGTTATATTAATAAAATCAAAGGTATTGGAAGAAGCGGTAGACATATGAATATTATAATGGATGATATTATTGATATTGGCGAAGGCGCAATATCAATGTTACTTTCTGTTATGGAAGAACTTGTTAGGAAAGGCATCATATTTACAGGCACTAAACCAAAACAACCAATACCAAGAGGGATTTTAGAGAAATCGGGTTTCTTTAAATTTGTAAAAGGTAAGGTTGATGAAAGCAACAGTACAACTAAAAATACAATTTTAAATACTGGTGATAATCAAACCCCGCAATCGGATTTAGCTGAAGAAATTATTAAATCAATGGAGACTATTTGGGGGCAAAAAGGCAGAAGTCCTTCCATTTATAGCTGTGTATTTGAAATGATGAGAAATGCTTGTGACCACGCTTTTAAAAATGAGAATCAAATTAGATGGCATTTTGCATTAAGTCATTCCGAAAATGACAATTTGGTTAAGTTTTCTTTTGTAGACAATGGCAAAGGAATAATAAGAACATTTACGGAAGGGATTTTGAAAAATTTCTTAAATTTATTCAATGACAATCTTGACATAATAGAAACAGCATTTATGAATGGTATTGACTCTCGTACTGGTTTATCGTGGAGAGGCAAAGGTCTCCCTACAATATATGAGAACTATGATGATGGTCATTTGAATAATCTTGTTGTCATTTCTAATAATGTTTATATAGATTTTGATAGAAAAATTAGGCACAAACTTAAGAACTCCTTCTCAGGCACATATTATTATTGGAAAGTTGACCAAAGTTGTACAAAAGAGTGTTTTGAAATTAAGAATTAAAAAAAATGGTAGAAATAAATATATACGAGGATTTTACTGATACTCCTGGAGCAAGAACTTATGAGGATGGGGAATTTTCTGGACAAGAGTTTTTTGATAAATTATTGTTGCCCAAATATGAAGAAGCAGTAAATAAAAATGAAAAACTACAAATAAATCTGGATGGTACTAATGGCTATGCAAGTTCATTTTTAAATGAAGCATTTAGTCGATTAGGTAATAAATTTAATCCAGAAACTGTATGGAATAATTTAATTCTAATTTCAAACGAAGTTCCAAAATACATTGATAAAGTAAAAGATTCCATTTATGAAAAAAGGAAGTAATATTTTTATCAACCTGATATTCTTTCTTGGTGGTTGTCTAATAACTTATTTTGCTCTTCAATATTCCTACTTTAATATTAATACAGAAGTAAATGTAGTTGAGACTTTATTAAGTCTAATCATAGCATTAATTGGTTTATATATAGCCGTTTCCATTCAGAAGAAGTATAACAAAAACCAAAGTCTTCACTCTATTGTTCAAAGCAAAATGGATAGTATTTGGAGTGGTTTTTCAATCTTTGATAATCAATTGAATGATCAAAACACTATTCAACTTAAAATTGTAACAAAATCTTTCAAGAGTTTATACAAAGAACTTAACAACCTAAAAATAGTATTTACCACATTTAATTTGAATGCTACTTGTATTAATAAATTAGAAAAAAGTATGGAAGCATTTGACACTTTAATTACAAGTGATTTGCCAATTTCCAATAACGTTATTAAACTTTCAAATCACAAAACTGTTATTAAAGACCAGTCAAATTTAATTCATCAAGATATAGTTAATTCTCTGAAAGAAATAAACGATATCCTTTAAGCCACCCCACACCCATTTGCTTCCAGTCGGTTCTTTTCGTTCGTTCGTGCCTCACTCCCTACAATCACCCACTTCCAGCATCGCGCAGCAAGAGTAGCCCACCATTCATTTCCGTTGCACTACAATTCATTCAGGGCCACACTTGCTATTTCAACTCCTGAGTATCATTATAATTGCACAACCTTTGCACGTAATTATTTGTACATTTGTAGAAATTATGAAAATATTCTTTTCCATATCAATGTCTATTTTATTCTTTTTTCAGGGAATCAGCATTGATATGGACTTTTGTGGGCCAATTAAAGAAATTTCAAGCATTATTACCCATTATCAAGACCATAAAGTTTATGGAGACTCTTTCCTTGAATATGTAATTGAAGATTACATTGACAATGATGCAAAAAATGAAGGGCATCATAATAACCCAGATAAGGAAAATACACCAGTTCATTCTCATAATCAATGTTGTCATCCTTTAGTATTATTTATTGCGAACAACAATTCGGCCCTAATCAATCGACTAAAGTTTGAAGATAAAGAGCCGTTCAATTTATATACAGTTAACTTCTATTCCAGATATCTGGAATCTCTCTTCCAACCCCCGCGAGTATAATTCAGTTTTTTTTAAGGATAGCTATATCCTAACGTGATGCTTCTCAAAGTAAGCATTGCTTTATAAATGCGTTGCACCCATTCGCACCGTAAATTTTCAACTGAATTAATACATATTTATGATTAATAAAATCATTTCATTTTCCATTAATAATAAATTTATTATTGGGCTATTTATAGTGGTGCTTATTGGCACAGGCATATACTCAATGGCCACTATAAATTTGGGTTCCGTGCCTGATATTACCAACAATCAAGTTCAAGTTATAACAACTGCCCCTAATTTGGGAACGGAGGATATTGAGCAATTTGTAACCTTTCCCGTAGAATTGGCAATGGCAAATCTTCCAGACGTTATCGAACTGCGTTCGATCTCTCGTTTTGGACTGTCCGTGGTAACCATTGTTTTTAAAGACGAAGCAGGAACCTATCTGCCACGACAATTGGTCCAAGAAAAATTAACCGCAGTTGCGGAAGAAATCCCTGAAGGTTTTGGCACGCCTTTTATGGCGCCCATTACCACGGGCTTGGGCGAAATATTGCAATATACCTTAAAGGTTAAAGAAGGGTATGAAGAAAAATATGACGCAATGGAACTGCGCACCATTCAAGACTGGATCGTGAAACGCCAGATGGCGTTAGTCCCGGGAGTTGTTGAAGTAAATGCTTTTGGAGGCTATGTAAAACAATATGAAGTCGCTCTTAATCCTGCTAAACTAAAAAGTTTTGGCATCACAATGCACCAGGTCTTTGAAGCCCTTAAAGTGAACAATGCCAATACGGGTGGAGCTTATATTGAAAAAAACCACCAAGCCAATTTTATCCGTGGGGAAGGGCTGGCACGAAGTATCGCCGATTTGGAAAACACCGTTGTGACCACTCAAAATGGAAGCCCTGTTTTGGTAAGGGACGTTGCCGAAAAAGTGGGTTACGGTAACCAAGTGCGTTATGGTGCATTTACCCAGGATGGTCACGAATCTGTGGGTGGCCAAATATTAATGTTGAAAGGACAGAACCCAAGTAACGTTATAGAAAATGTTGAAAAGCGTATAGCCGAAATCCAAAAATCCTTGCCTGAAGGCGTGTATATCGATACATTTTTAAGCCAAAGCGAACTGATTGAGAGAACCACAAGTACCGTTAAAACAAATCTAATTGAAGGGGCACTCATCGTAATATTCGTTTTGGTACTCCTTTTAGGTAGCTTCCGTGGCGGTTTGATAGCAGCTTCGATAATCCCCTTGTGTTTATTGTTCGCATTTATTTTGATGAAGCAATTTGGTATTTGGGCAAATTTAATGTCCTTGGGTGCAATTGATTTTGGAATTATTGTTGACGGCGCGGTAATTATAGTGGAGGGAACGGTTTTTCACATTCATCAACGGATGAAGAAATCCAATGCAATTATGGGACAATCCGAGATGGATGAAATAGCCTATGATTCTTCTAGTAAAATGATGAATTCTGCCTTTTTCGGTCAGTTAATCGTTCTCATTGTTTTTACACCTATTTTGTTCTTGACAGGTGTGGAAGGAAAAATGTTCCGCCCAATGGCCTTTACCTTTGGATTTGCAGTTTTAGGCGCTATCATCCTTTGTCTTACCTATGTGCCAATGATGTCGTCATTATTTTTAAAACCTGCCAAAAACCAAAATAGTTGGTTTGCCAGATTTGAAAATCGGATGGATAGGATAAGCGATAAAATTATGGGCCTTTTGAATCGCGTGTATCTGCCCATACTGAATTTTTCACTTCGTTTTAAAGCAGGGGTCGTAATAGGTGCGGTTGCCTTGCTATTGATTGCAGGATTTGTATTCAAAAATATGGGAGCTGAATTTATCCCGAAATTTGATGAGGGCGATATTGCGTTTCAAGCATTAATAAAACCGGGGAGCAGTCTTACAGAGACCATCGAGGCTTCAAAGAAACTCGAAAATCTAATAAATGAATTTCCTGAAGTTAAAACTGTAGTTTCAAGAATCGGGGTAGCCGAAATCCCAACCGACCCGATGCCAATGGACATTGCGGATAGTTACATTATTCTTGAAAAAGATAAAAGCAAATGGACTTCCGCCGACAGCAAAGAAGAACTCATTGAAAAAATACAAGAAAAGATTTCGGTTGTTCCCGGTGTCAATTTTGTATTTACCCAGCCCGTGGAACTTCGTTTTAATGAGTTGCTAACTGGAGTTCGTGAGGACGTGGCAATCAAATTGTACGGAGAAGATTTGGATGTGTTGGCAGATAAGGTACAGGAAATCGCAGCGGTAATACGTGAAGTACCGGGTGCAGCAGACCTTAACGTAGAGGCTACAAGCGGTTTGCCACAAATGACAGTGGTGTATAACCGCGCAAAAATGGCACAATACGGT
>CAXBNF010000013.1:0-79845 GCA_963977065.1 uncultured Flavobacteriaceae bacterium | reverse complement strand
CACCTGCAGCCGGTACAACCTTAAGTGGAACGACTTTGGTGACTTTAACTGTAACCGATGCTTCAGGAAATGATGCTTCAACTTCATTCAATGTTAACGTGGAAGATACCACTGCTCCAACAATAAATCCAATCACAGATAGAACTGTGGCTAGTAATGCGAATTGTGAAGCTATCCTTCCTAATTACACTCCGCTAGCTGTGGTGTCAGATAACTGCGATGCAAATCCGGTACTAACTCAGGTACCTGCTCCGGGAACTATATTTTCTGGTACCATTTTGGTAACAATAACAGCAACGGATGCTTCAGGGAATGATGCTTCAACCTCATTCAATGTGACGGTTGAGGACACAATTGACCCAACAATACAACCCATAGTTGATCAAATAGTAAGTGCCGATTTAAATTGTGAAGCTATAATGGCAGATTTCACAGCTCTAGCTATTGTTTCAGATAACTGTGATGCAAATCCGGTGGTGACTCAAACGCCCATCCAAGGAACCGTATTTATTGGAACAGTGGAAGTTGTTTTAACTGTTACTGACGCTTCAGGAAACACCTCATCAACCTCATTTGATGTTACTGTGGAAGATACTCTGGCTCCGGTTATTGAATGTCCTGAAGACCTTTTAGTGACTCCGGATGAAAATGGAAATTACATTTTACCTGATTTAACGATAGAAGCCATTGCTTTTGATAACTGTACATTGAATCCTTTGGTAACACAAATACCGGTTCCGGGAACTGTATTTACTGAAGGAAGTATCAATACAATAACGCTGATTGCAACAGATGATGCAGGCAATATAAGTGAATGTTCTTTCCTTTTGGAGGTGGATATCAACTTAACTGACGAGAACCCTGCATTGAGTTTGAATGACATTATATTGTATCCAAGCCCGGCAGATAACTTCTTTATGATTCAGTACAATACAAACCTGGAACTTAAAAAGCTTGAGATATTTGATTTAAGAGGCAGGTTAGTTTCTACTCAAACGATTGGCTTGAACGGAAACATCAAACAATATGATGTTTCTAAACTAGCCGGTGGGGTGTATTGGGTAACACTTTATGCTGAGCAAGCTAAAGTCATTAAAAGACTTGTTATTGAATAATTAAAAACAAACCGGATGTTTTAAGCAAACATCCGGTTAAAAAAATAAAATATAGTGAACAAACTTATTATTATGAAAAAATCAATTTACAGTAGGGTTTTATTTATTTCCATATTTCTGGGAATAACAGTTCATTCCTTTTCACAAGTGGGTGTTGGAACAACGACCCCTGCTCCAGGCTCTATGCTTGATATTGAAAGTACAGACAAGGGACTGTTAATTCCAAGGATTGCATTAAACAGCACAAATAATACAGCTCCCATCACCCCTGCCCCATCGCTTGGTTTGCTTGTGTTTAATACAGCTGCTTCAGGTAGCGGAGCAACAGCTGTAAGTGAAGGATTTTATTATTGGGACGGAAGTCAATGGGTGCGTTTACAAACTGCTACCGACTATTGGAAACTTGACGGAAATGATGATGCTGTTGAGGGAGTTAATTTTTTGGGTACTACAAACGATATCGCCCTGGAATTTAGAACCAATAATATAGGTAGAATGAGAATTTCGGGAAATAGTGATCAACTCCAGGCGATGGGTGATGGCACCAACTCTAACCCCTTTTACAGTTGGTCAACAGATACTGATGTGGGAATGTGGCGACCCGGAGATAACCAATTGGCTTTAAGCGCCGGTGGAAATGAATTTTTGAGAATCAATGGTTCTTCCAATGAATTAATTATCAATGAAGGCGGCGCAGAAATTGATACCCGAATTGAGACTCAAGGCAATGCCAACATGTTTTTTGTGGACGGTACAAACAACAGAATTGGAATCAATACCAATACGCCGCAAACTGCCCTTCATATTGCGGGAAACAACCAAACCGTTAGAATTGATGAACTGAATCAGGCGAACAATGTACATTATACAACCAGTGACTATATGCCTGTTTATGTGAATACTGATGGGGATTTGTCTCTTCAACCTTCTTTAGTTCAAAATTTTGCTCCTATTAATATGGTAGATTTTATTAATCCAGCTATCACTATTGAATCTTCTACAGGAGAAGGTGTATTTTCTGATATAGAAACAGTTACAATCAATTTGTCTCAGGAATCGCTCGTTCAAGTTAATTATCAAATGAGTGTAGATATTACACGTCATGATGGCACTCAAATCGTGGATGGGGCAACTCGTTTGTTTAGATCTTGGGTGGAAGTTAATGGTGCTACAACACACATTGCTTATGATTCAGGAACTTATAACAACAACCATGTAACCGGGCCGTATGCAAATGAGAACTTTTATCTTAACGGAAACGGATACATCCAACTTCCTCCCGGGACACACGAATTGAAATTACGAGTTCTTGGGTTTGGAGGAGGTTCTGGCGGAACTCATAGCTACAGACTTAGATTTGGTGCAAATAGCAATGATCGTCTTTTGATTTCTGTACATAGATAAAACTGCTCTAGTTATGATTAAAATAATCACTTAAATTCTTTATTTATTTTGACTTATTTGTAAGTATTTTCTTTAATAAGTTGTATTTCATCGAATTTTTAGGTATTTAATCTATATTTTAATTAATTTAATATAGTTTAGTAGTCCCTAAATCAAAAACTATGAAATCAAAAACTACTCTAAGAGTTGCTTTTTTGTATGCACTCTTAATTCTCTTAGGAACTACTTTAAATGCTCAAGTGGGGATTGGCACAACAAACCCCGCTTCGGGCGCTATGCTTGACATAGAAAGCAATGACAAGGGAATATTAATTCCACGTGTTGCACTAACAGGTACAAACGATGTTGCCACAATTACCCCAGCAGCTTCATATGGTCTTCTTGTGCTTAACACTGCAACAGCCGGTGCCGGTGCAACTGCCGTGACCGAAGGCTTCTACTATTGGGACGGTACCCAATGGGTTCGTATTCAAGGTGAAGAAATTAACTGGAAAATTGATGGTAATGATGACATCATCAACGGTATCAATTTTCTTGGAACTTTAAACAATAGAGATATTGAGTTTAGAACCAACAACACCCCCAGATTCAAAGTACCCGGAAATCAAAACCAAGTGTATGCACTTAATGACGGTTCCAGAGCAAGGCCCTTTTATTCCTGGGAAGATGATGACAGTATGGGATTCTGGAGAGCCGGAAACAGACAAATGACACTATCTGTTGATGCAACTGACTTCTTTAATGTAAATGCAAACAGTGCTATTAGAGAATTTAGTATCAACCCAACTTCAGATGTGATGCATTTTAGAATTGAAACAGACAACGAACCCAATACTTTCTTTGTCAATGGTATTACAGATAATGTGGGCTTGGGAACCAACGCTCCCAATACAAGTTCCTCATTGGAATTGGTAAATGACAATCGAGGTTTGCTCATCAACAGAGTTCAATTAACAAGCCGTGATGTTGCAGGTCCAATAACTGCACCTGCTACCGGTTTGTTGGTTTATAACACCAATACTTCAGGTACAGCACCCAATAATGTTTCACCCGGTTTTTACCACTGGAACGGCAGCGAATGGATTGCTATGGATGGTACCGGAGGAAGAGACTGGTCGCTTCTTGGTAATTCTGGCACTGATGCAACTATCAACTTTATAGGAACTACCGATGCACAAGACTTTCGCTTTAGAACAAATGATACAGAAAGAATGCGTATTGCTTCAACCGGTAATGTGGGAATTAATCACAATTCATTTAATAATGTGGGATTGACTGTGAACGCAGGCGCAAATATATTTGCACTGTATGGATTTGGTGCAAATACTGCAGCTGTTTTTGGAAGCAATACCAGTAATGGTATTGGTACCTTAGGTGAAAGTGTTTCCGGTCACGGTGTTAGAGGATTCTCTCAAAACAGCATTGGTTCTTTTGGACTATCAAACAACAGCCACGGTAGCTGGGGACAATCTGCATTTACCGGAGGTGCTTTCTTAACAGGTGGTGCCGTTGGTTTTGGAAATGGCGCAAATGGCGCAAATGGTGTTTTGGCATTTGCAACAGAACCGGCAATGACAAATTCAAATTTTGGGATGAGAGCCGTTTCAGGAAGTAGTACTTCTATCAGTTCTTCAGAAATTCTCAATGTTGCAATCAACGCCAATGCTACAGACCTGGGACTTTATGTTTTAACTGAAAGACCAATTTCTGCAAATACCGGAATAAGTACAGAGGCCGCACGCTTTCAATCAAATTATACAGGTGCTGCAAATGATGCTGATTCCAATGACCCAAGAGCACGACTTGCGGGCTATCAACCTAATGTAAATATTTCAGGGCAAACCAGAAACACTTATTATGGTGGCTATTTTTACAGTGGTGGAGATACCAATGGAAGTTTTGCTTATGCAGGAGCAAGGAGAAACACTACAAATTATAAAATTATTGGAAACGGAACAGTTTCTACAATAGTTGCCGGATTAAACCCTAACGAAAAGAAAACCATGTTTGCCGCAGAAGCCCCTGAAGTCCTCTTTGAAGATTATGGTACAGGCCAATTGGTAAACGGTACAGCAACCATTCAAATTGACCCCATCTTTTCAAGAAACATTCACGTGTCTGATGAAAAACCTTTAAAAGTATTTATCCAATTGGAAGGGGATTGCAATGGCGTGTATGTCACGAATAAATCAGCTAACGGTTTTACCGTAAAAGAATTACAAGGCGGCACCTCAAACGTTTCATTCTCCTGGCATATTGTGGCAAACAGGGCTGATGAAATTGTAAACGGCGAGCGCACTGTGTATCAATCACTGCGTTTTCCTGATGCTCCTGATAAAATTCAGGAAACAGCAAACGTTTCAAATTCAATACAAGCTGAAAAAATTGACCCGGTTGAAAAACCCCAATTGACCACAGCACAAAGATAAGTTTTTCCATATTTTTGATTTCTTAAGCCCAAAGCAAATGACTGCTTTGGGCTTTATTTTTCTTACATTTTCTTTTCAATTACAGTAATTAATTTGCTGTTTGTCGGTGTTTTTTAAATGTTTAACGAATTGTTAAGGATTTGGTAAAATGCTAAAGGATTTTGCATTTACTTTACAATTCCTTATATCAAAAATGTCAAAAATGTTTAAAAAAATTACCCTAAGTGTTCTCACACTTTTTTGTTTTACCTCACTCCTTGTTGCACAAGTGGGAATTGGAACCACGACTCCGGCAGACGGAGCAATCCTTGATGTTGATAGTGACTCTGGTGGTATTATGATACCCCGTGTGGCATTGACTGCAACAAATGTTGTAGCTCCAATTATTAGTACGCTTCCAACTCCTGAAGTTGGATTATTGGTATATAATACCAATACTGCTGGCACTGCACCCAATAATGTTACACCAGGATTTTATTTTTGGAACGGCATCTGGGAACGGATAACCTCCGGAGCTTCTACAGACTGGTCTTTAACCGGAAATGCCGGGACGACTCCTGGCACCGCGGCCGGAGAAAACTTTATAGGAACCTCTGATGCAGAAGATTTTGTTATAGCTACTAATGGAGCTGAGAGGATGAGAGTGGATGCTAGTGGAAATGTGGGGATAAATACTGCACCAACAGAACGTTTACATATTGATGGAAATCTGCAATTAGATGGTGCATTTATGCCGGGAGGTATTTCTGGTAATACTGACCAAATATTAATATCTAAAGGTGTAGGCAATAATCCTGAATGGGGTCCAGGTTTTTTAAATGTTGGCGCAATAAGTAATATAGGGAAATACTTTGTTGGTCCATTAAATATTGAAGATGGATTTTATTATACAATACCTGTTGCAGACCCGAATATGACCATTGACACCGTTGTTTCTTGTAATTTTGTTGGTGCACTTCCCTCAGGACCTGGGCCTGCTTGGGGCTTTGATTTTACTCTTTTTTCAGAAGTTAGAGCTGGTCAAGTAGTATTTCACATTCTTAATGTTTCTGGTTTTGATATTTCAAATTTACAAATAGTTTATGTTGCACATTATAATTAATTCTGATGAAATGAGAAAACTAACAATATATTTTGGTTTATTATTCTTTGTGACTTATAATACTTACTCTCAAAAAAAAAGTAACGATTCTTTAATTAAAATAATTTTAGATGAACAAACAATTAAATCTCATATTAATCAGCAATTTAAGTCTGATATTATAGTATCCAAAAGCAGAAGTAAAAATAAATTTGAACGAATAATAATAAATAAAGTAAAGAAAAATAACTTTTTAGATCAATCTGTATCATTAGGTTTGTCATCTAATAATCAAAACAAAAAACAAAATAATCTAATTGTAAAAACAATTAATGCAGAAAGAAAAAGCAAAAAAACGCTAACAAATATTTCTGTTAAAAAAGCTAAGAATTAATAATTTCATTTTTAAAAATTTTAATCAGCAAGCTTAACCCACCCGGTTAAGCTTTTTTTATTCCCATAAAGTCAACCTCCATCCTATTAAATAAACAGTTTTTTACTATTCACGCATAACAGATAAACGATATATTTTTACATTAAAACCCCTAAAAAATGTTAAACATTTATTAATTGTTAAAATATTCCCGTATGTTTGTCGCAGTAATTAGAAATTTAAAATTGGTTAATAAATAGCTATTACTGTTGACCGCCCGCTGCTACGGGCGGTTTTCTTTTTTTAAATAGCCTGCAAATGCCCAGCATTTACGGCTTTTTAAGTAGTGGAAGTTTGCCTCGTTGCTGTAAGCCTCCCGCTCAAAACTAATGTTTCTGTAGGCCAAATTCCTGTCTTTATAGTGTATCCATCTTATTAAAAACTCCACAACATACCAAAGGTAAAAAGGCAATACCAGTAGTTCCAATTGTTGTCTCAAGTGGATGCGCTCGTGGTTGATAAAAACCGCATTGCTTTTATAAGCTTTGGATTTTACCAAAATAAACGGCCATAAGGCTATTCCGGCAAATCGTTTGGAAAATAAAAAAGGGATTACAACAATCATCGATTTACAATTGATAAAGTATTTTGTAATTTTACAACGTGAATTTATTTAGAAAAAAGAACACAAAAAATACAGATTCTGAAGGCGCAACAAATAAAAAATCGTCTTCAGAAGGAAATTTACCTGAGCTATTGGGTGACGGTGACTATTACCTCACCCCGGAAGGCTATAAATGCTTTACAGAACAATACCATTTAAAAAGAGGATATTGTTGCCAGAGTGGTTGCCGTCACTGCCCTTATGGGTATGACAAAAAAACAAACACTATCTAAAATTAGTATTCGTCTTGTCCTTTTTCAAATGTTCACTGTCCCAGGCGTGGTCATTGCCCTGATCCTGAGCATACAGATCGCGTTTTAACAATTCTTCCTGAAGTTCCACCTCCTCTTGAACCGTCACCAGATAAGCCATTTTATCGTGGCGCTTTTCAGCAAGTTTTAATGTGGTTTCTTCATCATATTTTATAAACTGCTGCCCCTGCCTGTTGGCCGTATATTTCCTGAAACCCAATTCTACCAAAGCATCCACACCCATATGGACGGCTGTGTAAAGGGTTTCTCTGTAGAAATTTTCAACGCCGTGATCAATCAATTCATAAGCATCCACTCTGTTTCGGGCACGAGCGAGTATTTTTAAATTGGGAAAATGTTTCCGAACAAGTTCAACCAATTTCAAGTTGGTTTCCGGATTGTCAATGGCGGCAATAAATAGTTTGGCTTTATCAGCTCCTGCGGCTTTCAGCAACTCCAGTCGGGTAGCATCACCGTAATATACTTTGAATCCCATTTTTCGCAGCACCTCTACCCTGTTTGAGTCGTGGTCCAATACCGTAATATCCAGCTTGTTTGCACGCAACAAACGACCTATGGTACTCCCAAAATGTCCAAAACCGGCGATAATCACTTCATTTTCCTCGTCAATAACCGGATCGTCAGGGTCATCCTCTTTTCGTTTTATACCCACATTAGGTAAAATCAAGCGCTCATTGATTAAAGTCAAAAAAGGTGTTAGTAACATACTTAAGGCAATGATAGCGAGAATATTGTTTGCAAGGTCATTTGGAACAATATTCAGGAGCATTGAAAAACTCATAATCACAAAACCAAATTCACCTGCCTGACTCAATCCTATTGAAAACTGAAGGTTTTGGTCCACATTTTTTCTGTATATCAAGCCCACTCCATATAACACCAAAAACTTAATTAAAGTGAGGGTTAATACAAAAACCAGTATAAAAATGGGGTTTTCCCAAATCAGTAAAAAATTTATAGAAGCTCCCACCCCAATAAAAAACAAGCCTAAAAGTAAATCTTTAAAAGGTGCTATATCACCTTCCAGCTCATGGCGAAATTCAGAATTTGCCAATACCACCCCTGCCATAAATGCACCCAAAGCAGGGCTTAACCCAACCAACTCCATTAAATAAGAAACTCCCACCACTACAAGCAAAGCTGAAGCCGTAAAAAGTTCCTGTAAGCGGGTTCGGGCAACAATGCGAAGCAATGGCACCAAAATGTATTTTCCAATAAAATAAATAACCGCAATGGTACCCACCACAACCATTGTTTGAATCCAACCCGCAAAATCTGAAATCACCGAGTGGTTTAACTCCTCAGCTTGTGCCGAAGCAAAATCTGATGCCAACAAAGGTATAATTGCCAAAATGGGTATCACCGCAATATCCTGAAACAATAGAACCGCAAAAGAGGAACGCCCCACCTTGGTGTTTGAATTTCCTTTTTCTTTTAAAGTCTGCAAAACAATTGCCGTTGAAGAAAGTGCCAAAGCCAAAGCGATGGTAAGGCTTGTTTGCCAGTTCCAGTCTAAAACAAACTGAGCACCAAAAAACAGAATCACAGTGGTTCCTATCACTTGTAATGAACCCATACCCAGGATAAACTTTCGCATTTTCCAAAACTTATGGGGGTCTAATTCCAAACCAATGAGAAACAACATCATCACCACGCCAAACTCTGCAAAATGCATGATATCCTGTCCCTTTTCGCCAATAAGACCTAATAGTGAAGGTCCGATAACTATCCCTGCAAAAAGATATCCTAGAATCGAACTCAACCCAAAACGCTTTGCAATAGGCACACAAATGACTGCTGCAGAAAGGTAAATAATGGCTTCAAGTAAAAAATTTGTCTCCATAATTATGTTTGTTTTTGCCTTTGAAACCAGTCATTCAGGTATTTTTCTTCTAAAATACCTTTGAAATTTAACTCGTTATTCATTAAATAATTTAAAAGGGTGTTGTATTCTTTTGCTTCCCTCAAATAATCAACTGCTTTCATCTCGTGCGTTCCGTGAACTACATAAGGCGGCAGGTAGATCATCTTACAAACTTGCGCCGTTTGATTAAACGGTTCCAGCAATTCATAAATGGTAAAACGGTCTTTTCCCAACGAACTGTAATTTTCTTTTTTTCCTCCTGTTGTTATAACCTGAAAAAGAAACTTCCCCTCAAGAAAGGTGCCTTTTGCCCCATAAGCCCAGTTGTATTCAAGCACCAGGTCAATCCATTGTTTTATTAATGGCGGACAACTGTACCAATACAAGGGATGCTGTAAAATAATAATATCATGTTGCGCCAGTATTTCCTGCTCTTTTCTGATATCAATATTAAAATCTGGATACAGTTCATACAAATCGTGAAAGCTTATCTGTTCAGAATCCGGTATTTGATCAACCAAAGCTTTATGTGCATGTGATTTTTCAAATAAGGGATGCGCAAAAAGGATTAATATTTTATTCTTTGCCATAAAGGATTTTTAAAGTTTTAAGATACACCATTTCGCACAAAAATAACAAAAGCATTTCAGAAAAAACCCAAACAGTTCGCCGTCTATTTTTCGTAACTTTGTTGTGAAAGGATAATTACGCAATTTTTAATTTTATGAACACGCCAACACACACAGATATCCACTTTAAAAAAAGTATTTTACAAGGCATTCCTTCAGAATTGCCCTCTCCAAAACCTTTTGACCCAAACATAAACCACGCCCCAAAACGTAAAGAAATCCTCTCTGAAGAAGAAAAAAAACTGGCGTTACGTAACGCTTTACGCTATTTTGAGCCCAAACACCACACCACTCTCCTACCCGAATTCAAAGAAGAATTGGAGAAATATGGCCGCATCTATATGTACCGCTTTCGGCCTGACTATAAAATAGTTGCACGACCCATTTCAGATTATCCCGGAAAAAGTGAGCAGGCAAAGGCAATTATGTTAATGATCCAAAACAATCTCGACTATGCTGTGGCGCAACACCCTCACGAGCTCATCACCTATGGTGGCAACGGGGCTGTTTTCCAAAACTGGGCGCAGTATCTGTTGACCATGCAATACCTAGCTGAAATGACCGACGAGCAAACCTTGGTCATGTACAGCGGCCACCCTATGGGATTGTTCCCCTCTCACAAAGAAGCCCCGCGTGTTGTAGTGACAAACGGAATGGTGATTCCCAATTATTCAAAACCTGATGACTGGGAAAAGATGAATGCACTGGGCGTCTCCCAATATGGTCAAATGACTGCCGGAAGTTATATGTACATCGGTCCGCAAGGCATTGTTCACGGCACCACGATTACCGTTTTAAACGGTTTCAGAAAAATTAAAAAATCACCCAAAGGCGGCTTGTTTGTCACTTCCGGTCTGGGTGGTATGAGTGGCGCACAACCCAAAGCCGGAAACATTGCCGGCTGCATCACAGTTTGTGCAGAAATCAACCCAAAAGCCACTCACACACGCCATTCACAAGGTTGGGTGGATGAAGTAATTTCAAATTTAGACCAATTGGTGCAACGTGTAAAAGAAGCTAAAGCGAAAGAAGAAACTGTCTCCATCGCTTATGATGGTAACGTGGTTGATGTATGGGAAACTTTCGACAAGGAAAATATTCAAATTGATTTGGGAAGTGACCAAACTTCGCTGCACAATCCCTGGGCAGGAGGTTATTATCCTGCTGGGCTTTCTTACGAAGAGTCAAACGAAATGATGGCAAACAACCCAACACTTTTTAAGGAAAAAGTCCAAGAGAGTTTGCGCCGTCAGGCTGCTGCCATTAACAAACACGCTGCTAAAGGCACTTACTTTTTTGATTACGGAAACGCCTTTTTACTGGAAGCCTCCAGAGCAGGTGCAGACGTGATGAGCACTGAAAACAAAAACCCACTCAAACCACAGGAATTCAAATACCCTTCTTATGTGCAGGACATTATGGGACCTATGTGTTTTGATTATGGTTTTGGGCCTTTCAGATGGGTTTGCGCTTCGGGAAAACCCAAAGACCTTGAAAAAACCGATGCCATTGCCTGTAAGGTTTTGGAGGATCTGATGAAAAATTCACCTGACGAAATCAAACAACAAATGCAGGACAACATCACCTGGATCAAAGGCGCACAGCAAAACAAACTAATTGTGGGTTCTCAGGCAAGAATTCTCTATGCAGACAGTGACGGTCGCATCAAAATTGCCGAAGCATTTAACAACGCGATCGCTCAAGGCGAAATTGGCCCTGTGATATTAGGCCGTGACCACCACGATGTTTCCGGGACCGATTCTCCATACAGAGAAACTTCAAACATCTATGACGGAAGCCGATTTACAGCAGATATGGCCATCCATAATGTGATTGGTGACAGCTTCAGGGGTGCTACCTGGGTGAGCATTCACAATGGTGGCGGCGTGGGCTGGGGAGAGGTAATAAATGGCGGATTTGGTATGGTTCTTGATGGTTCTAAAGAAGCTGAACGACGTTTAAAATCAATGCTTTTCTGGGATGTCAATAACGGAATCGCCAGACGCAGTTGGGCTCGAAATGATGAGGCTATTTTTGCTATTAAAAGAGCCATGAAAGAAAATCCTGATTTGAAGGTTACGTTGCCAAATATTGTTGACGAAAATATACTATAAATTCACAAACCCGCGTTAGGGATTGCAGTGAAAAGCCCGCAAGCTGAATGCAATGAAGCTGAGGACTTGTAACGTAAAGCCTGCCTGCGGTAGGCAGGCCCGCCCGAACGCCCAAAATTTTAATATTATGAAAACACTACTCATCCCCATTTTCGCGCTTTTGCTGTTTGCATCTTGCAGCAGCGTGCGCGTGGCATCAGACTATGATACCTCTGTAAATTTTAACAACTACAATTCCTATGCTTTTTTTAAACCCGGAATTGATAAGGCTGAAGTTTCAGACCTTGATAAAAGAAGAATCCTGCGAGCCATTGATGCAAATTTGAGCGCCAAGGGTCTCCAAAAGTCAGAATCACCTGCTTTATTGATTAGCTTTTTTACCAAGGCCAAAGAACGAGTTGACGTTTATCAAAGTTACTATGGCTGGGGTGGCTATTGGGGCTGGGGCTGGGGACATCCTTGGGGAGGCGGCACCACCGTTTCTAAAACCACCGAAGGCACTTTGTATATTGACATTATTGATGCAAAAACCAATGAATTGATTTGGCAGGGAATTGGAACGGCTCCTTTAAGTAGAAATATGGAGAAAAAAGAAGCAATGATTCAGGAAGTTGTTTCCAAAATACTTGAAAGGTATCCACCAAAATAAGATTCCAGATTTTGTTTTAAATATGAAAGCCGCGCAATGAATTGCGCGGCTTTTTCATTAAATAGTTTTTACCTTTTTAATAACAGGAAAAACCCTTTAAAAAAATAGGGTTTAAATACTGACTGTTAGACCTTTATATTTTATATTTGGTATAACTTTAAAAACAACCATTATGAAAAAATTTATTTTATTACTCGTTTTGTTTTGGTTTGGCTTTAGCCAAGCTCAAAACTTCATTACCCACACAGCAGATGCAGGAAACATTTCTTTTTCTGCATCATTTATTGACCATCCGGATTTGAACAACAACCCTTCAGCCAGAATTATCGCTGTTCACAACTGGAATCCACCAGGAAGTACCGGTGTTTACAATCAAAGTCCCACAGGTGTTTATTATGAAGCCGGTTCAGTTAATAAGTGGGCTGTCTTTAACGAAGATGAAACCAATATGCTCGAAGGCACTTCCTACAATATTTATATTGCAAACGATGCTGCCATCACTCATTTACATAGTGGTGATGCCATTCATCCAGATCCTGTTTATTCAATTGTAAATCATCCTGTATTAAATGGAAATCCCAATGCTATTGCAGTAATGACTACTTACTGGAATCCCTCTGGAGTTTGGAACAATGCTAATTATGGGTTTTGGTATGATAATGCCGGAGGAGCTGATGAATGGATTATTTACAATGAAGGTTTGAATGCAATACCTGCAAATGCCGGATTTTTTATTGCTACAGAAAATCCCAACGTTGCATCTATGAGACATCAAGCAACAGGAGCAAATATTACCCTTAATTGGACTGTTATTGATCACCCGCTATTAAATAATAACCCAGATGCTATTTTGGTATTTTCACACAACTGGGGGGTTTCAGGTCAATCTTCAAATATTATTTTAGATAAAACGATGGGAGTGTGGTATGATGGTGATAATTGGGCGATTTATACCGAAGATCAGTCTGCAATGCCTGAGAATGCTACTTTTGATTTATTGATTTATGACCCAAGCCTTAGTACGGTTGATGTAACTCCATTTGCACTATCAGTTTATCCAAATCCTGTAATTGATAAAGTTCATATTGAAGCGGCAGAAATCATTTCAAATGTTTCAATTTTCAACAGCCTTGGTCAATTGGTAGCAGAAAGTTCTTTGGAAAATAATAAACAAAGTATTGATCTTTCTTTTTTAACTTCCGGAATTTATTATGCTAAAGTTGAGATTGGTTCAACAAAACAAACAGTGAAAATTGTAAAAAAATAAACAAGGTTCTTATTTTAAAAAAGCTGATTTGCAATAAATTGTAAGTCAGCTTTTTTATTCCCTGAACTCAAGAACATCCCTCGAGTTAAACCCTATGGTGATGTGTTCATCAATATTGTTATGCTTTGTAACTACCGTGAGATGCTCACCATTATCAAGTTTGATATAAAGTTGAGTGTCTGAACCTAAAAAAGTTTTCTTTAAAACTTTGGCTGTTGTTACATATTCACATTCATCATTGATGGCAATGTTTTCATTTCTGATGGCGTGACAGCAATCTGTTTTGAGCGGACATTCAAAAGCTGTTTGTAATTCCTTGCTCAATTGAATGGTATTTCCAAACAGAGAAGCAACATAAACCGAGCTGGGTTTGGTATATAAATTGGCAGCTGCATCTTTTTGAACGAGTTTTCCGTTTTGAAGAATTAATATTTCATCAGCTACGGCGAGAGCATCTTGTGTGTCGTGAGTCACAAAAATAGCGGTTACACCAGATTTTTTTACGATATCAAAAACTTCATTGCGCAATTGCGCCCTGAGCATGGCATCCAGGTTGCTAAACGGCTCATCGAGTATAAGTAAAGAGGGATTTGGTGCAAGAGCTCTTGCCAATGCCACACGTTGCTGTTGTCCTCCCGAAAGTTGATGGGGGTAACGGTCTTTCATTTCTGATAGCCCAACTAAATCCAAAACTTCTTGAGCACGCTGCTTTTTATTATTCAATTTTGAAATTCCGTAAAGGATATTTTCTTCCAATTTTAAGTGCGGAAAAAGTGCATACTCTTGAAAGACAAAACCGATGTTTCGTTTCTCCGGCGCTACATTTTTTTTAATTGAGGATACAAGTTTTCCATTAATTTCAATTGTTCCAGTATCAGGAGATTCCAGTCCTGCGATGAGTCGTATTAATGTGGTTTTCCCGCTTCCGCTTTCGCCCACAATGGCATAGACATCGCCTTCATTCAGTTGAAAACTCACGTCTTTAAGGGCAAAGGATTTTCCTTTGTCAAAGCTTTTGGAAAGGGAAGTTACTTTAAGCATAGTTATTTACTTACTAATAATTTATTTAAAAATATCACTGGAACAGCGGCCGTAAAGATAATAAATAACGACGGAATTGCCGCTTCCATTACCCGTTCATCACTCGCATATTCAAAGGCACTTACCGCAAGGGTATTTACCTGGAATGGTTTTAAAATAAGAGTGAGCGGTAATTCCTTAAGAACATCAACAAAAACCAGTATAAATGCGCTGAGCATTCCGGTTTTTATAAGTGGATATTCAATTTTGAAAAAGGTTTTAAAATTGCCAACCCCTAAAGTTTTTGAAGCATCTGGAATGGCATTGCTTACTTTTAGTGTGGTAGATTCTATGGGATTGTATGCCACTGCAAGAAATCTTACGGCATACGCATAAACAAGCGCAAACAAAGTCCCATGAATGATAAAACCGGTCGTGTTCCCGGAAAGGGATGCAACCACGCCCATCAGCCATCTGTCAAGTGCTAAAGTGGGAATCATAATTCCAATGGCAACAACGGCTCCCGGTATTGCATATCCGAGTACTCCCAACCTTGAAAGGTTTTTAATAAACCCAATGCGATTCCATTTTGCCGAAAATATAAGTAAGGTGGCTAAAACAACCGTAACTGTTGCCGTTAAAAATGCAATACCAAATGTTTGCAACGAAAGCATTAAAAAGGAATAGTCAAACACCGAACTATAAGTCAAAATCGCCCAATAAATAAGTTGTGCCACCGGAATAAAAAATCCAAAAAGTACCGGAGTGATGACGATACAAAATATGAGAAACTGCTTCCTTTTTGAAGTGGTTTTTCGATAAATGCGCTCAGTATTGGTTCGTTCATTGGTATATTGAATTTTTCTACGTTGCCACTTTTCAAAAAGAATCAAAGCAAATACCAAAACCAGCAATAAAGCTGAAAGATAAATAGCCGTTTCTGGCTCTTCCAGTGAAAACCATGACCTGAAAATTCCGGTAGTAAATGTATTGACACCAAAGTATTGTGCCGCACCATAATCATTGAGGACTTCCATTAATACCAAAATCATTCCGGCAATAATAGCGGGCCTGGCGAGTGGTAAAATCAATTTAAAAAATGTACGAAACTCCCCCACCCCAAGCAATCTAGACGCTTCCAACAAGTTGTTTGCCTGATTTAAGAAAAAGGCTCGTGTGCTAACGTACACATAAGGGAAAAGTGAAATGCTCAATACAAAAGCCAGCCCAAAACGATTCATCACATCAATACGTGTAAATTCCATGCCAAAATATCGTTGTATGAGTTCGAGACTTCCGCCGTAATCAAATGCTCCGGCATAAGCATATGCTACAATATATGAAGGAATAGCCAGTGGTAAAATGAGCAACCACTCCAATTGCTTTCTAAAAGGAAACTCATAACGTGCTACCAGCCAGGATGTGGTGACACCAAAAAGCAACACCAGGATACTGCAAACAATTAAAAGATAAACTGAATTGGAAACATACTGCCCAAGAAGATTTTTGACAATATGTATCCAAGACTCACCGGGTCCTTCAAAGAGTTCAAATATAATGGTGAGTATTGGCAGGGCAATTAATAACACTACAAAGAGTGTAATAAAAGACCAGCGATTGCTGTCCCTTTTCAGTCGTAGCAATCGGTTTTTTATGGAAAATATTTGATTATCTCCAGCCTCCTTCATCAAATAGAATTACAGCATTTTTATTGTTTTCACCTAAGAGTGATAAGTTGATTTTATCTTCTTTAAATTTGCCCCAGTTTTTTAAAGTTTCAGAAATTTCGACATTTTCATTTACGGGATATTCATAATTAGTAAGTGCAAAAACACTTTGGGCTTCTTCAGAAACCAAAAATTCAATGAATTTAATGGCGTTTTCTTTATTGGGAGCATATTTTGCCACTCCTGCACCACTCACATTGATGTGTGTCCCTGTGGTTTCTTGGTTGGGGAAAAATAGCCCGATTGATTTTGTTACTTGAACCTCTTCAGGGTTGCTTGAATTTTCCATCAAACCAATGTAGTAAGTATTTACGATTGCCAAATCGCCCTCACCTGCAGCGACTGCTTTTACTTGATCTCTGTCATTTCCGCGAGGTGTTCTTGCCATGTTTTTTACAATTCCGGTAACCCATTCTTTGGCATAATCCTCTCCATGGTTTGCTATTATTGAGGCCAAAAGCGATTGATTGTAAATATTTCCAGATGAACGGATGAGAAGTTTATTTTGCCATTTTTCTTCGGTTAAGGCTTCAAATGTTGAAAGCTCATCCGGGTTTATCCTGTCTTTCGCATAAGCAATCACACGAGCACGTTTTGTCAAAGCAAACCAATGGTTATCTTCATCTTTTAAATGAGAAGGAATAATTGAATCTAAAGTTTTTGATGAAATAGACTGTAATAAATCAGATGTTTTAGCTCTATGTAACCTTCCGGCATCCACGGTAATCAACACATCTGCCGGAGAGTTGCTGCCCTCAAGATTCATTTTTTGTATCAGTTCATCTGCACTGGCGTTGATGACATTGACTTTTATGCCTGTTCTTTCTTCAAAAAGCTTGAATAACTCCTGATCAGATTCATAATGACGGTGAGTGTAAACGTTTACTTCCCCATATGTTTGACTATCCTGCTCTTTTTTGGCGTCATTTTTACATGAAAAAAGAGAAATAGCTATAAGAGTAAATACTATATTTTTCATCATTTTATATAATTTTAATTTCGATGCAAATATAGTTATTTAGAATTGTTTTAAATAAAAATACTTTTAAAATTCTTAAATAAAAAAGGGGCAAATAATGCCCCGTTTTTTATAAAAAATTATCAACTAATTATTTAGCTTCCATGTCTTTTTCTCTTACTGCTCTAAACTCTGAGTTTTCACTCCATTTTGGCCAGTCTTGACTATTTGCAATTTTAACTCCCAGTCTAAAATAGAACTCAGCATCCTGAGCAATACTTCCCATATTCCAGGTTTCAGGGTCGTATTCATCTCCCTGTTTGTGGTAGTATTTTTGGTTGTATTCTGTGCGAAGTCTTTTACCTTCTTCTTTTCCACCTTCTCTCAAGTCTGAACCTCCACTTGCATACATTGCAGGGATACCCACTTTTGCAAGGTTGAAGTGATCTGAACGGTAATAAAATCCTTTTTCTGCTTCCTGGTCTGGCAAGATGTATCTGTCTTGACCGGCTACAATATCTTCAGCCCAGTCAGCTAAGTCATTTTGATGGTGACCCACTACGAGCACATCATTTGTTGGACCATAAGGAAATACGGCATCGACGTTCATATTTGCTACAGTTTTATTAGTGGGAAATACAGGGTTTGTAGCATAATATTCTGAACCTAATAATCCTTGTTCTTCAGCCGTTACAAACAAGAAAACCATGGATCTTTCCAATGGTTCTTCGCGTTCTTTTACTGCTCTTGCAATTTCGAGAAGCATGGCTGTACCTGTTGCGTTATCTACTGCACCGTTATAAATTGTGCTGCTATCATTGGGGTCTTCACCACCAAGGTGATCCCAGTGAGCTGTATAAATGATATACTCATCAGGTCTTACTGAACCTTCGATGATACCAATTACGTTTGGCGAAGTTCCACGTTCAAACGTGTTTTTCATTGTAACACTTGTTTTGATACCTAAAGGTATTGGAGTAAAATCGGCACTTTTAGCACTTTCAAACAATTCTTCCTGATTTTTATCGGCTTGGTCAAAAAGTTGTTGTGCAACATTTGATGTTATCCATCCTTGCATAGGTGCAAAATTCACTGAACCTTCAGGCATATCAAGTTGAGATTTTGCACCAGACCATGAACCTTGAACAACACCCCAGGGGTAACCTGCTGCTGCATCTTCATGAATAATAACAATTCCTGCTGCCCCTTGTCTTGCAGCTTCTTCATATTTGTATGTCCAGCGCCCATAGTAAGTCATAGCGTTCCCGGTAAACATATTTTCATCTTGAAGATAATAACCCGGATCATTTACCATTACAACAGCAATTTTTCCTGTCATATCAATACCTTCATAGTCATTCCAGCCATATTCTGGCGCAACGATACCAAAACCACAAAATACAAACTCAGCATCTTCAACTTTTATTTCGTCTTGAATTAATTGTGAATAAGCTACAAAATCTTCTCCTTTTTTTAATGTAAGAGAACTGTCGCCACCTGTTACAGTTATTTCGTCATCAGCAACAGAATTTACTGTAATTAACGAAACATCTTGAAGGTATGAACCATTATTAGCAGGAGCAACTCCAATTTCTTTCATTTCTTTTTCTAGGTAAGCTACTGTTAATTCTTCTCCCACAGTCATAGGCATTCTACCCATAAAAGCGTTTGATGACAGTTCTTTAATGTGTCTTTCAAGGTGTTCAACACTTACGTCCCACTCCTGTGAGACTTCTTTTTCTTGTTCAGAATCCTTACAGGAAACGAAAATAAATAAAACTGAAAATACAGTTAAAAAGGATAATTTGTTCATTGTTTTTTTGTTTTTAATAGGCGTAAAGATAGTTAATTGAAAATTTATATGTTAATAATCCAAAAGTTCTTCAAGTTTAGCTTTCACCTTTTCTGTACTCGGTATCATCGTTTGCTCCAAAGTTGAGTTCAACGGAATGGCCGGCATATTCTCAGAACCAATGGTCATTACCGGCGCATCGAGATACTGAAAACATCCTTCCTGAATTTTTCCGGCAAGAGCCCTTGCAAAACTATTATTTGAAGGCTCTTCAGTCACCACAAGACACTTTCCGGTTTTCTTGACAGATTTCATGATTGTTTCTTCATCCAGCGGAAAAAGTGTGCGCAAGTCAATAATTTCCACTCGGTCACGAAGGCCTTGAGTAGCGTTCATCGCCCAGTGCACGCCCATCCCATAAGAAACGATGGTGGCGGTTTCCACATCTTCCTGTTTCCAGATTTCCTGCAACAACCAGGCTTTTCCGAAAGGCAATACATAGTCTTCTGCCGGTTCTACAGAAGTCGCTCCTTTTGTTCCCGGAACTTTACTCCAGTACAATCCTTTATGCTCCAAAATCACCACCGGATTGGGGTCATAATAAGCTGCTTTTATTAACCCTTTTAAATCGGCACCATTGCTTGGGTATGCAATTTTTAACCCACGAATGTTAGTTACAATGCTTTCTACCGAAGATGAATGATAAGGTCCGCCACTTCCATAGGCACCAATAGGCACGCGAAGTATCATCGATACCGGCCATTTGCCATTGGAAAGGTAGCAACTACGGCTCACCTCAGTAAATAATTGATTGAGCCCCGGCCAGATATAATCTGCAAATTGCACTTCAACGATGGGTTTCAATCCCACAGCACTCATTCCTGCTGTGCTACCAACAATAAATGCTTCCTGAATGGGGGTATTAAACACGCGGTTATCGCCAAACTTTTGAGCAAGTGTAGCCGCTTCTCGAAACACACCGCCCAATCGGCCTCCTACATCCTGACCGTAGAGTAAACATTCTTTGTGCTTTTGCATTAATTCTTCTATTCCGAAAAGGGCACAATCTACCATCACTACTTTTTCTGCGCCTTCAGGACTACGGGTTCCGGTTTCTTCAGTAATGGGTGTTGGCGCAAAATCGTGTGTGAATAAATCTTCTGGTTTTGGGTCTTCGGCTTTAAGGGCTTCTTCGTAGTCATTTTTCACTTCCGCGGAGGCGGAAGTCTCAATTTCCATCAGCTCCCTTTCAGTAAACCCATTCTCCAATAATTGTTTTCTAATCTTCGGATATGGGTCACGCGAACGTGCCTCCTCTAAATCATCCCGATACCATTCCATCCGAACCCCCGAAGTATGGTGATTCAATAATGGAACCTTAGCGTGAACCAAAAACGGTCTTCTTTCCTTCCGAATGGTTTCTATTACTTTTTGTACTTCGATATAGCTTTCGATAAAGTCAGTTCCATCAATAGAGATGGCTTCTAGTCCGTGAAATCCTTTGGCATATTCAAACGCATCCTGTGCTCTCGTTTCAGCGGCATTCGCAGAAATATCCCAGCCATTGTCTTGCACTAAATATAAAATGGGCAACTGTTTTAATGCTGCCATTTGAAAGGCCTCTGCGATTTCACCTTCGGTGACGGAGGCGTCTCCTAGGGAACAAACAACAATCGGCGCATCGACTCCGCTCAGCGACCAATCTTTAGGAAACTGAGAGGAGTCGAAGCCTTCTTTGTAATGAAACCCCATCGCAGCACCGGTGGCAGGTATTGCCTGCATTCCTGTAGCGCTACTTTGATGTGGCACTTTGGGTTTATCGTCATCCCGTAAACTGGGATGGCAATAATAAGTCCTTCCGCCGGAAAAAGGGTCGTCTTTTTTGGCAAGTAATTGTAGCATCAAATCTTTGGGCGTACACCCAAAACTCAACAACATCGAGTCGTCGCGGTAATAAGGATATGCATAATCCTGTGGCAATAGTTGCATCCCTAAAGCAGTTTGAATGACTTCGTGTCCGCGTGATGTGGCGTGAACATATTTGGAAACGACTTTGAAGTTTTCTTCGTACAGTTCTGCCATGGCTTTCGCGGTGCAAACGTTTTTGAAGGCTTTTTTGAAAACTTCCTTGGAAATAGTATGGGTCATTTTAATTTTATTTTTCTCTCGCAAAGTCGCAGAGTCGCAAAGTTTTCTCTGCGGCTTAGCGGCTTTGCGAGAATCTATTTAGATTTTTCTTTTACTATCAAATTGTTCAAAATAATCGGCAATTCTTCTCAGGAAACTGCCTCCTAAAAATCCATCGACAATGCGGTGATCAAAGGACAAAGATAAATACATCATTTGCCTGATTTCAATCGTATCCCCTTCGGGTTTTTCAATGACCTCAGCACGCTTCTTAATAATTCCTGTTGCCAAAATCGCTGCTTCCGGTTGATTGATAATGGGTGTTCCCATTAAACTGCCAAACGTACCCACATTACTGATGGTAAAAGTACTTCCTTTAGTATCATCTGCTTTTAATTTGTTGGTGCGGGCTTTTTCTGCCAGCGCATTGATTTCTTTGGCAAGTGTTTGCAAATCTTTTTTGTCTGCATCACGAACCACCGGAACAATCAGGTTACCATTTGGCAATGCTGTTGCCATCCCGATATTGATGTGTTCTTTCACAATAATATTACTTCCATCTACTGAAACATTAATCATCGGGAAATCTTTCACTGCTTTCGCGACAGCTTCTACAAACAAGGGTGTAAAGGTCAGTTTCTCGCCATGTTTTTTCTGAAAATCATCTTTGTTGGCATTACGCCAGTTCACCATATTGGTCATATCTGCTTCCACATAGGCGGTCACGTGCGGGGAAGTATGTTTGCTATACACCATATGATCAGCAATCATTTGGCGCATGCGGTCCATTTCCACGATTTTTCCTTTGCCTTTGTCAAGATTCAATTGCGGGATGCTGTATCCAGCTTCAGCCACCGGTTGAGCAAATTGTGCTGGGCGGCCTTCTTCAATGTACTTGAACACATCGCTTTTTTGTAAGCGACCGTCTTTGCCTGTTGCAGGGATGCGTGCCAACTCTTCATAACTGATGTGGTGCTCGCGGGCGATTTTTTCTACCAAAGGGGAATAAAATTTGTTTGTGCGGTTCACGGGCAAATGATAAGTAGATGAAACTGCTCCAGGCTGTTTTGGAACAACTTTATTAGCTTCGTTTGCTGTTGGAATTGTTTTTACATCTTCTTCTTGGTTTTTATTAACAGCTTTTTTTGAAGCTCCTTCAGAAGCCTTTAGAATTGCAATCACCTCCCCGATTTTCACAACATCCTTGGCGTTGTATTTGGTTTCAATAAGCGTTCCCGAAAAAGGGGCGGGAACTTCGTTATCAACCTTATCAGTTCCTACCTCAACGATGATGTCACCTTCTTCAAAGTGTTCTCCGGGCTGAACCATCCAGTTAATGATGGTGCCTTCGGTGATGCTTTCTCCCATTCTGGGGAGTTTGAACGGAACTTCCGCGGAGGCGGAAGTCTTGTCTTTTTTACTCATAATATTTTAATAATTGAGAATTTAATTCTCTAATGTGTTTATTTTTTTTTCTTTACGGAGATTGCGAAAAAGGGGTTCACGCAAAGCTTGCTAAAGTTATTCGCAAAGATACACAAAGGATTTAGGTTACTATTAATTCCCTTTTCTATATTCCTCCAAAGTCTTATAAAAATCCTCTTGCTTCGGACGATTTTTTGGAATCTCCCGCAACGGCTCCACTTCCCTTAAACTATCGTGACAATCTGCCGGAAGTTGTTGATACAATTTTGTCCCGGCGGTTTTCCAGGCAATCATCTCATCGCTGACTTCTTTAATTATTTTTGCCGGGTTTCCCACAACCAAACTCCGTTTTGGAATCACCGTTTCTGCTTTTACAAACGCCATTGCACCGATGATGCTTTCATCACCAATTTCAGCATCGTCCATAATCACTGTATTCATACCCACCAAAACATTCCGACCAATGTTAGCGCCGTGTATGATGGCTCCATGACCAATGTGCGCACTTTCCATCAATACAATCGATTTTCCGGGAAACATATGCACCGTACAGTTTTCCTGCACATTGACACCATCTTCGAGAATTATCTCGCCCCAATCCCCACGAATGGCCGCTCCCGGACCGATATAACAATTTTTACCAATAATTACATTGCCGGTAACCGCTGCTAAAGGATGCACGAAACTGCTTTCGTGGATAACTGGAATATGTCCTTTGAAACTGTAAATCATTTCCCTAATTCCCGCGAAGGCGGGAACCTCTGTATTAAATTTGACTAAATCTACTTATAACTCTCTAACTTCTTCTTTGTAAACGGACTCAACACCAATCTTCCGCTAATCTTTGCACGTTCTTTCAACAGTTCGTCCCAGTTTTCAGTGCCGGTCCAGAATACTTTTTTCATTTCTGTCATGGCTTCGGGGTTGTATGTGCATAAATTTTCGGCGAAAGCCTTTACAGCTTCATCTAAAGCCAAAATATCATCAAACACTTGCATATAAAGTCCTTTACTTCGCGCCCATTCAGCTTCATAAAACGCATTGGCATCAATGGCGATTTGTGAAAATCCGCTTAAGCCTAATTTACGCTCCACCGCAGGACCCACCACAAAAGGGCCAATACCTACATTTAGTTCGCTAAGTTTTATTGCGGCATATTTGGTAGCCATACAATAATCCACTGCTGAAGCAAGACCTACACCTCCACCAACAGTTTTTCCCTGAATGCGTCCAATAATGAATTTGGGACATTTGCGCATAGCATTGATAACATTGGCAAAACCACTAAAAAAGATTTCACCGGTTTTTTCATCGTTGATGGAAATGAGTTCGGTGAAACTGGCTCCTGCACAAAATGTGCGATCGCCACCACTTTGAAGGATGATGACTTTTATAGCATCGTTTTCACCGGCTTTGGTAATGGTTTCAGCCAGTTGAGCCAGCAAATCACCCGGCAAGCTATTATGCGCAGGGTGGAAAAACTCGATGGTGGCAATGTGGTTGTTTATTTGTTGTTTTACGTAAGGTTGTTGTTCCATAATTTTCAGTAATAGTCAATCCGCACTTGTTGCAGATTCGTTTAATCGATTTTCTTATCGTACATAGAAAGATCCCACCCAGCACTTAAATCATTCCAATCAGGATTCATTTCTGTTATCAGGTTCATCTTCCACTCTCTTTTCCACTTCTTAATTGTTTTCTCTCTTCTAATTGCAATTCTTACATCTTTATGCTCTTCAAAATAAACCAATTTTTTAATATTATATTTCCCAACATGTGTTTTAAAAGTACTGTTTTTGTGTTCAAACATTCGCCTTTCGATATTGTTTGTTATTCCCACATAAAAAATATGATTCCGATTGTGGGTAAGGATATATGTGTAATACCTTTTGGGCATTGGTCATATCAATAATGATTTGAACTATAGTTTAAGCGAATGCGCAACGAGTGCGCATTGACAATTTGGTTTGCTTATAGCAAACCAAATTGATTAAAGTGGTGGTTAAGGTGTTTCCTCTCCAACAAATACCATTCATAACGATTTAAATATCCAAAAACGGCATTTTTTTGAAGCGAATCGGGGTTTTCTTTGAAATATTCCAGGTATTCCTCACGGGCTTCCAGCATTTTTTGTTTTGCAGTTTCTAAATCGGGATGGTTCAGGTCTTCCAATTCATTGTCATTCATCAATGGCATTTTGTATCCCTGTGGCATTGGGTTGAAATCCCACAAGGTAGCTTGCACTTTTTCAATGTACTCCTCTGGTGTTGCAATGTCAAAATTTTGCATTTCGCCCGAAGCGATACGGTAAGTGAATTCCAAATGTTCCACCATATGCTGTGGTGTCATTGTTCCCCATTTTGGCTTCGTGTTTTCTGAAAGTTTACTCAAGTAAAAAGGAATGGTTTCTGAAGTCATTTCGACGAAAGTCGTTTGCTTTTTCTGAACCATCGTTAAAATAGTCGCAAAAGCAACCATTTCATCCTCAATATCAAACACCTCAACATACCATTTTACAATGCCTGAAGGATGTTCTTTTGCATTGCTGTCGCGATCTACTTTTTGTTTGCACGTAAGGCGAACATAAATCGTGTCGTTGTGGTATAACGGGCGCAAAAACCGAATGTCTTCCAGTCCGTAGTTTGCCGCTACCGGTCCTTTATTGGGATACACAAACAAGCCCGCCGCCGCGGAAATGATAAAATAACCGTGGGCGGTGCGTTGTTCAAAAATACTTCCGTCAAGGGATGTGATATCTGTATGTGCATAAAAATGATCCCAGGTGAGGTTGGCAAAGTTGACGATGTCAGCATCTGTTAATGTGCGTTTATGGGTTTTAAGCGACATTCCCGGTTGGATATCTTCCCAGTGATAGGTAAACGGATGCTTTTCAGCTTCTTTGTAATCGGAATTGGGTTGATAAATTCCGGTGATTTCTGTTAGGGTTGTTGGTGAACCCTGGATAGCGGTGCGCTGCATATAGTGCTTGATACCACGCATTCCGCCCATCTCTTCACCTCCTCCGGCGCGACCGGGACCACCATGAACCAGCAATGGTAATGGCGAACCGTGACCGGTGCTTTGCTTGGCGCTTTCGCGATTGATGGAAAGGATTCTTCCGTGGTGGGAAGCGGCGCCTATTGTAAATTCCTTGGCAATGGCGTTATCATTTGTGAAAACCGAACTCACCAGTGAGCCTTTACCCAATTTGGAAATTTTGATTGCTTCTTCTATCGTGTTGTAAGGCATCAGTGTACTCACAGGGCCAAAAGCTTCAGTCACGTGTGCAGCTTCGTTTTGTAATGGATTGTCTTCGCGTAATAAAATAGGCCGAAGGAAAGATCCTTTTTTTGCATCGGCACCAACGGCTTCAAAATCGTCAAAGCTGCCATAGACAATTTGAGCAGTTTCAGCGATTTTCTGTACCTGACTTTTTACTGATTCGCGCTGAGCGTGACTTACCAAAGCACCCATGCGCACTTCTTTTAAACGCGGATCGCCAACGGTGATTTTATCAAGTGCTTTACCAAGGGCGATTTGAACGTCTTCCATATACTTTTCAGGAACAAGAATACGACGGATTGCGGTACATTTTTGACCGCATTTTACGGTCATCTCGTTGCGTACTTCTTTGATGAATAAATCAAATTCAGGTGTGCCGGGAGCGGCGTCTTCACCGAGAACAGACGCGTTCAGCGAATCTGCTTCCATCGTAAATGGAACTGATTCTTCTATCAATTGCGGATGAGCTTTCAGCATTCTACCTATTTTGGCCGAACCTGTAAAAGTCACCACATCCTGCGATTGCACAGTGTCTAGTATATTTTTAGCTGTTCCGGAAATGAGTTGCAAGCTGCCCTCGGGTAAAATTCCTGAGGCGATGATTTCTTTGACTACGGCTTCGGTGAGGTATGCGGTTTGTGGTGCAGGGAGCACTACTGCGGGCATTCCTGCCATCCAGTTGACGGCACATTTTTCAAGCATTCCCCAAACCGGGAAATTAAAGGCGTTGATATGAACGGCAACTCCTTCTTTGGGCACCATAATGTGATGTGCCATAAAACGGCCTCCGCGGGAAAGATCGATGGGTTCGCCTTCTACGTGATAGGACTGATTGGGAAATAATTTTCGCAATGAAGCATTGGCAAACAGGTTTCCAAAACCGCCTTCAATATCAATCCAGCTGTCAATTTTTGTAGCACCGGTGCGGTAACTGATTTCATAAAACTGCGCTTTCTTTTTGGTAAGGTACATGGCGAGTTTTTTGATCATATTGCCGCGCTCCTGAAAGGTCAATTTACGAAGTGTATCGCCTTTTTCCCTACCGTATTGTAGGATAGATGGAATATCAACTCCTTCCGTGGTGACGCTGGTAAAGACTTCACCGGTAACGGAGTCCTGAATAGGTGTTCCTTCGCCTTTCCCTTGGGTCCATTGTCCCTGTATGTAGTGTTGTGTTTTGTTCATAATATTTGCCCCCGCTGGCGGGTAACTTGTTTTTAATATTTTTTGTTTGATTAAGGAGATTTCCGCCTACGCGGAAATATTTTCAATCACTGCAGCATATCCTTGTCCAACTCCAATACACATCGTCACCAAAGCATATTTCTTCCCTGTCAAAGATAACTCTAATGCGGCGGAGTAACAAATGCGGGCACCGGTTACTCCCAATGGGTGACCAATAGCAATCGCGCCACCGTTGGGGTTGATTCGAGGATCGTCGTCTTTGAGCCCCCACTCGCGAATGCACGCCAGCGATTGTGCAGCAAAGGCTTCATTTAACTCGATGATGTCCATATCGTTCATCGTGAGCCCTGCTTTTGCCAGCGCTTTATTGGACGCTTCTACTGGGCCGATACCCATAATTCTTGGTTCTACACCCACTACTGCCGAACTAAGAATTTTTGCCAAAGGCTTTAAATTGTATTTTTCCACAGCTGCTTCAGAAGCGATGATTGTAGCGGCTGCACCGTCGTTTAATCCTGATGAATTTCCGGCGGTAACGCTGCCGTCTTTTTTAAATGCACCACGCAGTTTTGCAAGCACTTCTTTTGATGTATTGGGTTTTATGAATTCGTCCTCTGAAAAAAGTATTGGATCTTTTTTTCTTTGCGGAATTTCTACAGTTACAATTTCTTTTGAAAAACGCCCGTTTTGTTGCGCTTTTGCGGCTTTCATTTGTGAGTTGTAAGCGAAAGCATCCTGGTCTTCACGTGAAATGTTGTATTTCTCAACAAGGTTTTCAGCAGTTACACCCATACCGTCTGTGCCGTACATTTCGTGCATTTTGGGGTTAACAAAGCGCCATCCAAAACTGGAATCATACATTTTAGCATCTGTTCCAAAAGCTTTTGAGGGTTTTGCCACCACATAAGGGCCACGGGTCATATGTTCCACGCCGCCAGCAATGAAAACATCGCCATCACCGGCTTTGATGGCACGATGTGCATGAATCATGGCTGAAAGACCGCTACTGCAAAGGCGGTTTACGGTTTCTCCCGGTACTGAATAAGGCAATCCGGCCAGTAACGAGGCCATTCGGGCAACGTTTCGGTTGTCTTCTCCTGCTTGATTGGCACATCCCAGAATGACATCGTCATAAGCTTCTTTTGGGATATTGGGATTTCTTTTTACGATTTCGGCAATGACAAGAGCTGCCAAATCATCGGTGCGAACCGGTGAAAGTGTGCCCTGATAACTGCCTATGGGTGTTCTGATTCCGTCGATTATATACATAATTATTTCTTTCGCGAACCTGCCTGCCAGCAGGCAGGAGTGGAAGTCTCGTGATTTTAAGTTACTATTTTAGTTATTCAATTTCATTAGTTGGTTCATTTAATCCAAAATTTCTGAAAAGGTATCATGCTGACTAAATTCGCCGCTTCTAAAACCTCTCAAAAACCATTCTTTGCGTTGTGCTGAAGTTCCGTGAGTAAAGGAGTCTGGAACAACGTGTCCTTGAACTCTTTTTTGAATGGCATCATCGCCCACGGCCTGAGCGGCACTTATGGCAACTTCAATATCATTTTCAGTTAAATACTTCTGCACGTGGTGTGCCCAAAGGCCGGCGTAAAAATCGGCTTGTAATTCTAATGCTACAGAAAGTTGATTAGCTTCGGCTTTACTGACTCTGCTTTGGATTTGACGAACTTTTTGTGAGGTACCTAATAAGGTTTGAACATGATGCCCTATCTCGTGTGCGGTTACATAAGCAATCGCAAAGTCTCCTTTTTTCGCTCCAAAACGATTGTGAAGCTCATTAAAGAAAACGAGATCCATATATGCGTTTTGATCTGCAGGACAATAAAAGGGCCCCATCGATGAAGAGGCATTACCGCAAGCTGATGTTACTTGATCATTGAAGAGTATCAGCTTGGGCTCTTTGTATTGACCCAGATTGTTTTCTCTAAAAATATGATGCCAGGCATCTTCTGTATCTGCTAAAATAGTGGCTACAAAGTCTCCTATTTCTATTTCTTCAGGGGTGAGTTCGCGGTTTTGAACTTGTTGTGTGGTTTGTTGTTGCTGGTTTAGTTGCTCCAAGAATGGGGCAATGGTTTGCCCTGTTTCGCCTCCAAAAAGCTGGAGTAAAATCACTACTATCGCTATGAGCCCACCACCGGCAACCACCTTGCCCTTGTTGCTCATTCCCCGACGGTCATCGAGGTTGCCACTTTTTCTTCTACCTTTCCATTTCATATTACACGGATTTGTGGATTACACGGATTTACAAATTTATTCCCAATTTTTACTGGTTCTATAAACAACACCTTTAAACAAAGCTACCAATTTTTCGCCATTTTTTACCTCGATGATATGAAAACCAAGTTTGTTTCGGGTTTCGTCAATTATGGATTCTGCTGTGATATAATCACCTTCTTCAAGTGCTTCAATGTGATTGATGGAGGTTTCTATCGAAACAGCAAATTTCCCATAAGTATTGGCTGAAAATCCAAAAGCTGTGTCGGCCAGAGAATAAGTAATTCCGCCATGAGCTTTGTCCATAGAATTCAGCATATCTTTTCGAACGGTCATACCCACTTTACAACGCCCTACTTCACATTCCAAAATCTCAATACCCAACCATTGGCTGAAAGCATCGAGGGAGAGCATTTTGTGAGGAATAGTCTTTGAGCCTTTGAGTTTGTGAGTTTGTGAGTTATTTTTCATTTGTACTAGTCTTTGAGCCTTTGAGTTTGTGAGTTATTTTTATTTTTTATTTAGATACTTTTTATAAGATGTAATCATTTTTGACAACTCGGTAACCCATTCACGATTTTTTTCATCAGTTTCCTCATCTATAAACCCTCTTCTTTTGGCTTTTGTACTACACACAATACATTCGTGAGCACTATCCCAAGCAATCTGCAGGTATCTGTTAAAATTTGGTTTTGTACTTGAAGAGCCTTCCGCAATATTCAAAGCTATGGCGTCTGCAGCTCTAATAAACTGAGAAGACAATCTGTAAGTCTCTTCCTTAGGAAATTTATTTACTTGCTCATAGACAAAATCAGCAAAATCAAGAGCCTTTTGATACATAATCAAATCCTCAAACTTAAAATGAAATTTACTAGCCATATTTTAAAATTTAAAAATTACTCACAAACTCAAGGACTCACATACTCACCAACTAAAATACTTTACTTTCCCTTCTCATTTTCCTCAGAAGCGGACTACATCGATATCTGTCTTCACGGTATTCATCATAAAGCGCGTCCATTTTTTCAACACACCAGTCGATGCTTTTTTCGTTTGCCCAGGCGAGAAGGCCTTTTGGATAATTTACCCCTTTGGTCATTGCAAGATCAATATCTTTCGCAGAAGCGATGTTTAAAAACAGTGCATCGGCGGCTTCGTTGATGAGCATGACTAGAATGCGTTCAACTATTTCATGTCCTAATTTTTGATCTCTATTGGGCTCGGGATTGTTAGCGTTTTCAGCATAATTATAATACCCCCTGCCTGATTTTCTTCCCAAATATCCGGCTTCGGCAAAGCGTTTTTGAGTGAATGCAGGTTTGTATCTTGGGTCGAAATAGAAGGCGGTAAAAACAGTTTCAGTAACGGTATAATTGACGTCGTTTCCAATAAAATCCATCAGTTCAAAAGGTCCCATACGGAAACCACCGATTTCTTTCATCGCCCAGTCGATTGTGGCAAAATCTGCAATTCCTTCTTCGTAAATGCGTAAAGCTTCGCCATAAAAGGGACGTGCCACGCGGTTAACGATAAAGCCCGGAGTGTCTTTGACCAAAACCCCAATTTTTTTCCAGTCTTCAATGATTTTAACCACTTTATTTCTCACCTCTTCAGAAGTTTGAATCGCCGGAATGATCTCAACCAAAGGCATCAAAGGTGCAGGGTTGAAAAAATGGATTCCGATAAACCGCTCCGGCTTTTTTAGAGATGCTGCCAGTGATGCGATGGAAAGTGAGGAAGTGTTTGAAGCGATAATAGCATCATCAGACTGGTAGCTTTCCAGTTCGGAAAAGACTTTTTGTTTGATTTCGGCATTTTCAATGATGGCTTCGATGGTTAAATCGGCATCGGCGAGGTCTTTTAGGTTTCCAACATAGGAAATCCTGCTTTGAATGAGGTTTTTTTCGGTTTCTCCTATGTAATTTTTTTCTACTAAACGTGTTAGTACTTTTTCCAAAGCCGTTTTACTTTTTTCTAAAGCTGCTTGATTGGTGTCATATACTTTCACAGAACATCCTGCGGTGGCAGCTACTTGTGCGATGCCACTTCCCATGGTTCCAGATCCTATTATTGCAATTCTCATTGTTGATTTAGTTTTGGTTGAGGCGTCATATGTTGCGCCTTTACATCTTAGTCTTTATTTCCCGATAAATTTAGGATTTCTTTTTTCTATAAATGCGTTAACGCCTTCATTGTAATCATCGGTTTGTGCGGCTTCTATCTGATATTTTGACTCTAATGCAAGTTGGTCTTCAAGATTGTTTTGCATCGATGCATTTAATGCTTTTTTGGTCAATGCGAGTCCGTAGGTTGGCATTTTTGAAAGTGTTTCGGCTATTTTTTGGGCTTCCTCCATAAAGGTTTCAGCGGAAAAGACTTTATACACCATCCCAAGTTTTTCAGCTTCTTCCGCTGAAATTTTATCACCCAGCATCATTAAGGCTGAAGCCTTTTGAAAACCAATTAACCTGGGTAAAAAGAACGTCCCCGCACTATCAGGAATCAACCCAATTTTACTGAACGCCTGAATAAAACTTGCCGCTTCTGAAGCTACCACCACATCACAGGAAAGTGCAATGTTAGCACCTGCGCCGGCAGCGACCCCGTTGACACCGGCAACAACTGGCTTCTCCATATTTCGGATTCTCGAAATAATGGGATTGTAATGTTCGTCTAAAATGGCTTTGAACCCGGGATTCAACTCGGGACTGGTGACTTCTTTTAAATCCTGGCCTGCACAAAAGGCTTTGCCGCTTCCGGTGAGGAGGATCGCTCTCACTTCTTGATTTGAAGCGCAATCATCCAGTGCTTTTTGTAATGCCAAAGCCATCTCGCGGTTGAAGCTGTTAAATACTTCCGGACGGTTGAGAGTAATGATGGCGAGGTTGTTTTTTTGGTGAGTGGTAATTGAGTTCATATTTCTTAATTCAATTTTATCATTTGAATGATGAGATCCCCGCATTCGCGAGGATTATGTTAAGCATTTAAAATAGTCAAACGGCTCTAAACAATCATTACATTTAAACTGTGCTTTGCAAGCCGTGGAGCCAAACTGGCTGACTAATTCGGTATTTTTTGAACCGCATTGCGGGCATTTTACCAGTTTTTTGTTTCCTAAAAGCGCTTCCTTGTCTGCCGTAGCATCAAGCGGAGCGGCAATTCCATATTTTTCAAGTGCTGCCCTGCCTTCTTCCGAAATCATATCTGTACTCCATGCCGGGGAAAGGACGAGTTTGACTTTGGCTTTCATTCCCGCTTTCGCGAAAGCGGTGACTATATCATCACCAATAACATCCATTGCGGGACAACCGCTGTATGTAGGCGTGATTTTTACTTCCACTGAACCGTCATCCAAAATGGCAGCTTCACGCACCACACCCAGATCAACTATGGTCAGAACCGGGATTTCAGGATCGGGTACCGACTTAAGGATCTCGAGGAGTTTTGGGTTGATATGTGTTATAGATTTTGTCAATGAGATTTATATTTTCGTTTTTACATTACGAGACACCCGCCTTCACTTCGACAAGCTCAGTGACCGCGCGGGTGTTTGTTACCATTTCATTCCGGGATAAGTACGTTGCATGAATTGCATATCTGCTAAAATATAGCCCATATGCTCGGTGTGCACGCCTTGTTTTCCGCCTTTGTGGAAATACTTCCTTTCCGGAACTTCTAATGTGGCTTCTTTTAAAAGTTCGCTAACTTCTTTGTAATAGGCTTCTTTTAACTGACTTGCATCTACACCTACTCCCGCTTCTACGGCAGCTTTAGCGGCTTCAGTCATTTCAAAGAGTTCGTTGGTGTACGGCCACAGATCGTTAACGGCTTTTTGGACACGTTGATGACTTTCTTCAGTACCGTCCCCAAGGCGTTTTAACCAGTCGCCTGAAAAGCGTTTGTGGTAGCTCACTTCTTTAATTCCCTTTTTTGCTATGGCCGAAAGGGTCTCATCTTTACTATATTGCAAATGTTGCATCAGCATCAAGTGAAATACATCAAAGAAATACTGACGGGTGATGACATAACCAAAATCGGTGTTGGGTTGTTCTACCAGTAGGACGTTTTTGTAATCACGTTCTAAACGCAGAAAAGCGATGTCATCTTCGGTTTTATCTTCACCGGAAAGTTGGGCAATATATTGGTAATAACTCCGCACCTGTCCAAAAAGATCAAGCGACATATTGGTGAGGGCAATATCAGTTTCCAGACTGGGTCCGTGACCGCAGAGTTCACCGAGGCGTTGGCCTAGGATGAGGGAGTTGTCGGCGATTTCTAGTATATAATTCCCGCGAAAGCGGGAATCTCGTTCTTTTGAATCCATATTTTTCAATTTATTCATAGATACGCTTATTTTAATTTAATATGATGTATCAATAGTCACTTTATATATTTTAATATTTCGTCGTTTGAATATCGAGACACCCGCCTTCGCGAGTGTTGGAAATTCGTCTTTTAATTGCTGAGTTTCCCGCCTACGTGGGAAAGTTTTGTTTTATAAATCAAATCCTCATTCCTCCAATTCATACTTATATCCATCCAACCCGGATTCATTTCTTCAATCAAATTAATTTTCCATTGGCGGTTCCATTTTTTCAATTGCTTTTCACGAATTGCAGCTTCTGCACCATTATCAAATTCTTCTAAATAAACCAATTTGTCACAGTTGAATTTTGCAGTAAATGAGTTTTTATAAAGCTTGTTTTTATGTTCTTGTACTCTTGATTCAATGTCATCGGTCACACCCACATAAAGCACTCCGTTTGGTTTGTTTGTCATTATGTAGACTACCCATACTCCCATGGAGGTGGGAGTCTTGATGCTGTTATTATCTAACCTGTCGTTCATGAATATTATCCTTTAATTTAGAATAATTTGTCTTTATAATTACGAGATTCCCGCCTTCGCGGGAATTGTGTTACATATGCTTCAATTCATCCGGTAACTCATAAAAAGTGGGATGGCGGTACACCTTGTCTGTGGCGGGTTCAAAGAATTCGCCGTTTTCTTCGGGGTTGGAGGCGGTGATGTATTTGGATTCTACTACCCAAATGCTCACGCCTTCATTGCGTCGGGTATAGACATCTCGGGCGTTTTCCAGTGCCATTTCAGCATCGGCGGCGTGAAGGCTACCGAAGTGACGGTGCTCCAATCCGTTTTTGCTTCTTACGAAGACTTCCCAGAGGGGCCAGTTTTTTTTATCAGACATAAGATTTTAGAATTTAGATGTTAGACTTAAGACCGTTTTACTTTAAGACTTTTGACGTATGACTAAAATTTTCGACTCATCTTATGGTCCTACGTCCTATGTCCTTTCGTCTTAAGTCATTTTATTAACTTGCTTTTGATACTTTCTTATTTTCCTGCTTTTCGGCGTAAGCCATTGCAGCATCACGCACCCATTCTCCATTGTTCCAGGCATTGACTCTTGCTGAAAGACGCTCTTTGTTGCAGGGACCGTGGCCTTTTACCACTTGCCAGAACTCGTCCCAATCGATGGGACCAAAGTCATAATGACCGGTTTCTTCGTTCCATTTTAAATCGGGATCCGGGATGGTGATTCCCAGTATATCTGCTTGGGGTACTGTCTGGTCGATAAACTGCTGACGGAGTTCGTCGTTTGTTTTTCGCTTTAGCTTCCATTTCATGGATTGTGCAGTGTGCACAGATTCGTCATCTGTGGGCCCAAGCATCATCAATGACGGCCACCACCAGCGGTTCAAGGCGTCTTGTGCCATTTCCTTTTGCTCAGGCGTGCCATTGCAAAGGGTAAGCATAATTTCATATCCTTGACGTTGATGGAAACTTTCTTCCTTACACACACGGACCATCGCACGGGCATAGGGTCCAAAAGAGGTATTGCACAACGGTACCTGATTGATAATCGCAGCACCATCAACCAACCAGCCAATGGCCCCCATATCTGCCCAGGTTAATGTGGGGTAATTAAAGATACTTGAGTATTTGGCTTTTCCGGTGTGGAGTTGCTCGTAGAGTTCGTCTCTTGAAACGCCTAAGGTTTCGCAAGCACTATAAAGATAGAGTCCGTGGCCGGCTTCGTCTTGTACTTTGGCCAACAAGGCTACTTTTCTGCGCAAAGATGGCGCACGGGTAATCCAGTTACCTTCAGGGAGCATCCCTACAATTTCAGAATGGGCGTGTTGTGAGATTTGCCTGATATGGGTTTGACGGTACTTTTCGGGCATCCAGTCTTTGGGTTCAATTTTTTCGTCGCGCGCTATTTTGGCTTCGAAAATTTGTTCCAGACTTCGACTTTGCTCAGCCCAGGTGTTTTTTATTTCTTTTTCGCTCATAGCTTTTTGGTATTAAGTAGTGAGTATTATGTACTCTTTATGAATTAAAATTTCGTCTAGTTACCGACGAGATTCCCGCCTTCGCGGGAATTGGTTAGACGTCAAAGTCTAATACAATTTTATCTGATGTTGGCACCGCCTGGCAGCTTAATATCAGGTTTTGTGCGACCTCTTTTTCATCTAATGCATAGTTGACCTTCATCGCTACAGTGCCGTCTTTGATTTCGCATTTGCAGGTGCTGCATACACCGCCTTTGCAGGCAAATGGTAAATCAGCTCCGGCGACGAGTGCACCATCCAGGAGATTGTCATATTCATCACTCATCACAAAGTGGAATTCTTTTCCGCCATCTATTATGGTGACTTGCGTTCCTTGCACCCGGCTCTCCATTGCTTTTTGGGCGCGCTCTTTATCGGCTTCTGTAAGACCGGTAACAAAGAGTTCATAATGGATTTTGCTCTTGTCCAGTCCGGCGTTTTGCAACTCATCACGGATAAGGAAAATCATTTCCTCGGGTCCGCAAATAAAGCAATGTGCCGTGTCTTGTATGTCGATGAACGTTTTGGTGAGCACGTCCATTTTTTGTTTGTCAAAGCGACCGTTTAAAAACTCGATATCACGCTTTTCCTTGGTCAGGAAATAGAATATATGAAAACGGTCAAAGTATTTATTTTTAAGCTGTTCGATTTCCTCTTTAAAGATAATGGATTTTGAATTACGATTCAAATAAAAGAGTTTGAATGTACTTTCCGGCTCCTGGCTTAAGTGTGCTTTAATCATCGAAAGCACGGGCGTGATTCCACTTCCGGCTGCAAAGGCGATGTAATTTTTTGGTGATGATGGGTCACAATCTACACCAAACTCCCCACTGGGTGCCATCACTTCAAGTTCATCACCGGCTTTGAGTTCCTTATTGACAAAAGTGGAAAACTTACCTTCAAAAATTTGTTTTACGGCTACTTTCCATTCTTTTTCTGAAGGGTTTGAGCAAAGCGAATAGGTGCGGCGCACGTCTTCGCCACCAATCATTTTACGCAGTGTGAGGTGCTGCCCTTGCCGGAATTTAAATTCGTGATGCAATGCTGTAGGTACATCAAAAGTGATGACAGAGCAGTCTTTGGTTTCTTTATAAACGTCTTTTACGCGTATGTTGTGGAATTTTGCCATAAGATTAATTGCCAGCTTATTGCTGAAGTTTTACAAAACTAACGATTGTTAGTTTAATATGCAAGTCGTCATCACCGCTCCGTCGCTAAAGCTTTTGAGCGTCAGTGACCCTGGCCCCTCTCCCAGGAAGAGGGGAGCTTATTTTAAAAAATATTTTAATCCCTACTCATAAAAATCTGAAGGATATACCAGAACAGGAGCATTAAAGATGCAAAAAGTCCAAGTGAAGCGCCCACATATTGTGTAGTTTCATATTCATATTTCAGTTTGGAGGTCTGGTATAATATAGCGGCTCCTGCAAGTAACACCATTCCAAAAGAAAACCAAAGGCCCAAGTCAAATCCAAATACAATACCTGCAACAATAAGTCCCATCGCGATGAACACACCAACAGTTATGGCGGTTCTAAGGAATGAAAAGTCTGTTTTTGTCATAAATACCACGGCTGTGAGTCCGGTAAAAAGTCCCAAAGTTACAACTGCAGCCTGGTTTATCATTGTCATCCCTCCTTCTGTATAAAACATTGCAATGAATAGTAATGGAATGAATATGAGGGCATAAAAAACGACATAAATCCCTAAGCCTAGATATTGTTTTGTTTGGCTTGGGTCGTGCGCTAACTTATCTGCCATACTGGTTGCCAGCCAAAATGCACCCAATAATGCCAGCCATAAATAACCTTGGGTAAGCGATAACATAAATTCCACAAGGGGATCAATTTTTAAAAAAATCATTTCGACTAAAATGAATGACAAAACAGATAAAGCGACATGCTGATAGGTCTTTCTGTAAAACCCAGCTCTCTCGGCTTGATCTGCCTGAGCTACTAATACTCTGGGCTGCTGGTATTGTTCAAAATTGTTTTCCATTTGTATCTTTTTGTTTTGTTTAAAATGTGGTTTAAAAATATAAAAAATTATTTAGTTTCTGATACCGTTGAGAAGTGTTGCGGGCATTTGTTCTTTTAGGGTTTTGGCATCGACCCCGTCCTTTTTTGTGTACCAAATATAAAGAGTCCTTAGGGTCGAAAGTAATGAAAAGAGCATAATCTCAGGATCCCTGTTTGCGATTTCGCCTTGAGCAATACCCTCTTTTAAAATTGACCGAAAGTTTTCTTCATAATCTTCACGCATTTGCACAAAATAAGGCAGCTTTTCTTCCAGATGCATCCAATCATTATTGAGACAGGCCATGGCATCCGGACTTTTGACTGTGAGGTCGATATGGAGCAAGATAATTTTTTTTAACTTTTCCTGAATGGTTAGAGGTTGGTGCTTTATTTGCTGCATTCCATTTGTAAAGTTTTCAGCGATATCAATGATGATTGTAGCGAGGATTTCCTGTTTGGAACTGATGTGATTGTATAAACTGGCTGCTTTGATGTTTAGTGCATCTGCCAGGTCTCTCATGGTTACCGCACTATAGCCTCTTTTTTTAAAAAGCTTTGCCGCTTTGGATAGTATCTCTTTTTTTCTGGTGGTGCGATTCATTTGATATACTTTATAAATTGAGTTCTTCTATAGTTTGTAATGAACGAACCTCTTCACTATTGTATCTTAGGGTCCAACCCAAATTGTTTGTCAAAATATAAATTTTTTGAAGTTCTGAAATAAGTCGGTTTTTGGCATTTGATTTTAAGTCTGACTTTTCAATTTTATCTTCAAGAAGTTGGTTCACTTTTCCTTTTATAGTATTAAAATCATTTGCTGAAAATTGGTTAAAATAATCCTGTGTCACATCATAATATTCAATAGTGGGATAAATATTTAGTTCTTCATCAGGCACATATAAAATACTCACTGTTTTGTTTTCTTCATCAATATGGGTTTCAATCTGGCTTAAATCATATCCAATAGTCACTTTTGCATTTACAACAACGAGGGCTTTTTTATTGAAGGAAATCAACTCAAAAAAGCTTTTTTTGGAATCTTCAAAGGTAAAAACCTGGGAGAAAGAGCCTTCAGTAACTATGAGTTTACCTACATTTTGTAGCTGAAGCTGAATGAGTTGTGAAGTTTCAGATAGTTGCTGTTCTTTTTCTTTTTTATTTTCACAATAGTGAAAAGCAAAAACAAATATGAGCGTAAGGATTACACCAACGATTATTTTTCGCATAGAAAATCATTTTTGTAAAAATAATCAAATTCTATACCCTGTTATCTAAAATTGGAAGTATTTGAAAAACCTTTAAATAATATTATGCCTTTTTGCTTTTTGAACGGCTTCCAATTTACTGTGTACCTGAAGCTTTTTGTAGATATTTTCTATGTGTTTTCTCACAGTACTTGGAGATAGAAAAAGGTTGTCTGCAATAGCTGTATAGCTAAGGCCTTTGCTAAGTTGCTCCAACACTTCGACTTCTCGGGTGGTGAGTGAGATGTCTTCTTTATCCCGTGGGTTATCAATGTCTATGGGGTTTCTGAGTAGTTTTAGGGTTTTCAGTGCTATAGATGGATTCATGGCTGCACCACCGTTTAGGGTTTCTGTGATACCGTTGTGTAATTGTTCAGGATTCACTTCCTTGAGTAGATAGCCATCCGCACCTGCTTTGATAGCGTTGAAAATATTTTCATCGTTATCAAAAACGGTGAGCATTATGATTTTGATGTGTGGGTATTTTTGTTTGACTATTTGAGTGGTTTCAATACCATTTAGAACGGGCATTTCTATATCCATTAAAATCACATCAAGATTGTGATTTTCTTCTAGTTTTGTGAGTAATTCAGATCCGTTTAATGAAGTGTGTTTGATGTCAATAGTATCAAAAAAAGAGAGCTTTTCCTTGATGCTATGAATTAAAAAGGTGTTATCGTCAACAATGGCTATTTTAATTGACATAGTTATGTTTTTAAAAAACTAAATTTACAACATATTTTTTTGTGTGCTTATGGGGCAATTGCCTTATTTAAGATGCTTTTTTTTCTGATTGAAAGCTGCTCTTCACTACTTCCAGGATTATTTTTGTTCCTTTTTGAGGCGAACTAATAATCTGCACATCACCTTTTATTTCTCTGGCTCTTTTTCTAATATTGTTTAAGCCGTTTCCTAAAGGTGCATTTTTAAGATCAAAACCATTTCCATCATCCTCAACACTAATTGTTATTGTTTCATCCTTTTCTTTTATGATTACAGTTATGTTTTTTGCTTCAGCATATTTTAAAGCATTGTGGACAGATTCCTGAATGATCCGATACATATTCATTCCCTCAATAGACGTAAAATTGTATTTATCAATAAGGCCTTCAGAGATTTCAAAATTAAAATTGGTTTTTTCAGTAGATTCTCTTGCTTTTTCTATAAAGTTTGTGATTCGGGCATTGAGGTCTTCAAAAGTGATTTGGGTTTTGTTCATTGCCCAGATGGTATCACGAAGTTCAAAAATAGTGTTTGAAGTAAAGTTACTTACGCTTTGGATCTTTTCACCCAGCTTTTCATTTTGCAATTTAAATCCGTATTTTATAGTGTCTAAAGTTGATATAATAAATGTGAGTTGTGCTCCGATATTGTCGTGCAAATCACGTGAAATCCTAAGACGTTGTTCTTGCAGTTTATTTTGGAAAGCAATCTGGTTGAGGGCTTCTTTGAGTTCATTTTCTTTTTGCAATTGTTTGTTTTTAAGCTTTTGTTGCTGATATACAAGGTAGCTTAATATTGCCAATACGAGAGCCAGTATTGTCGTTCCATATATAAGTGAGTTTTTTCTTCTTATTTTTAAATCGTTTTCAGCAATGATTGCTCTGGATTCCAAAAGGTCTTTTTCTTTTTTTTCTGTTTGGTATTTTGTTTCAACCTCTGCAATTATTTCATTATTTTCTCTGTTGAGAATTGAGTCTTTAACTGCAATAAATTTATACAAATATTCATTGGCCAGTTTGTGGTTGTTTTGTTGCTCATAGAGTGCTGAAAATGCACCATAAATTTGCTGCTTTACTTTAAGCAAGTCGTTCTCCTGGGCAATTTGAAGTCCGTTTTCATAATATACTTTGGCTTCAAAATGTCTGTTGTTTTTCCTGAGCAACTCACCATAGTTAAAGTAAGCAAGCGCAATTCCATTTGTGTCTCCTATTTCTTCCCTAATATCCAGCGATTGATTGTGATATTCTTCTGATTTTGAAAATTCACCCATATTGTAATTTGCCACCGCAATATTATGCAGGTTTGTAGCCATTTCACGTTTGTCGTTTTGAGACAAATTCAAATCAAATGCTTTTTGATATTGTTCAATGGCTTTTGGATAGTCTTTTAAATAATCAAAGATGGCTCCCAGATTGTTGATAGCTTGTTTAATTGCTGTGGGATCACCAATTTTTTCTTCCATAGCAAGTGATTTTTCAAAATATTCTGTTGCCCGGTTAAAATTTTGTTGATAGAAATAAATAACTCCAATGTTATTGTATGACTGCGAAATTCCTTTTTGATTCCCTAGTTGTTCTTCTGCTTTTAAGGCGTCAAACATCAAGGGAAGTGCCAAATCATATTTTCCTTGACGAATGTTTACCATCCCAATATTGTTGTACAACATGGCAAATCCTTCTGTGCTGTTAATTTCTTTAGCGATACTGAGTGCTTTATCATATGTCTCGATAGCCTTGTCATATTCGGTTTTGTTTTCATAATAGTTTCCCAGGACGTTGAGATTCATCATTTCACCTTTTTTGAAGCCCAGTTTTTTTGCCAATACTATTCCTTGTTCAGAAAAATAAGGGACTGTGTCAATATGAGCTAAAACATAATGTTTTGAAACATTGTGATAGAGGTTTACTTTGGCGGTATCTTCTTTTGCATTTTTTAATTCTATCAATAGGCTGTCAATATTTTTGGACTGTTCCTGGGCGAAAAGATTTGCGAAGGAAAAAAATACTGTGAGCAAAGAAAATATCACTTTATTCATTTTAGGAAGCTTCTTTTGTTTGAAACTGAAGTTGAAGTGGAACGACAATCTGAACTTTTGTCCCTTCTTCTTCACCAGAACTTATGTTAAATGTTCCTCCCAGGTCTCCGGCTCTTTTTTTCATATTGTTGAAGCCGTTTCCAATTGAGGTTTCGCTTTGTCTAAACCCTTTACCATCGTCTGATATAGAAAGTATTAAGTCTTCATCTTTAAGTCCAATATGTACCTCAATATTATTAGCCTCAGCATATTTTAGAGCATTATGAACAGCTTCCTGGATTATGCGATAGATATTCATTCCCTGGATGGATGTGAATGCGTACTCGTCTGAGATTTGATTATCTGCCTTAAACTCAAAGTTAATGTTGGTCGCCATTTCTCTGGCTTTATCAATGTAGTTAATGATTCTTGATTTTAAATCTTCGATGGTGATTTCAGGTTTATTCATCGCCCAAATGGTGTCCCGTAATTCATAAATGGTATTTGTAGTAAATGAAGAAATTGTGTTGAGTTTCTGACTCATTTTTTCATTTTTAAGTTTTAAACCATATTTTAAATTTTCAATTGACGAAATGATAAAAGTGAGTTGCGCACCAATATTGTCGTGCAAATCACGTGAGATTCTAAGGCGTTGTTCCTGTAGTTTGTTTTGGGTTGCAATTTGATTGAGAGCTTCTTTGAGCTCATTTTCTTTCTGCAATTGTTTATTTTTAATTTTTTGTTGTTGGTAAACCAAATACCCCAAAATTGCAAGAAGCAGTGCTAATGCGGAAGTCCCATAAATAAGCATGTTTTTTCTGCCAATTTTAAGTTCTTTCTCTGCAAGTTCTGCACGGGTTTGAGCCAATTGAATTTCCTTTTCCTGTGTTTTGAATTTTACCTCTAAGCCTGCCACGGCATCTGCATTATTTTTTGAAAAAATACTGTCATTTATAGAAATATATGAGGCTAAAAAGTCACTTCCCTGTTTGGTGTTCCCCAACAAATAATTACTTTCGGCGGCATATTTGTAAAGCGTGCCGGCAAAGTTCATTAATTTGGGGTCTTTCTCAATAATTTCAAACCCTTTATCAGCATAGGTAAGTGCTAATTTTGGTTGATTGAGTTGTGTATAAGCGGCTGTTAGATTGCTGTAAATACTTAAATCTGATTTTGGGTTTTCACCCAAGGAGATGGGTCTTTCTAAAGCAATTTTATAGTTGGTTATGGCATTTTCATATTCTTCAATTTCTTGGTAAACATTGGCTAAGTTGCCATGAAATGAATAATAATGCCGCATACTATTTGCACTTTTTGCCAGAGTTATTGCTTTTTCATAAGCACTTATCGCTTCCTTAAACCTGAATAGGTTTTTATAACACACACCAATATTTGCCTGCGAAATTGCTTGTTCTGATTCTAAATTTATTTCTTCTCTTATTTTGAGTGCTTTTTGATGAATTTCCAGCGCCTTTTCATATTGTTTTAGCTCTTGGTATATAAGTCCAATATTATTAAGATACACAGATTCTCCCTGAATATTTTGAGGGCTGTGAGTTGTATTCATTTCCAGTGCCTGATAAAAGTAATCCAGGGCTTCCTGAAAATTTCCATTATTCCAGTTATACATTCCCAGGTTATTTAAAGACATTTGTTCAATGCTTTTAATCTTCAAATTCCGGCTCATTTCAAGCCCCTTTTCAAAATAAAAACGTGCAGAATCCTTAATTCCCTTTACATCAAAATATATTCCTTTGGTATTGGTAAGTTCATTAACTCCAAAATAAAACTCTTTCTCTTGTGCTTCTTTTATTCCATTGTTCAAAAGGCTTGCAGCTTTTTCAATATCATTAAAAATAAAATAAAAGGAAACTTGGTTTGTCAATCTTAATTTTACAGAGTCATTTTCAGTAGTTTCAATGACTGTAATTAGACTATCAATAGTTTTAGGTGATTGTGCTTGTGAAAAAAATGCACAAAGGAATAGAATCTTTAAAATGAATATTGTTTTTGACATTTGATGAAAATGGCTGGCTACCTTTTAGTTTGTTATAAATTTAGTAAAAAAGTAACAGACTTAATTTTCTTTTTATAAGCTCTCTTTTTTTAAATTAAAATAAATGACAACCATTATCTGTCTATCAAAGAGTTCATAACTAGTTTTAAGGATATACATTGATTTTTAACTTCAAAAATATCCTTTATTAAAGCCTTCTGTTTTAAGTTAAAACTTGTTTCATTTAAACTTTCTTTTTCAAATTTCGCATTTAAATTAATGACCATTTTAAGATATCTATCTATCATTATTTGATGGATAATTTTTTGATTTTGAATCGTTAAATACACTTTGATTATTAAATAAAAAGTAAGTACAATAAAAAGAATAACAAATACAAAAACGAGTTGCTCCGGACTAGTAATGAGTTTTAGATCAAACGAAATTAATAAAAGGCCTATTGTAATCCACATACAGACAAAAAGTAAAAGTTGTTTAAAGTAATCTCAAAATTAAGCTTTTACAGTATCAAATGGTATAAGGCAATTGACCTATATGCCCCAAAAAACCATTTATCAATCCAAATACTCCAACAATATATTCACCAATCTTAAAAAAATGGAAGTGCTGTATGTTTGCACAATAAAATTTTAAAAACCAATCAATTATGAAAACAATTTTTGTTACATCAGCACTTTTATTAATGTTTGCTTTAAGCTTAAAAGCCGAAAACAATCAACCCATTGTTAACGGTAAAGAAATCTCTCTAATAAAAGATGACAAAAAGCAGACACGCATCTACACCTGGGAAATTACTACTCAAAACGGAAAAGCAAAAGGAGTGTCAACCTCTGAAGCTCACGCAAAAAAAATGATTGCAGCTTTTAGTAAAGGAGATATTTTAGATTTAAAAATAATCACCAGCAAGCAAATCAACTAGTTTTATAAAAAATAAACCCCGGAATTTTTCCGGGGTTTTTTTATCCTAAAATCATCCCCATAATTTTAGGTAAATAAAATTGTCAAATTTATTGATTGAGTGAAAAAGCCTCAATATTATTTTTATTGATGTAATATAGAAGTCCTTCTATTTCATCGACTTCATAAACCGGCTTTTTATCGTTTAACACTACTTCTTTTTCAACATTACCAGTATCTTTATTAACTTTTACAAGACCCACGCCATTATCTGTTTTGGTCAATATAAACTGTGAATCCCGGGTTTCTGTAGTTGCTCTAAATCGTTTTGCCATTTCGTTAAAAGACGCTGAGCCAATAGAGGCAAACATATCTGCATTTCTATTTGCCTGAGCACCATAATCATTGTATTGACCTAGGGTATTTTTATTCGCTCCTGCAACAGCAGCTTGGTGCGCAGCCATCGCAGTACTTGCTACAGCCAATACACCCATTGCTATCTTACCAAAGGTACTTATGCCCGGTGACTTGAAATATGCGTTATAAACTTCATTTCCTTGAGGGTCTATTTTAAACATATTTTGACTTGACCCCACAAATACACCCCCTTCTCTCATCTCCATGCTGGTGGGTCCTTCCTTTTCCTGAAATTTTAAAGATGTTAAAGAACTAAAATCCCCAGTATTCTCATCAACAGCAATAATCTCGCTATCTGTTGCTATTAAGTATTTTTTGTTTGAACCATCATAGGTGGACTCAACTCCATTAGTACGCTTGAATTTTAAAGGTTTTTTCCAGACGGTTTCACCTGTTGTAAGGTTCACAATATTAGCGTCTTCTTCGGTTATGTAAATTAATCCCTGAGGTGTCTTGGCCATCACATGAATATTCTCACCGGTACTAAGTGGTTTTTTGAATAATGTCGTTCCTTCAAATGAAATTTTATTGATTCCGCCTTCTTGAATACCAAACAAAATACCATCTTCCATCACATAGAAATGTTGAACATAGCCTTTTGTTTTTGGAGCTTTTTCCCATAGATCTGCACCGGTTTGAGCACTTATGAACCCAATTTCAGACTCATCCTTTTGAGCCATTAATTTATTCAAACCAGATGCGCCTCCACTGCTCTTGTTGCTAACAATTGCCAATCCTTGAGGTAAAATTTCAAAATTAGAAACACTCCCTTGAACTTTTGCGGCTTTCTCCCAAATTTCAGCACCTGATGCTGGATTGATTTTAATTATTTCAGTGTTTTTCCCGCTTGTTGAAAGTTGAAAGCCATAAATTTCTTTTTCACTTTCATCTGCTACCATCCAGGAAATATTTTTTACATTATTTTCCCAAATATCATCGCCTTTAAAGGATTTGGCGACAACTCCTCTTGATGTTGGAATGAGCATGCGATCCTTCAATAGAAGAACTTCTCCGGTAACAGACCAGTTTGCTGAAGTAACTTTGCCGGGTTTGAACATAAAGAATGAAAAGTCGAGTTTACCGGTAGCTAAGTCATAAACGGCTATTTTTGGTGTGTTGTTCTCGGCCATACCGCCACTTTTTTGAAGACCACTTACAATAAGCTTGTTTTGCGGAATCGCAATCGTTTCTGAATAAATTTGTTTCCAGTCATCTGTTGTAGAATTAAAAAGCACTTTTCCAGACACATAATCTAAAACTGCTTTTTTAGAACTCATAAATCCGCCTTGAGCTAAAACGATGTAAGGTGAATTGGGAACAAAATAATACTCTTCCGGTTTAATTTTTCCAAAATCGGTAAACTTAAAATGCAAGTCACTTTTGTTGGGTTTTACACAAACCAGTCCATTTGAGGTAGTGGCAACGAGAATGCCAGACTCGGTTATCATCATTTCATCTATTTTACCACCCGCATCATATGTAAAGGTGGGTGTTGTTTTTTGTGCTAAAACAGTTACAGAAAATAACGTGTAGCAGCAGAAAGCAATTAAAAGACTTAAATTTTTCATAATGACACTGTATTGATTATTAATAGTTATTGTTTGGTTTTTCTTTGTTTCAATTCAGGTACTAAATTGAGAAACTTATAATCTACAATCAATAAGGCAATTGACTTATATTGAAACAAAAAAGCCGAAAACTAAAAGTAGTTTTCGGCTTTTTGCTAATTACAATCCTTATTAGAAATCTACATTAAATGAACCTTCAGTAATGACTTTTGTACTACTACCATCAGAGGTTTTAGCAGTAAAATTAAATGTTCCCACAACCTTAGTGTCAGAGGATTCTGAGATGTTAATTTCACCCGCAACAGTGTCATCAAAAGGTGCTTGCCAGGCTGTAACACCAGAAGTACTTGCTTCAGAATAAGTCGCATTCACAAAGACATTAGCTCCACCTCCAATATTATATGTTCCTACTCCATCATAACTACCATTTATACCTAAGGTGATTGTCTTACCGTTCAAATCTGAACCAAAAATTGATAAAGTAGATGTCCCGCCGGAATTTACCAACGTTGCATTTGTAGTTTGGCTTGCACTTGTAAAGTTCGCCCCATCAACTTTTGCTTTTACTGTTCCGGCTGCTGCATCACCGCCATCGCCACCATCATCATCTTTACTGCATGACGTAGCTGTAAAAACTAATGCTAAAGCAATTAGCATCATATACATTGTGTTTTTCATTGTTTTCATAATTAATTGGTTTTTAAGTTATTGTTTTAATATTAGTTGGTTTAGTTTATTTGAATTGTCCTAAGAATTGAAATTCAAGTGTCCCCACATTGATTTCGTTAAAATCTCCATTTACGTCATCTGAAGCCCCAAACAAAGCATTAAAAACACAGTTGTCCCTAAAGTTTGATTCAGTAGTTCCTTCTGCAAAAAGAATGGGGTTTTCAATGGTCACACATTCAGAACCAAAAGTCACTATAAGTTTATTGTCTGAAGTCAATTCAAACTCAGCGATGTCGCCATCAGAAAAAGGCCCTCCGGGGTTAATTTCAGTGTAAGTGAGTGTGTATGTTCCAACGATACCAGCAGGAACAGTTGCAGGAAATTCACTCGAGGCAACAGGTACTGAACAGGTTGTGTCACAAGAACTATTGTTTTTGTTGTCATCATCGCTACTACAGGCTGTAAATAGTAAAACTCCAAGAATTGAAAGTGTAAAAAAAAGCTGTTTCATCTTTTAGTTATTTTGTTGATACAAAGATGAAAGATGAAGCATTTCAATCCAATAAGGCAGTTGCCCTATATTTTGATTTTCTTAATTGTTTTATTCAAAAACTGCAACGAGTATAGATTTTGAACTCGGTAATGATGGAATTGTAATTGATCTATTTTGGTAAGTCAACACAATGGGTTTATCAATTTCCAACCACACATCTGCTCCACTCATAAAGGGCATCATCCCAAAAAGCTGAATAGGGGTATTAGAAGAAACGCGGTCTGTTTTATCATCATAAATAAAATGAGCGATTGCGGTTTTTTGTGCTGAAGCCAGTTCTGGAGTGCTTAGTTCAACATTGTTAAGTGAAAGAAAATCTCTGCCACTTATGATAGCTCTGTTTGCACTAAAAATAACCAAAACAGATTCTTCATCATTATTTGGCAACCCTGAAAACAACATCCCCGCCATACCGGTTGTGGGTAACGTTCTTAAATAAACCAAATGATTTGAGACTGAAAAAGGTTCTCTAAAATAATGAACAGCTCTCCCTTTTCCAGAGGTAACAACAAACTCTAAATAACTTTTTGAATCTGCCTCAAGGGGAAGCCATCTTCCATCTTTTGAAATTTCTCTAACGGCAAGTGGCTCGTTTTTTAATCTTTTTCCGGTTTCAGGATCAAACTGAAATATAGTTAAGGTTGTGTTTTCCGGAACACTGTTTTCACCCATCACCAAAACCTTCCCACTGATGGTTACCTTTTTTGTAGCTTCAGGAATTGGGAACGGCTTGGGGTTTTCTTTATGAAAAAAACGAAACATTTCGGCGAAAGCCAATGAATCTGTTGCTATTTCATAATGATCTAAGCCTTGTAGCTTCACATTCTCAACGCCATCAATATCTGAGCCTTTTACAATCAAGTCATCTTCAGAATACAAATTAAGTGTGGGCACCTTTGAAATTTGCTGCAAATAACTCCCCGCTAAGACAAATTTATTTACTTTTTCTGCTATAGAATCGCTTAAGATAAAATTGGAAACCAGCCCACCACCCGCAGAATGTCCCACGAGATTGACTTTGGGTTTTCCGGTAAGTTGTATGAGTAGATTGATAATACTATCCAGTTGACTTGAAGAAGAGTTCCTTTGAGGTGTGAGTGTATTCCAGTCGAGGATATCCAAATAATGTTCAGGATACCCTTGATTGATAAATTGTTGAACCGGCTTTACCCAGGTATCACCACTTCCCAGCATACCGTGAACAAAAACGATGGGGTATTTCTCTTCAGTTTGTGAAAAAATAGAGAAACATAAAAAAAATAATAGAGTGGTTATTTTGATTTTCATAAGCTAAAGATAGAAAAAGTCTAGAATTGAATGTGCTGAAACTTTTTTTGTAAAGCTTTTATCTTAATATTTACTTGTTTTAAAAATTTTTGGTGCTCTTCACTTGATGGGTTAAAAGGCTTATGTTGTAATCCATTTTGAATGCTCTTTACCTCACTCATTATTTCAAAAGTAGCTTTTGTAAAATAGACTTCTGTAAATTTTTGCCAAATAATATCAATTGCCAACTGGCTTGGATGTATCATATCATCTGCATAAAACCGGTAATCGCGCAGTTCGTCCATCATAATTTCATAAGCAGAAAAATATTCTCCCCAATCCCTCTTCTGGAGACTTTCTTTATTTAAAAAACTATGAAGAGCTACAATTAAATGTGCTTTGCTTTGTTGGTTTTCTACAAAACCATCTTTGAGATGCCTTACCGGCGAAATGGTAAAAATAAAAGTGATATTTGGGTTAACTTCCTGTATATTTTTAACAATACTTTCCAAACTTTTTTCGATTTCTGAAACCAAAAGCAGTTGTTTTTCAAATTGCTTTTGTGGGACTTTGTGGCAATTGGCAACAATTTGGTTAGACTCAATATGTTTATAAACCCAAGCTGTACCAAGTGTTATAATACAATGGCTGGCTTTTGTGAGGTTTTGTTTTGTGATTTGAAGCGCCTCATTCAGGTTTTGCAACAACACTTCTTTATCAGGATGACTCATTTGGGAATGAGCATTAAAACAATGCCAGCGCTCGTTGTGGAATAAAACATCTTTTGGTGTGAAGGTTTTTTCGCTTAAAGCGAAAGAAATCAATTTCTCAATTGCCAAAGGATGGAATAAAATTCCGAAAGGATTGGTGGTGCTTTGAAACTTATAGTAATGAAACTTTTCTCCCATATTTTCAGCAAAACAAGAACCAAATGCCATGATTTGTGAATGGTAATCGATAGGGTGATTGCTTTTTGGTATGGGTATGTTTGAAAATAACTTCATGGGTTTCTCGCAAAGGCGCAAAGGCGCAAAGTTGGATTGGTGTTAAATTTATAAATTATTTGCAATCCGTGTAATTCCATTCTTAATTAGGGTCTCGTTAAAATTAATCAATAGTCCTAACTTAATTCCAGAAACCTTCAAATAAGTAAGTAATTGTTTTGGATGAACTTGCGCAATTTGGTCAACAGATTTAATTTCAATTATTACTTTATTTTCTACAATCAAATCGGCTCTAAAACCCAATTCCATTTTAAATTCGTTCCAATATACAGGAATGGCTTTTTGTCTTTCTACTTTAAAACCCCGTTACACTAGTTCAAAATATAAAATCGTTTCATAGACAGATTCTAAAAGACCTGGCCCTAATTGTGTATGAATTTTATAGGAAGCATCAACAATTACTTTTGAAATTTCATTTTCTGTCATAATTTCATTTTTTCTTAGCGTCTCTGCGTCTTTGCGAGAAATTTAGACTATAAATTTTTGTGCTTTTTCAAGCGCTTCAGGAATTCCAGCAGGGTTTTTCCCTCCGGCAGTTGCAAAAAACGGCTGTCCGCCACCGCCTCCTTGGATGTATTTCCCCAATTCGCGAACAATTTGCCCGGCATTCAATCCTTTTTCTGCAACGAGTTCTTTGGAAATGTAGCAGGTGAGCATAGGTTTGTCATCTTGTGCTGTTGCCAAAAGCAAGAATAAATTTGATCCCAAATTCCCTAATTCATACGCTAAGTCTTTGGCACCGTTGGCATCGAGATCCACTTTTTTTGCTAAAAACTGAACCCCATTGATTTCCTGAAGTTCGTTTTGCAATTCACTTTTTAGTCCTTTGGCTTTTTCTTTTAGTAATTGCTCCAGTTGTTTTTTGAGTTCGGTGTTTTCTTCTTGTAAGCTTTTTACCGCTTTCAATGAATCTTGCGGATTCTTAAGCGTTTCTTTGATCAAGGAAAGGTTGGACTCTTGCTCTTCAAAATATTTTTTTACTGCATCGCCGGTAATTGCTTCAATGCGGCGTATTCCGGAAGCGATTGCTCCTTCACTTGTAATTTTAAAATGCCAAATGTGCGCCGTGTTTTTTACGTGAATTCCTCCGCAGAGTTCCATGCTTTTTCCAAACTTAATGGCGCGCACGGTGTCGCCATATTTTTCTCCAAAGAGCGCAATTGCGCCTTCTTCTATAGCTTGGTTGTAAGTGATGTCTCGTTTTTCGTCTAGTGGTAATTGTTCTTCAACACGGTCATTGACAAAAGCTTCAACTTGTTGTAATTCGTCAGGAGTGAGTTTGGCAAAGTGAGAAAAATCAAATCTGAGATAATCGGGGCTAACTAAAGACCCTTTTTGCTCGACGTGAGTACCTAAAATTTCGCGTAACGCCTGGTGCAGCAAGTGTGTTGCTGTGTGGTTTTTTGCGGTTTTGTTTCTCAACGTTGTATCTACTTTTGCAGTGAAAATAGCATTCACATTTGCCGGAAGTTTTTTAGTGATATGAAGGATAAGATTGTTTTCTTTTTTAGTGTCAAGGATATCAATTGTTTCGCTTTGGTTTATCAATTTTCCCTTGTCTCCCACTTGACCACCACCTTCAGGGTAAAACGGGGTACTGTCGAGAACTATTTGATAAAGTTTTCCGTCTTTTTTGGAATCTACTTTTCTATAGCGGGTGATTTTTACTTCGTTTTCGGTTTGGTCATAGCCCACAAATGGTTGTTTTGAGGATTCTGAGAGTATCGTCCAATCATCAGTGGCTACTTCAGAAGCGGCACGAGAGCGGTCTTTTTGTTTTTGGAGCTCTTGATTGAATTCTTTTTCATTTAAAGAATAGCCCCTTTCGCTTAAAATCAATGCGGTTAAATCAATGGGGAATCCAAAAGTATCATACAACTCAAAAGCTTTTTTTCCGGAAATTGTTTTGGTTTTCTCTTGAGCGATAATATTGTCAAGAAGTTGTAACCCTTGATCTAAAGTGCGTAAAAAGGAGTTTTCTTCCTCTTGAATCACTTGTGAAATAAGCTGTTTTTGTGATTTAAGCTCCGGGAAAGCGGCTCCCATTTGCTCACTTAAGGTATCGACCAGTTTGTAAATAAAAGGTTCTTTGGTTTCCAGAAATGTAAAGCCATAACGAATGGCACGACGCAGAATTCTTCTTATCACATATCCTGCCCCGGTATTGCCGGGCAATTGACCGTCTGCAATGGAGAAAGAAACTGCTCTAACGTGATCTGCAATCACCCGAATGGCAATATCTGTTTCTTCTCCCGAAACTTCGGGATTTGCATAAGTCGAGCCGGTAATATTTTCAATTTTTTTGATAAGCGGTGTAAAAACATCGGTGTCATAGTTTGATTTTACACCCTGTAAAACCATACACAATCGCTCAAAACCCATTCCGGTATCAACGTGCTGAGCGGGTAGTTTTTCCAGTGAACCGTCTGCCTTTCTGTTGAATTGCATAAACACGAGGTTCCAGATTTCTACCACTTGTGGGTGGTCATTATTGACCAGGTCTTTACCTGGAACTTTGGCTTTCTCTTCAGCCGATCGGATATCGACGTGAATTTCAGAACAAGGGCCACAGGGACCTTGATCGCCCATTTCCCAGAAATTATCTTTTTTGTTTCCGTTAAGGATGCGCTCTTCGGGTACAAACTGTTTCCAATGGTTGTAAGCTTCAGTATCTCTTTCTAATCCTTCTTTTTTATCGCCTTCAAAAATGGTGACATAAAGGATGCTTTTATCGATTTTATAAACTTCAGTAAGAAGTTCCCACGCCCATTCAATAGCTTGTTTCTTAAAGTAATCACCAAAACTCCAGTTACCCAACATTTCAAACATGGTGTGGTGGTAAGTATCTCTACCCACTTCTTCTAAGTCGTTGTGTTTACCGGAAACCCGTAAGCACTTTTGGGTATCAGCCACTCGGCTACTTTTGGGAATAGAATTCCCCAAAAAATACTCCTTAAACTGATTCATCCCTGCATTTGTAAACATTAACGTGGGGTCATCCTTAATAACCATGGGGGCTGAAGGGACAATAGTGTGTTCTTTGGCTTTGAAGAATTCTAAGAAGTGGTTTCTAATGTCTTTTGAGTTCATAAATGCTAAAGGAGTATTAATAAAGGTGCTGGTCTAAAACTATTTTTTATATTTGTTCGTTAAGAGTATCATTTAAACAATTATTTCTTAACAATTCATTGCAAAAATAGCACAATTTAACTTATGTCAAAGGTTAAATATTATTACGACAGCGATACACTCTCCTATCGAAAAATTGAATCCAAAAAAGGCCGTCGTGTGGGTCTTATTCTTTTGTACACTTTAGGAATGGTTCTTAGTGGTTTTTTATTACTATTAATTTATCTTAGTGTACCTGCTTTAGAAACTCCACGAGAAAAAGTATTGAGCAGAGAACTTTCAAACATGCAGCTTCAATTTGAGCTTCTCAATAGAAAAATGGCTGATGTTGAAGAAGTTTTGGCTGATATTGCCGAAAGAGATGATAATATTTACCGATTGTATTTTGAAGCAGACCCCATTCCAGAAGAACAGCGCAAAGCCGGGTTTGGAGGAGTAAACAGGTATCGTGATTTTGAAGGGTTTGATAACTCCAGGTTAATTATATCCACTAACCGAAGAATGGACATTTTGACAAAACAAATCGTTGTTCAATCAAAATCATTGGATGAAATTACTGTTCTTGCAAGTGAAAAAGAAAAGTTACTTGCTGCAATTCCGGCGATACAGCCTGTTGCTAATGAAGATTTATCAAGAATGGCTTCTGGATATGGGTGGCGCACAGACCCCTTTACTAAAGTGAGAAAGTTTCACCACGGAATGGATTTTACCGCACCCACAGGTACACCCATCTATGCAACAGGAGATGGGAAAGTAATTAGGGCAGACAACAAGGCAACCGGTTATGGTAACCACATTGTCATTGATCATGGATTTGGGTATGAAACCCTTTATGCCCATTTGCATAAGTACAACATTAGGGCTGGTCAACAGGTAAAAAGAGGTGATATTATTGGTTTTATTGGAAGCACAGGAAGGTCCCAAGCACCTCACTTGCATTATGAAGTTATAAAAGATGGTGAGCGAATCAATCCAATAAACTTCTACTATGGTAACTTAACAGCAGAAGAATTTGAAATCTTGTTGAGAAAATCACAACAAGAAAATCAATCACTGGATTAATACTAATTTGTTATGGAACATATTTCAGGCTATTTTAACGATGATGGCACGCCCTTCAACCCCGATTTAATTCCAAAACCACAATTGTGTTTGGGCTGCATCAATGATGAAGATGAAAACCAAGAAATTCTTTGTAATTTAACTCGTCTTGACCAAAAGAATGAAAAGGAGTTTAAATGTTATGCATACCTAAATAAATATCAAAAATAATGTCTTAATAATTTAACTAGATAACCGCCTTTGCGGTCAACTCTATGAAAGTAAACCTTCCGGAAAAACGATACTATAGTATTGGTGAAGTAGCCAAAGCTTTTGACGTGAATACATCTCTCATTCGCTTTTGGGAAAAGGAATTTGATGTTCTACAACCCAAAAAAAATGCAAAAGGCAATCGTAAATTTACTCCCGAAGACATCAAAAACCTGGAGTTAATTTTTCATTTGGTCAAAGAAAGAGGGTTCACTCTTGATGGAGCAAAAACACATTTAAAAGAAAATAAAAAAACCTTGGATCGATTTGAAATTATTCAAAAACTTGAGCGTGTTAAGTTAGAATTAAATAAGCTTAAAGAAGGGTTATAATTCCTATGAATCTTTAAAATTAAACAAGCAGTGGTTTAAGCTTTTTCTAATTGGTTAAAAAGGTTAAACAACTTCAATTGGTAAATCAATTTTTTAACTATGAAAACTAAATTTCATTTTCCATTTTATTTTATTTTTATTTTTCTCGCTTCTTCAACAATCGCACAAATTCAAACGCAAACTCCTTTTGATTACCTCGATGTTTTTGAAATGCAATATGCCTCAAGCCCTGAAATTTCTCCTGATGGCAATCAAATTGTCTATCTCAGGAACCAGTTTGATATTATGACAGACAAAAAGTTCACTAACCTGTGGCTTATCGATTTTGAGGGAAAAAAAGAACTGCCGCTTACGTCCGGAAAGCAAAATTTCAGCAATGCAAAATGGTCGCCTGATGGCGAAAAAATTGCGTATGTAAGTTCTGAAGAAGGAAGTGCTCAAATTTTTGTGAGATGGATGAAAACAGGTCAAACAGCTTCAGTAACCAATTTAACAAAATCACCCGGCAACCTAAGCTGGTCTCCTGATGGAAAATGGATTGCATTTACGATGACTGTTCCTGCAGAAGAGCCAAAAATTGGAAAATTCCCAGGGCCACCCAAAGGTGCAGAATGGGCAAAACCCGCAAAAATAATCGATCAGATAAATTACAGGTCTGATGGAAATTTTACTTTTGTCGAACCCGGTTTTAGGCATGTTTTTGTGGTGAGTTCCAGCGGCGGTGCCGCAAGACAGTTGACTTTCGGAAATTACAATCATTCTGGCATCAGTTGGGTACCCGGTGAAAACAGCATCATTGTTTCGGCAAACCGTGAAGAAAATGCAGACTTAGATCCTAATAACAGTCATTTTTATAAAGTTAATACGACAACCTCACAACTTTCAAAAATCACTCAAGGAAGAGGGCCCTTCAGCAACCCTAACGTATCGCCAGACGGAAAATGGATTGCATTCACCCATTATGACGACAAATTTGTGGGCTATCAGCTTTCAAGACTTTTTTATATGAAAATTGACGGCTCAGAAATAAATGAAATCAAACATAATCTGGATTTAGACATGGATGACTTTGAATGGGCAGCAGACAGCAAAAGCCTGTTTGTAAAATACACTAAACACGGCAAAGGGGTTGTAGCTTCTATGAAACTAAACGGAAATACCACTACTATCACATCAAATATCGGCAGTGAAAGCTATGGAAGACCTTATAGTTCGGGCTCTTTTTCAGTAGCCAATAACGGTAATTATGTGTTCACACAAGCAAGTACTTCTCGCCCGGCAGAATTGGCTGTAAGTAATTTTCAGTCCAATACTAAAGAAAAAAGAATCACTACCTTAAATGACAACTTTTTAGTAAACAAGAAAATAGGTAAGGTTGAGGAAATTTGGTTTAAATCCTCGTTTGACAACATAGATGTTCAAGGCTGGATCATCTATCCGCCGGACTTTGATGCTTCAAAAAAATATCCTTTGATATTGGAAATTCACGGTGGACCTTATCTGAGTTATGGTCCTCATTTCACACCTGAACTTCAGTTGATGGCCACTCAAGGGTATGTTGTTTTATATACAAATCCCCGAGGCAGCACCAGTTATGGAGAAGAGTTTGCCGCTTACATCAACAACAATTACCCCAGTGAAGATTATGATGATTTGATGAGTGGCATTGATGCTGTCATTGCCAAAGGTTTTATCAATACAGACAGGTTATACATCACCGGTGGCAGTGGCGGAGGAGTGCTAACAAGCTGGAGCATTGGAAAAACAGATCGTTTTGCTGCAGCGGTTGTAAGCAAACCAGTAATCAACTGGTATAGTTTTGCTCTAACTTCAGATGGTGGCTCTATTTATTATCAATATTGGTTTAACAAAAAGCCCTGGGAAGATCCTGATCAATACCTCGATCATTCGCCTATTTCACTGGTAGGAAATGTCAATACTCCGGCGATGATCATTTGTGGGGAAAATGATTACCGCACACCCATGAGTGAATCTGAACAATACTACAATGCGCTAAAGATTCAGGGTAAAGAAGCCATGCTGGTGCGTATTCCTGAAGCAAGCCACGGAATCACTGCCCGACCCTCCAATTTAATAAGACAAGTGGGTTATATCGTGGGGTGGTTTGACAGGCATCAATAAAGAAGTAAACAGAGCGTCTTTATATTCCCTTTTTTAATTGTTTTTAGAAAAAGAAAAAAGGATTACTTCCTTCTGTTTCCCCTTTTTTGCCTAAAGTATTGAATTTCCAGCTAAAACTCACCATAAAATACTGCTGAAGAACCGTGCTTTGGACATCCTGTATGTAGTTTTGGCTAACTGAACGCCTGGCATTGGTGTTTTGGTTTAAAATATCATAAGCTTTCAATGTGATAATGCCCCGCTCTTGCAGTATGGTGTATGCGAGTGTGCTGTTCCAAAACCACGAACTTCTTTGAAAGCCCACTGCCACATTTGGGTTGTAATTAAAATTGATATCATTGCGCCATTCCAAGTTTTTTGGTAAAAATGTAGCCGTTTGCAATCTCAAGTTATGACTTACAAATTCTTCGTTATCAAAAGCATCGATATCATACTCATTTCTGTTAAAACTAAGTCCATATCTAGGTGTAAATTCCATAATGTCTTTCCAAGTATAGGTAAACCCTATGTTTGGCGTGAGACTAATAAATTTGGAGGTAAACTTTTCATTGTTATTGAAATTTACAGCATTTGTTAAATTAGCCCACATACCTGCATTAAATTTAATAGAGTGAATGGTATCCAGTTTGAATGACTTGTTGTAATTACCGCCTAAATAACCATTATAGTTGCCATTCACATTTGTATAAGTTGTGGTTCTTTTTAGGTTTTCGTCAAAAAAGATTATGGGTGTGACTTGATTGTTAACCACAGAAAAATTTGTATAAAAATTAACTCCTGTTCCTTTTTGGAAATCAAAATTATTATAGCTTATGTAGGCGCTGTGTGTATCAGCAGGTTCCAAATTAGGATTCCCAATGATTGTATTAAGCGGGTCTGAAACGTCTTCAAAAGGTTGCAATTGCTCTAATGAGGGTGGCGAGTTGTTAAGGCTGTAATTAAAATAAAGCGACTTTTGAGGTGAAAATCTGTAGTTGAGGTTGGAACTGTATTCAAAAGCTTCAAAATTTTCTTTTGCGCTGAGTGAAGGCCTTAGTTTATCTGTGGTTTCAAGAACTCGGTTCACATAAGAGCCACTTATGCTTAATGAATAATTTTCTTTTCTTAGTGTAAAACCAATTCCAGGAGTGCTTCGATTATTTTTAAACTCAAAATCTGTGCTCAATAAAGAGTTGAAGGTATCAAATTCTTGTGTGGTTTCATTAAAGTCAAAAGTACTTAGTAAACTTTTTCGGGTGTCAGCCCTGTAGCTATAGTTTAAATTAATAAAAAGTTCTTTGGCGATGATAGGAATAGTGTAACGCAATGATCCAAAAAAACTATTGAGGGATTGATTGCTATCTGAAAATTGATTTCTTAGCACATCGTTTGAGGGGTCTTCAGTAAATAGGGTTTCAGAATTTAAAAAATTGTTTTCTTCCAGGTCATTCCATTCTGTATTTATATTCAAATTTAAAGAGGCTCCTTTATCTCCAAAACGTTTACTAATGTCAAGTGCATTTTTAAAGGTTTTAGAAGTAGCATTGGTTTTATTGTCGAGTGTGCTTTGATTTGTTATTTGTTGATTTTCATCAAGAGTAACTTCGTCGCGAAGGCGAATGTTTTCTGTAGTTGCGTAGCTAAAAGAGGGTTTTAAATTTATTAAAAGAGTGGAATCAATTTTTATATCAAACTTTATATTAGAACTATGCGCATCGTTATTTTGTCGTGTTGAAGAAGTTGAATTCGTAAAAAACCGTGTATCAGGAAAAATATTCTCTCTTTCAATTATTTCGTCATCTGCTGAGTTTGCGCCTGAGTAAAAATAATCTGCTGAGATGTCTGTTTTTTCGCCATAGGCGTCTGCATAAGTGGCACCTGCATTTCTAGAATTGACGATTCCATTGCCAAAACCAAAAGCTCTATTATCAATTTGAAAGGCACCGGTAGAACTCATCATCACAGAGTTTCCGCCACCAAACATTTTTTGTATTTCACCAAAACTAAAGCCGGGCGAATTGGTATTGTTTCCTCCGCCAAGAACACTGAGTCGCCGATCACCATCAAAACGATTTACGATTCCTGCATATTCAAAGCGTTTATCGGTGCCTCCGCCTGCTGAAAGACGCCCAAAAGTGCCTTTATTTTTTTCCTCACTGATCGTTAGATTAACCGTTTTATTTTCCTGATCGCCATCTTCGCCGGTAAAAGCTTCCGCATCGGTTTTGGTATCCATCACCTGCACTTTTTCAATCATTTCTTTTGTAAGATTTCGGGTGGCAATGGTGGGGTCATCTCCAAAAAAGGGCTTCCCGTTGACTAGAAGTTTGTTTACAGGTTTTCCGTTTACGGTAATGTTTCCCTCCAAATCTACTTCAACTCCTGGAAGTTCTTTAAGTAAATCTTCAACCGTTGCACCTGCCCTTGTTTTAAAAGAAGCAGCGTTAAATTCTAAGGTGTCTTTTTTAATTGTGATGGGAGCCACAGAACGAATCACAACCTCATCAAGCGCATTGGAGTCCAGCAACATCGAAATTGGCGCATTCAGGTTTATTTTTTCTGCATTGATGGGTATTACCTGCTTGTGAGGAGCAAAACCAACATATGAAACAAAGAGACTCAATTCATCTTCGTAAGTCTTTCCGGAAAGCATGAAATTTCCATTTCTATCTGAAATCGTGTACGTATTTAAAGTGCTATCTCTTTCCCTTTCCAAATAAACGGTTGCAGATTCAAGTGGTTCACCACTGTCATTAGCGATGATTTGACCGGTTATTTCAAAGGTTTTTATTTGTGAGAATACAGTGAAGGAACACAAGAAAAAAAATACAAATAACCTTATTTTCATCCTTTTTTTAGTTGAGTTAGTAAAGTTATGATGAAATTTAATAAACAAAATCATCAAACGTGAAACACTCATTTTAGAAAAATATTGTACTTAAGCTACTTCTTCCTAAAATAAATAGTAATGGGAACCCCTGTAAAATCAAATTTTTCGCGTAGCTTGTTTTCCAAAAACCGCTTGTAAGGGTCTTTTACATATTGTGGTAAATTACAGAAAAACGCAAAAGAGGGGTGTGGTGTAGGTAATTGTGTACAATATTTAATTTTTACATATTTTCCCTTGTATGCCGGCGGTGGCATATGCTCAATAATTTCAAGCATCACCTCATTGAACTTGCTGGTGGGAATACGTCTGCTGCGGTTTTCATAGACCTCAACAGCCGTTTCAATGGCTTTGAAGATGCGTTGTTTGGTTAACACCGAAATAAAAACAATGGGCACATCTGTAAAAGGCTCACAGCGTTCCCGAATCATTTTTTCGAAATGTTTTACAGAGTGGGTGTCTTTTTCTACCAAATCCCACTTGTTGACTAATATAACAATCCCTTTGTTGTTACGTTGTGCCAGCCAAAAAATATTCTGGTCTTGTCCTTCAAATCCGCGTGTAGCATCAACCACTAAAATGGCCACATCACAATGCTCCAAAGCACGCACACTACGCATTACTGAATAAAACTCCAGATCTTCTTTTACTTTAGACTTGCGTCTAATTCCTGCAGTATCAACTAAATTGAATTCAAACCCAAAACGATTGTATTTAGTGTCAATGGCATCACGTGTGGTTCCCGCAATATCAGTAACTATATATCTCTCTTCTCCAATAAGCGCATTTATAAAGGAAGATTTCCCTGCGTTGGGCCTTCCCACTACAGCAAAACGTGGTAATTCTTCTTCTTCTACTTCCGGCTTTTCAGGAAGTGCATTTACCAGGTCATCCAGCAAATCACCTGTACCACTACCGTTGATGCTCGCTATGGGATAAATTTTTTCAAATCCTAAAGAATAAAATTCAACTGCGTCTTCCCCTCTTTTTGCATTATCAACTTTATTTACAGCAAGAAATACGGGTTTGCTGGTGCGGTGCAAAAGTTTTGCAACAACCTCGTCCATTCCTGTCACACCGGATTCCACATCTACCATAAAAATAATGGCATCTGCTTCTTCAATGGCAAGTTCTACTTGTTTGTCAATTTCGGCTTCAAAAATATCATCACTTCCTCTCACATAGCCTCCGGTATCTATGAGTGAAAATTCTTTACCGTTCCAGTCACTTTTGCCATAGTTTCTATCGCGCGTCACACCACTCACCGCATCAACAATAGCCTCACGACGTTTAATCATTCGGTTAAAAAAGGTGGATTTCCCTACATTTGGTCTTCCGACAACAGCAACTATATTTGACATGACAAGTTTTTAATTTTTTGCAAAGGTAGTTGTTTTGTTGTTAGTTTTACAGCAACTTAGTATTTTAGGTACTTCTAAATAAATCCTTTATGGAAATTGAAAAACAAATTCAACTCAGGCCTCGTTTTGAAAAAATGGTAACTAAACCGGTTAACGCTATTAAAGAAAGTGCCGAAAGTTTGAAAAGTAGCAAAAAGCCCAGTTATATCATCAATCTTTTGGACGACCATATCTGGATTTACATTGGGAATGAAAATAAAAAAACATACTCACCACATCTCCATCTGGAGTTAGAAGCTCTGGAAAACGGCAATACTAAAGTGAAAGGCCTTTTTGGCCCGGAACCTGCACTCTGGACGATGTTTATGTTTCTACATTTTGTCGTAGCGGGAATCTTTATCATTTTTGGCGTGTTTGCTTATTCAAACTGGTCATTGGGGCAGCCTTCAGGGATACACATTACCATCATGCTATTGATGATCATTGCCTGGTTCAGTCTTTACTTCACAGCACGCAGCAACCGAAAAAAAGGAATGCCGCAAGCACACGAACTAGAGAAGGTGATGGAAGAAATGCTGGGGGACGGTTGACAGGGAAAATTCCAAATGTAAAAACGGTTTCGACTCTGCTCAACCTCCGTGAATCTCTATGTTACTTTATACTAAGATGAAGGGGTAATCAATCACACTTAAAAAGTAATTTGGAATTTGGCTGTTGGTATTTGGTGCTTGAATTTTGGTGCTTTGAAACTATTACTTACCTCTCACCACTATTAACTATGAATCATATCCAAACCGTCGTAACTGCCTGGCATCACTACGCCAGTTTTTATTGACTTTTACATACAGCTCCAGGTGCACTTGCTTGCCAAAAAATTTCTCCAGGTCTTTTCGAGCTTCTACTCCCACCCTTTTCAGTGCTTCCCCTTTGTGTCCGATGATAATTCCTTTTTGAGTGTCGCGTTCCACCATAATGACGGCACGCATCCTGATGATATTTTCTTCTTCAAAAAACTCTTCGGTATCTACCTCAACACTATACGGAATTTCTTTTTTGTAGTGCATCAGGATTTTTTCCCTGATGGTTTCGTTGACGAAAAAACGCTCCGGTTTATCGGTGAGTTGGTCTTTGGGGTAAAAAGGCGGTGATTCCGGGAGGAGTTCTATGATTTTGTCAAATACCTCCTTTACCTGAAAACCTTCCAGCGCTGAAATAGCAAAAATCTCAGCATTGGGCACTTTTTGAGCCCAGAGCTGCACCTGCTCTTCCAGTTGCTCCTGATTGGATTTGTCAATCTTGTTGATAAGCAACAGCACCGGAATTTTTGAGTGGATGATTTTATTGAAAAAATCTTCGTCTTTGAGTTCCTTTTCACCGATTTCCACCATATAAATCAGCACATCGGCATCTTCAAAGGCAGACTTCACAAACCCCATCATCGATTCCTGTAACTGATAAGCAGGTTTGATGATTCCGGGCGTGTCGCTTAGAATCATTTGGAAATCATCTCCATTTACAATACCAAGAATACGATGCCTTGTGGTTTGGGCCTTGCTGGTGATGATGGAGAGTTTTTCGCCCACAAAGGCATTCATCAGGGTGGATTTCCCCACATTGGGATTGCCTATAATGTTTACGAAACCGGCTTTGTGTTTTTGCATACCAAGAATTTGAACTGCAAAAGTACGGCTATTTTAGTTTCTTAAGTAATTTTTGTGCTTTAGGATATTCCTCGGCTTCCTCGGGAATGAGTCTTAAAATGGCTTCTGTTTCCTCATACTCTTTTTGTTTAAGTTTGCTTAAAGCAGCATACCATCTAGCTTGGTTTAAGTAAGCTGAAGGTTCTTTTAACAGGGAATCAAACAGGGCATCTGCTTCCGCGAAAGCGTTTTCTTCAACAAGGGATACAGCAAGAAATAACTGGATTTCACGATTTTCGGGCTCATTTTCCATCAAGGATTTAAAGAGCGGTATGGCTTTCTGATGGTTTTGGGTATTAAAGGCATTTTCGGCTTCGGCTGCCATTTCGTTTACTTCACCTCTCACGGCAAGACTTATCTGGGGATAATCTGCATAGTCGCTATATATCGGTGTCGTAAACCACTGCGAATAGAAAAATCCAACGACCACCACTATGGAAGCGGCAACAGCCAATTTCCACGGATGTAAAAGTTTTACTTTTTTAGCAGATGTTTTAGTACTGCCAGATTGGGCATTGCTAATTTTTGAAAGATTGGCTTTAAAAGCTTCCCGTTCGGTTTTATTTGAAAATTTATGGTCTAAAAATGCCGAAGTTTCTTTGTAAAGTTGAAAAGCTTCCCGAAAGGCTTTGTCTTCTTTCAACCTTTTTTCAAAGGTTTCACGTTCACTTTCAGAGAGGGAATGTGAGAGATAATCTTCAAATAAAATGTAGTCACGATCTTCCATCGCATTAAGTTTTTAAGTTTTGGTACACAGGAGACTCCTGTATCATTTTGGTTAATTTACCAATGCAGAGGGATTTCTTTTTTCGGGCGTAGCCATAGGTGACATTGAGTGCCTTGGCGACCTCCTCCATAGAATCCAGTTCAAAACTTTTGGTCAGCAATTCTTTACAAACATCTCCAATTTTTTGAAACATATGCTCATAAAGGCTTTGCCGGGTTGCAAAGGTTTCGGTTTCCAATACCGGTTCCTGCACGGGTTCATTAGCAGATACAATTTCTTCATTAATTGTTACCTCCTGCAGTGAAGATTTCTTTAAAATATTGAGCCACTTTCGTTTACACAGCAAAAAGAAATAAGCATCAAAAGGACAGGTGAGTTGTAAATTTTTAGTTTTTGCCTGGTCATAAATCACAAGAAGCACTTCCTGCACCAGATCCTCTGCCTGCTCTCTGTCACCACTGTTTTTACACACATACCCGATGACCTTAGGGGCAAACTTTTCATAGATTGCCCGAATAACAAAGGAGTTGTTTTGGGCAAGTCCGTCAATATATTTTTGGTCTTCGTGAATGTTGGATGCACTCATGGATTTGTATTTACCAAACGAAAGTACTAAAGATTTTTTATTCAGGAATACCTAATCCGCTTTAAAATAAGCAATCCCAATTCAAAAAATAATAAATTCAAAAAAATGGGTAACAAAAAGAAACCAAAATGTATCTAAAGGTGAAAACAAGGTAATCACATATTGAAAACCTGCTTTGTTTTGTTTGTTAGTGTCGAAAACCCCGTGCTTTGTTGGTCTATGGCGGGGTTTTCATTTTAAATGACAATCCATTGATTTTTTGTACATTTGATAAAGACCGGTTTTAAATAGAAATTCAATCATGAAAAAGAAGACTTCCTTTTTTCTCACCTTGCTTTTTATATTCACATCATTAAGTTGTGATAGGGAAACCTGTTGTGACGACCCGATAGAAGAAATAACCTTTACGCCACCTTCATCAGAAAGTTTCAATATATTGAGACAGCAAGCTCTTGAGCAAAACATTCAAAACGAAACTTTTATCGCTGAAGAAGGCATTGATTTCACATCCAGCAACGGCGCCCAACTGCAGATTTTCCCGGGCTGTTTAACCACTCTTGACGGTGAACTCATTCTCGACGAAGTGGAACTGGAATTTATTGAATTTTACAGTCGGTATGAAATGTTGGGCCCCAACAAACCCACCATGGGACGCATGCCGGACGGAAACAAGGCCATGTTACTGACCGGCGGTGCCTTTTACATTAATATTACACGAAATGGTGAGGACGTGCTCCCCGTTTGTGGTATTCAACTCATTGTTCCCACGTCTTTAACAGGCGGTCCGGATGAAGATATGACACTATGGACCGGAGTGATTGACGATAATGACAATCTCACCTGGGAGGCCAACCCCAACGGGGAAGCCTTTGTAGAAGGCGATAATTATTTTACGTTTTTTCAGGGTTTTGGCTGGACAAACATTGACCGCTTCTTTGACGACCCCCGGCCTAAAACCACCCTGCAGGTATTGGTAACCGAAGGCTATACCGCTCAAAATGCTTCTATATATCTTTCTTTTGACGGCGAAGAAACCGGCCTTGCCCATCTTGACACCTTCAATCCTGATACACATATGTTTTCAGAGCATTACGGACAACTACCCGTGGGACTAGAGGTGCATTTAATTTTTGTAACAGCGGAGGATAACCTGTGGCGCTATGCCATCAAGCCTGTCACCATAACTGAAAATGGGTTTGTTACCATCGCACATAGCGAAACACAAACGGCAACACTTGAAGAGTTACAAACACTTATTGCTGGCTTGCCGTAAAAAATTTACAAATAAGTTTTTATTAATTCCACTACCCTGCATACACTGCAGGGTATTTTTTTGAAAAAAAATAAAACTTAAGGGTAACAAATTTTAAACCCAGTTGATATAAGGATGTAAACAATAAAAATTTAAACCTTTAAAATTTAGAAATCATGAAAAATTTAAGAAACACATTCACACTTTTAGTAGCTACACTTTTTTTAATCACAAGCTGTAGCAAAGACGATGACGGCATAGAGCCAATTGAAGAAATTCCATTTACCCCTCCCACTGCAGCCGCTTTTAAAGGGCTTCAGGAAGATGCCTTCAACAGTTTAAAACAAAATGCCACTTTTAATGCAGAAGACGGAATTACTTTTGAATCTGCAGCCGGTGTCACTCTTGCTATTTGGGCGAATTGCCTCTCTTTGAACGGCGATCCGGTAACAGGAGCAGTTGAACTGGAATATGTAGAAGTCTTTGACCGTGGCAATATGCTCACCACCAATGCAACCACGGTGGGTAAAGACCAAAGCAATGATTTGGGACAACTTATCTCAGGTGGTGAATTTCATATCAAAGCATACCAAAACGGTGAAGAACTCACACTGGACTGTGGTATGATGATTAGCGTGCCTGCTGACCTAACAGGCGGTGAAGTACCCGGAATGGGTCCTTTTGTAGGCGAGATTGATGAAGATGATAATCTGGTATGGTTGCCGCAAAACACTGAATTTTGGATAGACCAGCAAAATGGAACGTCATACAATGCTTTTGTAGAAAACTTTGGATGGTTTAACTGTGATGTTTTTATTGCAGATCCCGATCCCAAAACCGAAATTCAAATCGCAGTCCCACAAGGCTTCGATAACAGCAACGCTTCTGTCTATCTGGCAAGAGTGGGTGAAAGTAGCAGTCTGGCTTTTCTTTACGGAGAGTTCCCCATAGGACTGGAAGCACACATCATTTTCTTATCAGAACACGAGGGCGATTTCAGATATGCCATACAAACCATCACCGTTGAGAACGGGCAACAAGTCACCTTTACACTGGAAGAAACTGCCATCGCTACTGTAGAAGAATTGACCCAAGTCATCAATAATTTACCTTAATATTCTATTTTAATTAGCCAATAAAAGTGATGGCAACCTGCGTTGTCATCACTTTTTTATATCTTTAATTCATCTAACCAAAAAAACAAAATGAAACTCAAGATCATTTTACTTCTTTTAGGTTTTTGTAGCTTTTCAATTTTAGCCCAGCAAACACCGGTAACAGATACCTTGGCACGCACGGCCACCTTTGGCTATGACATCTTGGGGAATCAAATTGATTTTTCACCGGAAACCCCGCCACTCATACAAATTGCAGGAGCTCCACAAGCCTATTACTCCTATTACTGGGAATTTGGTGATGGTCATTTCAGTAAAGAGAAAAACCCGCAACACGTCTATGAAAAGGAAGGTGATTATGAAGTGCAACTCTGGGCCACCAACCACTATGACAATGGCAAAACACCCGCCACAAGACCACAAAAAGTAAAAGTGGATAAAGTCACTCAAGATTACAAAACCTCAGCTTCGATGACAGATGATCTTGAGCTGCTGCGCAACCGTGAGCCCATCCCAGAAGAAGAAATCGTCGTGGTGATGCGGTATAAAAACCAAAAAGACTATATCACTTCAGGCAAACTCTATCTGTTTTACAACGAAAATCAATACAAAGCCAATAACTTTGAACTCACTGATACCCGAACCTATCACGGCGAAAAACAACGCCAAGACCTACTCTTTGCAACAACAGCAAAAACCGAAGAACCGGAAACCTTAATCGCTTCCGCGAAAAACGAAATCCTGCACCTCACCAAAAAATGGACTGACACCACAGAAAAAATCAACCTGCCCCTTACCCTGGAGGACTCACAAGAATATTATAGAGAGCACACCCTGTTGGAGTTTGACGGTATGGAGCCCGGTGAAGAACGCAACATCTTTTTTACTTTGCGCACCACCCCAGAGATGCTCAAAGATACCAGTGCTATCGTTACCGTAAGAAGCGTCTATGTGCCCGACGCCAATTTTGACAACCACAAAGTCAAGGAAATGGAAATGGAAATTGTCACTTCACACGACCCCAACAAAATGTCCTCCAATGCCACGGTAATGAACTACCGCCTGGTGCGTTTTAAAACCTTTAAGTTTAAAACCAAATTCCAGAATAACGGAGAAGGCCCCGCACGAACGATTAGACTGGAAACCGAAATCCCCGAAATGTTTGACAAAAGTACCATTGAAATCACAGACCTTTATCCGGAGTGCCCCATTTGCCCAAAAGAAGAAGTGATTTACAGCTGTATCGATACCACGTTTACTGATACCAAAGCCATATTTACATTCAAAAACATCTACCTGCCCGGCAGCGAACAAAAAAATGTCAAGGAATATGACTCCACCAAAGGTTTTGTCAAATACAACATCAAACTCGCTAAAGACTTTCATAAAAAGAAAACCCGCAGCCGCACAGCCATTTATTTTGACAAGAATGAACCCATCATCACTAATTATGCGACCACACGCTTTGTGCCCGGCATCTCCATTGGCGCCAAAGCCGGCTATATGATTACACCAGACTTGGATAATCACAGGGAATATTTTGTGGGCGCCACCATATCACCATACAAGTCCTATCGCGGCTATTTACAGGCAGAATTGATGATTTCGGCAAACTCTTTTGATGAATTGAATACTTTCACGGAAGAAACTACCACGGCCAATGGGTTTATAGAAACTTATGATATTGAGCAACTCAAAGAGCATCAAAACATTTCGTTATATCTGGTGCCTGCTTCTTACAGATATAACCTCAACAATTTTCTTGCAGTGGGCACAGGTGTCCAATTAAAACTAGATTTAAGCAGCGAGGTGTGTGAAAAAAATACAGGAGAATACAGCCTTTTTATTCCCTCTGAAGGGATCACATTCAGGGACGATACCAAAGATTTTACCACACTTGAAACCACCAATACAGGTTTTGACAATTTCCAGACAGGGGTGTTTGTGGGCTTTAATGCCGGCATTGCCCGCATTGGCCCCAGTGCCGGTGTTCGCTATGTCTATAACTTCAATGCACCCAACAGCCAGATACAGTTGTATGCCATCTGGAAATTTTAAAACGCAGCCCGGATGAAATTTCCAAAACTTCTTGGTATCCTGTTTATTCTGAGTCTTTCTCCGGGCTTTGGCCAATCGCTGGAAGACACCGTTTACAATGCCCTTGACGGTTTTATCAAAAACCCCACGTCCACTACCCTTCAGCAACTGGAAGAAAAAGAAGTTGCCTTTTCCACGCAAACACAAAAAGCTAATGAACATTTAGCATTGGTTATTCTAAATAGCAATATGGGCTATTACCACCGGCAGTTTGGGAATAACCAAAAAGCTATTCGTTCATATGAAAAAGCATGGAAACGCTTTCGCGAAAAGCAACTGGAGGGTTATGATATCATTGAATATTGTTTAAAACCTCTGGGCAACCTCTATACCATCATCGGAGATTTCTCCAATGCCGAAAACACCATAGTAAGGTATTTGGGGTTGGCAAAAAAACAAAAAAATACCGCTCAAATCATTGCCGGCATTATCAACCTCTCTGTGGTATATCACAACACCGGAAAGCACAATACGGCGATTGAATTGATTCGTGAGGGTCTTAACGTAAAAGGGATTTCCCCTCAACAGAAAACAGCTTTGGAGAACAATCTTGCCACAAACCTGATGGCCCTTGAAAGGTATGAAGAAGCACAATCCACCCTTGGTGAAAACCTAAACCAACAATATGACCTGCTTAAAGTGCGCAACGCTGCCCAACTGGCCGTGCGAAACAATGACTTTGAAACAGCATTAGCTTTACTGGAAAATGCAGAAAAGCAATTATTTGAAAGCAATCTATTAGCACGCGACATCGCCCGTTTTTATGTTGAAAAAGCAAAAGTGTATGCACTAAAAAAAGAGACTGATAAAGCCGTGGAAAACTATCAGGAAGCCCTGCGATTTTTGATTCCTAATGCCAACTCCTCAGAGATTCCGAGACAAGAGCTTCTTTATGCTGAAAATACTTTCTTAGCCATTTTTGACGGACTGGCGCTGTTGCAGGAAAATCGGCTTGAGGCGTTGCGCTATTATGACCTCAGTTTTTATGTTTCCGATTTGTTGCAAGAACAATATACAGCCCAGGAAGTCAAAATCATTCATCAGGCGGCTTTAAAAAGACGCACCGAAGCGTGTATTGAAATCCTTTATGAACATTATCAAAAAACCAAAGAGCGTAGTGTCTTAATCCGGGCATTTGGATACGCCGAAAAAAGCAAAGCAGCAGTCCTGCGCGATATGGTTTCCCAACGATCACTTTTAGATTCCTATCCTGATGACACCCTGCTCCAAAAAAGGGAAACGTTTTCCTCCCTTCTGGAACAAAAAATAAATGTGTTGATCAGGGAGCAATTGACTACTGCTGACTCTGAAAAACTTCGGGTGCTCAATGACACTTTAAGCACAATAAGTTTGGAACTCAAAAACCTTCAGTCTGCAATTGCACAAAAGTACCCGGATGCGCTTTCGAAAATTATCACTCTGGATTCATTACAATCCAAAGTAGAAGAAGACAACGCAGTACTGTTCTCCTACTTTTTTGGTAAAGAGGGTTTGTACCGCTTTGACATTTCAGATAAAGAGGTGAGCTTCCATAAATCTGTCGTTGATGAAAACCTCAGCCAAGAGATTTCCCAGTTTATCAATTATTTTGAAAACAGTTCTGCCATTACTAATGATGTTCTTGGATTTAAGGAACAGGCGCATTCGTTATACAAAAAAATTCTTCCGAAAAACCTTCCGAAAAACAAAAATCTCATTCTTATCCCTGATGGGTTGTTGCATTTTGTTCCTTTTGAAGCTTTGTTAACCGAACCCTCTCAAAGCACATCGTTTGCAAGCATGCCCTTTCTGGTCAAAAAAAACAGTGTGACTTACAATACCTCGGCTTCCTTGTACCACGACGCTAAAACACCAGATACAAAGAATTCGGTGTTAGGTATTTTTCCGGTATTTGAAGGCAGTTCACAACCGTTGACCTATTCACTGGACGAAGCTGAAAACCTGAACTCTTTGATGGACTCCCGGTTGTTGATGTATCAGGAAGCCAGTAAGGAAAATTTTATCGCTTTCGCGAAAGCGCATACCATATTGCATCTTTCCACCCACGCTCACAGTGGCAGTTTCACCATCCCTGCCGCTATGGAGTTTTATGATGACGTGATGCTTTTACAAGAGTTTTACAGCCTCAATTTGAATCCAAAGCTAGTTGTTTTGAGTGCCTGCGAGACGGGTATTGGTAAAATTCAAAGCGGTGAAGGTGCTATGAGCCTGGCACGTGGCTTTCAATATGCGGGCGCCCAAAACCTGCTCTTCAGCCTGTGGAAAGTCAATGACCGCTCAACTTCGCAACTCATGAATTCCTTTTACGGGCATTACAGCAAACAGCATTCAGCTTTTATGGCCAACCGGCATTCCAAGCTTGAGTATCTGGAAAACCCTGACATCTCCAATGCCAAAAAATCCCCTTATTACTGGAGCGGATTTGTTTATTATGGTGCTTTGGAAGAGGAACAAAAAAAATCGGCATATTCTATTTGGGCAATCGTGATATTTGGATTTCTTATCATCCTTTGGGTTATAATATATAGTCATTTTAAAAGAAAAAATAACAGAGTCAAAAAAAAGAAGTAGCTTTGCCCCCGATATCATCGTTTTTAATTGAAACGAGAGATTGATGTCACTACTCTTTTTCTTACCTAAGTTTCGGAATCACCCTCCAAATCACATTTAAAGTTTAAGCAGTACAAAAAAGAATTCCTGTCACAAAGACCGAGACAGTGAGCCTTTTTCAATTTATTCGGTCTTAAACTATATTACAATGACATTTGAAAATTTAAATTTAATAGCCCCCATCCTCGAGGCTTTAAAAACGGAAGGATACACAACACCCACACCCATACAGGCACAAACCATTCCTCTTGCTCTTCAAGGCAAAGATGTTTTAGGCTGTGCTCAAACCGGAACCGGAAAAACCGCTGCCTTTGCCATCCCCATCATTCAATTGATGAGTCAGGATCGTGGGCACCATAGCGGAAAACGACCCATCAGAGCTTTAATTTTAACCCCCACAAGAGAACTCGCCATACAAATTGCCGAAAGTTTCGAAAACTATGGGGCAAAAACCAATCTAAAATATGAAGTGATTTTTGGTGGCGTAAGTCAAAACAGTCAGGTGAGATCATTAAAATCAGGTATTGATGTTTTAATTGCTACACCGGGACGACTGCTGGATTTAATCAGTCAGAAGTTTGTTCAGTTAAACCAACTGCAGTTTTTCGTTTTGGACGAGGCAGACCGTATGCTGGATATGGGCTTTTTAAATGATGTAAAGAAAATCATCACCAAGATTCCGCAGAAAAGACAATCCTTGTTTTTTTCAGCAACCATGCCGGACCCTATCGTGAAACTGGCCAACACCATTCTTGTGAATCCTTCCAAAGTGGAAGTTACACCGGTTTCCAGCACCGCAAACACGATCAATCAGGCAGTGTATTTTGTGGACAAGGAAAATAAAAAGCACTTATTGAAAGAAGTGCTTTCAGATAAAAACATTGACAGGGCACTTGTTTTTACGCGCACCAAACACGGTGCAGACAAGGTCGTAAAAGACCTGGTCAAAGCCGGAATAAAATCACAGGCCATTCACGGTAACAAATCCCAGAACGCACGTCAGCGTGCATTGAATAGCTTTAAAATTAAAGAAACCCGTGTGCTGGTAGCAACCGATATTGCTGCCCGAGGCATTGATATAGATGACCTCACACACGTGATTAACTATGAACTTCCCAACATTCCTGAATCTTATGTGCATCGCATTGGAAGAACAGGAAGGGCAGGGTCTGATGGGATTGCCATCGCCTTTTGTGATGCTGAAGAAAAAGCGTATTTAAAAGACATCCAAAAACTGATTGGAAAACAAATTCCTGTTTTGGAAAATGACAATTTTCCCTTGGTGAATCACCACGTGGAAAAAACACCACAACGTCAGCAGCGTTCAAGAGGGGCAGGACAACGCAATAGTTCAAGAAGGAAATAATAATTTCAGAGATAAAATAAATTTTAAAAACCGGAATCATTAAATAATATTCCGGCTTTTATTTTTGTTTGTCTTGGCTCCCATTATTTTGCAACTAAACTAATATATTATGTGTGCAATTATTAACTTTTTTTATAAATTAGTTTAACTCACTTTGTTTACTTTTTAATAATTTTATAAATAGACATCTTGCCCTGTGACTCTATATGTACAAAATAAACGCCAGACTTCAGCATTTCTAAATTCAGCTTTGCATTTACTTTCTCAAGATTGGTCACTAAAACAATACTTCCTTTAATATCATATATTACAATTTCATCCATTTGATTTGTTGCTTCTATATTTAGAATATCAGATACAGGATTAGGGTACAGTGAAATTTCTGTGAAATTATTAGATTCATTACTAAGGTTTGTATTTACCCCAAAAATTGACTCATAAACGTTGCCGCCAAAATTCACTTGCAGGGTATAAACTCCATCAGGCCAGGAACCATTGACGCTTAATGGCCATAACGCATGTGCAGTTGCATAGTCCTGCCCCCAGTTTTGAGCCCAATCCCAATTTGCAAAAACTTGATTATCTGGATCAAGTATTGTAAAGGAGGTGACTGCACCTTCTTGAATATCACGATAAAACACACGTATAAATAAATCATCACCATGAAAAAAATCAAGTGCCTCATAGGTGTTTTCTATTTCCGGGCAAGCCTCATCAAACTGATTTGTTTTATGTGTGGAAAGCCTATTTATTCCGGGCACAAAATAATCTTGTTGACTCAGCCACCAGCTATTGGGGTTCATTGTATTACAAGTACCTTCATAAGGATCAATTAAATTTTCATTATTGTCATAAACTTCAAAATGCAAATGAGGCCAGTCACTACTTCCTGAACTTCCGGCGGCACCAAGATACTCTCCTGCTACTACAGATTCTCCAATGTTCTTGGAAGTGATTGCACCATTTTTAAAATGCCAGTACCAGGTTTGTGAGCCATCTGCATGCTCTAATACGACTCCGTTCCAGTTGGGATTTCCATTGTTAGCGCAATTTAAATCAAAATTACCATCTCGTTTGTCAACTATGATTCCATCTGCAGCAGCAATAATTTCCATAATTTCTTCATCCATACTTTTCCAGGGGTAAGGCCAAAGAATATAATCTGTACCCTTATGATTTCCCGATCCCCAATCATAAGTGCGTGCGCCACAATTGTAATCCAAAAGATTGTTGTTTGGAGTAAGGTTATGATCTACCTGAAAATTTAAAGTATAGTAACCATATTCGTCAAAGCCATCTTTGGCTTTTATTGGCAAAACAAACAAAGGGTGACCGCCACTTCTATTTGTACTGAAAGCATCAGGATAATTTAAAAGAATATTCTCTTTATTTGCAGCAATATTTTGTCTCACTTCTAATCTGGTTTCATCTGAAATGCACTCATGAGAGCTTAGAATAACTGGATGGAAATAACTTGTGGAGGGAATTTGACCCTCAAAGTGATTAATGTCTTTATGAGGAATTTCCAGTGCTGATTCCTGACTTTGAACATTTAAAAATAATAAGCCGATTGATAGTGTTAATAATAGTAATTTTTTCATTGGTTTATATCTTATAAGGTTTATATCATCTCATCGAAAAAAAAATGAAATGTCATCACAAAAAAACTACGATTAAATTTCTAATTATTTTTCACTGACATTTATCATTCAGAAAACGCTTAAAAAAACCTATTTTTGGAGATATCAAACCAAAATAATGATTCTATGACCGATTTAGACATTGCCAAAAAAGCTACACCACTTCACATCACAGAAATTGCGAAAAAACTGGGTATCCAATCTGATAAGATGGAGCTTTATGGAAAACACAAGGCTAAATTGCCCCTTTCCCTTATTGACAAATCGAAATCAGACCAAAGTAATTTAATTTTGGTCTCTGCTATTTCACCCACACCTGCCGGTGAAGGAAAAACGACTATTTCCATAGGCCTTTCTGAAGGACTCAATCAAATTGGCAAAAAAACAACCGTTGTTTTAAGAGAGCCTTCTTTAGGACCAGTTTTTGGAATTAAAGGTGGCGCAACAGGCGGCGGCTATGCACAGGTAATCCCTATGGAAGATATCAATTTGCATTTTACAGGAGATTTTTCAGCCATAGAAAAAGCACACAATTTACTTGCTGCTTTAATTGACAACAACATTCAAAGTAAAACAAACACATTGGGAATTGACGCACGCACCGTTGCCTGGAAACGCGTGATGGACGTCAACGATCGTTCGTTAAGAAATATTATTATTGGTTTGGGTGGTACCGGTTCAGGTATTCCACGCGAATCAGGTTTTGACATCACCGCTGCCTCAGAAATAATGGCTATACTCTGCCTTTCAAACAATTTGACTGATTTAAAAAAACGCTTAGGCAATATTTTTGTTGGCTTTACTATTGATAAGAAACCCATTTATGCACGTGATCTAAAAGCTGAAGGCGCCATGACCGTATTACTTAAAGATGCGATAAAACCTAATTTGGTGCAAACACTTGAAGGAAATCCCGCCATTATTCACGGTGGCCCATTTGCCAACATCGCACAAGGAACCAATACGGTAATTGCTACAAAAATGGGAATGAGTTTATCTGATTATACTGTTACCGAAGCCGGTTTTGGAGCAGACCTTGGTGCAGAAAAGTTTTTAGATATCAAATGTCAAAGTGCCGGTCTAAAACCAAAAGTTGTAGTACTTACAGCTACCATCAGAGCCTTAAAATACCATGGGGGAGTCACTCTTGATGATTTAAAAACACCCAATGTAACTGCTCTCAAAAAGGGCTTGCCTAATCTGGAAAAACACCTTGAAAACATTCTTCAGTTTCAATTAACGCCGGTTATTGCTATCAATAAATTTATCACAGACAGTGATGAAGAAATTGAAGCTATCAAAGCATTTGCAAAATCTAAAGGGGTTCGTGTTGCCCTGGCAGAAGTTTGGGCTAAAGGCGGGAAAGGGGCTATCGAATTGGCCAAGGAGGTTGTCGCTGCTGTTGAAGAAAACAAGTCAAACTTTACCCCGCTTTACAATTGGGAATCTAATGTACAATCAAAAATTGAAACCATCGCCACAAAAATTTATGGAGCGGCCAAAGTAGAATATGCTTCAAGAGCGAAGCTTGATCTAAAGAAAATTTCAAATCTTGGGCTTGATCATCTTCCGGTGTGTATAGCAAAAACACAGAAATCGCTTTCAGACAACCCGGCCTTATTAGGAAGACCCACAGGGTTTACAATTACAGTCAGAGAAATCGAAATAGCTGCCGGCGCCGGATTCTTAGTTCCAATAACAGGAGATATGATGCGTATGCCCGGATTGCCTGCCCACCCGGCTTCCGAAAATATTGATATTGATGAAAATGGAACAATTACGGGATTATTCTAAATCGATTTCCATTTTTAACTTCAAACCATAAACAGATGTCGTTTTAAAATTTGTGTATGACACTTGTCATAGTTTTTTATAAATCAGTCTTTTAACTTAACCCTTTATTTATTTCAAAAAAGGGTTTATGGGAACTTTAAACGTAACACAACTTACAAAAAAGAAGGAAACAGCAAATTATGTTAATCAACTCATCAAAGACGTTGAGGCTTTAGAAAAGATGATTTCCGCTGATTTAATTGAGAAAGCACCCATAAGAATTGGTGCTGAGCAGGAATTTTGTTTAGTCAATGAAAACTTTTTACCCGCTCAAAATGCGCTCACTATTCTGGAAAGAATCAATGACCCCCATTTTACAACTGAGATTGCAAAATTTAATCTCGAAATCAACCTGGATCCTCTTGAATTATCCGGCAATTGTTTTTCTCAACTTCAAGCAGATACTGAACGGCTTTTAAAGAAGGCCAAAACAGTTGCTGAAAAACTAAAAAGTAAAATAATATTGACCGGGATTCTACCCACTCTCTCATTGGACGATATTCATCTTGAAAATATGACGCCAATGCAACGTTATTATGTATTAAATGAAGCGATAACAGCATCAAGGAAACAGCATTTTAACATTCATATAAAAGGAGTGGATGAACTCAATATTCTTCACGACTCCGTTTTACTTGAGGCTTGTAATACAAGTTTTCAGGTTCACCTTCAAATAAACCCTGATGAATTTGTAGCTCAATACAATTGGGCACAAGCTATATCTGGACCTGTATTGAGTGCCTGTTGCAACTCCCCTCTTTTGTTTGGAAAAGAATTATGGAATGAAACACGCATTGCCTTATTTACCCAAAGTGTTGATACACGAACCAATACCTTTACACTCAACGAAAGCCCATCAAGGGTAAGTTTTGGAAACAAATGGGAAACAGGCTCAATAACAGATATTTTTAAAGACAATATCTCCAGGTTTAAAAGTTTGGTCACTTCAGATTTTAAAGGTTCCAGTCTCGAAACACTTGAAAATGGTGAAATTCCAAAGTTAAAAGCTCTGAACTTACACAACGGAACTGTTTATAAATGGAACAGAGTATGTTATGGTGTGGGCGGAGGAAAACCTCATTTGCGTATAGAAAACCGGTATATTTCATCTGGACCTACAGTAGTAGACGAAATAGCAAACAGTGCTTTTTGGATTGGGGTTATGGTAGGAAAACCAGAAGACTATAAAAATATTCATGAAAAAATGAATTTTAAAGATGTAAAAGCCAATTTTTTTAGTGCTGCGCGGTATGGTTTGGCAACTCAGTTCAGCTGGATGGGAAAAATGATTCCCGCCCAACAATTGATTCTCAATGAATTGATTCCAATGGCAAAAAATGGTTTGTCAAAAATGGGGGTCAATCAAAGTGATATCAACCACTATATGAAGATTATTAGTGATCGAGTACAAACCAAAAACGGAAGCCAATGGACTACCCAAAGTTATCGCAATTTACTGGAAATAAAAAAACCGGTTGAAGCTGCTCAAGTGCTCACAGCACAAATGTATTTAAGGCAAGAAAGTGGAATACCCGTTGCTCAATGGGAAGCAGTTGACCCCAAAGCACATTCAACATTTCACATAAAAAAACAAGTGAAACACCTTATGAGTACCGATATTTATTCTGTAGATGAAAAAGACAGTATTGAATTGGTTTTGCATATTATGAAATGGAAAAACATTCATCACATGCCGGTGGTAACTTACGATCGCACGCTGATGGGATTACTTACTTGGGAAGATGTAGAAAACCATTTGGAGGATAAAGGCAATGCTTTAAAGTCTGTAAAATCTCTTTTAAAAGAAAAATTAATAACAATCACCAGTAACCAAACTGAAAATCAAGCACGTCAACTTATGAGAAAACATAAAATAAATTGTTTACCGGTATTAAAAGGTGAAAAACTGATTGGATTAGTAACTTCAAATGATTTAAAATTATAAATGAAAACGCAGCTCCAAACCAAAATAGTAAATAAGAACGAAAGAATAATTATTCAATTTGAAAATGAGAAAACAGGACCTACTGTTGTTTTTTTTGGGGGAGTTCATGGCAATGAAAAAGCTGGTTTAAAGGCTTTCCAAATGCTTAAAAAAATTATTTTGTCTCAAAGAGAATTTCTTAAAGGAAATGTTTATGCTATTGTAGGAAATCTAAAGGGAGTAGCACAAAATAAACGATTCATAGATGAAGATTTAAACAGAATGTTTACAAAAAAATCTGTTTTTTCAATTATCCAAAACAAAAATCAACAACTAAATAGTGAGCAAGAAGAGCAAAAAGAATTATTGAACTGCATCCATACCATTTTAGAAAAAAACAAAGGTCCGTTTTATTTTATTGATTTTCATACCACCTCAAGTAAAACACTTCCCTTCATCACAATAAACGATGCAATGATAAACCGACGATTTGCAAAGTGCTTTCCTGTACCTGTCGTATTAGGTATTGAAGAGTATCTTGAAGGGCCTTTGTTAAGTTATATCAACCAATTGGGTTATGTTTCACTAGGTTTTGAATCAGGTCAACACGAGGAAGTAGAGGCTATAAAAAATGCTTATGCTTTTTGCTGTTTGTCACTTGTTTTTAGTGGTGTCATAGATCAAAAACACTTAAGCAGTTTTAATAAACACTATCATATTTTAAAAAAGAACAATGGAGGTATTGAAAAAACCTTTGAGGTGATTTACAGATATTCTATCAAAGAAAATGAACTATTTAAAATGCTTCCCAATTTCAAAAGTTTTCAAAACATAAAAAAAGGTGCTGTTTTGGCACTTTCAGGTGGTCAAAATATTAAATCCCCATCTCGTGGTAAGTTATTTATGCCTCTTTATCAAACACAAGGTAGAGACGGTTTTTTCATTATAAAAAACATTCCTAAATTATTTTTAAAGCTTTCTGCTATTTTACGAAAACTAAAAGTTGAAAATCTATTAGTTTGTCTCCCGGGGATTGCTCGTGATGAAAACGACCCGGAAATACTCACAGTTAATTTAACGATTGCCCGGTTTCTTGCTAAACCTATCTTCCACTTGTTGGGGTATCGAAGCAGAACAATCAATCAACATCGACTTTTGTTATACAACCGTGAACGTGTGGCAAAAACAGCTTCTTATTCTCATACACATTGGAACAAATAGATAAATTATTATTTGTCATCAAAGAAATGGTAAGATACATTGCAGAAATAGAAATCTGTTGTATATTTGCAGTCCGAAAAGGAAAGATGGTCAATGTATGGTTGACAATAAAACATTTTATCTTTTTAAACCCATATCGCGGGATAGAGCAGTAGGTAGCTCGTCGGGCTCATATCCGCCAAAGGCGGACACAGGTTCGAGTGAAAAGGTAATAAAATATTGAAAATATACATCGCGGGATAGAGCAGTAGGTAGCTCGTCGGGCTCATAACCCGAAGGTC